>JAJXWM010000049.1 GCA_021781615.1 Pseudomonadota bacterium
AATATAGCGATCAGGAAACTATGGCTCCTGTTATGGCAGTTAAATAGCATATTTTTAAAATGGCCCCCATTTAATTAAATAAGCATTTACATCTAGCAAAATCAGGCTCTACTTTATCTAAACGGACGTATGGTTTAGCAATATTGGCTGTGATGTTGTTTTGAATCCAGGCAAATTTAACCCTTAGGAATAGCTCATACGCTATTCATCTATTTAGTTTTGTGACAGTGACAGCATAAACAAGTTGTTTCTAGGAGTAAGTCCTTAAGCTTATTTGACATTACACAATACATATGTTAAATTGCAAATTAGTTCTTTAGCAGATATATGCAGTACCTAGGTTTGAATGATAACCGATGGTACTGCATTTTTTATTTAAATATCAAGAAGATGAATAATGGAAAAATTACCTCCAGTTGGATCTGAAAAATTATCAGTTGGCCAATCACCAGAAATAGTCCAAGCTGACTTTGATGACTATCGACGATTATGCGATTCATACGACAGCTATCGAAAAGTTGGTTGTTTAGATCCTGAAAAATACCAAGCTTTAGTTAGCGACCCTAATACTATTGGACTAGAGATTAATGGACAATCCTATCCACTTTTGGCGCCATTAAAGTATGTAGACGGCTATAATGAGCCCAAGAGTCGTGAGCTAACAGATAGGCAAAATATATTTCTGCTTGCTACTCCGCCCAGTTTGTTGTTGCACTCAGAAAGCAGGGTAGTATTACCACAACAACCAGATTTTAAGCTTGAGGATACCGCAATAATAATAGAGAAGAATGAATCAGATTCAGAGGAAGAGATTGAAGAATTGACAAGTAAACTCTCATCCCTGGGGTCTCTGAAGCGTGGCGAATTTATTGATTCAAGAATAGATCAGGAAGATAAAAAAAAAGCCGCTATGGAATTATATAGTTTCAAATTTTCTCCAAACGAAGAACTTAATGCGCCAGGTCGCCAAGGTATCTATGATGGATGGAAAACATATGAACAAACTATGGGTAAAAATAGTTTCTACCCTCATAATCCTGAAGGTGTTCGCCTTTATAGCCATGAAGAGATTATTAATGACAGAGCACTTATAGACAATTTATGGGCGATTACTTCAAGAGGTTTCGGTGAGATACTCAGCGAGTTCCACCCAGTTTTAATGGAAGAGGATAAAGATTTTTTTGAGTCTCAGATTACTCATGATAGCGCGTACACTGCTGTTAGGTACCACAAAGGAGTCCCGGTCTGCTTCTCTACGGTGACTGATGATATAGATAGCTGCGAATGGCTTAATTTCGAATCATCAAGTTTACAGGCGCTAAAATCAGATTTAGATCTCAACGACCTTTACTACTTTTCTGACGTAATCAGTGATTCATCCGAGGCGCAGATTTTTTCCTTTGATGTCATGAAGTTACTTTTATACTCTCGGTTGGCAACAAACTCACCCACCACTGTGATTTACGAGACAACTAACCTATCCTCTATTTATATTAACTATCTGGCTCAAAGAACTCTCGTGCGCAACCCAGATATAAAAACCGTCGCGGCCCCATATAAAATCGACCAAATGAATTATTTCTACTTACGCACCTAAGGAAATACAAATTGAAAAAAAATACCTTCCCTAATTTTAAAAAATTTGAACCAGAAGATTTTAAAAAATACCAAAGTCTTCTGTATTCCTTACGACAGCATGCTGATTACACAATTAATAACCTTCTGGTTTGGGACGAAGGCAGCAAAGGGATAGAATTCAGTTGGGTTAAAGGGAATATCTTATTTAAAATAACTGATTCAATTTATCATGGTAAAAGCAAGAAACCTCACTATATGCTTGTTGGTAAAAAATCTGCCGATGCAACGCTATCTAAAATATTTAATTCTGGTGTCGTAGACAAGCTAGTAATGGTCCCTGATTATTTCGTAAAAGGGATCAAGTCCAAAAAATTCAATGTAAGTGAGGATAAATTAAATAACGACTACATCCTTGACGTTCACTCTCTACTTACGAGAAGAGGGAAACGCTATGCGAACTTTAGACACAGGATAAATTATTTTACTAAAAAATATGGCGACTCGATCGAAACTAAAGATCTCGATCTTCTTAAAACTGCTGATGTTAAATTAATTGTTAACAGTATTCATGGTTGGACAATAAGATCATACTCCTCAAAGGGTAATGACCCAGACAAACATGATGGGCAAGCCATTGATAAACTTCTAAAAATACAGAATATCTTACTCGTTAAACACAAGTGTATTGGTGTATTCATCAACGGTAAGCTAGAGGGTATATCAATTTATCAAATACCTCATGCCAAAGATAAAATTGCAATCGGTAATCATATAAAGTACAACGCAGATTTTAATAGAATTTTCGATTTCCTAGTTTATATCACTGCCAATAAATTATATGAGCAAGGTGTCACTAAGCTTAACGCAATGCAAGACATGGGGGTAGAAGGGATAAAGAATCACAAGGCCGACTTCTCGGCCGTTGAATATTATAAAAAGTATACGATTTCACCGTGGTGACTCAAATGATAATTTTATCCAAATAAGGAGTAGGCGATACATAAAGTTATTTGTTGAGCAAGATGTTTAAGCTTATTATAGGGGTAATAACTCACTGATTGGTATATGGAAATATCTCACGCAATCCAGTTTGTAATCTACTTACTATCTATTATGTTGCTGATTATGCTGGTGGTCGTCCTGATTAGTGGCGCAGCACAAAAATCACGAAACTTTGTGATTATGATAATAGCAAGCATTCTCTGGCTGTTACCACAATTTTTTGCCCAATACTTCTTCTTTAATAAATATTCTTTCTCAGTAGAGTTAATAAAAGTTTCGTTGCTTTTTGCTGGAATAGTTGCGCTATCGTTGAGCAATTTTATAAAAGAACAGATTGGAAATGCAAAAAACATATTGCTTACTACGCTCGGGTTCATTGGCCCATTAATAGGTTTGCTGTGCTTAACGCCAATAGATAAATTAAAATTATCGATTTCTAATAACGGAATTGCATTCACGACAAGTTCTCCCCTTTATCTAATGATTACCGCCGTAGTCTTTTTGGATTTCATCGTTGCAATCATTGCTTTAAATCAAGAACAGAAGAGAAAAATAAAGCAAAAAGAGAATGCTCAAGCTATCTTATCGCTGAAGCGGGCACTCATGGTTGCTGTGTTAATCAACTTAGTAGGACTTATTTTCTTTGCAAAAGATCAATGGTCGCAAATTCTAACACCGGTTTCGCTTGTGTTTTTTGCAATGTTAACCTACAACTCAATTTTTAGACATAAGTTATTTGATATCCGGGCTTATGTTGCACGCTCAATTGCATATTTGGCAAGCTTGCTGGTTATGGGTGTACTGTATGGTGCAATACCAGTTCTGCTTACCGATATTTTACTACCACCCAATAAATCCTCGGCTATCGCGAGAACCATCATTCAGATAGCTGTTGTTACAGTCGCCGTACTTACCTTCCGCCCACTCAAGCTTCTGTTCGATAAGATTACCAATAGATTATTTTTTAAAGATGCCTACGATCCGCAATTATTCCTAGATAAGTTAAATCAGGTTCTAGTATCCACACTAGATCTAAAAGGATTATTAAATAGTACGAGTGCAATATTAAACGAAAACTTAAAGTCTCAATTCTCTTGCTTTGTTATTAGCGGTGATAATAGCCAAATTTCACGGGTTGTGCCTGAGAGCCCACAATACTTAGACGGAAAAGCGATTAATCAATTACTGCTAAAAGCTTCGGCCTATAAGCTTGTCTATAGAGAGGAATTAAAAGATAACGATTCGCTAGAAAGTTTATTAAAAGAAAATAAAACAGCAATCTTAGCTAGACTTGATACTAAACAATCCCATCAGCAATACCCAATTGGGTGGCTTGTGCTTGGAGAAAAAAATAACGGCAATGCATATTCAAGACAGGACATTAGGTTAATAAAAATTATTGCTAACGAGCTTGCTTTGGGTATTCAAAATTCTCTAAGTTATGAGGAGATATCTAGCTTTAATGCCACACTACAACAAAGGGTAAACGAAGCAACTATTAAGCTAAGAAAGGCAAACGATAAACTGCGCGCTCTAGATGAAGCTAAAGACGATTTCGTGAGTATGGCGTCTCACCAGCTAAGAACACCACTGACAAGCGTTAAGGGGAATATTAGCATGGTTATTGACGGCGATGCCGGTAATATCACAAGCGTTCAGAAACAGCTTCTTGACCAGGCTTATTCAAGTTCACAACGCATGGTATTTTTAATATCAGATTTACTCAACGTTTCTCGTCTTAAAACAGGGAAGTTTGTTATAGAAAGAACGCCAATCGATCTTGCAAAGGTTGTTGAAGAAGAGGTTGATCAACTGATAGATACCGCTAAATCGAGAAACCTTGAGCTAAAGTACGAAAAGCCGAACCATATAACGCAGCTCATGCTAGATGATGCTAAAACCCGCCAGGTCATAATGAATTTTATAGACAACGCAATCTATTACACACCCTCAGGCGGGAAGATAGAAGTTGTTTTAAGCGAAACTTCTTCAGCGGTTGAGTGCCGCGTTATCGATAACGGCATCGGCGTGCCAAAGCATGAACAGCATCATTTATTTACTAAATTTTACAGAGCCGGTAATGCTCGCAAAGCCAGACCTGATGGAACTGGACTTGGATTATTCATGGCTAAGAAGGTTATTATCTCAGAAGGCGGGGCCTTAATTTTTGAAACTGAAGAAGGCAAGGGTAGTACGTTCGGTTTTAGCTTTCCTAAAAAGTCACTTGAAGTTGCTTAATATCACCCTATAGAACCAGTATAGAATTTAGAAACTAAAGAATTGTTTAAGAAACTAAAAAAGCAGATACCTATAACAAAACTAGTTTGACAAAAGTAAACTCTAGTGGTATTGTAGAACTAAATCTTTGAGAGCAGAGATTAACAGTACTCTATTTCAAGTAAGGAGTTTTCTAGTATGAGAAATATGGAACAAGGACCTATTGGGAGAACCGCAGCCGCTTTAGCTATGGTTGCTGGAGTTGGTATAGCGACACCTAACATAGCTTCTGAGCTACAACCCCACCATATTTCAGCTAGCGGATGGACGGTATTGGGTGGCGATCCACTAATTAATGGTGGTGTACACAGTATTAGCCAAGCCGAAGGATTGATTGACTCTAACTTAGGTCACCAAGTACTACAAAGAGAAGGTTTGAGTAGCTCTGAGATTCAGGCAGTACAAACAGACGCTCGTAAGAATCAAGTCCGCGGATGCACCATGAACTTTGGCGAAAAGTTTATCGCAATGGTTTTTGGTCCTGGCGGTAACGAGATTGATTACAATGTTGCATTTGCTGACCCAAGGTTTAAAAATGGAGCGCCTGCGTATTGCGTGGACGCAAAAATTGTTAATACTACAAAGTCTGAAAAATTCATTAAGAACCAAGCAGGTGCTGTTACAGAAGAAGTAATCAATATTGATCAAAAAATAGATCAGATAGACATTCTTATACCTCAGAAATGTGGCAACATTGCCTTACAAAAGATAGAGTCTGAGCATAAGACAAAGGAAATCATAGTAATTGCGCCTCCAACTACCACAACTACCACAACCACAGTTCCACCTACGACTACCACAACTACTACGATTTACGTACCTACACCTACGACAACGATTAGCAAAGGTGGCGACCCCGGAATCGGCGGTTAATAAGGACCACTATAAGGAGTATTAATAATGAAACGTTTAATTAAGTATCTAAGATCATTTCTAGTAATTGGATTTGTGCTTGCCTCAGGAGCTATGTCTATTGGCAGTGCTAGTGCTACAACCAGCCAACCACCTTGCTTTCAGTACAACTCTAGTGGCAACTTCTTCACTAGCTACACCCCAGTTTTTAACGATATTTGTAATGACCCAACAGGAATTAATTCGCTAAGTGGGCCAGTACCCTTAGGGAATGAAGCAAACTTTGTGCGCATCCGTCAGGATGTAAGTGGAGTTGATACTAGTAATGTTACAAACCCACCGCTACAGATCGGGAGCTTAACTAATGTTTGTACCCCAGGTAGTAAGTTTGATGTCTGGACTTATATCCATAACAATGCGTTCTCTCAATACAACTATAACGGATCAGGTCCGGCAGTAGCTAAGAACGCTCAGCTAAACATATCAGCGCCTGGTGTTAATACCAACAACTCGACTTTCAACTTTACTTCAACTGTTAGCGCAGACAATGCAGCAGCTACCGTTAGTGATACTGCATCTCTCGTATGTAGCAATAGCCAGCAAGTTAAGCTAACACTTGTCCCAAGTTCAGTTAACTACACCTTAAATGTCGCATCACCAACCTGGAACGCACTACCTGACAGCGCCATTAACAGCACGACTAATATCGGTAACCCAATCTTCCCGCAACCTGGCCAGGTTGGCTATCAGTGGGGCTGCTACAACTACAGAATTATCGTAGTTTATCAGGTGGCAGTAAGCCAGATTCCAACTCCACCAACCCCTCCAACTCCACCAACCCCTCCAGTAACTCCTCAACCACCCACACAACTAGTAAATACTGGTCCTGGTAATGTAGTGGCAGCATTTGCAGGGTTCAGTGTCGCAGGAGCTGCAGGTTACAGTTTGTTCATTCGTCGTAAACTAGCCGCTAAATAAAAATACAATCTAGAGTTTTAAAAATACGTGTAAATATCCCAGGCTTTTAATGGCCTGGGATTTCATATAATCGCCTCTGTTATGGTAATATATGCCAGTCCATTTAACGGTCCCATCGTCTAGCGGTTAGGACACCGGGTTTTCATCCCGGCAACAGG
>JAJXWM010000050.1 GCA_021781615.1 Pseudomonadota bacterium
AGCTGGCGCATTATCAAATTTACTATTATTCCCAATATTGAGAATCTCTTTCCTGGCGTTCCTTAGCCATCTGTTCAGTGCATAAAATCGAATATTACTCTGCCGACAAAATTCTGTTTGAGTCAGTCTACTTTCTTTCCAAGCAGCGCATATAGCCAGCTGCTGTTCTTTGTTTCGATACTTATTAGCCATTTGGTGCTCCTCTATTTTGTAATCAAGTCGGGAGCATATATGAGCTGGGTTTAAGTTATAGATGGGATTATTAGCGGCTTACGTTCATTCCTAAAAAAGCAGCTGTTATCAAAAAGCGTGATTCTTTTTTTACGTAACACCCTGAATTTTAATAAAATAACTTTTTAAGTGCGAAGCAGTTGAGCCTCACCAAAATGGTAACTGCCTATTTTATATGAAAATTATACTATTCAGGCAATTAACAAATGAATTTTTTTCAACTGCTTTTTTTAGGTTCATAAGTACTGACTCGCTCCTAATAGGTATGACAAGCCTCTAATTTTGCTATACTATAATAAAAGTTGAATATAAGTTTATGCTAAACAGCGATAGTATTATGTTATTTACTCAAACCGAAATAAAATTTTCGCTAAAATACAGTAAGTTGCTAAAAATAGTGCTCCCTATGATATGTGGTGTTTTTTTTACTACAGCCAATGCAAATTCTTTGCACATAACTGATCAACTTGACGAAACAAAAAGTAATAATTCCTATTTTTTAGATGTTGATAATTTGCAACGATTGCATACTTCGTGTGTTGACTGCGCCATTTATATAGAGAAAGAAAATCCTGGTGCAGTGTGGGTTGTTTTTTATATAAACAGTTGGATGACGGATTTTTATAAAGCCGTAGCAAGTGTTGTTGCAGCTGAGCTTCATAAGAGGATCGATGGCCATGCATTAGTGCCACCAACAAAATTTTTAATTAAAAAAAATACGGATGGTAATGGTTATTATTTATGGGGTAGCATTTATAAGAAATTTTCTTCTACTACCCCTCTGCTGAAAAAAATGCAAGAAAAAGATTTTGATGATTTTAATAATGCTATTTACAGCGATTATAATCTAGAACGTAATATTGGAATGTGGAGATACTTGGGGTTGCCAGTAGCGCCTAATAATGCGGTTTGGGAATTATCAGAAGATAATAAATTTGCCCGCTATGATTATTATAAAGCTTTTCAGTATCATTACCCAGAGCTTCATAAAAACTGTTTCTGTACATCTGATTTCCTAATTAATGATTACAATTGTGACATAGAAAAAATAAAAATCTTTGAACAAGAACTACACTCTAAGCATAAAGAAACGCTTGAAAAAATCATAGCAAAAATTAAAATGGATTCAAAAAAGTATTTAGAAGGAGACTGGTTACAAGCAATAAATAAAGCGCTTAATGAGATAATGGATGAGCAGCATCAAAAACATAGAGAGGAGCTGTAGCAATATGTAAGGTTGCAACATTTGACCTTTCTGCGGAACTTTTGCGTAGATTAGCTGCGCTTTGTTGCTACTTGTAAGCCAAAAGTGGGAGTAGCTGCGCTTTGTTGCTACTTGTAAGCCAAAAGTAGTGGGCGTCCCACGTTAAAAATAAAATCAAATAACTACTTAAGTGTAGAAAACAAGATTTTAATCAATTCTTTGATTAATTGGAAAATCTTTAGCTTAACTTGTGGGGTATGATGCGGCAAGTACTTGACACCTTTTATCTATTCTTTGGCATCATTAGTCATGTCTGTTACAGAAGATCCATTGCCGTATAGTTGGTTGAGCCATACAGTGCTACTTACATTATATCCGAAAACATTTCCATAGTTTGTTCCAACAAAAAGATTATTGTTGCTATCTACTACTGCTACGTTTACTATTGAGCCATCTACTTGTTTATCACCAAGTTTTATCCAGCTGGGACTGGAACTACTGCTTTGCCATTGCCAAACAAAACCATTAGTTGTTACCGCATAGATATAGTTGTTATGATCCACAGCTAGTGAGTATACTGCGCTACCGCCGTTAGATAATAAATTACCCAAAAGGCCCCAAGAAGAGGAAGAGGAGAGGTTAAGTATCGAAACATTGCCTTGTTTTGTTCCGGCATAAATATTACCATCGTAGTCTATTTCTAATGAGTAGACTGTAGTGCCATCTAGACCTGTACTGAGAGGATTCCAGCTCTTGCTACCACTATCGTATTTATAAACATTTCCATTTCCATTGGCACCAGTTTCTATTGTTCCGGCATAAATAATACCATTATTATCCACCATTAATGAAGATACCCCTCCACTTAAAGCAGCTTGATTACCTAAAAAGTCCCAACTAGTATTAGCGCTATTGTATTGGTAAACACTCCCATTGCTTGTTCCAGCATAAATGATATCTTTGGTGTAATACATCGCTATTGCTACTACAGTGCCATCTAAGGTGCCTCCCATTTGTTCCCATTCTTTATTATTATAATTCCATTTGTAAACAGCTTTGCTATATGTGCCGACATAACAATTACCATCGTTATCTGTCTCCACTGCAGATACTGAAGTCCCATCTACTGCATTTGAGCCTACTGTGTTCCAATTAACAATATTAGTATTGGCGCTATAAACTAAACCTCCGTTGTTGCCACCAAGTGCTCCTGTTCCCACATAAACAGTTGCATTGTTACATACTGTTACTGATTTTACTGGGTTGTCAGACATAGTTATAGTTTTGATATAAAAGCTGCTATAAGCTATCTTAACAAGAGTAACCTTACCACCATTATCTCCTATATAAATGTTACCACTATCATCTACCGCTATTGAATTTATAGTATTTTCTAAAACAGCTATTTTGTCCCAAGAGGAGGAATCAGGACTACCCTTATAAACGATGTTGCCAACTGCAGCATAAACAGTGCCGTCGTCTCCTACAGCTACTGAACTTACAGACTTTACAGAACTAGTGAATCTGTCCACTAGTACTTCCCATTCTCCGTTTATATACTTCCGAACAGAACCACCTGCGGTGCCAGCGTAAATATTGTTGTTAGTATCAGTTGCGATAGAGTTTACGGCAGTCTTATCATCTATGGTACCTCTATTTCCATAACCAGGCAGTTGATCCCAGCTGTTGCTATCTTTATTATATTTCCAAACACTACCATTACTTGTACCAGCATAGATGCTACTGCCAACGATCAGAATAGAAGTTACTGCGCTGCCATCTAAAGTACCCCCAGTTCCACTGCCGGACAACTGGCTCCAAGTATTAGCTCTACTAGTATATTTCCAAACGTTACCATTGGTTGTTCCCGCATAAACATTTTTCCTTCCATCTACTACTACTGAGTTTACTGCGGAGCCGTCTAATGGGGCGCCACCACTTGCTGTGGTCATGCCTAGTTTAACCCAAGTATTATTAGTGTTGACAGAGGAGGTATCATATTTCCAAACATTACCCTCTCCTGTTCCAGCATAAATATTGTCATCAATATCCGTAGTTACCGAATTTACGCTGCCAGTATCAAGTGTAATAATTGGTGATTTTCCTGGAAGAGGTTGGTTGGCTATATATACCAGTCCTTGAGAGTTGCCAAAAACCACATTGGATACCGTTACTGTTGTGCTAGTAGAGATGCCATCTATGGTTATGGTAAGGGTAGCCGTTCCAGGTTTTTTTGCTTCAGCAACAAGAATATTTGTATCAGTTGTTCCAGACTGACTTGCCGCAGCGGCAATGCCGGATACGGGAGGTTTATTTGTCGGAACTACCTTAATTGCTACTACACTAGGATCGCTAGAACTAATTGAGGTTCCTGGTGTTAATGTAATAATTTTTGAGGTGCCACCGTTATACGTAATTTTAACAGTAAGCGGCTCACTTGCACCTGGCACCATGTTGCTTGCATTCAATACTGCTGATGCTGCTGTCGTTTGTGATTGACCGTTATTAGAGGATAAGATAGCCAGCAGCGCAACACCGATACCAGCAATCCCGGCTCCTATAGCAACCGCCAATGTATTGCCAAATCCAGGTGATTCACCACTGCCTTTGGCATAACAAGGACTCATAAAAGCCAAGGTCAACATCATAAAAAAAACTGCAATTAACTGTAACGACTTTTTCATATAAAATCCCTCTTATATTCTTTTAAAAAATTACTTTAAGTTTAATCGAACAAAGTACAGAAACATAACCAGATTACTTAGACGGACATTTTATAGCATGCGGACTTAAAAAGCAAAATTTTAAGCAGTTCTTAAGCTTTACACAATATTCATTATGAACTAATTGAAAAAATAAAAAAAGGGGGCAAGTCTTTACCTGTCCCCTTTTCTCTTTTTCTAAAATTGTACGTCGCATTAATAAACTAAAAACCAAAGCTTTTTCTATTAATAATGCCATTACCAACTTAAACAACATTATACAAAAATAGCATTGCTGTCGGTTGTCAGGACCCGACCCCGGTCGACAGGAATTGGCACCGATTTTGATGGTGTAGAACCAGATGCATTTATGGCCATACCTCACCCAGGCAAAATGAATGAGTTGTGGGAAAGCCTCGATAAAGCTGGGGTAAACTCAAAGGTTATGTCAAAAATTGCTCATGAGAATTTTTTACGATTAATAACGTAAAATAAGTCACTCCCCTATATGAAACAAAATATCTAATAATTACTTTCCCATAGCTTTGATTTTTCCGGATCCACTAAAAGATTGTTCAATCTCCCGAGGAGCACCGTAATATTCAACTGTTCCGGATCCTTGAATATTAATGCCGATTTTTTGTGTGGCATTAGCGATGATATGGCCCGAACCAAAAATAGATACCTTAGCTTTTTCAGCAATAAGATTTTTAGCGTCTATTTTACCTGACCCATGAATTTCCGTTGCTAGTTTTTTAACATTTCCTTGTAGTACAACATTTCCAGAACCGTTTATTTCTGCAGCAAAATCATCAGCTTTGATATTATTTATATGGATATTGCTGGAGCCGTTTGTTTTGATTGATTCTAAATTGTCAACATTAACCATAATTTTTATTTTTTTAAAAGGATGAAATTCCCAATCATCCCTTTTAGAAATGTATAAAGTTTTATTTTTTACGTAAACTTTGATGTATGGCAATAAGTTATTATTAGCAGTTACAACGACATTTTCAGTATGAGTTTGATGAGTAACTTGTGCCGTCACCTCAAAAGCTCCAGCTAATTTTATAGCGTCAAATGGTTGTTCGGTAAAAGAATATGTTTGAGAGGTAGTACCGCCCTTACTGGCCGATTTTGATTCGGTTATGTTAGTTGCTGAGAATATACGGCCATCTTCGGCAAAACATAGTGTCGATATAGACATTGCAGATATGAAGATTAATATTAAGCCTTTAAGTGATGATAATATTTTTGAGCCATTTTGCATTTTTCTACCTCAGTGATATCGTTTCTTATGAGATCAATAATACCAGAAGTTACTAAAGTAAGCCAAGCTCCTATTTTTAAAAAAATACAAAAATTTAGCTAAAAAATCTTTGCGGGACTTTTGCGTGGATTAGCTGCGCATTGTTGTTTATTGTACGCCAAAAGTAGTGGGCGTCCCGTATTAAAAATCAAATAACTGTCAATCAATTCTCGGGCTCTTAATCAGCGGGGCGTCGGTTAGATCACGACACGGCCTACCAGTAAAATCAAAGAGTCATACAATAGCCACTTCTAACATTTCAATTAGGGGTAGCAGAATTACACTTTTCATGCTTATTCCCCTGTTACGAGAAAACAAATCAGCCTCATAAACACTTTTCAGATTGGATGGTTTGTTGGATATTTGATACAAGGCAACCATCAGTACGCTTTTGTAACCAACTTTAGTGATCTTAAACGCAATCCTAGTAAATCATTTATAACAAAAGATCTATCTCCTGGGGGAAAAGCAAAGGCGGCTACTAAGGAAATTTTGCAGGAAATGTATTTGTATAAATAAAAAAACATTTTTGCGCTCGGGACTTTTGCGGGTTTTAGTGTGTCATTGTTGCGCTTTATACGCCAAAAGTAGCGGGCATCCCGTGTTAAAAATCAAATAAAATCAAGCAACCACCAAACAATCTTCGGGCTCTTAATCAGCCTGTTAATAAAAAAATGGTTATAAGAAATATTAGAACTTATGCAAAAGCATAAAAAAAGAGACTCCACAAACTCGCTCGCATATCTTGAGATGCCCGCTCCATTTTCTACTAATGTCGTGTCAATATTGGAAAAGTTAACAGATTTAGGAGGTTAATATGGTATTAAACTATAAGGCTTTGTCTAGCAAACCACAGATATTTTCAAGCGTGCCGCTAACTCGTTAAGCGTTTAGGCCATCCTGACCCCTAAATGCCACTCGTTTACGCGGCAGGTTTTCCTTTTGCCGCGATTCGCCCTGCGGCTGGGAAACGCCACAATGGCTTTACGGCACGATGCATCTACGGGCCAACAGCAAACAACGCCCTTCGATGCGCACCTATCGCGGACTACTAACCTTCGCTTCGCTCTCCAGGGTTAGCAGCGG
>JAJXWM010000019.1 GCA_021781615.1 Pseudomonadota bacterium
TGCTAAAGAAGCTAAAAAGGAAGATAGACCAAAAGAGCCAACAGCAAAGGCTGAGTCAACGGATTATGCGGATCTTCATCGTAGGCTCGGGGTAGAAGAGGGACAAACCAAGAAGGTGGAGCAGAAGGAAAGTAGTGAAAAAGCTGTTTCTCCTAAAAAAGAAAGCACCAAAGCTTCTGACGAGAAAGAACATCAGGAAGAAGAGTCTGCAACATTGGCGCCCAAAGTATGACTACATTTGCAAGGTAGTTGTTGGTTGGTTATTTTTACAGCATTTAAAAAGAAGGGAGTTTTCTCCCTTCTTTTAGTTTGGATAATACATTTTGGTTTATGGCCTAAGGAAACAATATAAAATTTTTTGCGATCGAACTGTTTTTGATCCCAGTCAGCTATTTTTAGATTAAGAGCTTTACATAATAAAGCTTGGCCCGAGCATAGTTTGTGCCACGGCCTTGGTCCTTTAGAGTTTTTTTGAGGATTAAGAGCCTGCATTATATACACCATCTTTTTAGTGTTCTTTCCTGGTGAAACTGGTAAATATGGTGCGGCAGCTTTGATTAACACGGCATTACCAGCGCCACGACAACTAATATTCAATGAGTCACCACCGCGCGAATGATACATATAAATGGTCCCAGCAGGCATAAATAGTGCTCGACGTTTGGCAGTATAACCCAAAGAAGAGTGACTGGCTTTATCATGGATATAATATGCTTCTGTTTCAGTAATAATTGCTTTCAACCAGGCATTGTTATATTTAGCATACAATACCTTTCGTAGATGGTTAGTAAGGTAAGGCTCACCGCAGTTAACGCTTCCATTTCGACGCCAGTGCAGTCAGTGCAGTATATTTTACTGGCAGCAACTATGCTATCATGCTTTGTTTATAAATCAACCTCAGCATTATCTAAGATCAGGGGGTGGCATAAAGGGAGTAACTAGGCAGTAGATTTTGCTGCTTGTATACCGGCAATACGGGTAACAGTTAAAACTTCACTTTTTTTAATTTGATTGGCTTTGATTAATTTTAATTGGGTTTAAGCTAGCCACTAGTACCGCATCAATGGCATACAAAGCCGCTGTTATCTCATCGCCTCTAGTGATGTCTGCAAATCGTTTTGCATCTGCGGTATCTAAGCTTACATTTACGCGCTTTAGGCCGCGTCCACCAAGTTATGGGCATATTCTGCCAGTAAGGTCCCAGTCTGGCTAGGGAGCATAAATTAGAGGTTTTGAAAAATATCTAATAACTGCTTGTTAGTTACCTGGGAGAGGCTATAACACAACAAGATAATCTTAAAAATAGTGGGAAAGTGAGTATGATTTATTTCATTATTGGCGCTAGCGGTAGTGGAAAAAGCTCTTGCTGTAAATACTTAAAAACACTTTTATCTAATTATACTATCTATGATTTTGATGATATTGTGGTGCCTAGTAACCCTGATAAGAAATGGCGGCAAGAAGCGACTGAAAAATGGATAAAGCAGTTAACTGCTAACAATGATTCTAGTAATTTTTGCTTAGTCGGTCAAATGGTGACAGGTGAAATTCTAGCCGCACCTTCCGCCCAGCATCTCACAAATATAAACATTTATTTCTTGGACTGTTCTGATTGGGTTCGCATCCAAAGATTAAAAATAAGAGGTACACACGGAGTTAACCAAGTTACCTTAAGTTGGTCTGCGATGCCATATCAGTTTCTGTATTTTAGGGAAGCGCTATGATAGGAGATGTGCAAAAGGATTTATAATTTGTTTGATTTATGAGAGTCGAGTAGTCCATAAAATGTTAGGTTTTTTGTGTACTTTGGCTAATGCTTTAATAAATTCTTCTAGTGTTTGGGCATTGTAACGGAAATGCGGTAATAGCAGCCCAATAAACGCATAAGTTTTTATTCCTTCTTCGTTAAGTTTGGTTGGTGCATTAAATCGCTATTTTGCGCTTGGCGCATGTACCTCTAAGACTTGAATAATTATTGCGTATCTCCCCGGCCATATTTTAGAATTTAATAATTTCTTCGACATCATTTTTACCTAACGGTTCAATAAGGCGAATGTTAAAATTATTTTCTTGCGATTTTTGATGCAGGAAAAAAGCAATTCTATCTATAGAAAGCGCGGGGCTCTTTTTGATTTCTTTAATAACCCGTTCAAGGAAAAAATCATAACTGCCCAAGTTTAATTCTTTGACCATGCAACTTTGAAATGCCTCACAACTTCTTTTTACTTTAATAACCACCGGTTGATGCTTTGCATTCCTTTCCTGTTTCAACAACTTTTGGATTCTTTTTGTCATGTGATAAAGCTTTTGTCTTTCTTTTGAATTAAGATAGGGCTGAGTTTCACATTGATAAATAGTCTTGGTAATAAGATTAAAATTATGCTTTAGCTGGCTACCAGCATAGTTAAAAGCATATGCGGAGGCATCAGCATAATTTGTTGTAAAATCGATTCCGGGATTTTTTATATCGCTAACTGTCCAGTTTAATACTTTCTCTAATGGCTCGACATAAAAATCATTAACATTGAATTCTAGCCCTTTTTCAATAAGATTTAATAAAAGCTCACTATACCCTATGAATAAAGGCGTCATATTTTTTAACGGATTTTTCCTGGGATCTAAAATAATTTTGCATTTAAGGTTCAGATTATTTAAAGACATGCCGCGATAAAAATAACAATTATCGATCATTTGGCGCCAATGATTCATAACAATTTTTTCAACTGTCTTGTTCATTTTATTTTCGTCCAATTAATCCTCTTTATCTAACAAGAAACCGCCAACCTGTGCGTCCCAGAGAGTTTTATAAAGACCGTTATGTTCTAATAGCTCATGATGAGAACCATCTTCAACAATTCGACCTTGGTCAAAAACAAGTATTCGATCCATATGTAATAGTGTTGATAGGCGGTGGGCAACCACAATAGTCGTTTTATTTTGCATCAGTTTCCATAAGCTTTCTTGAATATAATTTTCAGTAAGTGAATCGAGGGAAGATGTAGCTTCATCTAAAATAAGAATTGGAGCGTTTTTTAAGATGGCGCGGGCTATAGCTACTCTTTGACGTTGACCGCCAGATAATTTTATGCCTCTATCGCCAACAAGGGATTCATAATCCTGCGGTAGTTTACTAATAAATTCATGAGCATGCGCATGCATTGCAGCCTCAATAACTTCTTCAATGGTAGCATCAATTTTACCATAACTAATGTTTTCTCTGATCGAACGATGAAATAATAAAGGTTCTTGAGGGATCATGGTAATATTACTTCGTAAGCTATCTTGGGTAACCTCACTGATATCCTGGTGGTCAATAAGAATATGGCCGCCAGTTACCTCGTATAGGCGAAGGATAAGATTTACGAAGGTAGATTTACCGCCGCCAGAGTAACCAACAAGACCGATTTTTTGTCCTGCCTCGATAGTCACAGATTTATTTTGAAAAAGCGGTTCTGTATCTTGGTAGTGAAATTCTACTTCAGAAAATACGATTTGACCATGCGTTACCGATAAATTTACAGCGTTTATTTTATCTTGTATTTCGAGTGGCAATAAAAGTTTAGATAAGCTTTGTTTACATTTTCCCATAGCTTTATTTAAATCATTTACTTGGTCCATTGTCCACCACACTATATTGCAAATTTCGATACTTAAACCCAAGATAAGTGCAAAATCACCGATACTGATTTTTTGCATTGCTCGTAATTGAATTAAGAAATAAAGCATTAATCCGAGCATTGCAGAAATTGAAACGCCTTCAAAATAATTTAGTTTTATAGTAAATATTTCTTTTATTTGGTATGCCTTTTTAGTCAAAAGTAGGGGTTCTCTAAGATAAGACACTTCGTAAAGGCGTCTAGCAAAAATTCGGACATTATTATTGTTGGTTATGCTATCTACTAATTTTCCTGATATCATCGATTCAGTGTCAGCATGTATTTCTGATAAACTGACGAGACGAGTAGAAGCACGTAGACTAAAAGTTAAAAATACTAGTAGCCATGCAAGTAAAACGCAAAAAAACTTTGGATGTACATAGTGCATGGTTATGAAGGTAGCTGTTAATAAAACAGCGCATCGAATAAGATGCTGGGGGGTCTGATGTACAATGCGCTCAACATTGTCAGCTAATATGTTAATTTGATTAGAGATTTTGCCAGCCAGATTATCCAAAAAGAATTGGTGTGCATGTTTATGAACATATTCAAAAGTCTCGCTGATAATTTTATTTTTTATTACTGGTTGGTATTTGTAATTTAGATATGAAATACCACGCCAAGAGATATTGTGTATTTCAAAATTTATAATAAAGAACAGCGCCGGCCAAAATATAATAGAAGCTGTATTGTCTATATTTAGTTGTAATGTATTTAGAGAATCCACTATATATTTAAGCAGATAGCTATTAATTAGCGCCCAGAAACCAGTAATTATAGAGAAAAAAATAAAAAGCAAAATAAATAACTTATGTGGTTTTAAAAAATGCCATATAAAAAGGTACAAATTATTTGGTAGGTTAGTATTCTTGTTTTCCATATAAAAGCCAGTAATGGTAGAAATAATACTATTTTGATTATATCATCAAATCCAGGTTATTTATAATGCCAGCAATAATATTAAACCTCATGTTCTGCTTTTTCTGAAAATCATGATAAATTTCCTTTAAGATTTTAAAAATTTTTAATTCTCTAGTATTTACAAGCTTCAGCAAAACCAATGATAAAAGACTATGAGTTCTGCTTCAATTTTCTGTTTTAGGCTTAAGCTGTTTTAGTTTTTTGAGCAGTAAATCATCAGCTAAAATTTGTGAGGAATTAAATTAGTGAATTCTGTAATTTAATTTTTTAAATTTAACTATAAAATTTTTAAATATTAGGAATACTAACTTTTGTTATGAATTAAGTTAACTAACTGGTGGGAGGAAATAATATGAACAATATCGTTATAAAAACTTTTTTGGGATTACTATTTTTTTATCTAGTTATTTTTTATGGTCAAAATGCTTATGCTGCTGAGCCAGGCTGGGGGTGGAAAGCGGGCGCAACTGCTGCTGAAGAAAAATATGCGCACGACAAGAAAACGTTAGAGCTTCCTTTTGCTATATCTTTTTATGAACCATCTTATATATTGCCCGTAACGTATTCCACGGCATATAGTCCTTTATATATACAAAATAATCCTGAAAAGGGGTACTTGCATCGTTTAGAGTTAGATTTTAAGTTAAGTTTTAAGTTACCAATAATTAATAATATTGCTCATAAAGATAACGCATTATTTTTAGCATATACTCAAAATTCCGCCTGGCAGGTATATCGTGATAATGCTTTTTTCCGTAACTCTGATTATCGGCCAGAAATTTTTATTTCTTTTAATACGGACACTCGCCTGATTGGAAATTGGCGGTTTCAGTTAGTAAATATGGGTTTTATGCATGAATCAAACGGTTACGGTGTACCTTTAGAGCGAAGTTGGAATCGTATCTACTTGGAGGGGGTTTTTTCGCAAGAAAATTGGGTTATAAGTATTAAGCCTTGGTATATTATTCCTGAGAGTTCTATGAGTTTATATAATAATAATATTGCTCGTTACTTAGGTAGAGGCCGGTTGGTCGTTGCTTATAACTATCAAAATCAAGCATTTTCAGGCGAGGTCTATAATGTAGAAAATGGCTTGGATTTAACTTCAGTTAAGTTGACCTGGTCCTTCCCTTTAATTAAAAAAATAAAAGGCTATGTGCAAGTCTTTCATGGGTATGGACATAATCTATTAGATTATAATTGTCGTAAAAATAGTATTGGGATAGGGCTTGCCTTTAATGATTGGATATAAGATTAATTTTGACGAAGTTTGAAGAAATTTTTTTAAGGTAAGTGTTATGTTAAATAATTTAAAGTAGGGGGATATTATGAGTGGCATTTTAAATGGTGAGCGCGTTAATTTTGGTGAGATGTTAAAAGATTTAGTAGAGCTAGATTTTGATGCAATTGAAGCATATAAGGCGGCTATTGATAGGTTAACTAACGATGATTTTAAGTCGCAACTAACCGAATTTAAGAAGCAACATGAGAGACATGTTGTAGAAATAAATCGTATTTTGGTTACCCATGGTGAAGAAACAGTTAAAGGACCGAGCGGTAAGCAGTGGGTAGTTAAAGGCGAGGTTTTATTAGGCAAGGCTTTGGGTAATGATAAGGGCATATTAAAAGCAATGGCCTACGTAGAAGAGGACACTAATAAAGCTTACGAAACTATTAACCAATATAAGTTGTGGGATGATGCTGTAGAAATATTGCAGCAAGGTTTAAAAGATGAGCGGGAACATAAAAGATGGTTGGAAATGACTCACGGCGATGAACAATAAATTAGATTTAAATTATTTTAGTATAGGTGCGCCATCAATTTGCGCTCCCCATAATTTTTTATAGAAACTTTTTGTTTTAATAGCTCATAGTGAATTCTATCGGTTTTGTCATAACATAACTAACTTATTGTTCTTCAGGCCAATCATGGAGGTTTCTTATAAACTATGCTAAATTATTATCAGCGCAAGTGCCTCTTAAAAATAACCTATTTAAAATCATTAAAAAAATTTATTAGCTTATTTCTTTGGCGGAAAAAGCGGTATATCAGCTTCTAGATAATATATAAACTATCAATTGTTAATAGGGTTTAACTTTAGTTTGTGGGTTATCTGCCAATTTTATTAATTGCTATATGGAGGGACTAATTATGATAAAAGATATAAAGTTTTTAATCGCGAAGTGGCATGGCATAATTATTAATTATTGTGGATCAAAATATGCAGTTTTTAGAACTGAGGTTGAGCCAAGTCGAAATTTTTATTATTTAATGGATAATGATGATGGTAGCTTCTTTGAGCTCTATTGTCCGGTTACCATTGCCAAGATCAAAAATGAACTTCAAAAAAGAAAAGTCACACAACCGCGGGCTGTTAGAGGGACTATTCTGTTGTCTGTCGTTAAGCATGACCCTACAAAAATGTAGAAGATAACAGCGCGTTATTTGCCAGGTGTAGATCTAGGTTTGCCGAGATAAAGAAAGTTAATTAGGCAGAGAATTTATTGAGCAGGTTAAATAATGATTTTTAACAATCAATATAAATTTAGGAGGACTCTATGAAAAGCATATTGAGTGGCCAGCAGGTAGATTTTGTTGGTATGTTACACGAATTAGTAGAGCTAGAGTTTGATGCTATTGAAGCTTATAAAACCGCTATTGATAGGGTGGTGGATGAAGATTTTAAATCACTATTAATACGGTTTAACGAGCAGCATGAGCGACATGTAGTAGAAATAAATCATATTTTAATCGCCCGTGGTGTAGAGGCAGTCAAAGGTCCCACTGGTAAGCGGTGGGTTATTAAGGGTGAAGTAATGCTAGGTCAAGCTATAGACAATGATAAAGGCATATTAAAAGTTATGTTTTATATAGAAGAGGATACTAATAAGGGCTATGAAACACTCTGCCAATATAAGATATGGGAGGAAGCTGTGGAGATATTGGAGCAGGGTTTGAAGGATGAGCAAGGACATAAACGATGGTTAGAGGAAATTTTGGATAATTGGAATGATGCAGAATGAGTGATTGGAAAATTTTTTGTATCTGTTCGGCGTGATTTTGAGCGGCATTTTTTGCTGCTTCAGGTTGCGCCAAATAGGTGTAAATTAAACCGTTTTGTTTTTGATTGAATAGTTAATATTTTTTTCATCTTTTATGAACAGTATTAATAAAGCACTTATTAGTAAGCTCAGCGCCAAAAATAATATGGCATAAGTATAGTTATTGGTGATAGGTGGTTTATTTTCATGGTCTATTAGCCATCCGATGGCTGGCATGTATACACCACTTAATGCTGACAGGCTTGCCACAAAGCCAAGAGAGGTGCTGCTTAATTCTTTGGGATTGTTTTTTAATATCAATGGGTAGGTTAAAAATTGTTCGCTTGCGAATATACCGAATAAGAAAAATAATATGATGAAGCTGGCAAGGTTATTTACTTTAATATAGTTTATGGTTAAAAGGAGAACCAGTGCTAAGAGGGTGCAAATAAGCAGCGCTCTTTTTTTGTTGTCTATTATTTTAGCTGACCAAGCAATGAGAGTTGGGCCAAGAGCGCACCCAACAATATTTGCGCTTATAATTAATGTCGACTTTTGTTCGGTAAAATAGTTAGCTTGTTGTAAATAAGCTATTCCCCAGTTGGCGCTAAAAAATAAATTCGGTAATGAACTTAAAGAGGTATATAATCCAATCAGCCAGTTTTGGGTATTAGTAATTACATTTTTTATGGCAGTAATGTTTAAGGTTCGTGTAAAATCGATATTTGTTTTTTTGAGCGGATCATCCCAGGTGTATTTAATTGCCAATAGACACAATAATGTACCCAACAAGAAGTTTAATATAAGTGCTAAACGCCAGCCGACTTTATGAATAATTATTGCTAGTGGAGTTTGTGCTATTAAACCGCCTAAGGCAACATAAGTGGTAACTACGCTTGTAACGAAAAGAAAAGCATGGTGTTGGAACCAGCGTTGTATTAAGCGAATGCAGATCAACATACTAAATGAGCCGACCATCCCTAATAATAGCCGAGATATGGCCATCAGGTGCCAAGATTTAGTGAAGGCAAAGATTAAGGTGCTACAATTGGCTATTATAAACGATATTATAAGAACTCTTCGAGATGAAAATCGATCCAATATCATACCGGCAAAAAAAACAAAGAAGAAGTTTGCATAGTAATAACATGCAAATAATGTGCTTATTTCTTTGGCAGTAAAGTGTAGTTCTTTGCTTAAATATGGGGTAAGTACATTTAGGTTTATGAGCAAGTTTATTAAAAGAACAAAGGAGGCGGCAGATATTACTGTCAGCCAAGGACGGGTGTTTTTAGGTGAGGTGAGAACTCTGGTTTTGGCCGTGTTCTTCATATGTGTACCTCTCTTATTTTAATTAAGAGTCGATTCTCGTTTGTTGGTCCAGCTTATAAGTTTCTTTGCTTGCCATTTTAGACTTTTATTAATTTGATGATCTCTAAGAAATGGCCTGGTTAAATTTACTGGTAAATATTTTGGGTTTTTATCATTATTTAAATTCGGCAATAAAAAAACAAAGTTTTTTTAAAATTAATTTGTATAAAATTTTAGATGTTGGATTCGAAGAGTTGTTAAATTGGTGTTCATGAACTAATGCTATAGAGGGATGTAAAATGGGAAAATTAGAGCATTGTGAGCAATTTTTGGCGCCAACGTATGAGCAGTTTGAAGAAAGTATTATAGTTCCTACTGTTGGTGTTGATGATCGATTCAAAAATAAAAATAGTGGGTATTATTTGCCAGCTGATGCTGGTAATAGGTTTTTTTCTATTACCGTGGATATGCCTGACGTGAAAACTAAAAATATTAAGATTTATGTTGAACAGTTTGGTGACTTAGAGGCAGAAAGGGAGGGGAAAAATAATGCAAAGATAGATAAGGGTTATATTAGTCTCGAGCATCATCGAGGTAGGTTTTTTAAAACGATTAGTTTGCCATGGGAGGTACATATACAAGATGTTCAAATTAGTTGCAGCAAGGAAGTGTTAGAAATAAATATCAGCAATAATAAATAATTACGGAGGATATACAATGAAGCTAAATAAAAGGGATGGAGGTGCGGTGCAACCTTCGGTTTTGTTTGGCAAAAGAGTGGTTTTGAATAAATCAGCTCCAGACTGTGTATTGGTTGATGGTAACTTAAGAGAGATAAGTTTATTTAAGTACACTGGTAAAATTAAAATAATAGTCTCTTTGAATTCAGTGCATGGTTTTGGCACTGAAGAATTAGTAAGGGGTTTTAGTAGGATTATGGTTGTTTTCAATCGCGTTGTGGTACCTATTGTTATAACTAGAGATTTGCCATTTGCGCAGAAAAAGTTTTGTGAAGATAATGATATTGATAATCTCACGATGCTGTCAGATTATAAATATTCTTCTTTCGGCATTAACTATGGCTTATTAATCAAAGAGCAGAATATTTTGACACAAGCCATCATTATTTTAGATGGTGATAATGTGGTGAGACATTTTCAGTATAATAAAAATACTGACCAGCAGTTAAACTATAAAAAGGCATATAGCAGTTTAACTAAAATTATACAATCGTGGTCGCTGTATAATTTCCTTTTCTCTAATAACAACCATAAGACAATAAAAATACAAGAGAAAACACCACGTAAAGATTATTATTTAAATTTATTAAATGGGTGATGGTTTCTACAAATAGCGGTGCAAGCTTTTGGTTGGAGTAATGGTCCGCAAGCGATTAAACCGTTTTATAAGGCGCGGAGAGATAATTTTTTTATTGTTGCCGCAATATAGCAGAGATTGTTGGACGTAGCGGCTCAGATCATCTTCAGTAGCAGCCCCGCTTAAAGGGTTTTATCCCATAATCTGATGCAACCACTAAAAAAAGGGCTGGTTGGGCAGAATTCTCGGCCTGGGTACATTTTACTATCCTGCATAAAGCTACTATCTTCAACCGCGATATCAGGGCTGGATCTAACTTGGCTATAAATATCATTTTTATAATGAAAACAGTCTATGGCGGTATTTCTAATAATATCAATTAATTTAAATTTTAAGTTGGTTTTTGAGTAATTTTTTTGCATCGTTTCTATTAGCAAATTGATTTCTCGTAAATCATTAATTAGAGTGCTGGTTGTTTTTTTTAATGGTGAACCTTCTAGTATGGTCGGCATTCCTAGCGAATAATAAACATATGGAGAGGTTGTAATCTTGTCCTGTAACATACCAGGATGCATTAAAGTTGGCAGATATTGCTTTAGTTCATAGTGTTCGACAAAGGCTTTTTGTATGCACGTTGTCGGAGCGGAATCTTGTGAGTTATCCATGACCGTAAAACCAGGGAAATTACCAACAGCAATTGATAATAAATGTTTTACTTGATCGATCAGGTATGGTTTAGGCTGCAATCTTCGTGCTGAAATAATTTCAGCAAATGTTCCCCAGCAAATATTAAATTTATGTTTGTCGATAGGGAAATACGCATGTTCCCAGATTATTTTTAATAAGTAATCCCTGAACCGTCCCCACTCTTTTGATTTATGTTTATCTAACCATTTCTTTCCGAACAATAGAATAGTATTTTGCCACGATGGGGAGCTGGCGTCATTTTGTGCGATAGATTTAAATATTTTCCAGTGATCGGTTAATTGTTTGACCTGCGTTGTGGTGGGGATATTATATTGTTGATATAGTTTTTTTAGCCCAATTTTATCGGTGATTTTGGGGAGCATAAAAATAGAGCGTGAGCCGGAGGCGAAATTCCACATGGGCTCAGTTTTTCGGCCCATCATGTAGTCCATCGTTTCATAAACACCAGATAAGGTACCTTTGCGAAATAAATATACGGGAATAATTCGTTGACCAGTATCGAAGAAAAATTCATTGTTTTTTTCTAGCATTAAAAACAAAGGCATAGAGCTGTAAGACAGCTCTTCTTGAATATTTTTATCAATAGTGCAGTCACTGACGGGAACTAACCTATTGTTGTTTGGTAGGTGAGTTATTCCGTTTCTTACAAATATGTCACCATATAAATACGTGGGTTTTATAAGTTTATAGTTATCGTTAGGATCAATGTCATCTATAATTTCACCAAGCTCTTTGTTTACTTTCAACACATCGGCACGTACATCTTTCCAGGTCACAATAGCTAGATTTCTATTCATTGTTTTCTCCTGCAGTTATAATTTAAACTGTATTACCAATAGTACATTTATAAATTATAATCGAAATTTACGGGGTCATACTAACATGTTTTATTGATAAATTCGATCGATAAGATTTTGGGATAAAATTAATCCAAAGATTTTTATCAAATTGATTGACATCACACTTAAATAATTCCACAATTCATCTATAGAGGTCGGAGTGATAGCCCTTGTAATATGTGCCCTGGCGCGGTCAATAGCTTGATTTTGAATCGTTTTTTAAAACATGAACTTATTTTATGCCCTTATTGCTGCATTAGCTTCGAGCTTGTTAGCTCTCGTTTTGCATAGTTTGCCGCGTATCCAAAAAATCGTTACCTTTTCTTTACTTGGGGTATCTGGTTTTTTTGCGGTTGCTACTGGTTTAGTAGCCTTGCTTTTGTCGCAACATCTTAGTTTTGAACTCATCTCCACTCTCCCAAATTTAATTTGGCGCTTAAAACTTGATCCACTGGCGAGCTTTTTCCTGATTGTTGTTGGTATTATTGTTATCAGCGTTTCTTTCTATGGGCCGGGATATGTAAGCGGTAGTAATCAAAAGCAGAGTTCTTTGACTTCCATGTATTTTTTTACTGGTTTATTTGTCGGCAGCATGTATTTAGTATTATTTGCTGCTGATGTCATCACTTTTATGGTAGCTTGGGAGTTGATGTCAATTTCTAGTTATTTTTTGGTTATTCATCATTACGAACAACCAGCTAATCGTCGTGCTGCATTGATTTATTTTTTGATGGCACAAGCGAGTGGGTTATTCATCTTATTTGCTTTTAGTATTTTAATAAAATTTACTGGTAGTATGAGTTTTGCTGTATGGCATGGCGTCAGCCTGACAGCTAATATGGCGCATTTGGCTTTTTTTATTGCACTTATTGGTTTTGGGATGAAAGCTGGCGTGGTTCCTTTGCATGTCTGGTTGCCGAAAGCTCATCCGGCTGCTCCTTCCCATATCTCAGCTTTAATGTCAGGTGTGATGTTAAAGGTGGCAGTATATGGTTTGATCAGATTTACTTTTGAATTATTACCTAATATTTATTGGCAATGGGGGGCGGTTACCCTTTTTATCGGCACTGTTTCAGCTTTATTTGGCATGCTTTACGCCTTAGTGCAACGTGATCTTAAGAAAGTGTTGGCCTATTCTTCAGTAAAGAATATTGGCATAATTTTTAGTGCTCTTGGCTTATCTTTGATTTTTAAAAGTTTGTCACAGCCGCTGCTCGCTGCACTTGGGTTGATTGCCGCACTCTATCATTCCCTTAATCACGCGCTTTTTAAAAGCTTGCTTTTTTTCGGGGCTGGAGTAATAAATAACCTCGGTCATGAGCGCGATTTAGAACGCATGGGTGGCTTAATAAAAAAGATGCCACATACCGCGTGGTATTTTTTAATTGGGTGTATAAGTATTTCGGCGTTACCGCCATTTAGTGGTTTTGTTTCAGAATGGTTATTTTTTCAAACTGCTATTCAAGCACCACTTCTGGAAAATGAGATTATGCGTGCTTTAGTTTCGGTGGCGGCGGCTATTATTGCTCTAACCAGCGCTCTTGCCGCGGCTTGTTTTGTTAAGGTTTATGGGGTGGCTTTTTTAGGTCAACCTCGATCGTTGCGTATTCAAGAGGCTCATGATCCTGATTGGGGAATGAGATTGGCTATGGGGTTTTTGGCGTTGCTTTGTTTGCTCTTTGGTATTTTACCGACCTTTACTATTTCAGCATTAAATATAGTTTCAGAGCAATTGATTAAAACTCAACTACCGCCAACTGAGAGTTGGTTGCGGTTGGTGCCTATTAACTCTAAAACCTCTTCTTATGGCGCTCCTTTGATTGGGGTAGGGATCGTAGTTATTAGTATAGCTACTTATTATCTGCTGCATTTGAGTTATAAGCGCGCTAAAATCAAGGGCGTTAAACCATGGGATTGTGGTTATGGTGGTATAAATCAACGGATGCAATATAGCGCACTAGCTTTTGCGATGCCAATACGGCGAATTTTCTTTGACTTTTTTCTCCCGCAAGGAAAAATCGAAAAAGATATTGATCGGATCAATTATTCAATTCATATAAATGATTTGATATTGCAATATATTTATTTGCCGCTTGAACGCTTAAGTTTTTTATTTGCCAAAAGACTTGCTTATCTTCAAAGTGGTAATGTACGGGTTTATTTGACTTATATTTTTATAACTTTAATTCTATTATTATGGACCACAGCAAAATTTGGTTAACAATAATCCAGGCTTTGTTATTTGCAATTAGTGCGCCACTATTTGTTGGTATAACCAGGTGGGTGAAGTGCCAATTACAAAACCGTACCGCGCCTTCGGTGTGGCAGCCATATTGGAGTCTAAATAAACTTTTTCATAAAGAAGTATTGACGGCTACTACCACCTCTATATTATTTCGTATTGTTCCCTTTTTGGTTTTTAGTATTACGCTAGTAATCGCTGCTACTATCCCGCTATTTATCATTAATGCTACTGGCAGCACTTTTGCCGATGTTATCGTTATTATCGGTTTATTTGCTTTGATCCGTTTTTTGCTTGCTCTTGCTGGCATGGATACCGGCACAGCTTTTGGTGGGATGGGGGCGTCGCGTGAAATGTTCGTCTCTTCAATTGCTGAGCCGGCGATGGCGATGGCGCTTTTTGCGGTGGCGATGATGGCTGGTAGCACTAATTTGGCAAATATTATTTCGCACTTAACTACGTATAATTTATATTTTAGTCCATCACTGATTTTGGCTGCTTTTGGCATGGTGTTGGTTGCTTTAGCAGAAACGGGCAGGATTCCTGTCGATAATCCCACCGCTCATCTTGAGTTAACGATGATTCATGAGGCCATGATCTTAGAATACAGTGGTAGATATTTAGCGCTAATAGAATGGAGTTCTGCGATCAAGCTGATGCTCTATGCAGCTTTAATAAATAATATATTTTTCCCTTGGGGTATTGCTCACGATCTTATTTGGGATGATGTTGGAATTGGTATTTGTGCATTTTTTTGTAAAATGGTAGTGCTGGCAGTTGCTCTTGGTTTTGCTGAGGTAAGCCTGGCAAAGTTACGATTGTTTCGGGTACCTAATTTGCTTGGTGTAGCTTTTATTTTTGGTTTACTTGCGGTATTGATTCAAATTATTGGAATTAATTAAATGGTAACGACGTTAATATCGATTTTTACGATATTTGTTTTGCTAACAGCATTTGTTTTTATTATGCAGGATCGTATTCATAATATGATTAATACTTTTATTTGGCAGAGTAGTTTACTGGCGGCAGCAACATTTTTAACCGCACTAAATACCGGCAAAATGGAGTTATATATTTCGGCAACTTTAACTATTGTTTTAAAGGCGATAATTATTCCTTATTTACTGCGGCGTTTGGTAATAAAATTAAATATTCGGCATAAGGTGGCTGCGATTAAATATCCATTTTTGCTTTTAATCGGTGCCGCTTCCTTGGTGTTTTTTTGTTACCAATTAATTGTGCCAACTAACAATATTATTGCGATTTCCATGGCAGTTATGCTCTTGGGAATGTTATTGCTTATTACTCACCATAAGGCGGTGTCTCATATAATTGGTTTTATGTCGATGGAAAATGGTATTTTTTTGGCGGTATTGCTGGGAGCTCAGGGGATGCCAATGGCGGTTGAGTTAGGGGTTGCTTTTGATGTTTTAATTGCTACCGTTTTGTTCGGAGTGTTTTTTTTCCAGTTACGGAAGAATATCGATTCTCTTGATGTTGATCGTTTGAATCTCTTACGTGAGGATGTCGAATGACTGCTCTTTATTTACTGTTATTAATACCGTTTTTAAGCGCTTTATTGATGCTGCTAGTTGGCGGCGCAAAAATAGCTGGTTATATTAATGTTATGGTTACTGCTGTTAATTTTGTTATGTCTCTTTTTGTTGCGTACTATTTTTTACAGTACGGATCATTTGTTGTTATGGGACAATATTTTTATATCGATGCTTTTAATTTATTGGTGATTGTTCTTGCTACTTTTACGGCGATGACCACTGCTTTTTTTTCTAACACTTATATGTGGTATAACGTAACTATTAATCAGCTTAGCCGCAATCAGCTACGTCTATACCACGCCATGTATCAGCTGTTTATTTTTGCTTCACTAGTAGTGCTTACGACTAATAACCTAGGTATTTTGTGGGTCGCTATTGAGGGAGCGACGCTGGCCACTGTTTTACTAGTAGGAATGTATCGAACCAAGGAGGCAGTTGAGGCAGCATGGAAATACTTTATTTTGTGTATCGTTGGGGTTGCTTTAACATTGTTTGGTACCGTTTTAATATATTTTTCTTCAATTTCGGTATTGCCCCAAATCGATACCAGGCTTTTATGGAATGTTTTAGTAGAGCATGCAAGTACTTTTGACCCCAATATTATAAAAATAGCTTTTATATTTATTATGGTGGGATATGGAACTAAAATTGGTTTTGTACCCTTACATAATTGGTTGCCTGATGCTTATACCGAGTGTCCAGCTCCAGTAACGGTATTACTTTCAGGCGTGTTGTCTAATGTATCATTGTATGCGTTAATACGGTTTAAAATTTTAGTAGATCATGCACTTAATAATAACTTAACTGGTAATTTGTTAATTGGGTTTGGTTTATTATCTTTTGTCGTGGGCGCGGCGTTTTTGCAACGACAGCGAAAGCTTAAAAGACTATTTAGTTATTCATCAATTGAGCACTTGGGTTTAATCGCAATTGCTTTTGGTATCGGTGGTAAAACTGCAACTTTTATCGGCTTGTTTTATATGCTGGTGCATTCGTTGGCAAAATCGGCAATATTTATAATTATTGGTGGGATCATCCAACAGGTCGGCACTCAGCTGATAGAAAAAATTCGTGGTCTAATAAAAATCAATTCTGAACTTGGTTGGAGTTTAATAATTGCCACTTTGGTTATGGCTGCAGTTCCACCGTTTGGGATTTTTACTAGTGAATTATTGCTCTTTATTGCTAGTGTAAATTTCTCACCATTTTTGGCAGTCATCTTGATTTTTGGGCTGATTTATGCCTTGGCGGGCTTGCTGCGTAATATTCAACCAGTAGTATATGGCGAGCCTATAACTAATATTACAAAAAAATCGTTCTTGATTATTCCCGCCTATATACATTTGGGGGTAGTTTTAATTTTGGGGCTTTATATACCACCAGTTTTGCAGCAATTACTACATGCGGCGGTAGCGGTGATAACGAGATAATAAAATTTATTCCCCGCGGTCTTCGCGCGGGAGCAAAGCGATGGGGGCAGTCAAAAAATTGATTATTTATGTTAACTAAAGAAACAAAAAAAGATATCGAAGTACGCAAGCTTAATAGTAGCGAGTGGCAAAAAATTGCTATTGATACTGCTCGGCAGGGGTATCGTTTTGCTGCTATTTGGGCGCAAGATTTGGATGAAAATTTTGAATTAAATATTGTTTTGGAATTACAAGCATCATATCTGCTATTACAAACATTAATTGATGTTGGTAATCCCAGTATTGCTTCATTTACTCCATATTTTCCTGCAGCTAATCGTTTGGAGCGTCATACCAAAGATATGTTTGGTATCGATTTTATTGGCCATCCAGATCGACGTCGTTGGACTAGGCACCAAGCATGGAGCCGAGAGCAATTTCCACTACGTAAAAGTTTTTCTGTTGCCAAAATACCAGGCAAGGTGACTCCCCCAGACTCCGCTTATTCGTTTTTACCGGTTTTGGGTTCTGGTACCTGCGAAATTCCGGTTGGACCAGTGCATGCTGGTATTATTGAACCAGGTCATTTCCGTTTTCAAATTGCTGGTGAAGATGTTATTGATTTAGAGGAGCATTTAGGATATACCCATAAAGGGGTTGAAAAAATTGCTGAAGGGCGGACAGTTAATCAATTAATAAAACTTGCGGGTAGGGTATCTGGTGATAGTACCGTAAGTTACGCTTGGGCGGCGTGTGCTGCTTTAGAAAATGCCGCGTATCTTACCGTGCCAGAGCGTGCTTTACATCTGCGTGCGCTTATGAGTGAGCGGGAGCGGGTGGCCAATCATCTCGGTGATTTTGCCGCTATTTGTAATGATGTCGCTTATAGTTTTCCTTATTATCAATTAATGCGTCTTAAAGAATTGTGGTTGCGATTAAATGGAACTATTTTTAATCATCGTTTAATGATGGATTGCATTATTCCTGGCGGAGTTAAGTATGATTTAGGAGCTTGGCACATTCAAGAGCTACAAAAACAAGTTACCGATTTTAGATCGGAACTAAACGAGCTACTTTTTATTTTTGAAGCACATTCAGGGTTACACGATCGAATAAAAGCTACGGGAGTATTGACTGAAAAACAGGCAAAAGTATTTGGAGTTTTGGGATATGTCGGACGTGCTAGTGGTGCTAAATTAGATTTACGACGCGACTTAGCTTATCCGCCATATGATAAATTAGAAGTTCGGGTACCAGTTTACGAGCACGGAGATGTTTTAGCGCGTCTACGCGTCCGTTTTCAAGAGATTTTAGTGGCGTTTGACCTTATTGAGCAGTTACTTAATACCATGCCTACTGGAGAGATTTATAACTCATGGGTGTCGCCTAATATAATTACCGAAGGTATAGGATTGATTGAAGGTTGGCGTGGTGAAATTATAACTTTTGTTAGGCTTGGCAGTGATGGGCTAGTGGAGCGCTACTTTCCTCGCGATCCTAGTTGGTTTAGCTGGCCTGCTTTAGAACAATTGATTCATGGCAATATCGTGCCTGATTTTCCGGTGTGTAATAAATCTATTAATGGGTCTTATTCAGGAGTTGATTTGTAATATATGTTAAGAATGTTACGTAAAATATTAAAGATTGGTCTAATAACCGAGCCATATTCGCCAAACAGTGATTTCAAGCTGGAGCGAATTGGCAATGCATGCAAAAAAATCATTGATGCTAAATTTAAAGGTAGTCTTGCCGTTCGTCATGTTGATGCTGGGTCATGTAATGGTTGTGAACTAGAAATTCACGCGTTGAATAATTCATTTTATAGTATGGAGCGCTTCAATATCCACTTTGTTGCTTCGCCAAGACATGCCGATTTACTCTTAGTAACGGGACCAGTTTCTCGTCATATGGAAAGTGCATTAATTGCAACTTATGAAGCTACTCCCGACCCTAAATTGGTATTAGCAATTGGTGATTGTGGGGCGTGTGGTGGAGAATTTGGTTGTTCTTATGCAAGTGCTGGTGCAGTAGCTAATGTAATTCCGGTTGATGGTATAATTCACGGTTGCCCACCAACCCCATTAAATTTGTTACAAGGAATTTTAGAATTGCTGCGTACTGATAATCAAATAGATGCTTGGATGTAAGCAGCCAAATTTAGTTTGATTATTTTTGAAAATATGTTTTACTAACGGCAACTGATCGATTACAAAAACACGTTGGTAGTCCTTTCTCAGATCTATTACGTTCACTTTCAAACGTGATATTTACTTAGCCAGAAAGTGAAAATTGCAGATCTGAAATACTTGATTATGGTTGCGTACCGGTGGGTTAATTTTCCTGGAAGGATCGATAATCGACGTGAGTAAAAATTTAATAATAAAACTTAGGTAGCATATGCGATTAACAACTAGAAAAGTTTTTTTTAACAATATAATCCCAGCAATAACCTCCTTGTTGCTAATACTTTACAGCTCATATGTACACGCGTCAATTGAGAAGTGTATAACTGAAGGAGGTTCTGTTATTACAGTCTCTCCGACAAATGGTATTAGAGAAATTACTCGCGGGTTCGCAGAGCAATTTGCTGCAGCCATTGCTGTAAGGCCAATAGAACACATAAAATTCATTGACGTTAAATTTGCTTATGATGCCTTCGAAATAATAATGAAGGCTATAAAAGAGCACCATGCTGGACTTAAAGGTATTACTCTTATCAATCTTGTTTTTACTGATATTCCCTATGGTGCTGACGCTATATTTTTAAAACTTTATGAGGCGTTGGCGGAGTGTACAGAGCTAACCGAAATTGTTTTATCAAACTTTAACGAGGGAGAAGTATGTCTCTCTGATGAATACATCAAAAAAATTATTGGAAAAAACAAAAGGCTAATGTTGCTAGAACTTTCGCGCCTTGGCCTGGATAATTATTCAACCTCTCAATTTGCTATCGCTTTATCGAATCATAGAAAAATAACCACCTTAAATTTAAGTAATAACGGTATTGGTGATGAAGGAGCGCGCTCTATTGCTCCCATTTTAGAAAACAACCCAGATTTAAAAGTCCTCAACTTCGATTTTAATTATATAAGCCTTGCTGGTCTTGAAGCAATTGCTGCGAAACTAAGCCGACACACACAATTAACAACCTTTGCACTCAGTTCCTATAACAGTAGCGAGATTGAAGTAGGGGCGACAGCTGCAAAAATTATTTCTCCTGTTTTAAAAGCAAATAAAGAGCTGAGGGTGTTTTCGTTCGGTAACCACAACGTCGGCGGCGAAGGTGCGTCGATTATTGCTGATTCATTGTCTGAGCATACAAAATTGCTTGTATTCCGCTTGCATGGAAATAATCTTGGCTCTGATGGTATCAGACCTATTATACCTTTATTAGCCAAAAATAAGCTAATAGAAGAGCTTGACCTTAGCTGTAACAAAATTGAAGACGAGGGTGCTATAAGGCTCTTTGAACAAGCTTTAAAAGATAAGCAAGTATTACGAGAGCTTAATGTAGCAAATAACGGAATTGGTGCGGCAGCAGCTAGGGTTATAGCCAGTTTTTTAACCACACAAAGAAGATTGACGAGCTTTAGTATCTACAATAATGAAATGCCGGCTGAAGCACTAGTAGATATTATTGTTAGTTTGCAGTCTAATAAAAACCTAACCGACCTTCAACTTTGTGTGACGTTAGGTAGAGTTTTTCCTTTAGGTATTATGCCAGAGCATAAAGTAAAAATATTTGATGCACTTAAAAAAAGTATACTCTTAACTAATTTTGGATATCATAGGATGTTTTACGATCGCCTTGAAGAGGGTTTTATAAAAAGAAATGAACACGCTAAGGTGGCCCTAAGCAGTATTGAAAAGCCGAGAGATTCTTATCATAAAAATGCTTTAGCTTTTCTAGCTGGGCATCACTCAAGAGTTGGTGTTAAGTCACGATTATTAGCCTTACCACCGTACTTGCTACAATATATAACCGAGCTATATTTAGCTGATACTGATCTATATGAACTGCTTAGATACGCTTCAGACGAGGAGTTAGTCCGTTTAGGTTTTGATCTGGAATTAGTTTATAAGTTTAGATTATCAGATGTTGAGTTTACAAAGTTATTATGTTCACTTAAAAATATAGAAAGCATAGAACGTAAAAGAAAAGCAGAGTCTTTACCCGCAGAAATACAAGAACCGCCACAAAAAGTAACACCCACAATTGAAGAAGAGTTGCAGAAACCTTGTGTAGATGCGTGGCAACCAGAAGTCGTATTAGGTTTTTTAGGTGATAATGGTCTTGCTACTGCAGACTTAGCAAGGATTGCAGAACTTGATTTAACGCAAATGGAGCGTCTAGATCGGATGCTTGGTTTTCCTTATGGAAATCCTTAATTAAAGTCTGATTTTACGCTGCATGAATTCTGTATTTTTTATCTATTCAGCAGAAGTAGCAAAAAACGCTACTTCTGCTGAATATTTTTATTAAAAACCGTAAGCAATACAACAAATTACCAATAAGTTCTGCAGCTGTCTCTCTTGATTACATAAACCCATTTTAAACTTAGGAATTATTAGCATCTACCCCAGTTTAGCCTTAATTTTCAGTGTGATTTTCGCGTAACGCTTTTTGTTACGCAAAACTATGCTACAATGGTTGCTGTATTTTTAACCAAACCATGTTTTAGGTAGGGCTGTTACAATTCCTTTTTTTTAAAGGATTGCCTTATTAAACCTTTATTTTTAGTGTTTTGCACGAGTATGCGGCAGGACATTTTGATGCGCATACAAGGTAACTGGCAAAAACTAATCAACAAAGCTCTGTAATTTTTCCGATCGACTAGGGTGGCGCAATTTTCTTAATGCTTTGGCTTCAATTTGTCGAATACGCTCACGAGTAACGTCAAACTGTTTGCCAACCTCTTCTAAGGTGTGATCAGTGTTCATATTAATGCCAAAGCGCATTCTTAATACTTTTGCTTCACGCGGAGTTAACGACGATAGAACATCGTGGGTTGCTTCACGTAACCCACCTTGGGTTGCTGAATCAATTGGGGAAAGTGTGCCAACGTCTTCAATAAAATCCCCCAGGTGTGAGTCTTCTTCATCACCAATAGGTGTTTCCATCGAGATTGGTTCTTTGGCAATTTTTAATACCTTACGTACTTTATCTTCATGCATTTGCATGTGAACACTTAATTCTTCTGGGGTTGGTTCAATGCCAGTTTCTTGAATGATTTGGCGAGTTATCCGGTTTAATTTGTTAATGGTTTCGATCATGTGTACTGGAATACGGATGGTGCGTGCTTGATCAGCGATCGAACGGGTAATGGCTTGACGAATCCACCAGGTAGCATAGGTGGAAAACTTATAACCACGACGATATTCAAATTTATCTACCGCTTTCATTAAGCCAATATTTCCTTCTTGAATCAGATCGAGGAACTGTAGACCACGATTGGTATATTTTTTGGCAATCGAAATAACCAATCGGAGATTGGCTTCTATCATCTCTTTTTTGGCTTTACGTGCTTTAGTTTCACCAAGAGAAACTTGACGATTGATTTCTTTAATTTTAGTAATACTTAGACCCACATCGGTTTCAATGGCTTGTAATTTCTTTTGCTCACGTTGAATGTCTTTGGCGTAATGAAGAAGTTCTTTGGCATGATTTTTATTGGCATGAGCAAATTTATCGATCCAGTTTAAATCGGTTTCATGTTGAGGGAATGAGCTAATAAATGCTTTGCGAGGAGCTTTAGCTTTATGAACGCATAGATCCATAATCGTATGCTCAACCGCTTTGATATGATCGAGAATTTTTCTTAGCTTGTTCGCTTGCTTTTGAAACTCTTTGGGTGTTAGCTTAAACTGGGTAAAAGTGTCAACTAATTGTTTTAATACTTTGAGGGTATTTTTATGAGTTTTCCCGTGTTTTTCTCGAGTTTTTATGTGTTGGTGATGTAGTTTTTGCAATTTGGCGAAACGGTTTTTTGCAACGATTGGATCTGGGCCGGACTCAAATAAATCGAGGTCATCTCCATCATCTTTGTCTTCGTCGCCATCTTCACTTTTTTCTTTATCTTCGGATTTTTCTTCAGAGTTACTATCATCATCGCTTTCATCTTCTTCGTCTTCATCTTCTTCGAAGGGGGCTTTGGTGGTTAAGGATTTTGGAAATTCAATCTCGTTTCCTTCGATAGCATTTACTACCGCAGTCGCCATTTTTTTGGGATCAACTGGAGGTGTATGCCATTCTTCGATATCATAAAATCCAGATATTATATCTTGGAGACGTTTGTCGGTAGTTTCAGTTTTGGCATACTCATTTAAAATTGCTTCAATGATGCCAGGAAAATGGGTGATAGCAGAGAGGATGTTTTTTGATCCTTCTTCAATTCTTTTGGCGATAGCAATTTCACCGCCGCGAGTTAATAATTCAACAGTGCCCATTTCTCTCATGTACATTCTTACTGGATCGCTAGTACGCCCGGTTTCATCTTCAATTGTGGTTACCGTGGTTGTTTGTTCCTCTTCAGTAGTAGTGATTGAAACGGTAGTTTCGGTAAAAGAGTTGGCAGCGACTGCCGCGGCGTCCGTTTCTGGGTTTTCATCGCAGATGGTGATCCCGACGTCCTCATTTAACATCCCGATAATGTCTTCTATTTGATCGGGATCAACTATTTCTGGTGGTAGATGATCATTGATTTCAGTAAAAGTTAAATATCCCTGATCTTTACCTTTGGCGATTAAATTTTTTAATTCGTCCTGCTGTTTTTGGGTCGGTTCAGTTTTGGCTTTAGGGATGGTGATAATTTTAGTAGGCGTTTTTTTTGCTACTTTTGCAGCAGATTTTTTTGTTGGTATTTTTTTAGGCTGAACCTTTTTTTTAGGCGCCTGCATGGTTTTAGGTTTTGCTGCTTTGGCTTTAACCTTTTTAATTACTTTTTTCACCAGTTTCTTTTTTGCTGGTGTTTTTATTTTGATATTGGTGACGGTTTTTTTGTGATTTATTTTTTTTGTTTTTTTCTTTTGCATAATATCAACCTATTTTTTTGAAGTCTCAATTAAATGTTGTAATTCTTTTCTTTCCTCAGGATTCAATTTTTGAGTGGCTGCTTTTGCCAAAAGTAGTTGAATCGCCTTTTCTCTCTCGAGCTGCTTAAGTAACTGTATAATATCAATAAGTTCATTTTTCAAGATATCTTTTGGAATAATCGGCTCTTTACAGGCCAATTTATTCAAAAATTCTAGTTCTTCGCGGTCTCTCCAATATTCAAGTATAGCACCCATTGATATATTTTGCTGATTTTTCAATAAGATAATCAGTTCAAGCAAGATATCGATCCCGCTTATCTTAATGTTTTTTATATCGCTAGTATCGTCAATATGGCATACAAGCTCAGGGTGATGCAACAAAATATTTATGGTGTTTTGAATAATGATTGGTATGACTGCTTTATTTGTTGATTTTAGCTGGTTAGATAATTCTTCTTTTTTGGCCTGCTGGTTTGTTGGCGCGGCTGTCCAGCTTTGACTGAAGTCGTAATTTTTCAATTCCTCAACATTTATATTTGCTAGTTCTGCTATTTTGCTAGATAAAAGCTGATGAAAAATTCCTTGCGGCATTTTTTTTAGTAATTCTTTGCCGGTTTTTGTTAGCTTTGCCTTGCCGTCTATCGTGTTGATATTGACGTTATATGCCAGCTGTTTCATAAAGAAATCTGACAGCGGTATGGCGCTTTCTAGCCTTTTGATGAACTTTTCTTTAGATTCCTTCCTGATGAGACTGTCAGGATCATGGGCTTCTGGCAAGAATAGAAATTTTATTTGGATACCATCTCGCATTAAGGGTAGGGAGTTTTCTAAAGCGCGCCAGGCGGCGGCTCGCCCAGCTTGGTCGCCATCAAAGCAAAATACTATTTCAGAGGTATTACGAAGCATCAGCTGGATTTGCTTGGTTGAAATTGCCGTGCCTAGGGTGGCCACTACATTGGTTACCCCAAACTGGGCTAGCGCTATAACGTCTAAATAGCCCTCGACCACAATTATAGATTTTAAGCTGCTGCGGTCAGCTTTTTTGGCCTCGTATAAACCATATAGTTCTTCACCCTTATGGAAGATAGGAGTTTCGGGAGAGTTTAAGTATTTTGCCGGGTCATTATCGATAGCGCGTCCGCCAAAACCAATGATATGGCCACGGGTGTCGTGGATGGGAAACATAATCCGATCGCGAAAGCGGGAGTAGGTTTTATTCTCTTTATTAACCAAAAGTCCTGCGGTTATCATGTGTTGTTTGGTAATGGGAGAGGAGCTGTAAATTGAGCGTAAGTTTTCCCAGTCGCTGGTAGCATAGCCAACTTTAAATTTTTTACAGATTTCTCCCGTTAAACCGCGCGATTTTAGGTAATTGATGGCGCGACTTGAGCGTGGTAGTTGTTGTTCAAAGAAGGCGGAGGTTTTTTCGGTTATTTGATAAAGCTCGTTATAGCGCACTTTATCGTGATAACCACTAGCTCTGGGTATGGTTAGACCAGCCTGGGTGGCTAAATTTTCTATCGCCTCAACAAAGCTCAAACGTTCAAATTGCATGACAAAGCCAATAGTATTACCGTGAGCATTGCAGCCAAAACAGTGAAAAAATTGCTTACTTTGGCTAACGGTAAAAGAGGGGGTTTTTTCGGTATGAAAAGGGCATAAGCCTACAAGATTGCTGCCCGTTCGTCTTAGTTTTATGCGTGATCCTACTATATCGACAATATCGACTTTGGAGAGCAAGTCATCAATAAAGTTTTGTGGAATTATTTTTGACATTAAAGGTTAAAGAATATTAAAAATCAAATGCATGTATTATTTTTATTACCAATGACAATAGGTTTTAATGTTGTTGACAGCCGCCTAACCCAGCCCTGCATCTCGCGAAAAGCGCTCGGCTTAGATTGGGCTGGTGAAGCTTTTTGCCCTTCGGGCTAGTCGATTTTTTTATATTTCTTGTTTTTCAAGCAACCCTTTAACTATAGAGCTTACCTTGCCCATATCGGTTTTTCCTTGGGCTTTGGTTTTGATCTCGGCCATAACTCGTGCCATATCTTTGATAGAGGTGGCGCCGGTTGAGGCGACTGCCGCTTTAATTATATCGCTTACCTCAGTATCGGTTAGAGCTTGTGGCATATATTTTTTTAATATAGCAATTTCAGCTAATTCTATATCAGCCAAATCTTGACGACTGCCTTTTTGGTATTGCTCGATAGAATCGTTGCGTTGCCTAATCATTTTGTCAATGGTGGCAATGATTTGGGCGTCATCTAAGACGATACGTTCGTCGACTTCTCGCTGTTTAATCGCAGCGAGTAATAAACGAATAGTGCCGAGAAGCTCTGCTGCTCTTGCTCGCATGGCACTTTTCATATCTTCTTGAATTCTTTCTCGTAAAAGGTTCGGCACAGTTATCTGGTCCTTGAGCTGGTTCTCGAGCTGGTTCTTGAGCTTGAGCTAGTTCTCGAGCTGCTCCTCGAGCTACTCTTTGGGCTCTGGGTCGTCGTCATGGTAGGGGTGGTAATGCGTTTTTGTTGGCGCTTTATGGCTGCAGAACGCTTACGCTTACGTTTGGTAGTTGGTTTTTCATAATATTCGATCTGGCGCAACTTACCTGGTATACCTGCTTTTTCACAGGCTCGTTTAAAACGACGCATAGCGCCATCGAAAGATTCATGTTCTTTAATTTTGATACTTGGCATAGATTTAAAGCACCCCTTTTTTTGTTAATTTTGCCGAATTGTACTGATTAATTTAGGGTAATGCAAACTAAGTTTGAGGGTGGGCAGCACGTACAAAAACACAAAAGGGGCAAGTTTCGGGTAGTGAATCCGGCTAATCAAATTCACAATTCAAGATTTGCCCCCCTTTTTTTTCTAATGTTGCCTCATCGGTGCTACTTTCACTTCAATTTCACTTATAGCTTCTTTTATCTCTTTCCTTTCCGGATCCCCTATTTTTTTACCTGAAGGTTTGTCTTCGATTATGCTCTTCTTTTCTTCAACCGTGCCTAGTAAACTATCTAATTTACCTATCTTACTATTAAGGTATTTACCATATAAACCGAAAGAAAATATTTGTTTCAATAGATATGTCCGCTCATTTTTATAGCTTTCAATATTTCCTTTTAATTCGGTCAGCTCTGCTTGTAAACTTTTTAGATGCGATTGCAAGGCTTTGGCGGTAATGCTATTTACGGTTTCTTCTATGGCATCTAAACTTTTAGTTACCGCTTCCTTTCTATCAGTTAATGGTTTTGCCGTAGCAAGGGCAGATAATTCGGCTGTTATTCGTGTATTTACCTCTTTTTTAAACTTAGCTATTTCATCTCTCAAACCATCATAATCATATGTATGTTCCATTACATCGGCAGTTATTTCTTTCTCTGTGGTTCTGGGTGAGGCACTAATAGCTGCCATCATGGCCGGCTGCACTCTTTCTGCTAGGTTTTTCCATTTGGCTTTCTCCTCTGAGGTTAAAAAAGAGGGTGGGTTATTTTCACTCTTAGACATAGTGGTAGGGTTATCCATTAGTTCATCTAAATCAGTGGCAATAGTTTTTGCTCTAAGGTCAAGCACTGATTGTAATAATTTATCTGGTTTGTCTAGGTCTTCACGAGCAGACTCGACCATTTCTCGCATCCTTTCACAGAGCTCATCAATTCCAGGCTCGACATGCAAATTGCTCTTAAGTATGGCCGCCCCTACTTCTTTTAAACCAGTGGTAACCGCATCTTCTAGTTTTTTAAAGTCGCTCAGCTCTTCTGCGATAAATCTTTCAACTTCTTGCCCGAAACGATCTGAATCAACTTTACTCCAATCTCTATCTATAAGTACTGCATTTTGTTCAACTGATAATTTAATTGGCTCCATCATAATGATTTTCTCCTTTTAGTTTATTTTTATGTTTACCATATCAGGGTACAATTTTGTACTGACGAATAATAACACAAAACACGGTTTATAACTAGGTACTAAGTTTTGGGCTAAGTTTTGGGCGCTAAGTTTGGGGTCATCTCCTACCCATTTTATGGGGATATTCTATTTATTACATCGGTTACCTGTGTTAATATGGGCGGTACAGGTGTTAGTTGGTTGTAATTTTAAGTTAAAGGAAACAACGAAGTATTAAAAATAAAAAAGGAGATTTTATGATAAAAATACCTAAAACTGTCAATTTTGTATCTAGTTTAGTTAAGGATTTGAAAGCGCTTGTGGAGACAAAGGATGCTCCTATAAGTGCCAAGGAAAAGCAAGACCTTCTTAAGGCGCTTGGGGATATTGAATCAGCTATAAAAGGGATACAGGATGGCGGAGAACCAGATTTTACCCCATTTTTCCGTTTCGCTCTAGTTCTCAAAAATATAAATATCAAATATGTTGATGATGCTATAAAACAAACTGGTTTTTTGTCAGTAATGGTGGATACATTGAACACTGCTTTTAGCAGCCAAGAATTTGTCGATCTTGAGGGTGAATTTACAAAAGAAATAGTGCCTCACATAGTGAGAGGGAAGGTGGCAGATGGTACTCTTGTGGGTACTCCTCCAGGACTTGATAAATTTCTTGGAGCGGATCTTCCTTTTGTCAAAGGACAAGTGCTAGATGTTGTTAGGAAGATGGTTGTTAGTAGTTTTGGTATTGATGCCAAAAAATTATCTGGTGACAGTTATACCAGTTTTACTTCATCATTATTAACAGGATTGCTGCGACCGGTGGAAACAAAAATATCTGCGGTGATGGGGCAGGCTGTTGGTATGTTAAAGCCGGGAGAAATCATCGGTCAAATAGATGATCTTCTTGGAGAGATAACAAAGTGCGAGGGAGCGATACGAGCTCAGATAGGCGAGGAAAAAGAATCAACGAGTACTTTGGCAGCAGTAAATGGTTTGGTTGTTAGAGTAAAACAACTGGAAGAAGAGGTATTGAGTAGCATTGAGCCTCAAAGAGCAAATTTAGTAGTTATTAGTAGAGAATTTAAAGCTCTTAAATCAACGATTGCTCAGGTAAAGACACATAAAGGTGAACTAACTGAATACGTATATGTAAACCGCTTTTTTAATGTAATCGACGGAAAATTTCCTGAGGATCCAGGAATTATTTCTACCAGGGGATCTCTTCGTGGGCACGTTGAAACAATAAAGGGTGAGTATCAAAAAGCTCAGGCAGCAAAAGTCTTGGTTGATGCAGCAAAAAGTAAGGTGACCAAATGGAGTAAGGGCGGTCTTTTAAGTATAAAAAGCAGTGAAGAAAAAGAATATGATAAGCTTAATAAAGCTTATACAAGAGCTCAGGAGAGATTTCAAACTACTCTTGGCGAATTGGAGAAATATTTAGTAAAAGGAAGTAAAGAGGCGAATGAAATTATTGCAAGCAACGATGAGATTAGAAGTAAAGTTTATGAAATACGTAGAGAAGCTAAAAAGCTTGTAGAATTGGAAGGAGAAAAACAAGTAAAGATGGCTGATCGGGAGTTAAACGAAATTTGCTTAAAACAGCTTGCTCGTATAGAAGCTCTTAAGAGGTCTACTAAGGGTTTACGGACAGGTTTTGATAAATATGATAATGGGTATTTTAAGTTTATTCACCGACTTTTTAACACAGAAAGATATCAAGTCCATCAAGTATTCGATGCTAAAGCAAAGCTTGAAAGTCTGCAGCAGGGAGGTGGAGGAAGCGATAAGCTTTTACATGCAGAGGCAGTTTTGGAGGCTAACGAGAGGCTTGGTAATGCGCTGGAGCAACTTGAGAAAAAGAAGGAGATTTCACCTCAAGCTGGTAAAGAAGTTGGGAGTAGTATTGCAGGGATGAGACATCGCTGGCAAGCTCATCAAGAGCTTAAAAAGAAAGTTGAGAAAGAACCGGTTATACCTGATCAGGCAGAAGGTCCTAGGTTTGGGTAGGGTCACAAGCGTGCCGCTAACTCGTTAAGCGTTTAGGCCATCCTGACCCCTAAATGCCACTCGTTTACGCGGCAGGTTTTCCTTTTGCCGCGATTCGCCCTGCGGCTGGGAAACGCCACAATGGCTTTAC
>JAJXWM010000020.1 GCA_021781615.1 Pseudomonadota bacterium
GGTTAATTCAGTTTCAACTGGCGAATACTTCTTCTTTGATTGCTCTGGTGTTGGCTCTGTAATACCTGAAACATGTCTCTTAATATTCTCAATCACCGAAACTGGAGTATCTTTCTTCATCGACTGTACTGGTGATACTTGAACACCCACCTCTACATATTCTTTTGCTTTCTGTAGATGTTCTTCCGGAGTCACTTCTGTTGTAACTACTGCATATTTCTTCTGTAACTTATCGGCTACTATTTCAGTTGTATCAGGATCATGCTTCTTAATATTATCAACTACCGCAACTCCCGCGTGTTTCTTTAACGGTTGCTCTGGCGACACCTCAGTGGAAACGGAAGTATACTTCTTAATGATCTCAACTAATGCAACAGGAACATATTTCTTAAAATTATCAACCACACCAACAGCTTGATCTTTCTTTAGCGGTTGCTCTGGCGTAAGTTCAGTTATATCTGGGTTATATTTCTTACCTGCATCAGCTAAAGCTACTTGCTCATACTTCTTTTGTGACTGCCCTGAGGTTAATTCAGTTTCAACTGGCGAATACTTCTTCTTTGATTGCTCTGGTGTTGGCTCTGTAATACCTGAAACATGTCTCTTAATATTCTCAATCACCGAAACTGGAGTATCTTTCTTCATCGACTGTGCTGGTGATACTTGAACACCCACCTCTACATATTCTTTTGCTTTCTGTAGATGTTCTTCCGGAGTCACTTCTGTTGTAACTACTGCATATTTCTTCTGTAACTTATCGGCTGCTATTTCAGTTATATCAGGATCATGCTTCTTAATATTATCAACTACCGCAACTCCCGCGTGTTTCTTTAACGTTTGCTCTGGCGATACCTCAGTGGAAACGGAAATGTACTTCTTAATGATCTCAACTAATGCAACTGGAGCATATTTCTTAAAATTATCAACCAAACTGAATGGAGCGTATTTCTTTTGTTGTTGCTCTGGCGTAAGTTCAGTTATATCTGGGTTATATTTCTTACCTGCATCAGCTAAAGCTACTTGCTCATACTTCTTTTGTGGCTGCCCTGGCGCTAACTCAACTTCAACTACATGGTATTTTTTACGTAGCTGCTCAGATGTTAATTCGATAACATCATGGTTGTACTTCTTGATATCTTCAACTACATTGACTATATTATATTTCTTAAGCTGTTGCTCTGGCGTCAGTTCAGTGATGCCTAAACATAGAGCTGGGTCTAAACAAGATTTCTTAATGTCCTCAAACACCAGAGCTTGTTCATATTTCTTTAATGGCTGTTCTGGTATAATTGCTGTTACAACTTTCTCATCGTACTTCTTCTGTGGCTGCTCAGGGGATAGTTCTGGAACCAAAGAGTCGTACTTCTTAACATTTTCTACAGGAACCGACGCATACTTCTTCACATTAGCTTCAGGGGACAACGAAAGAGGAACATCTACATAGGGTTTAGTTTTAGGCCCTAAAACATCTGGTATACGACCAAAATTAACTGACGACAAATCTATTTCAACTTCTCTTTTAGTATAAGGTGATATGAAACGATAAATAGGATCTAACAAAATCGCACCAGCCGATAAAACCTCCTCCGTGAAATCTTCAACTCCCCCAAAAGATACCTGACTAAAGAAAAACCTACTTGGCGGTACTACACTATTAACGATGCCATCAATATCATCAACAGCAACCTCACTACTTTTACCACGATGAACTATTCTAACAGACCTTCCTCTTTTCCCACGTATTTTTCCAGCCACCAGATCATAAGGACTAATATATCCGGGAGAATAGGTATTAATACTGGAAGATATATCATCCACAATATCAACATCTCTACGTACTAAATCTACCATATGACGAGCGACGCCTTGTAGATTAGACGTCCCATCTGGTAACAAATCGAATCTAAAATTCACTCCGAAATAACCAGTAGTACCTCGTGGTTTATCTCTTTGAATTCCAGCTTCTAAACCAAGTTTATCGAAAACTCCTAAAATTCTTTTACCATTCTCTAGCGTCCAATCATAAGTTAAACGAGCCTTAGGACCATAAATGGTATTTACATCTTTCCTAGCAAAATAATAACCACCAACATAACCAACTAATCCCTTTGTAAATTCGTAACCAAACTCAAAATCAGCTCCACCAAGTGCCTTTTCTTCCTTAAGATCCCCCGTTAGCCATAACTTTTTTTGATTAGAATCGGTACTATCTATAATATCACCTCTCTCGTTTACTATCTCGACAAATCTCGAGAGATTGCCAATAGGATAATAAACGTTACCCCCAAAAAATATCTTCTGAAACCAACTCTCTACGCCTAACGTTAACTGATTAAAATTATGTCCTAACCTACTTTTCTTCCAATCAAACGCCCCATAAATTCCATACAAATATTCTTTTTCTAAAGAAAGATGGCGGTAACCAACATGTATATTCCCTTCTACCGTTCTCCCAAACCGATCAAAAAATCTCAAATGAGTAAAAACCAAATTAGCTGGGGAAGGTTGCCAAAGAGGGGCGAATAGATCAAGACTGGCACCTGTAGTAACTTTATCTGCATTATAAAAACCAACTCCACCAACTTGGAAATAAGGTAAATATAAAATGCTAGATGTATTTACCAGCTTTTCCGTTTTTGATAGGTTGCCGCCAGTTATGGTATCTAAAGATATAAGTGAGCTCTGGTTTGATCCTTCTAAAGAATTAAAATTTTCCTCACAATAATAGCTATCATCTTTCAACTGAGTTTCGACAGAAGAAAGCGGTTCTTTTATAACTGCCTCTTCCAAAACCCCTTCGCTATATATTGTATACGTTCTCTTTGAAGCGCTTCTTTTTACATTCTTTTTGCTATGTTTTGTTGGCGTCTGGTGAGCTTCAGCGGCTAAACATGATTGAGGAATGGTGATAGGAAAAATTACAGCTAAAGCAACGGTAATCAAGGATGCTATTTTTTTATTTTTCATATCAACAGCCTGTCATCTTCAAGCATCCCGGCTATTTCTAAGCAATCCATCTAAATAGAAACATTTTTTAGTACATACTTTCTTAACTCATAATCAATCTGCACATCAAATCAAAAACAAATAACACCCTGTTGCACAACTTGAAATCCAAAAAACATTCATAAATAAAATCTCAGGTTATACAGCCAAACCGTGCGGTTTGGCCGTATATTCCCATGAACATCTGCTTACTTACAATTAACCGTTGGTTTGTTTATAACAATTAATTTTATACATTTTTGCTTTAGTTGCTTTGTCTTCTACCAACTCTTTTGTATCAATCAATGGCTTTATAGCAGTCCAAATCTCATCGATCTGAGCTGGAGTTGCGGTTTTAGCAAATGAAAATCTAGCAAAAACTACATTTGCATCCTTAGCACTCTCAACATCACACCAATAAGTAGTTGTCTCTACACCACCAGCTACTGAATTAATTTCAAAACTATTTAAATTTTTCATCTTTGACTCCTCTTATTATTAATATTAAAAACTAATTTAATCCTGACTTGCAAAAATTTAATTCCATCTCATGCTGCTAAGTCCCTCTCCATTAAGCAACATGTTTTGAAAATCAATGTAACGCAGCCACTTTACCTAATAATTATTAAGGAAAACTTAAGTGAAAAAAATATTTCTCCACTAAAAAATTCGGTGGCCTATAGCAATAATCCTTTGGTAATTATCTATAGTGGCTCCTATATATAATTATAGTATATATTTATATAGATGATGCAACTATATCTTGGGGCAACCCTGTTGCGGCTCTCACCCCGATACCGCAGTAATCATTCTAATACAAATCCCATGCCACCAAAACTGACTTTTCCATTTGCTACCCTAGGTTTAATTTGATAATGTAGCCCCTTGTTTTTTATAGATTCAATGACATCTTTAGCGATGAATCTTCTAGGAAAACTTAAAAATGGCCAAAATTAAAAATGCAACCTTAGGTTGGATTATTTGTTCTTTAGCGGCAGTTTTTTACTGCTATGAATACCTACTGCGTATTGCGCCATCATTTATGGTTCCTGAGCTAATGCAAGCTTTTCAGGCAAATGCAACTGAATTTGGCATTCTTTCAGCCTTTTTCTATTTCGTTTATACCCCAATGCAAATCGTCGTTGGATTATTATCAGATCTATATGGACCACGACGCATTTTAACTGTTGCCATAATCACCTGCACCATTGGTAGCTATCTTTTTAGCATTGCTGATGTTTTATTCGTCGCAGCAGTTGGCAGAGCACTTATTGGCTTTGGCAGTGCATTTGCGTTTGTATGTATCCTAAAGCTGGCTTCTTCATGGCTACCCCAAAGATTTTTCGCCCTATTTGTGGGATTAGCAACCATGCTTGGCATGATTGGCGCAATTACGCAAGTTACTATATTTAGCTCTCTAGTACACACCATCGGTTGGAAAGAAACTATTGGTATTGGCACTATTGTTGGCGTAATTTTGATACCACTTATATGGTTAATTATTCGTGACCAACCAAAAACTGAACACTACACCAAAACCAAGCCCCAATACCGAGAAACTTTTACCGGTTTTTTAAAGATATTAAAAAAACCGCAAATGTGGCTTAATGGAGTTATTGCTTGCACCATGTATTTATCACTATCACTATTTGCTGAACTCTGGGGCATTCCATTTTTATCAAATGTTTATGGTTTATCCGCCAAAGATGCTGGCCTTGCATGCTCCATGGTATACCTAGGTTGGCTTATCGGTAGTCCACTGATCGGATATATTTCTGATATACTTTGCCAAAGACGTACACCTATTCTTCTGGGATGCTTGCTATCAGCAATATTAATTAGTCTGATAGTCTACTGCCCACAAATGAACATAAAGTTACTGCATCTACTGCTATTTCTTTTTGGTTTATTTTCAAGTTGTGAAATATTATGTTTTGCTATCAGCAGTGAAAACTCTCCACGTCATTTGGTCGCCACCGCCTCAGCATTCACCAACTTTTTAATAATGATGGGCGGCTTTGCCTCACAACCACTAATTGGCATGATTCTAGATGCAGCCTGGTCGGGACAAACACTAAACACCATCAGAGTTTATTCCGCCTCAAGCTACCAATTATCATTTGCTATTTTACCAGTTGCGTTTTTGATCGGATTTATTTTAACTTTTTGGTTAAAAGAAACTGGCAATAAAACTGACAAACATACTGCGTAACAATAACTCCATCAACGCCACGTAAAACGTATTGCATATTAACACATAGCCAGCTGAAATTAGGGAGAATTGCTCTATGATGCTCTTTAAAAAAGTCCATTAAGCATCTCTTAATATTGTTAATATAAATATATGCTATAATATTAATATCTGTTTATGCATAAGTTTTTACCTAAAAATAAAAACTATGAATAAATGATCACAAGAACCATATAAACCACAGCGCGGTGATTTTAAAATAAACCTTAACAATAAATCATGCAATAATTTTTACTTAACTTTATTTTTATGCATCACACTGTTTTCCCCAATTGCTGAGGCTGGATTTGATGAGCTCATTCCTCCTGTGCAGAAAAAAAGCAAACCTGTCATTACTGACTTTGCTAGTCAACTACCATCAATCAACGTTCAATCATTGCTTCCCCAGGCACACTAAAATCTAGCTTTAGACGACATTCAAGTTGACATGCATTATTGGTACAGAGATGTTGAATTGAATGCAATCTTACGGGCAAATTTTGATCAAATACGGTATCAATTACGTGAAGAAGTTATAGTAATGGCGCCACTAGGTCCTACTGCAAACCAACTAATAATACATCTTGGTCAAGAAAGAAGCAGGCACCACACTGCTAGAACATTGCTGGTCCCTTACAATATTGGTAACGCTCATTGGGTAGTATTAGTTATTCGTATTGGTAACAATAATAGTGTTACTGAAATATTATACATGGATTCATTAAGGCAACCAATACCAGATAACATACGCTCAGCTTTAGCAACAGTTTATCTAGAAGAAGGAGAATTAGAAGATGATATAATAGGGTTGATAAAACAAGGGCCGGGATGGACTCAAACAGATGGCTCGGCCTGCGGACCACTAACCATTGAAAATTTACTGCGCGCTGCTCTAAATATATCAGAATCACGAGCTGCATCATCTGAAGAAACCAAAAGGATAAGAAGACAACAGATACAAGTGTTACAAACAGTCCGCTCTGATTTACAATCGGTTTTCGACGATCTCAAGCCAACAAAGTTTTTTCAGGTAAGACCAGAATTCAATATTGAACTTTTTATAACAAGATATAATAAAATATACGGCGAAAAACTAGGCATAATTACTGTTAGTAATATCGAGGAGTGCTGGAAAGCATTATATGCTATACTCGCTCAGTCTAAAACGCCCAAAGATTCTATTGCCACTTATCTAGATATGGCAAAGCTTTTTTTAGCACACAAAACTCCTCCTCCCACGGTAAAGAATAGTCTGGAGGGACTAAAATATTTTTATTTCAACCTGTTCACTATAATTTTATGTGGCGCTTTTTTTGCGCAAAATTATGCTGAACAATTACAATAAATTTTCGAATATCTTTGTGCTAACCTTAGAACAGGAATAACCAAAGATCGTTGGTCAGTGGTAATGCTTCGATGGGCGTAGCCGACAGGGATGTCGTTTGGCTACCAAGATCAAGAGTCCATCCTCGAGAAGCATTGCCGCTGATCAAAAAAGCTCTTTGGCAAAATACTTACTAAACAAAATTACACATCGTTAATTGCTTTCAAATTGCGACACCACCATTTAGCATAATTCTTACATGGCGCTTTTTGCTACAAAATAATTATGCCGAACACTTACCAATATCCTATATATCAAGCATAATCATGCGTAGATTTTTTTTCCATTCATAATTATGTTGAACAGATATTTTAGTAAACGAGGGTAGCAAGTAGCTAAGGCGACAAAGTATAAATTTAGCTAAATAATGGTAACATTAAAAAAAGCTAGGCAAAACGTAATAATTGTTTTAATATATGCGTGCTTCTCGCTATTGGGAAGTAATTAATATTAATGATGAGGAGAAAAACATGGCCGTAAAAAAGAAAGCTCAAAAGAAAACAGTTGTAAAAAAAGCTGCAAAAAAAGTTGCAAAAAAAACTGCTAAAACATGTAAAAGCTGCAAATCAACAAGCAAGAAAAAGAAATAGTTCTTGCTAAGATAAGCCTTTACGTTTAACGTTTTTTTATGACAAGGCAGTGGCGTTGTTTTATGAGAAGCACTATTCAGAACGTCATCGGCCTACATCAACCAGGCATATCTGATATTGCTACGGTTGGTGAAAAAAATGCATCGCTTGGTGAGATGACTAAAAATCTCACCAAGCTGCATCTTAAAGTTCCCCCTGGTTTTGCTACTACCACTGCTTCACATAAAGAATTCCTCATTGAAAATCAAATAAACAACAAAATATACGGTCGACTGCCTGCTCTTGATGCCAATAACTTAAAAAGCCTGCGAAAAGTAAGCGGTGAAATTCAAAAATTGATCCTTAACGCAAATTTTAGCTCATCATTTATTAATACCGTCACCAAAGAATACAATATTCTTAGCAAAAAATACCATGGACCATTAGTACAAGGGAAAGTTAACCCTGATGAATTTTACGTATATAAACCAAGCATACCTAACAATAAACCGACATTTTTGCAACGTAAGGTTGGTAATAAAGCATTTAAAGTGATCTATGATAAAAACTCTAAAAACACAAAAACCGTTAAAAATACAAAATCAATGCAAAAGCAGTTTCACATCGATGATGTCTCTGTAGCCAAACTCGCTCGTTTTGCTATTGCCATCGAAAAACATTATAAAAAACCAATAGATATCGAATGGGCTCATGAATCAAAATAGTTCGCAAGTTACCTTTACAATAGTTATTCCGCCTAATCTTGACCAAACCCGGCTTGATTTAGCATTAAGTACCTTATTACCAGAATATTCTCGCGCCCGTATTCAAGCTTGGATTAAAGATGGTTATGTAACGGTTGATGGCAAAATCTTACGCGCTAAAGATAAAGTATCTGTCGAACAAAAAGTTAATATTAACGCCACCATTACCAACGTCACCGAGCTGCAGCCACAATCAATCGCTCTTGACGTTATTTACGAAAACCAAGATATAATTGTTATTAATAAACCTGCAGGACTCGTAACTCATCCTGGTGCCGGCAATGCTGATAATACCTTACTAAATGCCCTCCTCTATCGTTACCCAGAATTAACAAAAATACCGCGCGCTGGCATTATCCACCGCCTCGATAAAGACACTTCTGGAATAATGGTGGTAACGCGTAATCTCATTGCCCACAACACACTCACGCAAGCTTTACAAAGAAGGGAAATCAAGCGGGAATATGAGGCGGTAGTAAATGGAGCAATGATCTCTGGTGGCACAGTTTCTGCTCCAATCGGCCGCCATCCAACCAAAAGAACCTTGATGGCCGTAAAAGAAAATGGTAAATCAGCCACCACTCACTATCGGGTTATTAAACGCTTCTTGGCACACACCCACGTTAGAGTATTTTTAGAAACCGGGCGTACTCATCAAATTCGGGTACATTTAGCACACATCGGTTACCCAATAGCAGGAGATCCAACTTACAGCAAAATCAATAAGGTATCAGAAAAACTCAATCCTATTTTGCGACATAAATTAGAAACCTTTAAACGCCAAGCTCTTCATGCAAAACGCCTAGAATTACAACATCCCCACACTGGAAAACTAATGGCATGGGAAGCACCAACACCCAAAGATATCAAAGAACTGTTAGAAGCTTTGTCAGACCGCGGTTGAGAGGAAATATAAAATATAGCGCGAAATATATTGCAATTTACCCTGAAAATGCCTTAGTATTGAGAGGCCATGTAATTTAAATTTAATCAAGGAGATAGCCATGAAAAACGTTAAAGCTGAATTAATTGAAATGTTGAATCAAGCATTAAGATTGGAACACGCTGCACGAATTCAATATCTAGCACATGCAGAACAAATAAGCGGCATAAATTCTGAAGCAATTATTGCAAGATTACGTGAACTTGCAAGTGACGAAGCGAAACACGAAGAAAAATTTCGCACCCTTATTGCAAATTACCTTGACGGAACTCCTTGTATGGAAATGGCACAAACGCATCCCGGAGAAAACGTCAATTCAATTTTGACTATTAATCTTCGCGATGAAAAGACCGCTATAGATTTTTATAAAATAATTTACAAAAAAGTTATTGAAAATAAAAACGAGTTCCCATATGAATTCGAAACTTTAGAACATGAGATTCGTCATATTATCCTTGACGAACAAGAGCATGTTACCGAATTAAAAAATCTGATTGATTAACTATAAATATAGCATTTAACTTAATAAACGCGGGCCTTTAAAAAGTCCGCGTTTATTATTTTTATGACAAATATTTTATCATTGGCTGGTAAGCCATTCCGTCTTTGTTATGAATTACCCTTGTAACTTTTTTATAACCCATAACATTATAAAAATCTACAGCATAAAGTGATGAACGAACATGGATAGATTTGGCCGCCCTCTTCTTATATAAAGATTCTAAGCGTCGCATTAGCTTTTTGGCAATTCCTTGCCCCTGAAATTTCTTATAAACAAAAAGGCGAATAACTCGATTGTTGTCAATGCCAGCAATTATTCCAATAATTTTGCCACCTTTATCAGCAACAAATACCTCTCCGCGCTTACTAAGTTCTAAAATCTTATCGCTGGTATTAACTTCGGAAAAAACTTTTTTCACACCAGATGGCAGTTTTCTACCAACCTGGGCATTAAATGTTGTAGTTATCAACCTCGAGACTTGGCAAGCATCTTCTGGTTTAAATTTACGCACAATAAATTCGTCTAAAATCATTTTTATATCTACATGTTACTGGATAACCAAGATTAAGGTTTCTGTTGTAGCTTATAAATAATAAATGAGACCAAATAGAACCCAACGAAACCAATAATAAGAAATCCTTCATAAAACACCAGGTTACCAACCTCAATTTGGCTGGGCGGTACATAACCAATTAACACAGCAAATAGACAAGCTAAAATCCCAGCAATGCCCACCACCCACACCCCGAAATTTCCGAAAGGTATGCGAAAAACGCGAGGAACCTCCGGATGCTTATAACGTAAACGGATAGCTGCAGCAAAAATAAAGATATAAGAAGAAAATGCCAGCTGTCCGGTTAAGTTGCTTAAAATCAAAAATGAACTGCTTATTGTTGGCATCACTAAAAATACCAAACAAATAATAGAAAAAATCACCCCTTGCGTAATTAAAACCGCAAAAGGCATTTTCCTGGCGTTTTCTTTTTGTAAAAACTTAGGAATACACCCATCTTCGGCGGCAACTAATAAGCCTTTGGCTGGACCAAGAACCCAAGCACCAACTTGCCCAAATATCCCTATAACAATTAACACCGTGACAACAGGCATTAACCACTTAAGATTAAAAGCTGTGAAAAATGTACTAAAAGCATCAAGCAAAGCGGTTACCAAATCTAAATTGCCTGAAGGCGGGGTAACAATGGCAACTGCAAGTGAAGCAAATACCATACTTAATAAAATAAGTATCGCCGAATAATAAAGTGCTTTTGGATAGTCTTTTTGCGGATTTTTTACTTCTTGCACATGTACTGCTGACATCTCCATCCCTAACAAACCAAATAAAACTCCATTTAATAAAACCAAGTTACCAAGCTTAAAATCAGGTATTAATGCATTAAAACTAATATCTATATTAATGGGCCTGCCTTGCGATAACCACACGCCTCCCAAAAGCGCAATAAAAGTCATGGGAATTAAAGTACCGATAATTGCTGTAATGGTACTGACCATACTAGAAATATGAATACCGCGTAGGGTAAAGGCAGTAATTAACCAATAAACAGCAAAGATGATTGCCAACATATACCAAGCATTATTCGCAAGACTTGGATTTATGACATACGCCAAAGCAGCAGCCAAGATAGAAAGGATGGTTGGATACCAACAAATATTATAAACCCAGATGATAAAAATAACTGAAAAAGCCAAAGGCTTACCAAACGCTTCTCTAACCCAAAGATAGATCCCCCCTCTTTGTGGCCAAGCGGTAGTTAACTCAGCAGAAACCAAGGCGCTCGGTATAAAAAACATAAGAGCACATACCGCATAGTAAAATAATGAAGCAAAACCGTAGGAAGCGCTCATTGGAATAGTACGCAAACTATCAATCGCAATAACATTGATCATTGCCAAAGCAAAAATGCTCATTTTAGGCATCGGTTTATTCATAATCACACTTTAAAATGGTAAACGTTAGAGTTCTTTCGAAACCCAGTATTTTGGCATAATACAAGGCGCACATGAAGTGAGCAAGCGGAGTTTACTTCGAGGTAAATGAATATTGCGAACAAACACCGAGCGCAGCAGTATAGCAAAAAGCTCAGGCTTCGAAAGAACTCGATTAAATTATGCAATAAATTCAACAACATTATTAGCACCGAGGTATATTTTGTCTACATTTTATGCAAAATAAGTATTAACCAATACTCGACTAAAAATATCTTACTTAAGCACTTTTAAATTAATCTTAAACCTAAAAAGAGCAAATACCCGGTATTGACCGGCCATATCTAAACAGAATAAAGTCCACCCCTCCAACAAAACATCAAGGTATAAATAATATGAAAAAAATTAATTGGTTAATAATATCGATCGTTGCGACTTTATTTCTAAACGGTTGCGCATCAAATAATGTTAGAAGATTTCTTCCGGACCCGCTCCACAAAACTGCCATAGAAAAACATCTAAAGAAAAGCATAACAGTCGATGTCTCTATGACTGAGGGCGACCAAAATTCCATAATGTGTCGCATGGTTGGTAATATTTATTTACCAAATAAAATGACCTACTCACAATATGTCGAAGATGCATTTAAAAAAGTTTTAGTATCCGCTGATCGATGGTCGCACGAAAAAATTGCTGATCGCACACTAGCAGTTGTCTTAACAAAAGTTGATTTTAGTTCTACCTCTGGCGAATGGTACATCAATGCTAACGTTAAAATAGGCAATAACAGCCCGACCATCATAAAAAACACCACAAAGTTTGGGACATCTTGGATTGGTGAATACGCATGCAAAAATGCTGCTGAATCATTCGAAGAAGCAATCAGTAATTTTGTCAATGAAGTCTTAACCAATCATAATATTATTCACAAGTTAGGATCTTAAACTAAGCGTCAGCAGTCAAGAAAAAAAGGCAGTGTACGAAATTTAAAATGTCGTACACTGACCTAAACCTAGAGCGAAATTGCATCAGCTTTCTCGTAAAAAGCGCTCGATTTGCTGGACTGGCGGTGCGGATGGACTTATTCTAACAAAATTAAAGAGTTTTGGATAAGGTATCTAGATAATCTGCAAACAATCCTCTTTTAGGTAAAAACGAGCTCAAAAAAACATCCTTACCGATCGAGGGGGGTGCCAAATCCTTTACTTCAATTTTAGTTTCTTGTGCTTTTTTATCTTCATCACGAAACACTGTTAATGTAGCAAAATATACTGTATCTAAAGGATTAGCACCGTTTGGCTGCTCAAACTTAACCGCAATTCCTTGTCCTTTTTCACATCGAATCTCCTTACCTTTTGGCCACAAATTAACAGTCGAGTCGACATTTAAAACTTCATCTGCAAACCCCTTAATCGACCACTGGGCTGCTATTTTAGCAAATTCTTCTGCCCCTTTGTCCACTTCTGTATCTGAAAATAGTGTAGAAGCAGGTATTTCTTGAGAAACAATTATTGGCACAGCAGCAGGTATAGTACAAGCAGCTAAAACAGTCACTGAAGCATCAATGCCAGGAAAATAAGCTTTTATCCCCGCCACTTCTTCTGGAGCTTCTAAATCTCTACCGTTTAAAAAAAATGTCTCAGCTGTTTTGACACCGAGGGGATCACTATAAACATTCTCACCCAATTCTACATCACATTTATATAAATTTGTGCTAAAAAATCTAGTCCATGCATCTTTTTTAAAATAAAGACCTTCTGCTCTTAACACTGCCATGGACTTTGGCTCACCAAAAAATACCGGCACCCACTTAGCATTTTCAGGAGCAGAAGCACAATTTAAAGTTATCCCCGCTGACGCAGATATCACTGCATAACAAATACTAGGGATAACAAAGGATAACATACCAATAAAAGTCACCGAACAAAGATTAGATGCATTTTTCATTCTGTACCTTTCCCAAACTTACTCTATAAGTGAATCTAAATAAACCGCCGCCGCACCTCTTGCAGGTAAAAATGAGCTCAAAAGATCTTTGAAACTAGATAAAACGGGGGCTGGTTTTACCAAAACTTCAGCTTGCTGTATTTTTTCGTCACGACTAACTGTTAATGTAGCAAAATAAACTATATCAAAAGGGTTATCACTATTTGGCTTAATAAACTTTACTGCAATTCCCTGCCCCTTTCCACATTGAATAATTTTATCTTTCGGCCACATATTATAAGCTGTATTAGTGCTTATAAGTTCGGTTTTAATAGCAAATCCAGGCTTTTCGCTTTCCTCCGCACGCGAAGGTAATAACGAAGAAGAAGATGAAGGCAATGATAAATTTTCTTGCTCTTTTAATAATCCAGAGGGGGGCGTGCACTCAGCTAAAATAGCTACTATAGGAGAATCAGTCTTGGGGTAAAAATTATCATTTGGACAAAAAGCTTTTACCACGCGTTTCTCAAAATGCACCTCGGGATCTGATAAATCTACCCCATTAAAAAAAACCTCAACATCTTTATCCTTAAAAATATCAAGATAAGAAACCTCACCTCCACCTATATAAGCACTATTAAATCCGCCAAAGTATACATCTACACGACGAATCCATGCCATTGTTTTAAATAGCAAACCTTCGGTTCTTAAACTTGCCTCAGCATCGATCTTTCCAGGAAAAACTTGTACCCACGGCGCAGCTTCAGGGTCGTCAACACAATTAAGCTTTATTGGTGTTGTTTCAATCAGCACCGCATGACAAACAGCTGGGATAATAAAACCTAATATACCAAACAAAGTTACCAGACAGAAACCAAATATTTTCTCCATTTTGCATTTTATTTGCGCCTTACTAAATAAGGACATAACCACCTCGATTAATAAATTATACACCAGATATTTAGTAATATCTAAAAGACATTACTAATCTTAAGTTGCACCAACTCAATCACCGATGACAACCAAAAAGTATACTGACCAGGCCGACATTGTAAATCTTTTTGCAGCTCAAGAATATCTACCCAGCGATAATCTTGCACTTCAGCAACATTAAATGGAAGTGCTGCTAAATCACTAAACCCAACTAAAACATGATCTATTTCATTCTCAATTAAATCAACATCGGGAAATTTTGCCTGATAATGAAATTTACCAAGCTCTGTTAAAGGAACACTAAAACCCATCTCTTCGCGCAGACGTTCTTCGGCTGCTGCCACGATATCTTCACCTGGTTTCGGGTGGCCACAACAGGTATTAGACCAAAGATTAGCGCTATGATACTTGAGCGCACTCCGCTGTTGTAATAATATTTCTATATTATTGTCCCGTTTTCGTAAAATTACCACCGAAAATGCCCGGTGCAACCTGCCTTGAATATGAGCCGCTAGTTTTTCACAGCTACCAACCATAACATCATGTTCGTCAACCAAGGTAAGTCGCACAGCATTACTATCAGGAAATGGCAACACCACCTCAAGCTCAGGAAAAACACGAAGCACGTGTTCCTCATGTTCCACCAAAAATAATAATTGCAAATTGGGCCCCGCATCTTGCGTAAAAAACACTGGAATTCCCGCTAAACGCAATTCTTGAACTTTGGCTATAGCCGCAAATGTCTCGGGTAGAGAATAAACTATTGGTGGCTTAGCTGCCCACATCGTCGTGTGCATACTAATAGCATTACTTTCAGCAATCTCGCCAAGTAAATTAAAATCTTTACGAGTTAAAGCTAATCTAATATTCGAAAGATCAGCAGCAACCTGATCTGGCCACGCAGCATATAGCGGCGAGGTTTCTACGGTAAGTTGCATGGCTCTTCTTGATGAAATCGCTTTTTCTTCAGCAGAAACCATTAACATTCCAATTCTCAGCTCTGGCCAAACACATTCCAATTTTATTCCATAACTATCCATGCCATCACCGTTATCACCCCTTTGCCATTCAACAAAACCTTCAAACAATGAGCGGCAAGCACTACCACTACCTAAACGCGCCAAAATTGATAAATCTTTTTTATCGAGGCGCCAGTCGTAAAGTTTATTAAGTGCCTGCACCAGCGAAGCAAAACCACAGGCGGAAGAAGCAAAGCCAGCTGCAATCGGCACATTAGTGTCAATTTCAACCAAATAATGAACACCATGAGGGCGGAATAAATCCATAAACTCTTTGAGACGTTTGGCAAACTGGGCTTCTTGACCTATAACCACACCATTAACGATATAGTTATCAGTTGTCCCTTCATGTTTTATTTTAGTAAATGTGCCTTTATTACCGAGTGATATCGACAAACTGGAGGTAACTGGTAAATTTAACTCGAGATCGCGCTTACCCCAATACTTGCATAAAGCAACATTGCTTGGTGCAAAAGCGCTACCCTCACCACAGAAAAAACTCCCTAAGCTGGTATGACGTAAAATATGTTTTACTACATCAATTTTTTGCATTTATACTTCTCGCAATCGAGTTTTCAGGGTAAGTCACTAATGGAACTATACTCTCTACCACTTCCCCCAAAAAGCGTCTTTGATCCAATTTAAATCTTTTTGCGATCTTCCAGACACCGCAACCACATCAAATCGACACATGATTTTGTCATACAAATTATGCTGCTGCAAATAATAGGTGGCAGTTCTTTTAATCCGCCACTGTTTACTTTTATTCACAGTTGCAATTCCATCACCATAATCAAGATTTTTACGGTACCTCACTTCAACAAAAACCAAAATCTCGTGATCCATCATAATTAAATCTATCTCACCCATCTTGCACTGATAATTAGCAACAACCAACTTTAACCCTTGCTGCTCGAGGAAGACACTGACTAAGCTTTCTATTTCGTTACCGATTGATCGCATATACCATTCGTAAATCGTTACGGCAAAACGACAGGCAGCCCATCTCTAATTTGCGCCCACTGCAAATCGCGGTAAATATGGTTAAATTCATTCAAGTATAGCCGGCCACTAGCACCTTCTATACCACTCTGCGGAGAATTTAAAAACCCATTCAGTTTTGCAGCCAAATTATAAGCATCGACACCTAAAGCATATAATCTACTGTGATGAGTATATGAATCAGCCCAAAGAGTTATAATTTGTTTATGAATAGCTTGCGCATCGGCATTAAAAGTATTCAAATCTTGAATTACCCATGGCACATCACAAAAATAAACCCCATCAAGATCGCGATCTAAATCTTGTGAAACGGTCCCGGTGTAAATCGCTGACGTAGAAAATATGGGCAAATCTCCAGCGTAATAAAACTTTAATAACGGCACAACTTGTCGCGCCATATTGGCATTCGCCACCAAAAAGATAGAATTAATATCCTGGCGTCGCATCGGCTCATCAGATATTTTTCCTTTTTTATCTTTATCTTTTTTAGGCACACATAATTTGGCAGCATCATGAGCTAAGAAAGGACACACCTGTTCTGCTAAGTTAAGAGAAGAACGATAGTTTAAAACCGCAACTATCTGCCCACCCGACTCTTCGTACTTATCTTTAAATGCAGCAACTATTTTATTTCCCCAGGCATTATCAGGAGCAATAATTGCAACCTTATCATGCTGCTCGTTCATCATTCTTATCGCAATCTGCATTGCCTCATCTTGCGGCAACAAACCAAATTGGTAAAGATTAGGACCAAAACTACTGGTGTAATCATCGAGAGTATTTAAAGCAATAGTTGGTATTGGCAAAGGATTAATATGAGCAATGGTTTCCACCTCTTTCTTGGTAAGCGGACCAACTACTACTTCTACCCCCTCTGCTACCGCCTGCTGATACAGTGCTAACACATCGCCGCCGGTTGTATCAACAACCTTAATATTAATGCCAGGACGCTCTTGACGATAGTGGTAATAAGCGGCTAAAAAACCGTTACGAATAGCTTGACTACTTGCCGCAAGTGTTCCTGGACCTTTTAAAGGCAGCATCAATACTATGCTATGCGGCTCTGCTTGCACTGAAGATACTTGAGTTCTTGCCTCTATTACCTCAGCCTTCTTACCTATTTGCTGCAAACTACCACAACCAACAAGGAGTAAGATACTAATTGATGCAAGCAAAATATTTTTAATCTTGGTTATCATAATCAACTTCCAATACATACTACAATTTTTTTTAAGTTAGTAGCGTCCTACATAAACCCTAACGTATTTTCAAAGTCGCAAGCCCCAGCAAAACTAAAATACAAGTAATAATCCAAAAACGCACGATAATTCTAGGCTCAGGCCAACCTTTGAGCTCAAAATGGTGGTGAATAGGCGCCATTCTAAAAATACGCTTACCCGTTAATTTAAATGAAGCAACCTGCAAAACCACCGACATTGTTTCAAGAACAAACACTCCACCCATAACCATTAATACTAATTCCTGGCGAACCAAAACCGCAATCACCCCTAAAGCAGCTCCCAAACCAAGCGCTCCAACATCACCCATAAAAATTTGTGCCGGGTAAGTATTGAACCAAAGAAAACCTAAGCCGGCACCAACAATAGCACTACAAAATACTGCTACCTCACCAACTCCCGGCACATATGGAATTAATAAATACTTAGCAAAAAATAGGTTGCCACCAACATAAGCAAAAATACCTAACGCACCGGCAATCATAACCGTTGGTAAAATTGCCAAACCATCCAGACCATCGGTCAAATTAACTGCATTGCTAGCTCCCACAATAACAAAATAAACAAGAAATATATAAAATATCCCAAGCTCAAAACCAAAATATTTAAAAAATGGAATAATTAGCCTAGTTTCAGCGGGATATTTAGCAGTCCAGAATAAAAATATCGCAACGCCTAAGCCAATCAAAGATTGCCATAAAAATTTACTGCGCGCCGATAAACCTCGAGAGTTTTTTAAAATAAGTTTGCGATAATCATCAATAAAACCTATCAAACCAAAGCTGGCAGTGGTAATAAGAGTTATCCAAATATAGCGGCTACCTAAGTCTCCCCACAACAAAGAACCAAAAATGACGGCAATCAGAATTAAAACCCCGCCCATGGTGGGCGTTCCAGATTTTTGTAAATGGCTCTTAGGACCATCCAAACGAACGGTTTGACCAATTTGATAATAAATTAATTTACGAATCACTACCGGACCAATAAACAAAGCTATTAATAAAGAGGTCAGCGCAACCAAAACGCAACGTAAGGTAATATAGTGTAAAACATGAAAACCACGATAATAAGTCTCTAGCAATTTTGCAATATAAAGTAACATAATAACTTCATCCGCCCCATTTTCTAAGAATATTTTCAGAATAAGATACAATTAAATTATTATTTTCCCGATGTCTTTTTAGAGCTAATTCAATTAAACGTTCGGTAAGATTGGTAAAACTTTTCCCCACCGGCTCCCAAAGATAAAAAGAAAGTGAACCAGGAATAGCATTTAATTCACATAAATATATCTCGTTGGTATCTTGATCAATTAAAAAATCAATTCTAACTACACCACTACAATTGAGATTAATAAAAGCCTGTTTTGCTACCTCTTGAATCTTAACACTCAAAGATTCAGGAATTTCTGCTGGTATTTTACGTTGAGTACTACTCATTCCACCACCAACTGATTTAACACCACCGAATCCAAATTTATTTTTTGCGCCGCGAGAATATTTATCACCATAAGAAAGGATAGCATCGGAACGAATAGGTTCTTCACACACCGACACTTCCGCAAAATCACGGTCACCAAGCACCGCACAATTAACTTCTTTGAGATTCTTTATTTTTGGCTCGATTAAAACTCGGTGTGACAATCTTATGGCTAAATCGATAGCATCCTCTAATTCTTCATCAGCATCAACTGCCGACACCCCAATACTCGAACCTAAATTACCGGGCTTTACTATCAGCGGATAACTAAATTTATTTTTAATATCGGATATTATACTAGCTCTTTCATGTAACCACCTTTCGCTATAAAACCAAAAATAATCCAACACTTTAATGCCTTGTGCCTGAAGGAGCATTTTGGTAACGATTTTATCCATGGTAACCGCTGATGCTAAAACGTCACAGCCAACATAAGGAATATTCATCATTTCGAATAAACCTTGCAACGAACCATCTTCACCATATGTACCATGCATTACTGGAAATGCAATATCAATATTAATCGGCTTTCTTCGAGAAAAAATACTCGTCGGCTCACGATAAAAATTGGTTATCCCAGAGTTTTGATTAACAATAATCCGCTGGTTCTCAATAAGTAATTTTTCCAAATCACAGAAATTCTCTAATTTAAGAAAATCATCACCACTATACCAACGCCCTTCCTTAGAAATATAAATAGGCACTACCTGATATTTGTTTGGATCAAGTGCCTTAATACATTGGTGCGCAGAAATCACTGAGATTTCATGTTCAACACTTCTGCCGCCAAAAATTACTGCTATGTTTAATGTCATGCTATACCCTACGTAAAATTACCTCAAAATCCTCAACATCTTTTTTACGTAACTACTCTCACGCCATCCTCCAGCGAGCGTAGCGAGTCCGGGGGATCTATTTTCTAAACTACTCTATTACAACCTAGATTCCCCGGACTCGCTACGCTCACCGGGGAATGACAACGGTGAAAGTAGTTACCTTTTTACTATTATTATCATATATTGCGCTAAACTAAGCCCGTCTCTCCAAATCCCTGCACCGCAAAAACCGATCGCCCCTCGGGCTAGTTGTAATTGTCGGGTAAATCATTTTCAAACAACACCACATCACCCGCTTGCAAAATTTGTTCTAGATGTTTCCTGGCACTCGCAAAATCCACGGCAATAAATAATTTATTATCAGGATAATATTTAGCTTTTAATCCACGCTGTAACGCCAAAGTTTGCTGCTCTCCCACTAAAATAACATAATCACATACTTCAGCAATACTTTCGCCAAGACGTTCATTATATTCATTTTCTTTTATACCTAATTCTACCATTCCCGGGGTGATTATAATTTTCCTCCTGCCCGAAATCTGGCGCAGTACCTCAAGCGCCACTTGGCTCCCAATCGGGTTGGAATTAAAAGCATCATCGATAAAAATGATATCTTTACCCACTCTTTTAAGCTCTAACCGGTGAGGTATAGCAGCAACTTGCTTTAGAGGATAAACCATCTCAGATAATTCCACGCCAAGCTCGCTGGCAACAGCTACCGCACCTAGAATATTATAAATATTATGCTTACCGAGTAACTGGGTTTGAAAATGGGTTTCCGAATGGTCACGAGCACGGATTATTTTAAAATTACTACCATATTCGTCTAAAGTTAAACCTGTAACCATATAATCAAGATTGGAAGCTTCCATTCCATAAGTAATAACATGACATTTAGAAGTAGCAGCAAGCTCCCGGCAACTAGCATCATCCATATTTAAAAATGCCAAGCCATAAGATGGCAAAGAAGCTATTAACTCATTTTTGGTTTTTTTGATATTCTCAAGTGTCCCAAAAGTTTCCAAATGTTGTTCACCAATAGCAGTAATTAGTCCATATTGCGGCTGTACTAACCGACAAATCTCCTCAATATCACCGGGCTTTTTTGCGCTCATTTCTACCACAAAAACTTCATGGATTGGTTTTAGTTCAGAACGAATAACTTTAGTAATCCCCATGGTCGTATTATAACTTCCGGGGGTTTTTAAAGTATTAAACTTATGACGCAACATTTCAGTCAAAATATATTTAGTTGTAGTTTTACCAAAACTACCCGTAATTCCTACTATTTTTAAATTAGTTAGTGTTGCCAAATAAAAACCGGCACTACGAAAATACTCATATTGAATAAATCTTTCTAACGGCCAAAGTATGATGTTGCCCAACATCAAAACAAAGGGCACCCCGAGGTTGTAAATAATTAAAAATCCCATTGCCAACTCAAGCGACCTATCGCCCCGATACCACCAAATAACAAACAGAGCAAAATAAAGCACAACCAAGAAACCAAGGCTGAGAACAAATAGGCGGGTAGCACGCGCCGTAAATACTAAGGGCTTTTTTTCTGGAACTTTAGAAATACCCAAAAACAATCGAAAATAGGTCAACGAAAATAACAGCAAAACGATGAGGGGGCTATTAAAAAACATACCAACCAAAGCAATCAGCGGCTCAACTTCTTTTACAGCAAAAACCTGCGCTTTTTTCTTATATAACCAAATACTATAACGATCATTAAAATAAGAATTGAGCTGCAACATGTGCAAGTGTTTTTTAATTTTCCAAATGCTGTAACTTGCATGTCCTATTAGTGATAGGATAAAAAAGAATAAAACTGCATAAGTGATACCTGACATAAAAATCTATCCCAAAAAACTATCTAATTCCACCTTCACCATTTCCCAGTTATCTAAAAAAGGAAAATGACCGCCACCAGAGATCACTTTTAGCTGCGAATTTAAAATAGCCTCATGTAAAATCTTACCCGCTTGCAGCGGCGTCTCATTATCCTGATCACCCCATAATAATAGGGTCGGTATTTTTATCCGCGGCAATAATTCAATAACACTTTCATTAACAGTTTTAACCAAAACTGCTCGCATAATACCACTAGCATTTTGGTAATCTTTTGAGCCAAACCTCTTTTTATATAATTCCATTCTCGACGCAAAAATGTCCCTTATTATAGGCAATCCGGTCAAAAACTTCAGCAATTTGAAAAAATAAATTTTAGCTTTAATCTTTAACGATTTTGGCAGTAAAACTCCGGAACTACCAATTAAAATTAGCTTTTTTACCGCAGAAAATTCTTTGGACACTAAGTTAATTGCAATCTTTCCACCCAAAGAGTGCCCTACTAAAATCGGGTTGACTATTTGTAGCTCATTAATAAATAGACCCACTAAGTTGGCATAGTCAGCACTTCCCCAAATTTCTGCTGGCATTGTACTTAAACCAAAACCGGGCAAATCGAGCGCGTAAATAGTAAATTTATCAGATAAATGCTCCTGGATTTTAGAAAAACAATCCCCACTACGCCCCCAACCATGAAGCAAAACGATCGGCTCGCCGCTACCGCTAACTTTGTAATAAATTTGTAAGTTTTTTAGTTTAATAAACATTGCGTTTTCTCACATCACTTTTGCCACCAAAGCCTTCGTAACTATTTCTTTGTCACTAAATGGCGTTTTTTCTTTACCAATAATTTGATAATCCTCATGTCCTTTGCCAGCAATTAATATCACATCATTTTCTCTGGCTTGATTAATCGCGTATGCGATCGACGTAGCACGATCATACTCTACCTCAACCGCCCATGGACATAATAGACCCTGCAAAATATCATCAACAATCTGTTTTGAATTTTCAGTACGGGGATTGTCATTGGTAATAACAACATGATCACTTAATCGCTCAGCAATTTTTCCCATAAGATGGCGTTTACCACGATCACGATCGCCACCACAACCAAAAACACACCATAAAGCACCACGACAATACTCCTGTAAAGTTAACAAAGATTGCTCTAAAGCATCAGGAGTATGCGCATAATCAATAACTACTAATGGTTTTTTGTGCTCACCACCAAAAACCTGCATCCTTCCATTAGCTGCCTCAAGATTGGCGATTTCAACCAAAGCATCTTCAAGATTAACTTGCATAATCCCTAAGACCCCAAGTACCGCTAATAAATTACTAAGATTAAATCTTCCCAAAAGTTTACTTCTCAATGTACCAGCTCCCCACGGGGTGGTTACCTGGGCGGCCATTAGAGAAGACTTTATTTCAATATTGCTTGCTCCAATTGTAGGAACACCAGCTAAAGTCTCTCCGGCAATAGTGTAAGCATAAACTTCAAGGGTGGTTTTTAGTTCTTGGATCAAACCACGACCAAACTCATCATCAATATTAACAACTGCCTGTTGTAATTTGCCTTGTGAAAATAACATTCTTTTGGCTTCACCATAATTTTCCATTGTTCCATGATAATCTAAATGGTCACGAGTTAAATTAGTAAGAACTGCTATAGTAAAAGCAACACCACTCACCCTACCCTGCGCCAAACCTTGTGATGAAACCTCCATGGCTACCGCTTTTGCTCCAACTGCAACAAATTCAAACAATAACCGCTGGAGAGTCAGGGGGTCGGGGGTGGTATTAACTGCAAAATTGAGCTTTCCTGGAAAACCAGTGCCAATTGTACCAATTACCGCACAAGGATAACCAAGTTTGGTTAAAACCGTAGCGATATACTGCGTAATTGAAGTTTTACCATTTGTACCGGTAACTCCAATCATGGTTAATTTTTCGGCTGGATAACCGTAAAATTTTGCCCCAATCAAACCAATTTTCCAACGTAAATCTGCTACAACTATAATTGGAATATCTTTAGGTAAAGTTATGCTTGGTAATCTATCTTCACAAAGAACCGCCGCCACACCTCTATTTATCGCATCAATGATAAAGTCACGACCATCAGCCTCTTGACCAATACAAGCTAAAAATAGGTCGCCACTTTTAACAGTACGACTATCGAGAGTAAGACCGGTAATTAAACAGTCTTGCTTAATGTCTAAATGCAAAATATCTGATAAAAGATCACTAATCCTAATTTCTAACATAAATATTACCTTTTAACTCAGTCAGTTAAAAAACCCCAACAGCCTCCTAAATACTATCCACTGCATCAAGTGGTATAGAAAGCATCCTCAAAGCACCGTTCATAACATTAGCAAATACCGGCGCTGCTACCTGACCGCCATGATATAAACCTCGAGGATTTTTAATCAATACTAAAATAACCAATTGCGGATCAGATGCCGGCGCAATACCAATAAAATTGGCAAAATAACGATCCTTGTAATAACCACCAGCTGGTGACGCAATTTTGGCTGTACCGGTTTTTCCAGCGACCCGGTAACCAGGAATTCGCGCATTTTTACCAGTACCAATATCGATAACTTCCTCTAATATATTAAGAACTTGTTTGCACACCTTACTTGATAAAACCTGTTTACCTGGAATCTCTTTATCACCCTTCAAAAAAGTGACTGGCCGTAGCAAACCTTGAGCGGCAATAACTGCATACGCTACAGCAATTTGTAATGGCGTTACTGAAATACTGTAGCCAAATGACAATGTCGCTAACACAAATTGTCGCCACTTTAAGTTATCCGGCAAAACTCCAACCGCCTCTCCTGGAAAACCACTTTGAGTGCTTTGGCCAAAACCTACACTACGTAATAGCTTCAATAAACTATCACTTGGTAATGCTAAAGTCATTTTAGCCACACCAATATTGCTAGATTTCTGTAGCACACCCTTTACCGTAAGCACCCCATTATTTCTTTCACCATCATCGCGGATAGAATTACCATCAACTTTAAATATCCCTGGATTAGTATCGATAACAGAATTGGGATGAAATTTTCCGCTATTCAACGCATTAGCAATACTAAAAACTTTAATCGTTGAACCAGGTTCAAATAGATCAGTAATAGCACGATTACGCAAATTAGCTAAAGGGATCCCCGCTCGATTATTGGGATTATAGCTCGGCGCATTCGCCATCGCTAAGACCTCTCCCGTTTTAACAGCAAGTACCACCACCGATCCAGAATCAGCTTGATATTTAACAATGGCATTTTTTAATTCATTATAAGCCAAATATTGAATACGCCGATCAATACTCAAAGTTAAATTACGCCCCTCTCGCGGTTCTGCTTTAACTCCTAAATTGGTAATTGTATTACCTAATCTATCTTTAACAACCCGGATTTTTCCCGGTATACCACGTAACCATGAATCATATGCCAGCTCTAACCCCTCCTGTCCCCGATCGTCAATATTAGTAAAACCGACTATCTGCGCTATCGCCTCAGCTTCAGGATAATAACGCTTATAACTTTTTTCCAAAAAAATACCCGGTATCTTTAATGCTATGATTTTATCAGCATTCTCCATCGGAATAGATCTTTTTAAATAAACAAACTCCCGGTTTAGCTTAGTATCGATCTTTTGTTTAATACTTTTAAGCGGCATTTCTAACATCCGAGCTAAATTAGATTCTTGAAGCTTTGTCGCATTAAATAGCTTGGGATTAACCCAAATCGATCCAACAGGTATACTAATGGCCAATACCTTACCATTGCGATCAGTGATGATACCTCGATGAGCGGGGATGCCAACCTCACGAATACTGCGAATATTACTTTGATCAAGCAAGAAATCATGCTTAATAACGCCGAGATAAACAATCCTACCAACCAATCCCAAAACAGTCGCAAACAAAATCGAAACTAAAATTATTAGGCGCCATTCGTATTCACCTTGGTCTCGCATATTAAAAACTCTTCAGCATCGGTATATAAATATAAAATCAAGCCTTGATCATCATAACGTCGGTTGACGGCGGGATCTGCATTTGTAGTTGGGTTTGTGCAACTATTTGTACTCGCGCTTGAGCCCCCCAAGCGCTTTGCTCTAACAAAAGTTTATTACTTTGAATCTGTAATTGTTCAGTTTCAACTTGTAACTTGTGATAACTTATAGACAAACGACGGTTAAGATCTTTCACATACACCACACCTAATGCCGATACCAAAAGCATAAGCATCAGAACCAAAACTTTTAGCTCTGGTAATTCAAAACCAAATGATATATTTTTAACAAAACTTTCTTCAGCAAATACTGCTCGTGCTACTGCATTCATTATAACTTCTCCATTATCCTTAATGTTGCGCTTCTTGAGCGCGGGTTACCGCTTACCTCTTCCGAGGAAGCGCGAATTGGTTTTCCCACAAGTTTAAGACGTCGACAAAGTTGCTCATCACGAATAGGCAACCATTCCGGCATCTCGCCACCTCTATGCTTCTCTATAAACCTTTTTACAATCCGGTCTTCTAGTGAATGAAAAGTAATTACCACCAAACGACCACCAACAGCTAATACATCTAAACACTGCTCTAAACCAAGAGACAACTCTTGCAGTTCGTTATTCACCAAAATACGAATTGCCTGAAAAGCTCTGGTTGCCGGATGCTTATGATCTTCCCATTTTGGGTGAGCTGCAGATACGATCTCGGCTAACCTTCCTGTTGTTATAATTGGCTCTACCGCACGCTCCTTGACAATAAAACGTGCAATACGCCTGCTAAAACGTTCCTCCCCATATTCTCGTAGCACTTTTGCAATCTCGCCTTCCTTAGCGTTTTTCAGCCACATAGCAGCGCTAAGTGGCTGGCCTCTATCCATACGCATGTCTAAAGGTCCGTCGCGAAGAAAACTAAAGCCACGCGACGAGTCGTCTAATTGCGGCGAAGAAACTCCTAAATCCAACAATATACCGCGGACCTTTCCAGTAAATTTAAGCTCGTCCAACCAAGACTTGAGCTTAATGAAAGATCCTTTTCTAACAATTACGCGTTTATCATCAAGTTGTTCTGCAATTCGTATCGCATCAATATCTTTATCAATACAAATTAAAACACTGTTCCTATCGATCCGCTTTAAGATCTCTCGGCTATGACCGCCTCGGCCAAAAGTCGCATCGATATAAACGCCGCTTCCTTCAACTATCAGACCGCCAACTGCCTCTCCTAGCAATACCGGTCTATGTTGATCTTCCGTAAATCTTTCTCGTATCTTCATGTTATAGCGATAACTGCTGTAACTCTGAAGGCAATGCATCTAAACCGCTCAACCCGTTAGTCAGCCATTTGGTTCGCCCTTCAGCCCAAACTTTTTTATCCCAAATCTCAAATTTTTTACCTTGGCCAACCAACATCACATACTTTTTAATGCTGGCATACTCTCGTAAAAGCTGCGGCAACAATAGACGTCCATTACCATCCATCTCCAATTCTGTCGCATGCCCAATTAACAATCTTTGAATACGCCTAGTCGCTTGATTAAAACTTGGTAAATTCTCAATCTTTTTTTCAATCTCTTCCCAAATAGGTAATGGATAAAGTAGTAAACACTTCTCCTCAGCATCGATGGTAATTACCAATTGACCTTTGGCAGAACCTTGTAACTCCGCGCGATACCGCGCCGGCATTATAATCCGACCTTTAGTATCTAAATTAACGGCGTTAATTCCACGAAACATTGTCCAAAGACTCCAATCCACTTTATTCCACTATAAACCACTTTTCACCACTATATACCAAATTATCACCCGTTGTCAAACACCGTAAACCACAAATATTGAGGTTATATCGTCCCAACTCCATGCTATACTTAGCATCTACAAAAGCTATGAATAACTCGAGAACACTAGATACCAATAGAATAATTACTGCTATCATTCTTAGCGTGGCCGCTGCGCTTTGCTATAGCACCATGAGTCTTCTTGCGAAATTAGCAGCTAACGAAACTACTGGCAGTATGACGGTCTTTTTCCGCTCAACAGTAAGTTTATTTTGGATAATATCAATTCTTAGTTATAGACAATTACGAGGCAAACATTTTCCAGTCAAAACTAAATATTTGGGGGTTCACTTAATACGAGCTATTTGTAGTTTTACATCGATGCTCTCTCTTTATTATGCCCTAAAATATGTACCACTAGCAGATGCAACCTCATTGGCCGTAACTTATACCTTATTCATACCTATCTTAAGCCTGATTTTTTTTGGCACTAAAACCAATATTAAAAATTGGCTAGCTCTGGCCGCCGGATTTATCGGCATAATTTTCATTCTTAAACCACTAAACAATAACTTTGATCCAACAACATTAATAGCTCTGATTTCGGGAGTCACTACCGCTGGGTCGCTAGTTGGAGTACATGAGTTAGCTAAAGAGGAAAAACCAGAAACCATAATGTTGTATTTTTTCTCTTTGACCTTTATCTTAGGAGGAATCTTTACAATATTTAACTGGAAAACTCCTAGCTCAAGTATTTTAACTACTCTATTTATGGTTGGTATAACCGGCACTGCATATCAAGATCTAGTAACGCGTGCAATGTCATATGCACCGCCTAAAATAGTTGCACCATTACTTTATTTTAGCATGATCTTTAGCGGAATTTTCGATTGGCTATTTTGGCATAACACCCCCGATCATTTTTTTTGGATCGGGACACTCCTCGTGACTATTGGTTGTGTGTTTTCGATAAAATATACACGGAATTAAAAAACTACCGCGCGACAACCTTAAGGGCACCTCTAAAAATTCAAAAAAAATTACGCAGTAATTGTGGGACTATTGAAACCCGAATTTTTATCTCGCTCTGCGAGCTGTGATTCATTTCGCTCAATTTGCGGGACTGTTGAAACCCGCCTATTTTCGTCATTCCCGCGAAAGCGGGAATCTAATAAAAACAATAAGCTACATTTGTTGTTTTTATAAAAATTTTTTAATAGTCCCATTGTAATAGTTATAGCTTGGGGTGACCGACTGCGAAGCAGTGAAGAAAACCCCAAGAAAGATGTGCCCCAAAATTTTAAGTTCTGAAAGAACGTGATAATTTATTTTTATATTTGTCATGCAATGTTCAATAAATTTATGGGGTTTTTGCGACAAATCACGGTATTGCAAAAACGTCTAGAATCAAATATTTTATGTGCGTGAGTTCCACAGCACAAATCAAATTTTAATAAACTATTCTAAAGTATATAAAATACTATGTCGCAATCATTGGCTAATATCCTGATCCACATCGTCTTTTCTACAAAAAGCCGCCAAAAATTATTACCTAAAGAAATTAGACTAGAGCTTTATTTATACATTGCGGGGATTTTTAAAGCAAAAAATTGCCACTGCTATCAAGTTGGTGGTGTTGATGATCATATCCATATTTTTTGTTCCATGCCCAAAACCATATCTGTTGGCGATTTAATTAAAGAAATTAAAGTTAGCACCTCTATATGGCTAAAAACCAAAGAGTTGACTAGTTTTTATTGGCAAACCGGTTATGGAATTTTTTCATTAGACTTCTTGCATAACCAAGTATTTTGCCATACTACTGCGTTGCACATTCGTTCGCAAGGCTCATTTACCCAAAAGTAAACTCCGTTTGCTCGCTTCATGTGCGCCTTGTATTATGTCAAAATACTTGGTTATGCAAGAAGTCTATTGAGCCCAGCTCACTTCCAAGATTTGTGCAAATATATTGCAAATCAAGAAGAACATCATAAAAATATCGATTTTAAGGATGAGTTTCTTGGGTTGTTAAAAAAATATAATATCGAATACGACGAACGTTATTTATGGGATTGATTATCACGCTCTTTCAGAACTTAAAACTTCGGGGCTTCTTGGGGTTTCCTTCACTGCTTCGCAGTCGGTCACCCCAAGCTATAACTATTACAATTACTGCGTAATGTTTTTACACCTGCTTATTTTATAATTCATGTTGTACCGTAAGCATCGATGTTTTGATTAAATCTATGAAAAGTGAACAAAATTGAAGCTCACATTACTTTTGTATGCTGTTTTTAGAGGCGTCCTTAACAATCACATTTGTTTCTTTAGCAACACCACCAATTTTATATTTGATATTACATACATCTTGTTTGATATCCTCATCCGCAATTATAGTGTATTTACAAAAACCGCCGGGCTTCACAGTATTACCTTCATACATAACCAGGGCTACCTCATTAAAATTTAGTTAACATACGCCTCAACTAAATAGGCGCCCTCTCGCCGTAATTGTTTGCGGGACGCTTCAAGTACATCCATGTAACG
>JAJXWM010000021.1 GCA_021781615.1 Pseudomonadota bacterium
TCATAATTCCCTCATTGTAAAATCATTAATTGTGATTACCATGTTTATACTAGCGATACAAATCAGCAATTCCTCGAGCATTAAGGAAATCTGACAAACTACCATAAGTTTTGTAATCTGCTATAGTAGGCAAGTCTTTTAAATCTACAGGAGTGATTAGTGCAACTTTTAACATCATATCATTTTTTGTGCTAGTGCATCTATCAGGTTCATCAATACACGTTTTAATACTATTGTTAAGAAGCCGCAAATTATTTTTAGAGCTTTCAGCAAGTTTCTCCACGCTGTTATAAAACTTATTATCTTTATCCCAGGAAGAAGGATAGTAATTAATTGCTTCAGATACCTTGTTGGCATACAGGCTGTATTTAGATATCTCCTTAGTAAGTTCATTTCGAGCTTCTAATACCTCAGAAGTAAGTAACGAGGTCGGAACGTCTAAACCAAGTGTGTCAAAGGGTTTATACTCATATTCTAAGATTTCTAACCCTTTTGAAGTATCACAATTAATTTGATTAGAAAAACTATGTTCAGCATAGTCAATAATTTTCTTTGCTGCAGCAACACAAGCTTGCTTTTGGTTTATGCTACAAGTTACAAGATAATAATTATTATTAGGATCACTGCTTAAAATATCCCTTAAAAAACGCTCGTTATCGCCACCCTGTTGATACACTTTTAAATTTATCTGTCCGGCAACTCGATTCCCAAAGTTTTCTATGTATTTTGTTACACTGGAGAATGTAAACCAAGAAGAATCACTTGTATATTGCGTAAATTTCTCTTTTTCACTATGGCTATCAAAGTGAATATCCAGTTCTACTAGTAGCATAGCTATTTTAGTAATACGACTAATATAGCAATCCCCACAAAACAATCCAAACTTTTCATAATAATTTTCATAAGTATATCTTCCTACACTGTTTAATGCATGTATTCCATAATCTTTTAACCCAAGATTGATCTCATTTTTGATAACATAGGCAAAGTTTAAAGATAATGAAAACTCACTATCCTCAACATTTTTTTGGGAAGGTTGCTCGCTATGAAAAAAAAGTAGCCGATAATTTGGTTGCTTCTGAAAAAGTTCATTTTTTTTAGAATAATCATTAATTTTAAATGCATCGCGCAGCTGATCAAAAGTTAGGGCTCGTTCCCCATTTAATGTTTTCTCACAATTATTATTGATAATTTCAACATTAAAACATTTCTGCACGCTTACTTGTTGTCTGTCTGAAGAGTAACCATCTCCTGGCTTAACCTCATTTAGATATTTCAAGCTGGCAATATCATCAACTGTTGAAGAAGTTACTTCATTTCTATTTTGATAAGCTATAAAGGTATTTCCTGCACAAACTGATAAGGGAGCAAAGAAAAAAAAACAAGAGTACATAAAAAAATACAATTTATAAAGCAATTTCTGCATATTAAGACTTTTGGTAGTTTTGATACTCATTATCCTAGTATTAGACAACAAATTGTACACAATAATGTCGCATAACTCAACTATTTGTTTTTGATTTTTGAGCAGTAATTTTTTTCAAAAACTTTTTACATTTAACACTTTTGGTAATAAGCAAAGCCTACTCAACAATGAGTTGTAAAAATAGATAACTTCTTATATTGCTACCCGTATGACACCTTGGAAGATTGGGCAGAAACCGATAGCAATATAATACTAAAAGAATACGCCTAACTTTTTTCACCTTTTTATATTCGCCATCTACAAATTTGGTAGAACAATACATGCTGGTTAATGGCAAAGTAATTTTGTTTGCTATATGGTTATAGAAGTTAGGCGATTCAAGCTTTTCAAGTTCCCCTTGGCTTATGCCAAGTTTTCTAGCTGGTGTATGGTTTTACTATTATTTCTGGCTTAGGCGGTGACGCATTGCCTTTAATTATTCCTTTATCTAAAGGCGTTTTTATTCTTTTTTCTGTTAAAATTCCCCGAATTATTTTTTGCGCCGTTTCAAAATTTAAATTGTCAGGCGATTGGCTAGCGTTTATAATTTTTTCAGCCATTTTAGCTTCTGTAGTGAGTTAACTTGGTCAGCGTCATTGGGGTACGTGCAGTGCTCCAGTGGTGCGCTCTTTAAAAGGTAAAAATATTATTGAGTTGCTATTTCATAGAACACCTCCTAAAAGCCGAGGTTAACTAAATTTAATCTAACTTATTATTAAAGGTAGTGCTTTGTAAGATTTGATAAAAAGGGAAATTTCGTTGAAAGTCTTGTCAGTATTGGTAGGCCGTGTCGGGATCGAACCGACGACCCGCTGATTAAGAGTCAGCTGCTCTACCAACTGAGCTAACGGCCTGTATGCAATTTTGTTGATCTTAGCTTATTTTGTATCGTAACCACTTAATTCGCCAAAGTCAATTGGTGATTCCAAAACCGGAAACCCCGAAATTTACGTCAGGCTCAGTCAGGTCAAAAATCCTTAAATCGATCTGTTGCAACTTCAGTGCGACGAGCCGTATGTTGGATGTTTTTGTGCCCTAAATAATGCTGAATGCCGCGCGTCTCTCTTCTGTCATTAGCTAACTTAAACCCTGTTGAATGTCGCAGCATATACTGGTGTATATGAGCGCATACATACTGCTCTTTTTAGGTTTATGGGTAATTGTGCTACACGCATCTAGTGATATTAATAAACTTAAAAAGAGGGTGTATGTATGAAAAAGTCTATAAGAGAGTTATCTACTAATGAAGTGGATGTTGTCGTTGGAGGAACATCTGAATATATAAAAAGTGCTGGCGTTTTAATCATAAATATTGCAGGTCCTGTGGTGGGATTTTTGATTATTTTACATGTTATTTCTTCATGTTTGATACAGGATTGAAAGAGGAGAATAGTTAAATGTGTTCAACGAATTAGAAAATAAAGAGATTAATTTAATTGTTGGTGGAGGCGCGCCCCAAACTTCGTAGCGTTCCGCATAGAGAGTGGAATCTTTAAGCCTTCTGCGAAATACATGATGAATTACTGTTCGTCATGGCGAGCCGCGCTCCCGTTTAGAAACATAACGGGACAAGCTTTTGCGGCGTGGCCATCCAGAAATTTAAATAATACCAAAACACAAGTCATGCCAATTTGGATTCATATCCTTTTAAAGGCATGAGGAAAGGTAGCCCCGCAAAAAGCATTTAATTAATGTGGTACCCAGCCGATCATTTTGAGGGTTATCATAGAAATATCATCCGCCTCTTTATTTGCTAATAGATTTTTTACACCTTTGAGGTTACTTATCATCTCATGGCGATAGCTATCATCACTCAAAATTTTTTCTATTTCTTGAGAGATTTTTTCAGGAGTAGCATCATCTTGCAATAATTCTTGAGCGATTTTTCTGTTAGGTAAGATATTACATAGACCTATGAATGGTATTTTAATCAGATGCTTGGCGATCTTGGCTTCCGGCCATGACATTTTATAGATAATTACTAGTGGTATTCCCATCAAAGCGATTTCTAAGGTTGTGGTTCCAGAAGCTGCTATAATCGCATCACAAACCTGCATCACATCGTAATTTTTGTCAGTAATTACTTGCATATTAATTGCGCTTGATCGCAAATAAGGTTGAAGATCTTTATCGGCAATGGAAGAGGCTTGTGACAGTAAAAATTGGGTGTCGGGACGATGTTCTTTTAATATTTTTGCCGCCTTGAGCATGATTGGTAGTAATCTTTTAATTTCGCTTAACCGGCTGCCAGGGAATAAGCCGATAGTTTTACAATTCGGATCTAGTTTAAATAGCTTTCGCGCTTCAGTAACATATAGTTTGGGAGATACGAGTTTCAATAGGGGATTGCCGACAAATTTTACTGGAACTTGCCATTTTTGATAAAAAGCTACTTCGAAGGGAAAAATAACCGCCATCATCTCAACACATTCTTTAATTATTTTTACGCGGCCTTGGTTCCAAGCCCAAACCTTGGGGCTAATAAAATATAAAACTTTAATACCAGCTTTTTTTGCTATTTTTGCCAAACGAAGATTAAATCCAGGGTAATCTACCAGCAGTAATAAATCTGGTTTGTCACGAAGTATCGCTTGCTTCATTATCCGAAGGGCTTGCCATATTTTTGCAAATTTGGTGATAATTTCTAAACCGCCGATAATACTGAGTTTGTTGGCATCAATAATCAATTCTACTCCCGCTTTTTGCATCAGATCTCCACCCATCCCATAAAACTTTGCATTAGGAGTCATTTTTTTTACTGATTTGACTAGATCGGCCGCATGCATATCTCCTGACAATTCTCCAGCTGAAATAAGAATACGTTTGGTTAAGTTATCCATCGGATTAAAAGTATCATTTTTAGCGGGAAATGGCAAAATTTAGTGGACAATAAGCGGCAATTTGTTAGTATCCAGTTTGTTTTGGCAAGGGTAGAGAGGCTTTAACTTTAAAGCTTCCCATTTTTAAAAAATTGATATGTGTTTTTGGAGGATATAATGCTTCAGTTACGTAATTTGATGATATTTGCTGCAATATTAGGAGCTTCTTTCGCTGGAAATGCTTTTGCTGCTGATGAGCAAGTTGCTCCTAAAGAAGTTGTGACAAACGAGACAGCCGCAACCGCAGTTCAACCTGCTGATACCATGAAAAAGGTACTGCCTTGTAAGAAAGCTAAGAAAGCAAAAGCTAAAGCAGCTGTAAAAATTGAGCCAGCAAAGATTGAGCCAATGAAAGTTGAGCCTGCAAAAGTAGAACCAACGAAAGTTGATGAAGTAAAAACTGATCTATAATCAGTAATTGGTAGTTTTGGCTTTATATCGGGCAACAAGGTTTTAATCAAGTAAACGGTGTTGCCCGATTTTTTTATCCATGTTTTCTCTGATCGATCCCCAGTGTTTTTTCCGGTATGGTAATATTTTTCCTCCCTGTTATTCTTAATTGGTTCCATCTTATTACACTTATAATTAATCTTTAAAAAAGGGGGGAGTATGTTTTACAAATTACATAGTAAAGTTTTTTGTTGTGGTGTTATGCTTTTAATGAGTGTTATCGGTACTGCTTTTGCTACAACTTCACCAGCACAAAACCAAACTGCCGCGGCGATGTCAGCATCAAATACGTCAAGCAAGCAAGAGGTGGTGGTGAATATCAATTCGGCAGACGTTTCTGTTTTACAGAAGGCAAAAGGAATGAGTAAAAAGAAAGCACAAGCTATTGTTGAATATCGGGACAAGAACGGCCCTTTTAAATCACTGGAAGATTTATTGAAGGTTAATTGCCGAGGTATAAACAAAAAGTGGTTGGATAAGGTCGGTAAGTTTTTTATCGTGTAATTTTGTTTGAGCATTTGTTTTATAAATCTCTACAGAATTATTTTTTTACCAATTATGTAACTCGATATAAATTTTTACAAAAAAATGGTGCGAACATTCCGAAAGGAATGTGATATCTATAGCCTAGGGTGACCGAACTACGAAGTAGTGACGGAAACCCTAGGAAAATGTTCCTCAACATTCCCAGCCCTGTAAGGGTATGGTGCTTTTAAGTTTTTAGCATCTTATCTTGACGCGTATAGAAGTTCGCTTGCTTTATTAACCTAGTTACCAATCTAGACGCGCAGGCTAAAGTTTACTCCGTTATACTTCTAAGTCGTGGTCTGCAGCTACCGCTATAATTTATAATAGCGTAATACTATGTTTTTTGACGCGATCAACTGGATTTGTTGCTGTTTTTGGAAAGAATATTGATGTCGGTTGTTGATTTTTTCCTGACTGTTATAATTAACATACCGTTTAAATCAATATGTTGTTTAAAAGAATTATTAATATCTTTTAGAGTCATTCTATAACTATGGCAATTATATTTAATTGCTAACTTCCAGTTTCTTTAGCCGTAAAGTCGTGACTCTTACCCATTATGACAAGTTAACGCATTCAGTATTTGCGTTAACTCTGCGACGAAGCCCTGGTTTTTGGCCCAAGTTTTAATCTTATCATCTATGGTCTTTTGAATCGTATTAAGAATACTATTACGGATGTGAGTACGTTCCTCCATAGTAAGCCTTGGATCATTCAACAGTTGTTTTAAAACGTCAAGCAACCTGTATTCGACTAATTGGAGTATAATATTTTCTAGGTCTCGCAAACGATCGCCGGTAATTACTTTGTTATCTAATATAGAGTCGAACAATTTATTAACTTTGTCTGGTTTTTTGTAGTTTAGTAAGTTGGTGGCTGCAGCCAGTACAACTTCAAAGGTAGTTTCTATTATTGGTGTTTCAGCTCTATCAAGCAGCATTGTTAAAATTTTTGTGTGAGGTTCGTATTCATCGCGTAGATCATCAACACAAACATCGTCTATTATTTTTATTCTTTGATCATTAATTTTTTCGAGAACATCTTTTATAGAAGGTATCGTTTCAATTTGGCAGGCATCAACTAGCTTTTTTGCTAACTCTAGATGCTTCATGGTAAAACCTTGCCCAATGATATTATAAATCATTGAACTTTTCTTTTCTTTTGACAAGAGCAAAATTACTTTTTCTAGTAAGTCAAAATTGTTATATTCTAGGCAGTATGTAACAAAACTGGAGATTAACTCATCGCTTCTGTTTATCAAAAGAGCAGTATGTGTGATATCCTGTTTACTACTCAAAAAATCAATTACAATGTTTCTATTGTTGGCTAGGGTAAAGTTTAATAAGACGTACGGCGGCATAGTAGTTAATTGACCGAACTCTGCAACATAATCATTTTTATTAAGCATTTTTTTAACGAGCTTACATGCTTCAATTTGCGTATAAACTGAAACTAGCTTTTGCCCCATGAAATCCTTAATCTTATCCAAACTTATATTGCTATGAGCATGGTTATTTACGTAGTCAATTAAAGGGCGTAGTTCTTCTAAGGAATCTACCTCAAATGAACTAAGTTTTTCTAAAAAAAATTCCGCATGATCAATACCGTCAAAATAGTTAGTTAGTACACCACGAGTTTCTTTGGGGTCGGCATGATAAAGAGATTGGCCAAAATCGATAAGAGCATAGCTGCTGTTTGGCTGACTATTATCAAAGTGATGCTCAGGCTTATCGTCGCTAAACACAAGACCTACATTGGCCCAGTGGGAATCATTTTGACTGATAAACCATTCTAGTAAATTTTTTTCTACTGCCACACTAGAAAAATGCATCCATTTAACAAAGTCTGTATCGCAGATTGGTTTTAATCTCGGACACATACTGCCAAAATACTTAACACAGTGTATATCTCTTTGCATTGAAAGAACATTGTCGTGGTGGCTATTGTCTCTCATGTATTTTATATAGGTTACAAAATTTTCGAAAAGACGAGATGCTACAACAAATGAATCTTTTTTTTCTAACTGTACAACATAGTTCAGCGGGGCTATTCCCGGTACGATCTTGTTTAAAATAAATGCAGCGATAACCTCTCTCATTGTTTCTTCTATCAATAGATGTTTTATTAGATACTTTGTTGGTTTATCTTCATTTGAAAAAACTATTTCTCCTGGTTTTGCTCCATCTTCTTTTTTCTCTTGTTTATCAAGTTTAAAGTCTGTTATGTGCCTGAGGTAACGATAGTTAGGACTATTGTCAGAATAATTATCTGCACCTACAATCCCACAATAGGCCATAGATATCGAAATAAAGCATAGGATAAGTATTTTTTTCATACTATGTATTATATGCGGATATAATTAAGGCCAGCTTAAGCATTTATTAAGATAAGATTAAAGCGCTGTTGCAAATCAGTCCTCGATGATTCTTTAATATTGTATTTTAATGCCCTACATATCGCATCTTCACTGGTAATTTTATTCATGTCGAGTAACTTCGGATTAACATTGTCACAATGAATGCTTGTCATATGAGCATAACGTTTATGCCCTGCTAAAACTGACAATAAAACTGTTTCCAGTATATCCCTTTTGTTTGGTGCGTTCGGAATACTAAAAATTATAGGACATCTTTCAACCCATTCATTGAATAGCCAGCTGTTTTTTAAAAATTCAATAAAAAATATGATTTGGCCTAGAGGAGTGAGTATTACCTGGTTACCCCATTTTACATGCGCTTTTCCTCCCGAAGTATCTACTGGAATTAATCCTAATTCAGAAGAAATTTTAGCTTCTTTGTGCTCACCAATTTGGTTAGTGCTTTCTTAGCAAGCGCCAAAATTACGATACTTATTTTAAGTATATAAGCATTAAAAGCTATTGTAATAATTACGGAAAGAAAATTTTAGGGTAGTGTTGCTGCACTTATTGATGCATTACTAAACCAGCTATCCGAACTTTCGTCGGATAAGCTACAACTGTTATCGGTTGTAGCTTTCCTCAGAGCCATGAGTAACATGGCTTGACATACTTGTTAGTAACAGTGATCAAAGTATTCCTTTGCGCTTTCACAAGCACTAGCACACTCTTGAAGTGATCCCGCATTACCAACATAAGAGCCTCTACTACAATAACAAGCACAACCGCCAGTTATCAATGCCTCTTCACTTTTATTTAACTCTTGAATTTTATCATTCATATTATTTCCTCATATTAGTAAACAAACAACTTACTGTAATTGTGAAACTACCGTAACGGCCAAAATATTCTCAAATTTAAAAAAGAAAAACTATCGTAATAATTACGGAGGTAATATTTACTTATGATACTTTATACTTATAGTCAACCAGGTATAATAAAATCGTTGTATTTAGAGTGCTAGAATAATTAATCTCTATTATAGTAGAATAGATGGACAAATTAGATTTAGGAGATTTATGCCAACTAACTATACAGATTTAAGCCGCATTAAAGAACATCCGTATTATCAACTAAGTGATAAAGTAGCTGAGATTTGCGCTCCATTGTTTAATAATTTTACAATTAATTATTTTGGATATGCATGTATGTGTTTCGAAGGTAATAGAGTAAAGATGTTCGGAGCAAATAGTAATAAAAAATGGCTGAGTTATTATCTATCAAATAATTATCCTGTCTTATGCAGCAGTAAAAAAACTTGCGATTGGTTATCTATTATGCCTACTGACGCCTTAACCAAGGCTGGTTCCTATGATTTCAATCAATATAACGGGATACTGGTTGGAAAAAAACATTTAGACTATATAGAATGTTTTGAATTTGCTTCACCTAACCCGCATGTTTCTCCATTAGAATTTTGCGTTAACAAAGAAATATTAAATAAGTTTATTTTATATTTTAAATATAAAGCTGGTAGTATAATAAAGGCATCTGAGCGTGAACCTTTATTGTTGCCTACAAGCAAGGTTTTGAAAGCCGAGGATCCCTATCAACCTTCTTATAATAAATTTTATCAAGCAATTAAAATGAGAAAATTACCACTTAGACTTAAAAACCAGGAAGTACTCCTTTCACAACGAGAATTTGACATATTATCTTTGCTGGTTAAAGGCAAAACCATGCGTGAAATAGCGCAAATATTAAATATATCATCGCGTACGGTTGAAACTTACATATATACAACAAAAGATAAAACTAATGCTTTCACTACTAGTCACTTGTTAGACTTATTTGCTGATAGTTTATTTTAACCACGTTTAATAACATTAATAGCTTTAGAAAAAGTAATTTATAAATACACCAAATGAGGCTGTCGCAATTCGAAAGTAAACGTCATTCCCGCATGCTTCTAGCAACTCTAAAACAAACTAATTCTGCCGCCCGGAGTGTCCAATTGCTTGTTTATGTGAATAAAACATGCCAATTTCCAACCTATATTCCACTTGCTTCCCGCGACAGCTGTATACTTATGTAAAAGATATGCCCGAAGGGCGCAATGCTTCACCAGCCCAGGCTAAAATTCGCGCTCCCGTTTAGAAACATAACGGGACAAGCTTTTGCGAATTGCAGGCCTGGGTGATCGGAACGCAAAACAGATCCAAGCTCGAAGAGCGAGAGGCTTCACCAAACCAGGGAAGGCGTTTCGCTCTTACGAGCTTGAAATTATGAGCCTGTCAATTTACCCAGGCCTGCACTTCGCAAACAGCGCTCGGTTTGGCCTGGGCTGGTGAGGCCTTTTGCTCTTACGAGCGTAATTTATTTTGTTTTTAATAGCCTGAGATACATATTGCATTTTATTTTTCCGAAACGTTAACTATTAAAATAAAAATTAATCCCCAGCTCCGTAGGAATCAAATAATAACACCCACCTAATATTTTTTTATCAACTCGCCCTTCGGGCATATACACAACTTTTGGTTTATAACTAATTTGTGTTTTTACTCATGAAAAAAATAATATATTGTTGCTAATTGAATCGTAGTAGTCCGAGATTTGTTTGATATAACTTAGTTTTTGGGTATAACTGCCAGGATAAAAGCTTTTTTTGAAGCTATTAATTATTAGGTTTCTTAGAGCGTCTTTTTTTAAATCAAAATGCTGAATGGCAAGCATAAGTTCTTTGGTAACGTTTGTTTTACTGACTGTGCGATTATCAGTACAGATAACTGTGCTTAAGTGCTGCTCGAGCATCTTAGCAAAAGGATGGTTTTTTAGGGCTTTAAGAGTGGAAATGACCTGAAGATTGCTGGTTAAACATACTTCGATAGTTATTCTTTTTTTAGCGGTATATTCTACTAAATTTTCTATATATTTATTTTTATCTTTTATTGTTGGGTCAGTAATTTTATCGGGAGAAAAGAGATAAAACCCATGTCCAATCCTTTCAGCATGAAGCATCGTAACTGCTTGGAATATACTTTCCGGGCCGTAAGCTTCCCCGGCATGGGCGGTTAAGTGCATGAAGCTTTTATGAGCAAAATTGTATGCTTCTTGATGATAAAAAGGAGGGTTTCCCGCTTCTGCGCCAGCAATATCCAATGCCACAATTGGAATATTGTATTTATCTCTGATTCTGACACTTTCCTTTACTAACTCAAAAGAAGCTTTGGCCGCAACTTCATTTAAATTAGGTTGCTGTCGGTGGGCATCAATAAAATGGTCAAAATATTGAGAATATCCTTTATCAAAATAACGCATCGCACAGACTATTATGCCATAATTAAATTCGGGTATTTTTTTGGTCTTAACTTCAGGTTTACTATTGTACTCTATTTTGGCTCGATTAAGCCCTCGATTCACACTTAAGAGCACTTCATCAATGTTTTGTTTGTCGTTGATATGAAGATGGGGTGCAAATCTAACTTCCACATAACAAACACCTTCATTAATATTGTCTTCGGCAAATTCATAAGCAATTCTTTCTAGGTTTTCTGGGGTTTGCATAATTGGTACGGTGAAACCAAATACTTGTAAATATTCGTTCAAATCTTTGTAGTTGTCTTTAAAAACTAGCTCTTCTAGCCCAGTTGCCGTGTAAGAGGGAAGAGGGGATTGTTGTTTTTTGCTAAGCTCAATAATAGTATTAATGCGAACTGAACCATCAAGATGAACGTGTAAATCACTTTTAGGGATTTTAGTTACAAAATCTAATAATTTATTTTGCATAATTAAATTTCCCGAATCAATTTTTTTACCCGTTTTTCCACTGACATTTGCCGGCAGTTTTTTTAATATTTTTTAATAAGGTATCATGAGCGTTTAATTCCCCATTATTAGCATGTATAACTAAAGTTGCTTTTTGATTAGCTTTTGTAGTTGGGGCGGCCATTTTTTGTGTGGATGTATCGATATCTAAAAGATCATCATTGGTAAACAAACTACCTTGACCACCAGTCATTAATAAATACACTTCAGCAAGTAACTTGGCATCTATTAAAGCCCCGTGAAGATTACGCTCACTAAGATCAATTTTATAACGTTTACAGATCGCATCTAAAGTATTTCGTTGTCCAGGGAATTTTTTACGCGCTAAAGCCAGGGTATCAAATATCGTTACATATTTATCAAGCGGTCCTTTATTTTTAGCAGCAAGTCTAATTTCATGATTAATAAAACTAACATCGAAGCTGGCGTTATGAGCAATTAGCTCAGCGCCATTAATGAATTCTAAAAAATCATTGATGATTTCTGCAAAAGTTGGTTTGTCGCGTAAAAAGTCGTTGGTTAACCCAGTAATGCTTAGAGCTTCTTCTTCAACCTCTCGGCCCGGGTTAATGTATTTATGAAAATTATTACCGGTTAATTGGCGGTCAACTAATTCAATACAACCAATCTCTATGATGCGGTGTCCTTTTGCTGGTTCTAAACCGGTGGTTTCTGTGTCTATTACTATCTGTCTCATATAACCCTCGTTAATTAAATTTATACTTTGTCGGCTGCGCTATTTGTGCTCCTCATTTACCTGGAAAGTAAACTACATTACCCTCATCGCTTGCCTTTGCGTTTAAATTTAATTAACGAGGGGTACAGCTCTACTAATTACAATTTTTATATTTTTAACTAGCTAATTAAATTTAGACATTACTGTCGATTTTTATAGTATTAGGTTTATTCTTGCAACAAATTGTCAATAGCCTTATTAGCAAGCTCATCGGCTAAATCATTTTCTGGATGATTGCTATGTCCTTTTACCCAATGCCAATTGATCTGATGTTGGCTTGTTATTTTATCTAGTTCTTGCCACAAATCTATATTCTTTACTACACTTTTTTGGCTAGTTTTCCAACCGTTTTTTTTCCATTGGAAAAGCCACGAAGTAATTCCCTGGCGTACATATTCTGAATCGGTAGTAATGTTGATTGCGCAAGGTCTTTTGAGTGTTTCTAACGCTTTAATAACAGCAATAAGCTCCATTCGATTATTGGTAGTAAAAACTTCCGCACCATTAATATGTTTTTCATGCTTTTGATAACGTAGTATAGCTCCCCAACCACCTGGTCCGGGATTACCACGGCAAGCGCCATCAGTAAAAATATCTACAGCTTTTGATTGCAAGTTTGTCATTGAGTGGCAGTCCTTGATGTTGGTTTAGCCAAGCCCGCCGCTATTTTAGGGTGATTCACCACATGTTTTAATGGACCTATCGACGCAACGATTTCTGTTGTTTTATGGGCGACAAACATATAGCTTGCGCCACAATATGGCCAAAATATTTGCCCTATGCCTTCCATAAACAACATTCTTTCAGTTTTTTTAGTCGGAGGACGAAAATAAAAGGTTTGATAATCACCGACCTGAAAGCCGGCATTAACTAACCAATGTCTTAATTTGTTGGGCGATATCCAGCTGCCACTCCAGATACTGGTTTTTCTATGCCTTAATAATCGTGATAAACCCCAGAGGCTCTGCGGATTAAATCCTAAAACTATTAAACTTCCTCCTTTGATGATCGCATCATATGCTTCTTTAATAATTTCCTGCGGTTTTTTAGCAAATTCTAATATGTGAAATAGTAACATAGCATCAATGCTTTCTGGTAAAAAAGGTAGTTCATTTAATTCACATTTTATCGCAGAAAAACCATGCGAATGGATAGGAGTCGTGGGGTTTAATACAATGTGATTATGGACCTGCGAGTTGATTAATAAACCATCCTTATTACCTATTGGACCGCCTGCTTGTACAATATAATAGCCAAATATTTTAGGAAGAATGGTAGATAAAGCGACTCTTTCAGATTTTAACAGCGCTTCACCTAATGGTTTTTGATACCAATTTTCGATGTCGGTTAAATATTTAATATTAACTCCACTTCTTAACTATCACCCTAAATTATTCCAACCATTTGAATTAGTTTTCACGTTTTTGTCAACATAAACGTGAAAAATGAATATTTTTATACGTTTTTTCACGGTTATGAGGTCAATATCATAAAAATCATTGATTTTCTATAAGGTACTTCTTCCTGTCTTCTACAATCCAAATTGTGCCATTTTTAGTGTCTTCCAAGGTTATGCCCATGGCTGTTAGCCGATCTCTAATTTTATCTGCTTCTTGCCAATTTTTATTTTGGCGTTCCTGGTTACGAGTTGCAATCAAAGCTTCGATCACCTCGCTATTTACCCCTGATTTTAAAAATGTTGTGGGAAGAGCTTGCAGCAGCCCTAGCGTGCCACCCAACTGTTTCAATATCGCACCAAGTTTTTTTGCTTTCGGTAATTGTTTGGTATCACGCAGCTGATTAATTTCGCGCACTAAATCGAACAGGGAGGATAAAGCTCGGGGCGTGTTAAAGTCATCTGCCATTGCCAAATGAAAATTTTTATAAAACTCATTATCAGTAAGGGTTTCGGTATCAATGGTTTCTTCGACGGGTACATCTCGTAGGGCAATATAAAAACGGCGAAGAGCCGCTTCAGCGTTATCTAAATTTTCTTCAGAAAAATTAACTGGACTTCGATAGTGGCTGGAAAGGATAAAAAAACGTAGTACTTCTGGAGGATATTTATTTAAAATATCTTTTAAAGTAAAAAAATTTCCCAAAGATTTCGACATTTTTTCTTGATTAAATTGAACAAATCCCATATGCATCCAAAGATTAGCGAAGGGACTGTCATTAGCGGCTTCAGATTGAGCCAGCTCATTTTGGTGATGGGGAAATTGCAAATCATTACCGCCCCCATGAATATCGAAGTTCTTGCCTAAATATTTTTTCGCCATTGCTGAGCATTCAATGTGCCATCCGGGCCTACCGTTACCCCAAGGTGATGGCCAAAAGGGTTCATCTGGTTTCGCCGATTTCCATAAGGCAAAATCCAAAGGATTTTGTTTTTCTTCATTCGTTTCTACGCGCGCGCCCAATTTAAGACTATCAATATCTTGGTGCGCCAACTCCCCATACTTTTTAAACTTTTCGACGCTATAATAAACGTCCCCATTTTTAGCAACATAAGCAAAACCCTTGTTAACAAGGGTTTGAATTATGTCGATAATCTCCGGGATATGATCGGTTACCCGCGGTTCAAAATCTGGAGGTACGACGCTTAGCAGCTTCTCATCATCATGCATTGAAGCTATAACCCTAGAGGTAAGCTCTTTGCAATCTATTCCAAGTTCATTCGCCCGTTTAATAATTTTGTCGTCAATATCGGTTATGTTACGTACGTAAGTAATTTGGTAACCAATACTACGCAAATAACGTACGAGAGCATCAAACCAGATAAATAAACGCCCATGTCCAATGTGGCAATCGGCATATACTGTAAGTCCGCAAACATATAGCCCAATTTTAGGCGGATTGATTGGCTGAAATAATGCTTTTTGCTTTGTTAATGTGTTGTATATATTTATTGTCATAAAAGGCATTATAGCGTAAAGAACGTTGATAGTTCCATAAATATAATTGCAGTAAGTCTTTAGGGTTGTTAAAGTGGTTGGTATGAATTTCGTATCAAAAAATACTTTATCGATCCCGCAGGCTCTTTATATTCACTTTCCTTGGTGTCTGAGTAAATGCCCATATTGCGACTTCAATTCTTATGCTTTAGCTAATAAAAGTTTAATTGCTGCCTATGTAAATCAGCTATTAATAGATTTGGGAAATACAGCTAAAGATTGCCCAAATAAGGAATTAATTAGCATCTATTTTGGCGGTGGTACGCCAAGTTTACTGTTGCCGAGGATGGTGGTAACAATTTTAGAGCGGATAAATAAGCTCTTTGACTGTACACCAGAAATCGAAATAACCCTGGAGGCCAACCCCGGGACTATTGACCTTCCCTTATGCCAAAAATTCAGAGAGGCAGGGGTCAATCGCTTGTCGTTGGGGATACAAAGCTTTAGTGATAAAAAACTACAAGATATAAACCGGATCCATAGTGCCAAAGAAGCATTGGCGGCAGTTAAGGCGGTAAAAGGGGCTGGGTTTGCTAACTTTAATCTTGATTTGATGTATGGCTTGCCAGAGCAAACGGTCAATGATGCCATAGATGATTTAAAAATAGCCTTAGATTTTGCTCCACCACATGTTTCATGGTACCAACTTACCTTAGAAAAACCTCATTTTTTGCCAGGAATTACGTTGTCCCAATTGCCTCAAGGTGAAAAACTATGGGATATTCAGCAAGCGGGACAGGAGTGCTTAGCTGCGCATGGTCTTAAACAATACGAAGTTTCTGCCTACGCTCAATCTTTGGTTGATCGGTGTAAGCACAACATGAACTACTGGGCGTATGGAGATTACATTGGGGTCGGTGCTGGAGCCCACGGCAAAGTTACATCGAGCGATTATGCTGTTAAACGCTATGAAAAAATTGCTCACCCATCTAAATATCTCAATGCTGAAAGTTTTTTTGAAAGTGAAGAATTGGTCGCTAAAGAAAAAATACCCCTTGAGTTTATGTTAAATGCCTTAAGGTTATATCAGCCAATAAGTTTTGATTTGTTTCAAAAGCATACTGGGTTTACAATTGATATTATTAAAAAGCAATTGCAATCTGCCGAAAATTTGGGGTTAATTGAGTTACGAGAAGAATCAATTTATACTACCGAGCACGGTAAGAATTTTTTAAATGATTTATTAGAGTTTTTTTTGTAACTAGAGCAATCCGGGCTATACTATTGGCGAATTATAAAATGGGTATGTATATGAAAAGTAAGAAGCAATACCTAAAAGCAATGGGCGTTGAGATTTGGCAAGATAAAGATAAAGCTAAAAAAAGCAAGGCAAAAACTCTTGATAACGATAATGCCCAAGACCTGCATAGTTTAGATGAGGTCAAAAAAAAGGTCGCGGCATGTACTTTATGTGCCCTGCATAAAACTCGCACCAATACCGTTTTTGGGGTTGGTAATGAAAAAGCTCAAGCCCTGTTTATTGGTGAAGCTCCAGGAGCTAACGAAGATCTAAAAGGTGAACCTTTTGTAGGGAGGGCAGGGATGTTGTTAAATGCTATGTTAAAATCGATTAGATTAGATCGCACCGATATTTATATAGCTAATATTTTAAAATGTCGCCCACCCAACAATCGTGATCCACTCCCTGAAGAAGTTAAATTATGCACCCCCTATTTACAAAAACAGATCGATTTAATTCAGCCTAAAATATTAATAGCCGTTGGGCGTATTGCCGCACAGTTTTTGCTAAATACCACGGAGTCAATGAGCAAATTACGTGGAAATACTTATCAGTACGGTCCACAAAAGATTCCTCTATTGGTTACCTATCACCCGGCGTATTTACTAAGATCCCCGAGTGAAAAAAGAAAAGCTTATAGTGATTTTTTAATAATCAAAAAAGCACTGGTTGATTAAAAAAACAGTCATCCAATCAGCCCCCTGATATATCCTATAGGCTTAAACACCGTATATGCAACTTAGTTTTATAGCAATATGATTGGCTTCCCTTGACCGGTTTTTGGGATCAAAACAAAAAAATATTAACTCTAAAATTAGGAGGCCGTATATGTTTAACTATTTTAAAGATATAAAATCAGATGAAATAAAAGTTGTCGCTGGTGGTTGTCAGTGTGTTTGTAATCGTAAGCCAGATACTTCGACAGAAGATCTTTTGAGTATTGGCAAAGCTAAATCACTTAGCGAATGTTCCGAAGTTTGCATAAATAGCGGTTGGAAAATAGCCAAGTGCGAAGCTCCCAAAAAAATAGAAAAAGACAAGGAGGAATAAAAACTAATAGGCACGCTGCTACCAACTCAAGGGTTGGTAGCAGATGTACTTTGTAATCAGAGCGCTGGATTTTTATACGGTATAAAAATCCGTGCACATAAAGCCTGAGCTCTAATTATTCAAAGCTCTTTTGGCCTCGGTTTTTTCCTTTTTTATAGGCAGGACCCCGGCCATTTCGCCAATAACATTAATAAGGTCAGCGTCGCTGGGGACAACTATTTTGGTGTTATTTTCTAATGAATGCTCTAATGCTTGTAATTTTCGTAAAATCTGGGCATTACCAACAAAATATTTTTCGGCAGCTTCATTAACCATCCGAATCGACTCAGCTTCACCTTCAGCTGCTAAAATTTTCGATTGTTTTAGACCTTCTGCTTTTTTGATTTGTGCACGACGTTCGCCATCAGCTACAGTTTCAGCGGCAGTAGCGTAATCAATGGCAGCAATTTTTTCATTTTCCGCTTTTACGACCTTATTCATTGTCTCTTGCACATCTTTAGGAGGATCGATTTCTTTAAGCTCTGTTCGCACAATTTCCAATCCCCAGGTGCTAGTTTCAACCCTTAAAGTTTTATGTAATTCATCATTTATTTTTCCCCGTTCACTATTAGCAGACTTTAGGGTCATTGTGCCGATAATATTACGTAAGGTAGACCGCGCTAGATTTACAATTTGGTATTCATAGTTATAAACTTTATACTGAGAATTTTTAACGCTTTCCTCGTCATCTTTAATTTTGAAATATACCTGGGCGTCAACTCGCGCATTCAAATTATCATTGGTGATAATTTCTTGTGGGTCAGCATTAACCATCTGCTCAGTAATATTTACGACAGTCATGCGATCAATATAAGGAATAATCAAATTAAAACCAGGTGTGGCAAAATGATGATACTTACCAAGTCTTTCAACTAGTCCGCGATGAGTAGGGCGAATAATACGAATACCTTTTATAAGTATGATTAATATTACAATACTTGCAGCGATAATAGTTGGATAAAATCCCATAACTCCCCCAAAGGAAAATTTGTTAATAGCATATAGATACGTTTAAGTTGAGTTTAACAACATAGTGAAAAGTATTCCATTGTTTTATCATCCTAAAAAGAGCAGTTGGAACCTACTGCTCTTTTTAGGATGATACTAACTTCTTTTTCTTTGCTGACAAAGAGCGGGCTCTCTTTTCGATGTCGATATATTTGTCGGTAATAGCCCCAGAACTATGCCCGGCATCGTCACGCACATGCTCGCGTGGCCTAATTTTAACATCATCGGAAATGCCAGTGTGCCGTAACCAATGTACCGTAGCAATTTTTAACTCTGCAACATCATGGATTTTATGCTCTTTCAACATTAACTGATACGCGCGGTCAAAACACGTCTGAACGAGGCTTCGTATGTGCCTAGTGTCGGTAACTCCACCTTTACCAATAAATTTAGGAATTAAAGGAGAATCATCAATGGGCGAGGGCCAAGGAGATAAATTCAAGGATAGACGATATTGCTTGAATGCTTCTAGCATGTCATCTGAAACCGAAATATCCCGTTCTTTATTTCCTTTACCTACAACCTTAAACCACCAATTACCATCAGCATCTTTATAAAAACTATTCATTTGCGGAGTCCACCTAGCAGAAACAACTAGCTCAGAAATACGTAAATACATCCCATACAGTGCCTGGATGATAAAAAGGGTACGATTGTGTTGCTCGGGGTTTTCTTGAAACATATCGCGAGCTGCCTTGATTACGTATCCCCACTGGTCTTGAGATAAACGACGGATAGGGGCAGAAGAAGCTTGCTTTTTACGGATGAAAGTACCTTTTTGTTTAATAAGATTGACGGGATTTGATATAGTTTTTTCTTCTTGAATCAAAAAGTTATATAAACTACTTAAAGTTGAGAATAGTATTTTTATAGCTGCTTGCGATAAAGAAAAATCGCTCTTTGATGGTTTTTCTCCCACTTTTACTCGGGATTTTGGGATTTGAACAACAAAAGGGGTCCATTTAGGATTTGGCTGTTCTAAACCATCTTTAATAACAAACCTTGGCACCTGATTAAATCCAATCCAGCTAGCTGGTGGTTTTTGGCAAAAGGTAATGAAGGCCTCTATATCGTCCCGCTTAAGTTCAAGAATAGATTTCCCTTGAATTAACCAAGCCCACTGCAAAAAACGCTCAACTTCACGACGATAGGTTTTAAAAGTCTCTGCATTGTTTTTATAAGCCGACAAAAAATTACGGACACATTGATAATCTTGAGAAGCGAAAGTAGGGTACAGGTCTAAATGGGGTAAAACCTCCCACCTTTTTAGGGATTCTATTGTATTAAAAATTGCTTTTGGTGTTGTTCTAACCATAAGAGTAACAAAATCGTACGCTGTTATAAATCGTTCGTCAAAATTTACGGGATAGCGGAGGAGGGAACCTTCACCTCTTAACTTCTTGCAAAGATCTCTTCAAGGTGCTCCCAGCGCTCATATAGCTTTTTCAATTTATTATCTAAATTGTTTAGCTCCGCCTGTATTTGAATAATTAGCGTTTTATCTTTTTTGTAAAAATCGGGGTCAGTTAGTTGTTGGTGCAGTTTTGATTGTTCAGCTTCAATTTCTTCAATTTTCTTCGGCATGCTCTGTAATTCCCGTTTCTCATTGCTGGTTAACTGTTTTTTAGGCGCCGCGAGAGGGATAGGTTTTATTGGTAAGCATTCCTCTGCTGATTTTATTGCCGATAACAACTTTGGTCTTTGACGTAACCAATCATCGTAATCACCGATGTATTCATTAAGTTGCCCATTACCTTCAAAAGCTAGAATGCTCGTAACAATGTTATTTAAAAAAGCTCGGTCATGACTAACTAATAAAATCGTACCAGGATAATCGACTAGTAGCGTTTCAAGCATTTCTAGTGTCTCAATGTCTAAATCATTTGTTGGCTCATCAAGCACCAAAATATTCGATGGTTTAGTAAATAATTTGGCTAATAATAAACGGTTTCGCTCTCCTCCAGACAGCTGATTAACCGGCGATAGTGCGCGTTCTGGAGGAAATAAAAAATCCTGTAAATAGCTAATAACATGCTTAGTTTTATTGTTTATCGTTATATAATCACTTCCAAGAGCGATATTTTCACGCAAAGATTTTTCCTCATCAAATTGATTGCGTAATTGGTCGAAATAAGCAACCTGTAATTGAGTTCCGATTTTTATTGTTCCGGTTTGTGGCGTTAAATCTCCTAGTAGCAATCGCAGGAGCGTTGTCTTACCGCAACCATTTGGACCAATAATGCCGATTTTATCGCCACGTAAAATTGTGGTGGTGAAGTTTTTAACGATTGGTTGAACGTAACCATATGAAACTTCTTTGGCTTCAATAACTAATTTACCAGAATTGTTGGTTTGCTGGGTTTCTATTTTGATGTTACCAATCGTTTCACGTCGAGCTTGCCTTTCTTGGCGTAATTTTTTTAAATTAGCAACTCGTCCTTCATTGCGGGTCCTTCGTGCCTTTATTCCTTGACGAAGCCATACCTCTTCTTGGGCTAATCTTTTATCAAATAAAGCATTACGCTTTTCCTCATCAGCCAACAGATCTTCTTTACGTTGTACATAACTAGCGTAATTGCACTCCCAGCTGGTTAAATTACCGCGATCCAATTCGACAATTCGGGTGGCGATTTTTTGTAAGAATATGCGATCGTGGGTGACGAATAATAGGGCTCCATAATATTTACTAAAAAATTGTTCTAGCCATAATATATTATCAATATCAAGATGGTTGGTCGGTTCGTCTAGGAGCAGCAAGTCTGGCGCAGTAATCAGCGTTTTTGCTAATAAAACCCGTCGTTTTAAACCGCCAGAAAGTGTAGAAAATTCCTGAGATCCATCTAATGCTAGGCGTGACAACAGTTCCTCAGTACGTTGCTTAACCTCCCAATCTTCAGCATTTGGTAATTCAGCTGCAAGCAAAGCTAAAACTTTACCGTTAATATTTTGCGGTACTTCTTGTTCTAACTGTGCAATTTTAATTCCTCGTTCTAAAGCAATTTCGCCATCATCCGCTTTGATTTTGCCAGCGATCAATTTCATTAATGTTGATTTACCTGCACCATTACGACCCACTAAACAGACACGCTCGCGCTTTTCTAGGGAAAGATTAACCTGATTCAATAGGGGAGGTAAACCAAAGCTAATCGTAATGTTGCGTAACTGTACTAAAGACACAATTATCCTTTTTTATTATTTCATTGGAAATAAAAGTACCATAAGTAACGCCAATATGGAATTTAAAATAATAAAGAAAGATAGCTATGGTAAGGATGTTTTGTTATCGTTACTATATAATATAAATTAGCTGTGGAGACTTTAATTTTGAACAACTTTTTGCTTATTTTCTTAGGTGGTGGAATCGGTTGCTTGTTACGCTATTATGTTTCTAATAGCGCTTACATAATTGCAGGGCAAGGCTTTCCTTTTGGAACTTTACTAGTAAATGTAACCGGCTCTTTTTTGATGGGGTTGCTATTTATAATCTTTGAGCGTTTTGGTATCATGGCTCATCAATTGCGAGCATTTTTGCTAATAGGTCTTTTAGGGGGATATACCACATTCTCTTCTTTTTCACTTGAAACGCTTACTCTTTTCGAATACGGGGAGATTTTCAAAGCGTTGCTAAATACTCTCTTAAGCTTTGTTTTATGTATACTTGCTGTTTGGTTAGGCGTCATATTCGGGAGACAATTATGAAGCGTCTACCACCTCAAAATACCTGGCAATAAAATCCTAAAAATACTGGATCACCACGCAAAGCAAAAAACGCTTTGCTCGTGATGACATATATCTGTGTTTTAGGGAACTGCTATCGCTGCTAACCTTGGAAAGCGAAGCGAAGGTTAGTAGTCCGAGGTAGGCGTGCGTTGAAGGGCGTAGCTGTCTCTTTTGGCCCGTAAACGCATCACGCCGTAAAGCCATTGTGGCGTTTCTCAGCCGCAGGGCGGCCGAGGCGCGCGAAGCGCAACAATGTGTCGCGGCCATGCGAGCGGATTTTAGGGGTCAGGATGGCCTAAAATCTTTAGCGAGCATAGCGACACGCTGGAACAAAGAAAAGTTTTAGATTCATCGTAGTAAACGCTAGTAATAGGTTTCAATGGATTTAGGATAAAGGCTATGATAGCGAAATCTTAGACAAATTATTTGCGCTAAATCATCGGCACCGTTATCCTTAGGAAAAATAATTCACTTGTAGGGAGGGATTGTACAAATACAGGCATCTGCAATTCTATCCTGGATGGCCACGGGAGCAAAAAACGCTCCCCATGACAAAAAATATCATTGAAATACAGTAATTTTTAAACCTGCAGCTTTTGATGCCAGAAAAATATTTTATATTAATTTAAAATATCAACAGGCCATAATTTATAGAAGTTTAGCAATAACCAACTCGAGATCTTCTGCACAATTGATTTTCGTCATAGCACACGTGATGAACTTATTAAAAAGCTCTAACAGCTCGCACTCCCAAAAGAGAGTATCTAATGGCATTATAATAACTAGAATCACTAGAGCTCAGTGCAGTCGCGTATAATGGACCAACCTCGCTAGAAGTCCAATAATCCTTGCCAGAAAAACTAATTTTACTACCTATATTGTCGATACAGGAAGATAAGTCACCAGTCGAAGGTAAAAACCAACCGTTAAGGCCGCCACCCTTGTAATTAGAAGCAGCTAGCGCTGCAGCTGGTAATGGTGATAAACAACCAATAGTTAAAATTTTAGCAGTATTGGTTGCTCCATCACCAATATTTTCACCGCTCGCCCCTACAGATGCACCATCACATCCCCATGCCACTGCTCTTGCTTGATCCGTTAAAGCCGACATATAGCCACTAGTGCATGGGGCAGCACCGTTACAATAATAAACCATTCCCACAGGATTACTATTATTTGGTCAATAATCGCCAGGAGTGTAAGTTGCTGAGTTAGGATAATAGTTAGTAATATTCAACGATGGGGCCGATTGCATCGCATATACTGACTTAGTATCATTGTTATTTAATTCACCAGGAAGAAGCGTGGGTGTGTTAGTACTATTATCTTGGTAAATTCCAGTAGAATTCGTATCACTAAGATTATTATAAGAAGTGTAAATATTGCCACCAGCAAAAGCCAGGGATTGTGGAAATCGATTTGAAAGAGCATTTACATCTATACATGATAAAGAATCTGTAGTGGATGGATTAAGTGTACACAACAAGCTCTCGTGGAAACCACTGGTCGCGCGAACTACAACACTAATATCGCTACTACCACCAGTACCTTTATAGTAGGGATTAATGGCTGCAATAGGATTAAATACTGGGCCCGGCGGGAAAGAGCCAGGCGAAAGCCAATTTTCTTCTGGCACTGTTGTATAGAATACTCCCGCCATAGGTGTTCCTGAAGTTATTCCTGCAAATAAATAAGTCCCCTTGCTTGCAAGACTATAGGGATGACCACCAGGACTGGGAGTAACTTCTTGCCATGCACCATCAGTAAACCCAATAATCAACAAATTATTACCAAAATCACCACTACTACCATACAAAGCACCAGCAACCAGCATACCCTTCCAAAATGTTAAAGTACCTACTGGACTCATACCTAAACCCCCACCCAATGCTGACCAACTGCCTGTGTTTTTTTGATTCCACTGGGCAATATTTACTGTATTAGGTATCTCACCAGCTGTGCTAAACGATCCTCCAACATAAAGATTACCACTACTATCAGTAGTGAGTGCATAAACCGCTGGGCTAGTACCACCACTAACTCCAGTACCTAAAGCAGACCACGCCTGACCATTCCAACGTGCTATATTAGATGCGCTTACCCCTCCAGCAGTCGTAAAACTGCCGCCAACATATAAATCACCTTTTAAGGTTGCTAGCGCTTTTAATGTAGCACCGGCACCAGTAATCCCAATAGCGTTTGGAGACCAGAGAGGAGTCCAGTTATTGCCATCCCATTTAGCTATTCCATTCAATATGTTATTTCCATATAACTTGGTAAAATCACCACCAGCGTAGAGATTATTCGAATATGTGGCATTAAAAATACTTATGCGCTCGTAAGCAGTCAAAGGCTGCAGAAAATTTGTATTTATAATAGCAACCGTTCCTTGTACTTCAACCCTTATTCTACCATTAGTAACGTCATAGGTTTGAAGAGGGATGACATCACCCACAGTTTTACCACTAGTATTGGCAGTATACTTCTCATTAGCTTTGAACCATACTAAACAGGAGTCTCCTGAATTAAGTGTTCCAGATAAAGGACAAGTGTTGGGCATATTGTTATAACCATCACAGTCAGTTGCATTTGTTGCAGATTTTTTAAGGTCACATTTTTTTACAACACCATCATCTGTTAAGGTACTTGTAACAGTACCACCGCCAGCAGCTGTTAAACCATCTTGCACCAAAATATCTGTGATATTAACCGTGCCTGTTTTTCCTGGCACGGTATACCCATTGGTAACTCTTACAGATCGATACCCAAGATGATAATCACTTTCATTATTGTTTATCGCCACCGACAAACCACCACCAGAAATTATATTTCTAAGTAACAATGCTCCAAGATTGGTGCCAACTGGCTGAATAGTGCCCCAATCTCCTGGATGCTGTTCTTTATAATTAAGAGAAAAAGTGCATGTTCCACCATTGGCGTCCACACTTGCGAGGCTATTACAAGGCTTGGTTCCTCCAGCCGGCTGCAACACAACATACTCGTCAGGAGCATCAAAATCGTCATACCACTTTACGCTTGGATTTTTCCAATTAAAGTTACCTATGTTTTTATAATAAAAGTTGATTGAGACCGATGGGCCTGGGCTAACACTAAGAATATGATCTCCGGTAATTTCTGTACCACTATCAGGATCTCCGGAATATAATTTCAATACCGTTGGCGCTACTGATACAGTGGCTGTCGTTGTCTTGGTGCCACCGCCACCGCTATAAGTAATGGTAGCTTGGCCACTACCATAGGCATCTACGGTAGCGTTTAGGGGGATGCTACATGTAGGATTGGTATCGCTTAGGTTTTTACAACTATCTGGAATTACCCCTTTAGTAACACCTTGAATTGACGCATCCAAAACAATGTCAGTCACCGTGACTGTGGAAGTTCCAGAACTATGAGTAATAACTAAACTAGCAGAGCCCGGATCGGTGAATGAAACTCCACCAACAGTAATTGTACCTTCTTCTTGATCTTTAGGATTGGCAGCACCAGGAGAATCATCGTTAGAATTTAATAGAGAAACAAGCAAGCCGCTTAATATCCCCATACCACCAATCGCAAATAAAGCAGATCTACCCATAGACGCTACTGCATAAGAAGGTTGAGTAAAAACCAGGCAAAAAAGAACAACAACAACCGATGCTAACCTTTTTGATTTACTATGGATCATGGTACACTCCCTTATGTTTGGATGCTAAAATAAACTCCCTCTAAAAATTGGTAAAATTGTAGCACAAACGGTATCGGGATGTACAGATAGGTTTCTTGACCTGTTAATCTAAACCCCGGCAGAGATGACTAGAAACAGATAACTTGTTATATTTTCTCTGATTTTTACATACAAAATTACTTATAGATCTTGTTTATTTGTATTAGGGCCTGTTGACATTTTACATTAATTTAAAATATCAACAGGCCCTATCTTCAATAAAGATAAAAATAAGAACTATTATCCTGGTTTTCAAGAGTATGAGCGTACATCTTCACGTGTTATCGACAGCAAAGCAAAAAAAGCCTTGCTAATACTTATTAAAAGAATAAAATTGACTTGTTTTTAAAGTACGTTATTTCAATTGGGTTAATTAGATAGATAGAATGACGTGATCCTGATAGGCTAGGATCCTCAGCTGAGTGAATAGCTGTGATATTGAAACACATTAAAAATTAATGGAGGAGTTTTTATGATGAAGTCCCGTGAATCAGATTTAGTCGCTACAACAACTACCCCCGCTGTTCTTGGTAAGAAATTGATCACTTTGTCATGCGGCAGCGAATCAATAACTATTGATCCAGGCTTGCCTGCTGATAGAGAAATTGAGGATAGATTTTGGGAATTAGAATCTCATCATCATATCTTTGGGATGCTTGAACCTTATCAATTTAATAGTGCCCGTGGTCGAGAGATGCTCTCGGAAGAAATGGAAAGATTGGTAAAAAATGCTCAAAGTTTAGATGAAAAAAAACGGAAGTTGAATGAGGCGAAGGGTGAGCTGGAAAAGTTAAAAAGAATACCAGGAGCGTCTGCTGCTATACATGAGAAAGAAGAAAAAATAAAAGAACTAAATGGCGTAATTGATGATATTGAACGACGGCTTGCTGAATTACCGGCAGAGAAAAAGAGGGTGGTCGATATTTATTTAGGAGCACAGCATTATCAGAGAAAGCTGCCTCTATATCTGGAATTATTTCGCCTATGTAAAATCATCGCTGATCAAGTGGAGAAGGATAGTGGTGGTAATGATGAGTTAGCAGCGAAGTATGCTTATGCGATGCTAACTATGTTTGAGGGTAAAGATTTGGTTGAAACTGTTGATAATTTTATAGAATACACCAACAGAATACTAAAAAGTAGAGAATCGGCATCGGGCAATGTAGTCCATGAGGCACTCTCAGATATTGTTTTACCCAAAGATGGTCAAGCAGTTACGGTAAGTAAGTGGCGAGAGTTTTTCCGTACTGGAGGATTCCAGGCTACAAAATTATTTGCCATAGCAGATCAGATTGAAAAGAAAAAGGCAGAAATGAAAATAATGGAAGTGGGAACTTCTTCTTCGCATGCAGCAACTCACCTTGCTCCAGATACGCTGAATGAGGCTGAAAAGATTAAGCGCCTCCGTTATGCAAGAGCAGAGGAAAATCCAGAGCTTGCTGAACTTTGTATGGAGTATAATGTAAGCGAAGATGTTTTTGATCGTTTTCTTGATTTAGAGAAAACGAGAAAAACCAAAGATAATTTACCGGACGTTATAGTAGATGGTTCGAAAGTTGAGTTATCTATAGCACCAACAGTAGGAGTAGCTGCTGCAGCACCGAGTACAATTCCACAGGCGAGGGCATCAATCAAAGAAGAATTTAATTTGAGAATTACTATTATCAGATCATTAGCAAAAGTATTAGCTAGTATAAAAAAAGGTAATCGAGAAGAGGTAGAAAGGGAGGCACAAAAAGCAATATCAGAAGCAACAGCGAAAGCAACAGCGGAAGCAACAGCGGAAGCAACGAAGGTAGCGGAGCCAACAACAGCATCAACGGCCGCTGGTTATTGGTTGGTAAAGCTGCCAATAAATGATCCCAGAGCCTATATTCTTGGAGAAATAACTGATAGACGTACATATATGCATGGGTATTTAGGCGAATCTGTAGCAGATGGAGTAACTAGAGAAAATAGTGGCTTTTATGTATTACTCCACAGCACCAAAGATGGTAGTAAAGCCCCGCCGATGAAAGATGGCAAGATTGATTATGATAATTATGAGATCGTAGGAGAAGGATATGCATGGTTAAGTGAGGCTGGAAACTTGGTTTTTGATTACTGGAAAAATTTACGTCCCAATGTTGATGACCCAATTATTACAGAAATGTTAAAGAGTCTTGGGAAAAAACTAACCGAGCAGAAGGGGGCTAGGATTTCAAGAGTGATGATTGGGGTAGACCAAAAGAAATATCCTCGCTTTAAAATGCCTGTTTCAGATAAAATGCAAGAGGGACATCAATACAGAGCGTCTACATACCAAATAGCGGTGTTTGAATCAAAGAAATTGCTTGAAAAAATACAAGAGATCAAAAACATGTTTCCAGAGCCAGAGTATCAGATGCTTTTTAGTCAAATTATATCGGTTGATCAAGCAGATAAATTATTATCATTTCTTAAAGAGGATGGTAATTTACTTTTATTAAAAAACTTGTTTGAACAGGGAAAGAAATTAAGACCCAAACCTCTATCACTGAGAGGATTTGAAGATTTAATATCCGCCCCTTATGTCCGACACATGGTGGGTTTAAAAGAATTCTATATTTATTTATTAGAACTATCAAAAACCGTGGGGCCTCATGTGGAGCACCTTTTTATGGCGCTTACCTCGGGTGCAGCGCTGCAGATGTATGAATATGGAATCAAATTTGCAGACCTGAAAGATTTAGATCTTGGCAAGGTTCTAACACTTACTTCTTCTGCAGCATTAAAAGCATACGAAGCTGGAGCTAAATTTGCGGAGTTGAAAGATTTAGATATTATCAAGATTGAGGCTCTTACTTCTTCTGCAGCATTAAAAGCATACGAAGCTGGAGCTAAATTTACCGAGTTAGAGGATCTATTAGAAAGAGATAGGTCTAAGTTTGATGCAATTATTTCGATGGGGGAGTTGGATTTATACAGACGAGCAAAAGTTAGTTTTAGCGAGCTGAAGGATTTAGATGCTGAAAAAATTCGTTTGCTTTCTTCTCCTGGAGCAATTACTTTATGTGAGTCGGACTTTATTAGCTTTAGCGAGTTAAAAGATTTAGATGTTGAAAAGATCCGTTTGCTTATCGATGTTGAAGGAGGGCTGGTGGATGCAATTAACAAAGGGCTGGATGTATTTAAAGCTGGAATCACGTCTACAGAACTGCGAGATCTAGATATTGATAAGATCAGATTGCTTATTACTTCTAGGGCAGCATTAGAGACATATAGCTGGGGAGCCAAATTTGCGGAGTTAAAGGAGCTATTAGAAAAAGATAGGCCCAAGTTTGATGCGCTTACTTCTGAGAGCGCATTAAGACTATACAGAATCGGGATCATTAGATTTAAGGATCTGAAAGATGATTCATATGAGGGGCTGAAAAAATCAGGCATTGATAATATTGGAAAATTTCTTTCCTCCAGGTTTGATGCCATAGCCGGGTTTTATGCCATAGTAGGACTAGGATGGTCTGCACAGACAGGCTTTCCATATCAAAATTTAGTAAAGTTAGATGATAGTACATTTAGTCGTCTTACATCTTCATTGGCAATTAATCTATATGAAGCGGGAGTTAAATACGACGAATTGAAAGCTTTATTATCTCAACCTGATGCTGAAGTTAGATTGCTTACCTCTGAGGCAGCAGTAAGAGCATATAAATCTGGAGTCACATTTGCAGAGTTGAAGAGGCTATTAGAAGAAGATAGGCCTAAGTTTGATGCAATTATTTCGATGGGGAGATTGGATTTATACAGACGAGCAAATGTTAGTTTTAGCGAGCTGAAGGATTTAGATGCTGAAAAAATTCGTTTGCTTTCTTCTCCTGCAGCAATTGCTTTATATGAGTCGCACTTTATTAGCTTTAGCGAGTTAAAAGATTTAGATGTTGAAAAGATCCGTTTGCTTATCGATGTTGAAGGAGGGCTGGTGG
>JAJXWM010000022.1 GCA_021781615.1 Pseudomonadota bacterium
GCCTTCGCCATAGAGCTTCAGACCAGTTGAATCTATAACTAAGTGCATTCCTTCAGATATGCTTTTTTTATCTGGTATTATTAGAGATAATCTTTTCTGCCTCAGACATAACAATGAATAATCAGGGACTATCAGAGGAAGCTTTAATAATTCAAATATAGATGCTACAAATCCTTGAGTGGCTCTTAGTGATAGACGATAGATCATCTTTAAAGTTAAACAACATTGAATTGCCAAATCAGAATATTCTATTGGTCTACCCTTCTTGCCGGTTTTTCTTTTACTATACTATGAATCAATACTATTTTTATCGAACCAAACTGTTAAGCTGCCTCGTTGAACTAATGCCTTATTGTAGCCAGTAATTACCCATCTTATTATGTGCTGTTAAGGTGAGGATATCTTATACACGATATAGCTATCCAAGAGCCAAATACTCGTTGGTGTTCTATCCACAGAAATTACCTTATCTTTTTACAGCTAACGTGAATAGAGTTGATTACTTATGGTGATATGTATTCTGAGGATAAGTTATATGAAGGGCGATATTGTAAAATTAAAAAGAGATAATGTCGTTAGCAATCTTTTTATGATAGGAGAGATGAAAAAATTGCTGAAAAGGCAGGCTTTAACTCTAGGTTGATACAAAGGTGAAGTTTTTGTCAGGCTTAAAATTTTTTGACTTTGTAGTCAGTGGGAGTAAAATGTTGCTTGAGTGATTGGTCAGATTTGTCTTCTGTTAGGTGGGGGAGTGTTAGTTAAGAATGCTACTTTCTTTGTCTGGCAGAGGACTAGTTGGGTTGTTAGTCGCGTGAAGTCCAGTAAAGTGCATTGCTGGATTTAAAGTTTTTGCTGTTTTTGTTATAACTGCTCAAACTGTTTGAATCCTTGTTTTACGTTAAACATGAGGGATAGTTTATTGTGAGAATTATAGAATTAAAACAAAAAGAGGTTGCTATTATTTCTGCTGGTTGTCAATGTTCTATTGACTGTGGAATTTGTGTCTGTACTAAACCTGTTGCCAATCTTCTTGGATCTATAGGATTGGTTGTTGGTGGTATTATTGGATATCGAAATGCAATACCAGCACCCCAAGGGACGATTTTAAATACTATTGTAACTGTGATAGGGTATGGTAACATCTTGAGTTTAATTTGTGGAAAAATAGGAAGATCAATTGATGAAGCAATTAGTAATTCTGTGCGTTCAGGTAGATACGGTTAAAATTCAGTAATCTTGCTTACCGGAATTTTGAAGAAAGTTTAACGAGAGGTTAAGTTATTCAAAATTAGCTGACTGATTAGGTATCTACGCCGAGCCCCTCTATTTTTTCTACACAGCTAAGGGTGTGCGTGTGGTATGTTTTTGGACAACATTAAGGGTGAAGGTGATTATAGTTATGATAAATGTGTTAAATTACAGTGAAATGAAAACTATATTTGGTGGTGTTGTTTGTGAGTGTATTAATCTTAAAAATGATGGATGCAGGAGCAGAGATTTGCCCAGATTAACTCTTTCCATGTTTAAGGAATATAACAAACAGGGGTGGCTTAACTTCGAAACAGTATGGTCTGGCAATTGCGATAACAGAAATTCTTGTATTCTCAAGTGTTGTGATGAACTTGGATCGACGGCTTATAAATATGGATATCAGCTACTGAACACGTGCTAGTTTAAACGAGCTGCACCTGAATTAGATTATATAAGGTTGTTGTTTTGTTATTTTTATTGAATTACTTTTTTAGGGCCAATTGAAAGGTAGCTGCGTTTTTGTCCTGTAGTACTTCTCTTTTTTAGGATCGGTGTGATGATGGCGGCATTTTCTGGAACACAAAAGTTCCTTTTTAAACAGCAATTCTAGGCGAATATTTGGTTCTGTCGCAAAAATAATTTCCTATACCATCGGCGGTATACAGCAGCATCACTGACAATTATACATCTTAAAAATATCAGTGAAATATAGTAATTTTTAAACCCGGCAGCTTTTGATGCCAGAAAAATATTTTATATTAATTTAAGATGGCAACAGGCCCTAATATTTATGGGCAGATGATCATTTTTTGGAACGTAATTTGGAGAAAAATAGTGAAAAACTCTGTGGGGTTATAAAAACTGTGCCATAAGTAACGTATAGACTTTTTAAGAATATAAATGGGAAATGTCGGATTAAATTATTTAAAATGAGTTTGTTACATAAATAAAAACGTAACCATTTAGCATAATTTTTGAGTAGCAAAAAGCGCTACTCAAAAATTATGCTAAATGTAAAGGCTAAGCTAAGTGGTCACCAAATAAATTTGGTGTTATAAGTTGGAAAATCAAGTGATAAGAAGTAATTTGTTCTATCTGCCACAATGTGGCGATATATCAGCATCACTGCCGGTAGCGTTTTTTGCTACTTGCAGTGATGCTGAATTACATATAATTTACCCAACAGCATAACTTATATTTAAACCATTTTTGGAGTTTATATGGAAAATATGAGTAAGTATAAAGTAAGGTTAAAGCATCTTTTTGCTGCCAGTAAGATGGTTGTATTTTGTTTTATCCTCCTTGCAACCACAACGTATTCTCCTGTATATGCGAACACGGAAGAGCTCCCACAACAGAAAGAAGAGCAAATAGAAAAGAAAGATGATGGCGTAAAAAAAAGAAAATGGTTTACTGCCTCTGGTCTGGCAGTAGGAATAGCAGGAGCAGCTACTACAGGAATTGGGCAATGGTTATATAATAAAATTTTTAACAAGCCCCTTGATGGCCCATATGACCATTTAAAAAAATTTAAATCCGATTTAGCAAGGTCTAATACTTTCAAACGACCAAGAGCTTCATTGTTAGCATCTACCACAGTGGCAGGTAGCAGTCACCTGACAATCGCCCCGAGAACTTATCCCCAGGTCCATATTCCAACTATTATAGGTACAGATAAAAAAGTCTTTGAGACAAGAACAATAAGAACAAACAATGTCAGAGCAAATGAGATATTAGAAGAGTTATATAAAATAGCTGAACAGGCAAGACAGGCAGTGGTGGATGGCAGTTACGAAGGCCTAGAGCATAGATTAGACGCACCGACCAGATTACATGTTGTGTTAAATTATGATATGCAACGACTGTTTTTATTGACGGAGCTAATAGATATAATTAACCAAAACAAACTTAACGATGAGGATTTGCTCGCTTATGTTTGCGCGCTTGGGGAAGAGTTAGAGGAAATTTTTTCTTACGGCTTTTCAATATGCCCAGAAGCAATCATCGGGGTTTTTATAAATAGTTGTATGGGGAAGCTAAAGAAAGACGGTATAGAAGAATTTCAGCTTTATTTTATACCAGAAGGAACACTAGAAGAAAAACCAACAAAGGAAGTATTATTTTTAAACGATGTAGCGAACTTATTAACAAGTTTTATAACTTCTGCAAAACCAACCACAAGAATTCCTAGGTCTATCAGTAATATTGATTTATCTTTAATTATTGAAGATTTTGCAAAAACACACCCAAAATATTTTGAATTGTTAGAGTTATTGTTACGAAGATTAGTAAAGTTACCAATACAATCTATCTGTGCTATTGAATCTCGTTGTGATGCCTCTAAAGGCAAGACTAGTTACCTATCTTTTCTTTCAAGAAGCCGGATGCTTCTTGCTGAGCTACTTAAGCTACACCATCAATCCCAGTTTTTTTTCCCTCAAAAGATAGAATCACCAACAGAGCATGCTGTTGATTTTGCAATTGAAGACTATGATCTTCGAGATTATATAAATCTTCCTTTTTACAGAGAAGTAAAGGAATTATATTTAAAAACTCTAACGGAATATTACAAACGTTATTTCCCAGGTGATGAAAATCTTAAAGCAATAGTGCTTAACCATAAGATGGTAACGAAACTACATAAAATAATCAAGGATACCTTGCGTAATCGACGGGAAAGTGACTTTAGTAATAGGATGATGGTAATGCTTACCGAAAATTTTGTGCAATTGATATGCGAAGCTCTGTCAAGAACGAAAGAAAATCTTGGCGATATAAAGCGTTATATCCTACGACTTGACGAAGGTACTATGCTGCATATAAACAAAGTTGATATCTCTAGTAAAGGTGATCCTCATCAGGGAGGAAAAAGAGTGTTATTTATTAGTTTTGAAGAAGATAAACCACAAACCGGGGGCAAACCTAAACATTATGAGATAGTATATAAACCGACTAGCTTAGCTGTCGACGCAATGTTAGCAGGCGATGTAGTATTAGGTACAAGCAAAGCCCGGTTTGATCCTGCAGAAGCATCTACTTCTGCAGCAGCACAAGCTCCATCTGCTACAGCAATTTCTATTCCAAGCATTTTACGCGAATATACTGCCTCTTTATCTTCCCAAAGCAAATATAAGCTGCCAGCATATTCAATTTTGTCATATGAAGATGGTAGAGGTAAGTATGGCTTTATGGAGAAATTATTTCAGGATTCTAAGGACTTTATTACCACAACGACAGAAAGTGAAAACTTTTTCTATAATTTAGGTAGAATTTTGGCTGAAGCAGTGTTATTTGGCATCTATGATAGACATGAGGAAAATTTTATATTTGGCAAAAAAATGCTGATGTTTATCGATCTAGAAACTTGTTTTTACCGTAGTAAAACACAAAAAATAAATATCCTCTTTGCAAAATATTTAGATCTGCTTGGTTCTTGGTTTGAAGAAAGAGGGATCAGTCCTCTACCCAATGAAGTGCGGCAAGGATTTATAGATTTTTTAACTGTATTTGCAAAGGGTGATGTTCCTGACATAAAATCATTAATCTCAGCTATACCAAAACCACAACAATCTAATTTAATAGCCCGTTTTGTGCCTACTGATACCAAGCATTTACTTGGTATGCGCGACGAATTCTTTATTAAGCAAGGAGAGGGTGGGACTTTAACCTCGATACTTGAGACATTTGAAGAAAAAATTTTCCCTGTTTTTTCCCAATTTAGAGACAAAGCTGTAAACCCCGGAAGCGAAATGTTACCTTCTGATCCAGATACATTAATGATTAGATTTTTGGTTTTAATCATGTTAAATAAGGAAAGTATTCTTGATGACATAGCTAGAGGTGATATCCCATATTTTTATACAAATATTATAACAGGGGAACTGTTTGATAGCCGCGGTAAACTACTGAATTGGAGCGAAGTTACCCTAGAACAGATAGAAAGTTTATTTGATACTAAAGAAAATAAGGAATTAACTGAGGCAATATATAGAGCGCTTAGTGAAGCCAAAGCACCGTTGGAACAAATTGCTGACGGTATAAAAACATTACAAGAACAATATAAAATACATGGAAATATTAAAGACTGCGATATATACCAACAAAACGCTTTTGTCTTAACACAACTTTTTCGGCATCCCAGGTAAGGTTTGTTACCAAAAAACGGGTGAGTTTCTCAGAAGGGATTAAAGCAACCATCTGCGTCTATTCGCATTAACGTGTTCTATTCCTGAATAATCACTGGTTTAATGTTCCAAATCTCTTCATAATATTCGCGAATGGCGCGGTCGGAAGAGAATTTGCCCATCCGTGCGGTATTAAGCAGTGACATTTTGGTCCATAGTTTTTGGTCACGATAAACGGTATCTACGTAGTTTTGACATTCAATATACGATTTGAAGTCTGCCAAGACCATGAACTCATCGTGATATAACAGGCTATCAACTAGCGGTTTAAAGAGCTCTGGGTTTTCCAGTAAAGATTTGGAGCTAAGTGACTCAAATACTGCTTTTAAGTCGGGATTGTTGTTAATATAATCTTGTGGGTTGTAACCTTTATTTCTTAGGTCTACCACTTGTTCGGCAGTTAGGCCAAAGAGGAAAAAGTTATCTTTGCCAATCTCTTCTAACATTTCGACATTGGCGCCGTCCAGCGTACCAATCGTTAAGGCGCCATTTATGGCAAATTTCATGTTTCCCGTGCCTGATGCTTCTTTACCGGCGGTGGAGATTTGCTCAGAAAGGTCAGCAGCAGGATAAACCCAGTGTGCATTTTTAACATTGTAGTTTGGTAAAAATACAACCTTGAGTTGATCTTTGATAGTAATGTCATTATTTATGGTATTGGCAAGATCGTTAACTAATTTAATTATTAGTTTTGCTTTGTGATATCCAGGTGCTTCTTTGCCAGCAAAAATTACCGTTCGTGGTGTAGAAATAGCGTTGGGATTTTTACGAAGCTGATTATAAAGATAAACCACATGCAAAATATTCAGGTGTTGTCGTTTATATTCATGAATTCTTTTGGCTTGAATATCAAATAGTGAGCCGGGATTAATTACTGCGCCCATTCTCTTGGCGAGAAAACCAGCTAATTCTTTTTTATTATTATATTTGATTTTATACCATTTTTCTAAGAAGGCGGCGTCGTTGGCAAACTTTTCTAGGTTGCGTAACTCATCCAGATTTTTAAGCCAATTATTACCAATAGCATCACTAATCAAATTGGCAAGAGCAGGATTAATCAGTAGTAAGAAACGTCTAGGGGTAACGCCATTAGTTTTATTGCTAAATCTTTCCGGCCATAGGTCGTAAAAATCTTTTAGTACTTCGGTTTTAAGTAAATCTGAATGTAGTTTTGACACGCCATTAATAGCGTGGCTACCAATGCAAGCCAAATTAGCCATTCGCACCCTACGGTCGCCAGATTCTTCGATGATCGATAATCGTTTGATTTTTTCAATATCGTCATTGAACTTAATGCGCACTTGATCTAAAAAGCGCCGGTTAATTTCAAAAATAATCTGAAGGTGCCGTGGTAGGGTATTAGAAAAGAGTTGTAATGGCCATTTTTCTAGAGCTTCGGGGAGAACGGTGTGGTTAGTGTAACAGAAAGATTTTTGGGTGATATCCCAAGCTTGGTCCCAGTCCATTTGATGTTCGTCCATCAACAATCTCATTAGCTCTGCAATACCAATGGAAGGGTGGGTGTCGTTTAGTTGGATGACATATTTATCACTAAAGTAACCGAGGAATTTACCCCGTTGTTTATAAATACGAATCATGTCTTGCAGCGAACTTGATACAAAGAAATATTGTTGTTTGAGACGTAATTTTTTTCCGGCTACCGGCTCATCATTAGGATAAAGAACTTTAGTAATATTTTCTGATGAAATTTTTTCTTGTACTGCGCCGTAATAGTCGCCAACATTAAAAGACTTAAAGTCGAAAGATTCGCAGGCTTCAGCTTTCCATAGACGAATAAAGTTTGCAGTAGCTGCTTGATAGCCAAGTATTGGAATATCATATGGTATGCTTTTTACGATATCATCGGCCACCCAAGATACTTGATAATGGCCATTGCTATCGGTATAGGATTCGGTGTGTCCGCCAAACTTTATGTCAAAAGCTATTTCGGGACGGGCGATTTCCCAAGGGTTACCATAACGCAACCATTTATCGGTTGCTTCTACTTGCCAGCCATTGCGTATTTCTTGATTAAAAATGCCAAATTCATAACGAATACCATAACCGATGGCAGGTATATTTAAAGTAGCGAGAGAGTCCATATAGCACGCCGCCAATCGTCCTAAGCCGCCATTACCTAACCCTGGTTCTGGTTCTTGTTCTAGCAATATGTCTAAATCTAAGCCTAGTTCTTCCATGGCGGTTTTTACTTCGAGATATACATTCAGATTATATAAATTATTTCCGAGCTGTGGTCCGATTAAAAATTCTGCAGAAAGATAGCACACAGTGCGACTGGCCTTCTCAAAGTATGTTTTGGAGGTTTTGGTCCAGCGACACATTAGGCGATCGCGTATAGTATAGGCAAGTGCCATATAATAATCGTTAGTTGAAGCAATAGGAGAAAATTTTCCCTGGATATAGGCAAGATTGTCAAGGAACGATTGTTTAATGGAACTTACTTGGAGGCCGACCCGGACTGATTCTGTTTGAACCGCTCCATTGTTTTGTGGTTTTTTGAACATAAAAATTTCCCTTTTATTGTGATTATAAACAGATAGCTAGGGACTATTATAGTCTTTTTGGATTTTTAAGCAATAGTAGTTGGTTCACAGATTTTAAAAGGGAACTTCAGATTGCCGCAAAATGCCTCAACCTTCATACTGGGCCTTACTTAACTACATTTTCCAAAAATAGCATAATATATGATAGTTAATCCTAATCCTCCCACCGTGGATCCTAAAAATAACATTGCTTTGGCAAGATTTATTTGTTGTTTCAATTCTTCTGGCGTTAAATTATTTCGCCAGCAATATACCAAATCATAACTACCGGTTCCTATAAAAATTGCACCAAAAGTAGTCGGTGCTAAACCAAAAATCAAGCCAGGCATATTACATATACCTCCGTTTACTAAGCTTATTTCGGCGACACTTAATTTTTTAATCATACTCATTAACCTATTTTTAATTTGGAGACCATTCAAAACTGGGTGGTATTATAATTTAAGCGGTTTTTTAATTGTCGCTACGCAGAAAAAAGTAAAATCCTACGTCTAATCTATAAAAACAAGGTTACTCACCGAAAGAAAAATCTAGATGTCTATAACAAACCGCTCCGCAGTTTACCGATTGAAGGGTAAAAAAGCAAGATTTTTTACCATATTTTTTGTGTTGCGAATACGTGATATGACCGACTTAGTTAATAAGTTAGTTGACCGATTGAGAGTATAAGATAGATGCCTTTTAAAAATCAAAGGGTTGTCTATGAAAATGATGTAAATTAACGAGGTATTTAAGATGAGGTTTTTGGATATATATGGCCAGTATGAAAAAGGCAAGCTTACTTGTTAAGAAGCCGCGGAAGTACTAGGGATAAGCGTTAGTACTTTTTATAGGAAAAGACAAATTTATGAGGATGAGGGGGCCAACTGCGTATTGGATCGACGGGTAGGAAGGATATCACTCCATAGAGCATCTGATGCTGAGGTAGAGTTTATAACCAAGTTATTTGAGGAACGATATAAGGATTTTAGTGTTAAGCATTTTTACGATTTTGCTAAATTAGAACATAACGTTAGCAGAAGTTATAATTGGGTAAAAAATAAATTAATAGAAACTGGTTTGGTAAACAAAAGTAATCGTGGTGGGAAGCACCGATTAAGACGAGAAAGAAAGCCTATGGCTGGTATGATGATACATCAAGATGGTTCTAAACACAGATGGATACCCGCACTAGATTATGATCTAGATTTAATTGTAACTCTTGATGATGCTACATCTAGGATCACTTCATGTTTTTTGGTAGAGGAGGAAGGGACTTTTAGTTCCTTTCAAGGTATATATGAAACGATAAAACAAGAGGGTATTTTTTGTTCATTTTATACTGATAGAGGAAGTCACTATTTTTATACACCATGAAGTTGGAGGCAAAGTAGATAAAAGTCGAGTAACGCAGGTAGGGTATGCTTTGAGACAACTGGGGATTAAGCATATTGCAGCGTATAGTACTCAAGCTCGAGGTAGATCTGAAAGAACGTTTGGTACGTTACAGGATAGGCTACCTAAGGAATTAGCGCTACATAATATTACGACCACAGAAGGAGCTAACAGGTACATTAAAGAGACCTACATCCCAAGGCATAACGAGCAGTTCTGTGTTAAGCCAGCAAGTCCTGAAAAAGCTTTTATACCGTGTTGTAGTAGAGCTATTAAAATCGAGTGATTATGCTGTAACCGGCAGAGCTATTTAGCCCTTTTTGAGTAGAATTATTTGGCCCTTTTTAGGATGAATATCATTTTTCAGGCAAAGCGATATATCTATAAAAAGTAGCACGAGAGATTTTTAAAATTTTACATATTTTACTAATACTCATTCCATGATTTTTATGCATACGTTTTGCTGTTTGCACTTTTGGATCAGTACTAATAATAGGCAATCGACCACCCTTTCTTCCTCGCGCTCTAGCTGCTTTCAAACCAGCCCTCGTTCTTTCCTGTATTAACTTCTTTTCGAATTGAGCCAGGGAAGAAAAGATATTGAAAACCAATTCTCCAGATGCTGTTGTTGTATCTATGGCGCCATCGCAAATGGATTTAAAAGCAATTTTCTTTTTTAGTAAATTTTCAACCAATGTAACCAAGTGAGGCATGGAACGCCCTAATCGGTCAAGCCGCCAAACTAATAGGGTATCTCCAGGAGCAAGTGTTTTTAGGCATGCTTCCAGCCATGGTCTTTGTTGCGGATGATCATCTAATGTTTGAACAAAACCAAAGCGTTTCGCAGCTTTTGTTTCTGAAAATGATTTACCGATAATAACTTCAAAATTGACTTTTTTATCCAACCAACTTCTAACATAACCACCATCAATAACAACAGTAATGGGTTTATCCGGTTTTGGTAACTTTTCCCACTCATTGATACAACCCGAGATACATATAGGTTTATTTTCTAATTCTGATTCTTGTTGTTTGCTGTTTTTTCATAAGCCATGTAAGACGCCCATTTGGTTTCAATATATTGCAATTCCGGGCTAATATGCTGTGGTAGCCAACCGCGCAAAATATTAAAAGTTTTTTCTCTATTATCGCTACACTTACAATTATACAATCTTAGGCTGGGAGTAACTACAGTACCAAATAATGTTTTATATTGAATATAACGACAATCTTTAATTCTACGTTTTGTATGACAACATGGACAATCTCGATGCGTATTGGCATATGCTTGAGCTTCAAAAAGTACAATTTTTCCTTGTAAAATTTTTAATAATTGCTTCGATTCTTGTAGCGATAAACCAGCGCAATAATCTTGATCGCTAATGTTTTTATCCAGACGAATTACATCTTCTACTTGTATTTGGCCTTGTTCGTCCTCCAAGGTAACTTGTATCTTACATTTCATGATATAACCTCACTTTGTTTAACTGGAAGTGTTATTATATCAAGACTAGTTTTTTAATTCTTTTTGTAACAAATGATTAACATAATGACGATTAAATCTAACTGCATTTAATTCATCGACAAGATCACGAATATCACCTATTGTTGCTTTTTTCTTAACAATAGCTTTAAGAAGATTTAGCGTAGCTTTTGTCTCATCATATTTCCTTGCTCCAGGCATGCCACTACCTTCTAAACAGCAAACAGGAGTTAGTATTGCTTTATCTTTGATGTTTTCAATACGAATATCAATAACCCAATGTTTAAAAAAATTATATTCGTATATAAATTTATCATTTATGCCAAAGCCAAATCGATCAATATATACTTTGTGAGCTCAGGCACTACCGCTATATTATTGAATGTATTATAATGAAAATGATTATCTTTGCCAAACAAACAAGCGGTTACACTTAGCAATAGGGGATGTATTAGTATGAAAAAACTAAAAGCCACTTTGATAACGCTTATATTATTTTCTATTTTTAATATAACCGGTAGTTATGCAACAGTAAGCGTGGGTGATTCCTATGGCGGTGGAACAGTGTTTTGCGTCAGCCAAACACCAGATATAACCCAATGTGTTCCTGAAGGTTCTGGCGATTATGGTTTGATTATGGCAAACGAGGACCAAGTTAATTTTGATTCTAACCCTGAGCACGGTGTGACTTGGGCGAGTAAATATGATGCAATCCCAGCTGCTCGATCAGACGACAATGGTGCAACTAATACCGCTGCTATTATTGCTGCCTTACCCGCAGACAATCCAGGCAACAACGCAGCTTGGCTATGTCACAAGTATCAAGGTGGAGGGGAAGAAGACTGGTATTTACCCTCAAAAAATGAATTAAAAAAAATGCATTTGTTTGCTAAAGCCCATAATTTAATTGGTAAGGGCTGTTCTGGTAGTAGAGCTGGTGGTGTGCAATGTTTGGTGGGCGGGCGGTATATGATATATTGGAGCTCTACTGAGTCCTCGCGCTACTCCAAGCTCGTGTGGAGCTATGGCTTTGACCTCGGGAGTCAGCTTGACTACGACGGTAATGGTTGCTGTAGCTTTGGCGCGCGCGCCGTTCGGGCTTTTAACGATTTAGCAACTCAACAATTTAAACAAGCCATTAAAACTGTTGTATTGGGTATGCATATGAGACTGGGAGAATATAGCCCTATTAATTTACTGAGCCAGTATGAGCTGCAAGATATTGCAGGATATTTGAGACAATCTGTGAAAATAAGCGGTTTTATGTAAAAGTTATACCTACGGATTTACATTTGAATATGAACATTGTAGGAAAAACCCCCATTTATGTCTGAGTTACATAATTAATTAAACGTAACCTATAAAGGCTAAGCTAAGTGGTACCCAAATAAAAATTTGGTGTTATAAATTGGGAAATCAAGTGGTAAGGAGTGATGCTGATATATGGGTCTGTTGAAATCTGAAAATTTTTATAAAAACAACAAATGTAGCTTATTGTTTTTATTAGATTCCCGCTTTCGCGGGAATGACGAAAATGCGCGGGTTTCAACAGCCCCATAATTACAATTAAACAACAAAATTCACTACTGCTGAAACTAAAAAATAAAAAATGTATTTTTGCGTGCGGAATCAATTTTCTGACTTCGCCCGGGGTATGAGCCCCGGGTAAATTTTTATCGCCCCAAATGCTGGTTGCTCGTAGGGGTGGCTATTTTTAAGAGCTTTGATTATTAGTTTTAGATTTTTGGCGCTACAGATTGTTTCCACTTTATACTCAATAACTTTTGACACTTTACCGATTTTGCCAATATAAGCATTACTTTTAGGCTCGGGCTTAAATTGTCCAGTTCCTTTGGTTTGCCAAGCACAGTAGCTATAATTTCCTATTTTGCCAGCGCCAGCGGCAAAAATTGCTGATTTGGTTTGTTCGAGATGGGATTTCGGTACGTAATAGTAAATTTGGTAAATATTTTTTTTCATTTTTAGCTCCTTCTTAAAGTCATAACTACATGGTTAATATGTTTTATTGTAGTATCGATCTCTTTTTCGGTAGTAAACCTGCCAAGAGAGATTCTTAAGGCGTTTAAGGCCAATTTACTGGATATACCCATTGCTTTTAACACGTATGACGGCTCTATTCCTTTAATACAAGCAGAGGTGTGGGATATTGCTAAATCTTTTAAAGCGGATAATAAAAGCTCGCCCTCAATGTCATCAAAGCTAAGGTTTAGATTATTAGCAATACGATTGGTGATCGAGCCATTAAGATGAATATTTCCTAAATTTTTAATGCCGTGCCATAATTTGTTTCGAAGAAACAAGAGGCGATCACTTTCTTCAGTCATCTCTTTGCTGGCGAGATGAAAAGCTTCGCCCATACCTACGAGTTGATGAGTTGCTAAAGTGCCAGCGCGTAATTCATGCTCTTGTGATCCACCATGAATTTGCGCAATTAAATGCAGCTTTGGTTGTGATCGTATATATAAAGCACCAACTCCTTTTGGACCATAAACTTTGTGACCAGAAAACGACATTAAATCTACTTTTAGTTTTTGCAGGTCGATCGGGATTTTTCCAGCGCTTTGGACAGCATCAACATGTAATAAAATTCCTTTGGCGCGCGTGAGTTCGCCAATTTTTGCAATATCTTGAATTACTCCAGTTTCGTTATTGGCTTGCATAATCGTCACTAAAATAGTATCTTGGCGAAATGCTTGTTCGAGTTTATTAAGATTGATTAAGCCATCAGTTTCTGGAGTTAAATAGGTTACTTCAAAGCCACAGGTTTCTAAGTATTTACAAGGGTCAAGTACTGATTTATGTTCGGTTTTGCAAGTGATGAGATGTTTACCTTGGCGGTTGTAGAAGCCAGCCGCGCCTTTAATCGCCAGATTATTTGCCTCAGTAGCGCCAGAAGTCCAAATAATATTTTTAGGGTCACAATTAATTAAAGTTGCGACTTTGGCGCGTGCTTCTTCGACGCCTTCTTTTGCGTGATAACCGTAATAGTGGTTTGAAGATGGGTTGCCAAATATGCCATTACTGACCGACCCTAAATAGGGGAGCATTTTTTGCAGCACTCGCGGATCAAGGGGAGTGGTTGCCATATAATCAAGATAAATTGGTTGTGTTACCTTATTATTTTTCATAGTTTTTTATGTTGTTTAATATGCCGTGTAAAATTCCAACTTCGAGTTCTTCTAGTTGCGCGCGATTAAATAAGCGTTTTAGTTTTGGCATTATGCGTTTTTCGTTGCTTGGGTTTAAGAATTTAATTTCGGTTAACGCTTGCTGTAAGTGTTGATAGAGATTTTGTATCTCTTCGGTAGTTGCTAATTCTTCTTTAGAGGATAGAGTTATATTATCTAAGTTTTCAGCACTTCTGATTTCATAAGTAATCAATTGCACTGCTTGCGCGACATTTAGAGAGCTAAAATTGGGGTCGGTAGGGATATGGATATGATAATTACACATTGCTAATTCTTCGTTGGTTAAGCCATTATTTTCACGGCCAAACAGAATTGCGATGTTGTTGGTTTTCCGTTCAGTTGCAATAAGTTTGGCGGCATTTTTGGGATTATAGGTTTTTAGCGATAAAGCGCGCTCGCGAGCGCTGGTGCCAAAAACAATCTTCGCTCCAATCAAGGCTTCGGCAAGGGTTGAAGTAACAATTGCATTGGCTAAAATGTCATCGGCGCCGGCGGCCATGGCGGTGGCATTTACATTGGGAAAACTTTTAGGCTTAACCAAATATAAGTTCTCCAGTCCCATGGTCTTCATGGCCCTTGCTGCCGCGCCAATATTGCCAGGATGCGAGGGATTAACCAGTATTATGCGGATGTTATTAGTCATATGTTTTTAAGTATAATTTAAATTTTTGTCAATTGATAGCTGCTCAGGTTTGGTTTAGAGGGGCGTTTAATTAAAATTTAGTAGATAGATTTTCTTTTTGTCAGATTTTCTTTTTGTCCTTGACTAAGAAAAGATAGCCTCGTATCTTTTCTTAATGATTGGTGCTAAGAAAACATATCACATTTTAGAAAATAGCTTTGATTAATAGGATGATAAATATATGGTTTTAATTGCGGGTGTTGACGAAGTGGGGCGTGGACCTTTGGCAGGGCCGGTAATGGCTGCGGCAGTTATATTGGATGCTTTACGCCCAATTGATGGTCTGGCTGATTCAAAACTCTTAAGTAGCAAAAAGCGCGAGGTTCTTTGCAAACTTATAAAAAGCAACTGTATTGCTTGGTCGATAGGATCCGCGTCAGTTGAGGAGATTGATCGACTTAATATTCATCATGCTACTTTACTAGCCATGCAGCGTGCTATTGATGGTTTAAGTGTTAAGCCAGAGCATATTCAGGTTGATGGTCAATTTTTACCAAAGGTTAAATATCCTATGGAAAGTGTTGTTGGTGGTGATCGGCTAATTCCTGTTATCAGCGCCGCCTCAATTGTTGCGAAAGTTACCCGTGACAGTCAGATGGTTGAGTACGATACATTATATCCAGTTTACGGTTTTGCTAAGCATAAGGGGTATGGTACCGAGCAACATTTATCGGCCTTGGCAAAATTTGGTGCTACGCCCATCCATCGGCGTAGTTTTGCGCCTGTTGGTAAGATTATGGGGCTGGTCCAAATCTGACCCTATATGTTATTTGTATTTGTTTTTCCTTGTGATAAACTCAAAACCTATTGATATCCAGTTGATATCCAGTCTTGTTCAATGCTATGACAATAAAATTTGTCCACTTAAATATCCATACCGAGTATTCTATCTCTGATAGCATCGTGCGTATTGAGCAATTATTTGCTAGATGCGTTGAAAATAATGTGCCAGCAATAGCGTTAACCGATCAAAGTAATCTTTTTGCTCTCGTTAAGTTTTATAAAGAGGCGGTAGCTTCTGGTGTTAAGCCAATTATTGGGGCGGATGTTTGGTTAGAAAATGAACACGACCATTCTCGCCCTTTTAAAATGCTTTTTCTTGCCCAAAATCAATTGGGGTATCAAAATATTTTGCAGCTTATTTCCCGCTCTTATATTGAAGGGCAATATTTGGGAACACCGATCGTCAAACGGTTATGGGTGGAGAAATTGGCCGCAGGGTTGATTGCGCTTTCTGGTGCTAAGTATGGTGATGTTGGTCAGGCACTTCTTGCCGATGATTTAGAGCAAGCGCAAAATCTTGCCAAATTTTGGCAGAAAATTTTTCCTGGTTGTTATTATTTGGAATTACAGCGTACTGGGCGCGAACGGGAAGAAGAATATTTAACTAAAGCTCTCGATTTGGCGGTGGCTCTAAAATTACCGGTAGTTGCGACTAATGCGGTACGATTTTTAGATTCAGAAGATTTTGAAGCTCACGAAGCGCGAGTTTGCATTCACAGTGGTCATGTTTTAAATGATTCTAATCGTCCCCATTTATATAGTGAAACCCAATATTTACGCTCGCAAGATGAGATGATGGAATTATTTCATGATATCCCTGAAAGTCTGATGAATTCAGTTGAGATAGCTAAACGTTGTAATGTTGAACTTACTTTTGGGAGGACCTTGCTACCTATTTTTCCAGTACCCAAAGATACTACTCCCGAGATTTATTTTACCAAAGAAGCGCATCTCGGTTTAGAAAAGCGCTTGGAGATGATTCAGGGTGCTGCCGATCAGCGCAGAAAATATTTAGAACGATTAGAATATGAAATCAAAGTTATAAATCAAATGGGATTTGCGAGTTACTTCTTAATCGTTGCTGATTTTATCAGTTGGTCAAAGAAAAATGGGATTCCCGTTGGTCCGGGTAGAGGTTCAGGAGCTGGGTCTTTGGTTGCTTATGCTTTAGGTATTACTGACCTTGATCCTATCGGGCATGAATTACTTTTTGAAAGATTTTTAAATCCAGAGCGGGTGTCACTGCCCGATTTTGATATCGATTTTTGTATGGATGGTCGTGATCGGGTTATTGCTTATGTGGTTGAACACTACGGCAAAGATAAAGTGGCGCAGATTATTACTTATGGCACCATGGCTGCACGTGCGGTAGTGCGCGATGTTGGGCGCGTGCTTGGTTATCCCTACGGTTTTGTTGATAAAATTGCTAAATTAATTCCTTTTGCTATTGGTATGAGTTTAGATCAGGCATTAGAGGAAGAGGACTTATTAAAGCAAAAGTATGTCGAAGAGGATGACACCAGAACTCTAATTGATTTAGCAAAGAAGCTCGAAGGGATCGTGCGTAATGCCGGTAAACATGCTGGTGGTGTAGTTATTGCGCCTTCAGCTTTAACCGATTTTATGCCGCTTTACTGTGAAGCTGAAGGTGAGGGTGTTATTACGCAGCTTGATAAAGACGACGTGGAAACTGTTGGTTTAGTGAAATTTGACTTTTTGGGACTACGTACTTTAACTATTATTGATTGGGCAGTAAAGTCGATAAATGCCAAGCTTAAAGCCAAGGGTGCAAATCCAATCGATATTAATCTTTTGCCACTTGATGATGGTGCTATATATAAATTATTACAGTCTGGTAAGACGGCGGCGATCTTCCAATTAGAATCCCGTATTTCTCGTGATTTAATTAAGCGTTTTAAGCCTGACTGTTTTAGCGATATTGTGGCAATGGTTGCAATTATTAGGCCCGGAGTTTTGCAATCAGGAATGCTTGATGAAATTATTGATCGTAAACATGGGCGTGCCCGCATAACTTATTTACATCCAAAACTTGAGCCGATTTTGCGACCAACTTATGGAGTTGCCATCTATCAAGAGCAGGTAATGCAGATGGCGCAAAGTTTGGCTGGCTATAGTCTCGGTAATGCTGATTTATTACGGCGGGCAATGGGTAAAAAGAAGCCAGAAGAGATGGCGCTGCAACGCGCGATTTTTATTGAAGGCGCGGCTAAAAACAGCGTTGACAAGCATTTAGCGAATAATATTTTTGATTATATGGAAAAATTCGCAAGTTATGGTTTTAATAAGTCGCACTCGGCTGCTTATGCATTAATTTCTTATCAGACCGCCTGGCTTAAGGCTCATTATCCGGCAGAATTTATGGCTGCAGTTTTATCATCGGATATGGATAATACCGATAAAGTGGTTCTATTTTTAGCCGAGTGTAAAAATTTAGGTTTAAAAGTAATCCCTCCGGATGTTAACACTAGTAACTACCGGTTTACAGTTGATGAGCATGGCGAAATTTTATATGGTCTTGGGGCAGTCAAAGGGGTGGGGCAAGCGGCAGCAGAAATTATTTTAGAAGAGCGGAAGGTGGGCGGAGCATTTAAAAACTTGTTTGATTTATGTAAAAGAGTTGATACACGAAAAGTCAATAAAAGGGTGCTTGAGGCGTTAATTTATGCTGGTGCTTTAGATAACATTGCTCCAAGTCGAGCGCGTCAAATAGCGAGTATGGAGCTTGCTCTAAAAACAGCTGGCCAATACGCAGCACATCAAATTAGTGGCCAGATTGATTTGTTTAGTTTTTTTGCGCAAGATGAAGAGGTGGTGTACGACTATGTAGAGGCTCTAGACTGGACCAAAGATGAGCGGTTAAAGAATGAAAAGAGTGTTCTTGGATTTTATTTACATGGTCATCCGATAGAATATTTTATCCCTGAGCTTAGTAAGTTTATTCGCGCTACCATTGCTGAGTTGGTGCCAGAATCTGGCAAGGTGGTATTGATTGCCGGTTTTGTTCGTTCGATTAGGATTGTTACTACTAAGTCTGGTAATCGATTGGCTATCATTACCTTAGAAGATGCAACTTCCAGTGTTGATGTGACGATGTTTGCTGAGAGTTTTACTGCCTCGCGAGCCTGTTTAATCGAGGATAAGCTGGTGATCGTTGAGGGTGAAGTAGCGGTTGATCAATTTTCCGATGGTTACCGTATTCGCGCCACCAGAGCAATGAGTTTAGATCAAGCGCGCGCGGTTTATGTGCGTGGATTATTATTGAAGCTGGCGGCAGAACAAATTTCTGATGAAACTATGCATAACTTATATGGTATTTTGAGTCACTATCGTAATGGTAATTGCCCAGTTTTTATTACCTATGAGGGTGGCGAGGCAAACGCAAAATTAGTGCTTGGCGACGAATGGAAGGTAGAGCCAAAGGAAGAATTATTAGTCAAACTAAAAGATCAATTTGGCGATACCGCAGCTTGCTTTGTTTATTAACCTATATTCCTTTGTAACTCTTCAACTGAATTATAAACTTTTTTGCAAACTCACTGATATTATAATCAGACCACGTAAGAAAGTCATGGCGTTTTTTTAACATTTAGTATCTCCTAGTTCAACTCGTGTTTTTAATCACCTTACCAATTACTTCAAAAAACTAGGGGGAAGATCCGTTTTAACGTGCCCATAAGCGTAGCAACACTATATTTCATTATCCAATTTTTATCAGGAAATATTCCCTCAGTAATTATTACGATAGCTTTAGATGTTTAAATACTTAAAATAAGTACCGTAATTTAGGTGCTTACTAAAAGAGCCAAATTACAAATGAGTTTAGATCTTAAAATAGACGCTTTATTATCATAGTCATATATAAAATAATAAAGCTTTTTGACTTAATAAAGAGGAGAAATTATAAATGAAAAAAATATCAAAGAGCGATCCGTCCGCTATTACGATTACCGCGCTATCAGGGGAGGAAGAAATAGTTGTTGTAGGAGGAAAGTTAAACTGGAAGCGGGGTTTGTGTATTGCTGGTTGTAATTCTGCAGTTATGGCCGGTTCTGTCATTATTGACGACCCTCGGTATATAGGTCATGGTTTTGACTGGTGTCGTGAAGTAGTATGTAGGTAATATAACATCGTTGTAACTACTCGCCCCTGTTTGACAAAAAACGTCAAACAGGAGTGGGGTATAAAAAATATCTATCATTTGATTACTAGAAATAATCTCAAAAATAGTTGAAAAAAAACTTAACAGGTTTTTTGTGGTAAAATTTTCTTTTACCAGGCTGCCTCACAATATTTGCGTATACAACGTCCTGCGACATCATAGACAAATAAAAGCCATATGTGTTAGTGAAAACTTAGGGTTGATATAGCTTTGTGTAACAGCGGGCGTTTAATGGAGTCACAAAAATCTATGGTATTATATCGACTGATAAGGTACATCAGAGAAAAAGTGGCAAGCATTAATAAAGAATCAGTAAGAGAAGAAATTGAACGAATCCAAAAAGAGTTCGATCAACTTTCTGCTGGTAGCAGATAGAGTTGAACTATATGGATATTTAATATAATCTTCTGATGTATGAAAAATAAACTTGTAATTTTTGACTGTGATGGGGTGTTAATTGATAGTGAAATTATTGCTCATCGCGTGGGATCCACTGAGATGACGTGCCAAGGTTTTCCGATGAGCGTTGAAAGATCCATTGAACTTCTTACTGGAGTTGGTTATGAGGATATGTTTTCGGTAATTAAGAAGGAGTATGGGGTTGATATCAGTAATGATGATTTATGGGGAATCATGAAGAAAATAGAAAACACTTATCAGGCTGATCTAAAATTAGTTTCCGATATCTTGCAAGTTATAGAACATGTCGATAAAAAATATGGTGGCAAGTGTATTGCTTCTAATGCTGATAGTGGCTATCTAAATAAAGTTTTGGCATTGGTGGGGATGGATACCTATTTTAGTCAGGATAAAATATTTTCTGCTTCAATGGTCAAGCGCGGGAAGCCCTTGCCTGATCTTTTTTTATACGCAGCGGACAAATTACAAGCTGATGTCTCCGATTGTCTTGTAGTTGAAGATAGTGTGGTTGGCATTAATGCTGCCAAAGCTGCTAATATGCAGGTAATCGGTTTTTTAGGCGGGATGCATGCAAAAAATGCTTGGTATCGTAATTGTATAACTGAAGCCAAGCCAGATTTTATTGCTGAAGATGCTAATGAATTGTTGGGTTTTTTGGCGAAGAGCTGCTAAGATTGGTATTGGAGAAAACCTAATAGTTTTAATTATTTTATGAAATTAGAATCACCAGTCGATAAATTATTACGCAAATATCGCACCAACTTAGTCCTTCCTTATGTAACTTCAAATATGGATATATGTGATCTTGGTTGTGGGGCAAATCCAGTATTACTAAAATATCTATCTGTGGTTGAGGCTGGCAGGTTCGTAGGTATGGATAATTTAGTGTCGAATAGCTTTTGTGGCAAGATTGAGTTACGGCAAGCTGATTTGAACAAAATGCCCTTGTCGATGGATGATGAAGAATTTGATCTTATAACAATGCTGGCCGTTTTGGAACATTTAGATGAATATTCTGATGTTATTAACGAGTGTTTTCGTGGTTTAAAAAGAGGGGGGAGAATAATTCTTACAACACCATCTCCTCGGTCTAAACCGCTTTTGGAATTTCTTGCCAACTTGAGAATAATTTCATATGCTGGGATATATGACCATAAAAAATATTTTAAAAAAGAGGAAATTTTTGGTTTATTACAACAGCATGGTTTTACTGACATAAAAGTTTGGCATGTTGCTTTTGGGTTAAATACGGTTGCTGTGGCTACTAAGGTAGCGGGGAATAAGTATTAGAGTTCTTTTAAGCCCTCTTTTGGAGGAGAATATGAAAAAATTTATTTTACTACTATGCATGAGTCTACTGAGTATGCCTTTAGCTAATTCTTATGCTTATAACGCTAATACTGAATCTACCATTGCTTTATATTGTTCTTACTATGGCTTGCATACCAAATCGCCTAATATAGAGTATAAAATGCTACTAGAACCAAGAGAAACTCCAAATTTTGTAGCCATGTCTAACGTTGTTGCTATATTAACCGTTGCCCCTGCTGACATTCTAAAAGATAACGGTTGCAAGATAAACAGATATGTTGTTGGGTTGCTGCAATTTTACCAGGAGAATAAAGAAGCAATAAAAAATAGTGACCAAGATATTGCAACATTGCTAGAGCTTATTAAGAATAAAATGGAGCGACAATAATATTGCTATTGGTTGAAAACAACATGTTCTTAAGGAAATACCTCTGTACTACGGTGTTTCATTTCAGACCGATCTAAAATTAATTTCCGATATCTTGCAAGTTATAGAACATGTCGATAAAAAATATGGTGGCAAATGTGTTGCTTCTAATGCTGGTAGTGGTTATCTCAATAAAGTTTTGGCATTGGTGGGGATAGGTACCTATTTTAGTCAGGACAAAATATTTTCTGCTTCACAATAGTCAAGCGCGGTAAGCCCTTGCCTGATCTTTTTTTATACGCAGCGGACAAATTACAGGCTGATGTCTCCGATTTTCTTGTAGTTGAAGATAGTGTGGTTGGCACTAATGCGGCCAAAGCTGCTAATATGCAGGTAATCGGTTTCTTAGACGGGATGCATGCAAAAAATGTTTGGTGTCGTAGTTGTATAACTGAGGCCAAACCAGATTTTATTGCTGAAGATGCTAATGAGTTGTTGGGTTTTTTGGTGAAGAGCTGATAAGATTGGTATTGAAGAAAACCTAATAGTTTTAATTATTTTATGAAATTAGAATCACCAGTCGATAAATTATTACGCAAATATCGTACCAACTTAGTTCTTCCTTATGTAACTTCAGATATGGATATATGTGATCTTGGTTGCGGGGCAAATCCAGTATTACTAAAATATCTATCTGCGGTTGAGGCTGGCAGGTGAGAATAATTTCATATATTGGGATATATGACCATAAAAAATATTTTAAAAAAGAGGAAATTTCTGGTTTATTACAACAGCATGGTTTTACTGACATAAAAGTTTAGCATGTTGCTTTTGGGTTAAATACGAAGGTTTATTTTAGATTTAAAAGTACGAGGGGTCTGAGCGCTTATATGAAAACAGTAACTGTTAATGACAAGATGCAAAAAAACTATCGTTACTTTCTAGTTGCCAAACCTGGAAGAAATTTCGACCCAGAATTCACGCCGGAATTAACCCCAAGGCAAATGTTAGAACTTGGTGTTTTTGGTGGTAAGTACCTAACTGACTGCAAAAAAGAGTTCCCCAAAAGCTGGTTCAAAAAAGCCAAATTATGTTCAAAAAAGCACGATCAACAATTAAATTTCTTCAAAATTAATGCTAGTCAATCACTCACGGTTTGGAGAAAAAATGGATGGATCCATCCCGATGATCCGCGTGGTTGGTTCCAATGGTATTGTCGTTACTATATTGGCAGAAGACACGATGATGATTCTAGACAAATAAAGCGATGGAAAGCCATGAGGAGGCATTTAGCTCAAATAGCTAAAAATTGTAATAAATTTGACTGGGAATGTCGCAAAAAGCAACGCCAGGCTCTGTTACACTGGGCCTACGATAGCAGAAATATTTAGCAAAGAAAACTTTTAGATTCATTATATTAAGCGCTCGCAGTAGGTTCCAACTGCTCTTTTTAGGCTTATGATAATTTAGATAGAACTAAGCTGTTAATTTTTAGATGGTTGTAATTTCTAGCTCTTCTAGCCGTTCTTTAAGTTGTGCAGGAGATGTAAATCTTATTGTTGCCATTCCTAATTCTTGCGCTGGCGGTAGATTGATTGGGCTATCATCGATATAAATACAATTTTTTGGGTCTAGTTTATTTCTTGCTAAAAGAATTTTATAAATTGCAAGGTCTGGTTTTATTGTGTGTTCGATCCCAGAAATTACGATATCTTTAAAATAATCAAGGAATGCATATTTCTTATCAGGTCGGATGTAAGTAAAAAAAGTTTCAGTGGCAAAGTTGGTTAAAGCATAGAGTGGGTAATTTTGAGCGTGTAGCGATTCTAGTATTTGAATGCTCGTGGCAATTGGTCCCCCCACCATGTTTAGCCACTCGGTTTTCCAGAGTAAGATAGGTTCACGATAGAGAGGGAATTTATTAATCAATTCGGTTAATACTTCTTGAAACGAGCTCCCACGATCCATTTCGGTATTTGCTTGATGAATGCCGGTTTCTTCGTAAAAACGGTTCATCTTGATTGTGTCGCCGGCAAAATATTTTTTATAGACGATGTTGGGGTTCCATTCAATTAAAACGTTGCCAATATCGAAGATAATGTTTTTCATACGGTTAGGTTTATAGCTCCTTCTGCGCTGTTGGTATTTGTAAGTCTGGTAAATCCCATTTATTTTTAACTTCAGAATATATTGTTTCTGGTAACTGTACTAACACCGGATTTTTTTCGGGATCAAGCCAGCTGACAATCTCTTTGGTATCGGTTTCTGCCATTCCTGTACAACCGGCGGTTGGTTTATCTGGACCACGCCATACGTGGATAAAAAAGCAGCTGCCGTGTCCTGGTTTTGTTGGAGAATAATTATGGCTAATCATCGCACCGTAAGTATATACTCCTTGGTTAACATAATCTTGCATGTCTTCACCTTTAGACCAATCTTCTTTTGGTTCTTTGCTGGCATCGACAAGATGATTGTAATTTTTTGATTCAGGATCGCCGGAACAGAAGATGGTTTTAGTTATTTTAACATAAGGCATTTTTACTGACCAGTTGCTAGCTTCGTCTCTACCAAAAGCGACAGGAATTGAGAATACACCAACTGGTGAACGTTTCATCCCTTCGGCGGTTATTACCAGTCCCTCTTTTGTTAAAGGCGCCTCGTGTAAGCCAGTGCCCCAGGCCATACCATTTTTACCTAGTTGTACGGCTGTTTCTTTGCCAACTTTTTGCCAGGGAGCATCTATACTCATGCGCTCAAAGCGCTGTAATGTACCCGTGCTTGTGTTCCAATCTTTCGCTGTAACTATGATCATTTGTTTAGCTTCAGCTGTCGGCTTGTTAGCACATGCTGAAAGACCGATAGTTGATAATGCTATTAGCAAGATTGCTTTTATTGAATTGGTTTTTAACATCATTTTTTCTCCTATAGCTTACTTATTGTTTAGTTAGTGTTTATTTCTTGCCACGCTAGCTTTCCAGAACGTCCCTCAACCTCTTTTTGGATAAGCGCGCATATTGGATAATTATTGGGTGATGAGGCAATCTCACTTAAAGTTATAAACTGTATTTGTTGACTTTTAAGTTCAAGTAATAGGGTACGAAACCAAGCAAGATATTTCATTCCTTCGAGTTCAGTATGAATAGTTAAAACATTTGGGGTGTCATTTTTTAATAATGAAGAATAGCGGGCTGCTAATTTTTCCAAAGGAAATTCTGGGCGCCCAAGTAATTCATCTAATGTTGGTAGCGTGGTGGGGATTTGTAGCGCTTTATAAACCTTCTCACCAATCTTCGGGTAAAATGGTGCGGTGCCGCGGCAATCGCTGGCATATTTTAAGTTTGCTTTATCATACACCGCTAATGTTTTTTCATTAGCTTGCCATCCTGGAGCCCCAGCAGTTGTTGCTTTTATACCAAATATCCGTTCAAACTCATCTAGAGCTTTTTGAAACCAGCTGGCAATTTCATGCTCCGATGCATTGGTTACACCATCTTGCCATTTTTGATGATCATAACAGTGAATGCCAGCTTCAAAGCCTTGTTCTTTAATTGAGCGTAAAAGAGTCTCATGTTTTTTGCCGATATGGGGGCCTGGTAGCAATACTCCATTTAATAAAGTACGAAGGCCATAGGTGCTGATAACGCTGGTGCGGGATACTTTTTTAAAAAAACCTTTACGGAAAATTCTTTTAATGGCGCGTCCGGTATTGTCGGGGCCAAGAGATAAATAAAAGGTTGCTGGTATTTTTAGCTCGGTTAATAGCGCTAAAAGATTTGGTACCCCAATGCGAGTACCAGCTTCCGTATCAACATCGATTTTGATAGCAAGTTTCATTATTTTAAATAGTAATCCACAGTTTTTTTCAGGGCCATATCTAAACTGGTTTTTGGTTGCCAGCCTAAAATTTCTTTGGCGCGTTTTATTGATGGTACCCGAAGCGCTACATCTTGGTAACCGTTGCCATAATATTTTTTAGCTGGAGTATTGATGACCTTGATCTTTTTTACATTATTTTTATACTTGGGGTAGGTTTTTGCAATTTCAAGAATTTTAGCTGCTATTTCACCAATCGATGCATTGTTTTGAGGATTACCAATATTAAATATTTTACCATCAGCGCAGTTATCTTTATTTTCAATGATTTTAATTAATGCGGTAATGGCGTCGTCGATAAAGGTAAAGCTACGTTTTTGTTTGCCACCATCGACTAATTGCAAGTCTTTGCCATAATAAATATTGCTGATAAATTGAGTAATAACGCGTACCCCGCCTTTAGGTAGGTTATGAATGTCATCTTGCGTTGGTCCAATCCAATTAAAAGGTCTAAATAAAGTAAATTGTAAATTACCATGATTACCATAGCCATAGATTACGCGATCCATTAGCTGTTTTGAACAGGAGTAAATCCAGCGTTCTTTATTGATCGGTCCTTGCATTAGTGGGCTAGTTTCTTCATCAAACTCTTGGTCGGGGCTCATGCCATATACTTCAGAGGTAGAAGGGAAGATTAATCTTTTTTGTAATTGCACACATTGACGGACAATCGGTAAATTGGCTTCAAAGTCGAGTTCAAATACTCGTAGTGGATCGTTGACGTAAGTTGCTGGGGTGGCAATAGCAACTAGAGGTAGAATAATATCACATTTTTTAATGTGGTAAGCGACCCATTCTTTATTGATCGTGATGTCTCCTTCGGTGAAGTGTAGCCGTGGATTGTTAATGCTATGCTCTAATTTATTAGAACTTAAATCCATGCCATATACTTCCCAGTCGGTGTCGGCGAGTATTTTTTTGGTTAATTGATTGCCAATGAAACCATTAACGCCAAGAATTAGTATTTTTTTCATCTAACTTTGCTCCTAAAACTTTTTTGATAGCGAAACGGGGACGATGTTGCACTTCTTTATAAATACGACCAATGTATTCTCCCATGATGCCGAGCCCCATTAATAGTACGCCCATCAGGAAGAATAAGATTGCAAATAAAGTGAAAACACCCTCAACTTCTGGGCCAATGATTAAGCGACGGATGAAGAGCAAAACCACAAATGTAATGCTTAAGAAAGAAATGCAAAAGCCAATAAGGGTAAAAATTTGCAGTGGTACTAACGAATAGCCGGTCATTAAATCAAAATTTAAGCGGACTAGGCCATAAAGACTATATTTCGAGCTCCCATCGAAGCGCGCGTCGTGATCAACTTTTATTTCAGCGGGATTGGCGGCATATGAACGTGCAAGCGCTGGAATAAAGATAGAGGCTTCGGTGTGGGCAATCATCAGGTTAATAATGTCTCGATGATAAGCGCGTAGCATGCAGCCATGGTCAGTCATGTCGATATTAGTGATGAGGGCTCTGACTTTGTTTATTAAAATTGAGATGTTACGACGAAACCAATTATCTTTTCGTTCACGTAAGCGAACGCCGCTGACTAAATCGTGCCCTTTTTCTGCCAGGGCTATTAGTTTTGGTATTTCTTCAGGTGGGTTTTGCAGATCAGCATCTAAAGTTACTACAATTTCCCCTTTAGATAATTCAAAACCTGCCATTACGGCCATGTGTTGGCCAAAGTTACGACTAAAATCGATAACCCGTACTTGTTCTGGGCGAAGCTTATAAAGGCTTTCTAAAATCTCGCTGGAGTTATCTTTGCTGCCGTCATTAGTAAAAATAAGCTCATAAGGTTTGTTTAGCTTATCTAAAGTAGTGGTTAAGCGTGAAAAAAGTGGCTTGAGATTATTTGATTCATTGTAGACCGGGATAACGACACTGATGTACGGTTTATTCATAAGTTACTCCTTTTTGAATATCTTTTTCATGGCAGTAATGGTGCGGTCTTGATCAGCAATCGTCATGGTCGAAAAAAGTGGCAGCGATACAACGCGATCAGAGATTGCTTCAGCATTCGGAAAATCTCCCCGTTGATAGCCAAAAGTTTCTTTGTAATAAGTATATAAATGTGCCGCATGATGGTGATAACCAAGGCCGATATTTTGTTCTTTCATTTTAGCTATGAAAGTATCTCGATCCATGCCGGCGGTTTCTGGGTTGACTAATGGTGCATAGATGTACCATGAAACACGACAATCATAACTAGGGAGCGTAGGCAGGGTAAATTCTGGCCAAGAAGCAAGTATTTCATTATAACGATCAACTAATTTTTGTCGCTTAGCGATAAAACTTTCTAGTTGTTGTAGCTGATGGATGCCAATGGCAGCTTGGAGGTCCATCATGTTGTATTTATATCCTGGTTGGATTACATCGTAATGTTGGCTGCCTTCTTTGCTAAAGCGGTTGAATGAGTCACGATCTATACCATGAAAGCGTTGGATGGAGATTTTTTTTGTCAATTGTTCGTCGCGCGTAGATATAGAGCCACCTTCACCGGTGGTCATGACTTTATTTGGATGAAAACTAAATACTTGCGTGTCACCAAAACTGCCAAGAACTTTGCCCTTATAATGGGATCCCATCGCATGAGCACAGTCTTCAAGTACGCGTAAATTATGTTTTTGAGCTATTTCGTATATCGGATCTAGATCTACTGGAATACCAGCGAAATGTACTGGTAAAATCGCTTTAGTGCGCGGGGTTATAGCTGCTTTTATTTTATCGATAGCGATATTGCGAGTTTTTAAATCGACATCAACCATGACTGGTCTAGCGCCTGCATGGATAATGGTGTTAAGGCTCGCAACAAAAGTCATGGGGGTGGTGATCACTTCATCTTGTGGTTCTAAACCAAAGCATTTGAGTGCTAAATGTAAACCAGAGGTGGCAGAGTTTAGTGCTAATACATATGGTGCTTTTAGATACTTTTTCAGGTCCTCTTCAAATTGTTTTACCCGGGGACCGGTAGCAAGCCATCCGGATTTAATGCAGGCGGTTACTTCATCTATGGTTTCTTGATTGATTTCTGGAGTGCAAAATTTTAGGAATTCGTTGCTCATATTCAAACTTTACCAATAATTTTAGTTAAATGAAAGGGTGGTAATCTTTTTTTACAGGATCACCTCATTAAAAAGTTAGTGTACAAATAGTAAAAAATCGTATTATTTCAAGCTTCTTGAATAAATAAGAGGCTGGAAATGGAAACAAAAGAGCTTGGGTCGGTAGATTTTTTTAAAAAAATACCAGACGCAGGGTTGATAAACGCAAGCGGATGAATGGCTGAAGCAGTATGATCAGCTGAGGCCGCATTCTGGAAGGTATTGCTCGAGCTCAGCATCCTGTGATTATAAATCTTAGTAGAAATGAGATAGATGATGAGGGGTTTGAAGCGCTAGCGAGAAGCGTGACTAAAAGGCCATTTGCTCCATTTATTATAGATTTTATGGACGCACCTGAGCCTGAGTATAATGATATTGATTCTGATGACGACTATTACGAAGAAATACGGAATAACGCTGATCGTTATCATCTTAAATTGGTTAAACATAAACGTGAAATAATGGATGAATTACGTTCTTGTATAAGGTGGTTAGTGTTGCAAGAAGCAGCAGAACCATTATCGTCATATGTAATAGCCTTCATTGTACAAAATATTGTAATTGTACATATAGCGGAGAATACGCAAGAAGAGGCTATGTTTCTTGATTTTGTAAATAAAGAGGTTGCTGCTGTTCAGAAGATTATAAAACGAAGAATAGCAGAAGATGTGTTTATCTAGATAGGCAACTCAGTTGTGACCTTCTCAGTTAAGAAGAGAGTCGCTAGATCTGGACGCAACCCTTACTAATTTGCATGCTCCGTCCACTAAAGTAATGCTGATTTGCCCCAGGGCTACCTCATTAAAATTTGTTAAATATATTTTAAGCAAACTAGGCGCCCTTTCGCCGTAATTGTTTGCGGGACGCTTTAAGTACGTCCATGTAACGCTCGTGCTGCGCTGTCCCTGCTTTGCATCGCCCGCCAACAATCACGGCTGCGGGCGCCTTTACCGACACCATATATCTTTCGCTAGATTTTAGAACGGAATAATGGGCA
>JAJXWM010000051.1 GCA_021781615.1 Pseudomonadota bacterium
ACCCGCGTTGTTTGCGGGTCGCAGGGCTGGGTAAATTGGGCGAAATGAATCATAGCTCGCAGAGCGAGATAAAAATTCAGCTTTCAACAGTCCCATTATGTGCGGCTTTATGGAGATTGCCTGCGATTCAAACGCTTAATATAAGGAACTATCCCTAGCAATGGTGCTCTTATTATTAATTTTAATGATTCAATGTTTTCTCCCACATAAACCATTTTCTTATCGACGACATTCGCCACCCATCCGGCTATCTTCACCCCAGAATTACACATACACTCATACGTTAGAACCGCGTGATTAATACAGCCTAACCTAATCCCCACCACCAAAATTATCGGGCAATTATAAGCAAGCGCAAGATCTGCCATGCTTTCTCGATCGCCAAGCGGTGTATACCAACCGCCAGCTCCTTCGATAATAATATAATCAGCATCGCAATTTAAGGCCCGAGAAGTTTTTTTGACAATAGCGCTGACTGATAATTCAACCCCTTCTTTCTTGGCCGCAAGGTGGGGGGCAATGGAATCATAAAACAAAAATGGATTGATATCTGAAATTGATAAATTATTAGGTGTGCTATATTTTTTTAGTATTTTAACATCGTTATCACCTCCGCTCGCGACAGGTTTAATCGCGCACACGCTTTTACCGCATTTAATTAGCGCTTGCGATAAAGAAGCGGCGATCAATGTTTTACCAACATTGGTATCAGTACCGACAATAAAGAATCGCTTTTTATTTGTCCGCTTCGACATAATAGACCTCAAAGGTGGCTGGTAATTTGTGGTTATGATCTCGGTAGGCATCGTAAAATTTCTGTAACTGTCGAAATTTATTTTTCCCTAATAATCCTTGGTGGCGACCAACACAAAGGTTATGGGTCCCCAGCATTTTAAATTCTAGCATCAACTCATAAATAGAATTAAAAGTACGACAAAAACTATGTTTTTTAAATTGCACATTTTTAAACCCCGCTCCTTTGATAGCCAACAATAATTGCTCTTGAGATACAAAATTACTTACGTGTTGATAATTATCTACTTTCGACCAACTACTCTGTAACTCTTTTAAAGAGCCAGCCCCAACCATAGACAAAAACAAACACCCACCAGGCTTAAGCACGCGCGCCCACTCAGCCAAAGTAATTTCAATATCAGGGCTCCATTGCAACATTAAATTAGAAAATATTAAATCGATATATTTATCAACGATTGGCAAACGGTCAGCATCAGCGCACAAAAAGCTTAAATTTCTTTCCGCCCCAAAATATTTCCTTGCATAATTTATCATTTGATCGGCTATATCTATCCCCATCACTTTGGCCTCAGGAAACATAGAAGCCAGGTTTGCTGTTAACCAGCCAGTACCACACCCAAGATCTACGACAGTACGCGGGCTTTCAATCAGATCTAGCCAACCAAATATTTTTTCTCCAACCTCAAGCTGCAGAAAACTCGCCTGATTATAACTAGCTGCTGCGCGATTAAATGATCGAGCAATTTGCGTTTTATCAAATAGATCTTGCATAAATAAATTTAGTCACCTCCTGTAAAAAATGATCTCGACAAAAAATAAATGGCGCATGAGACACTCCTGGGAAAATCTTGACCTGTACGTGCGACATATAAGCTTCTAGGCACTGACCAAGTTTAGCCGGCACCAGTGGGTCTTCCTCCCCAAACAACCACAACACGGGGGACTTAATTTTAGCTACTTGTGCACGCAAATCAGTATTAAGCAAGATCTCTAAACCACAAAGCAAAATATCTTTCGAATACTTATCTTGGCTACTAACAATATTTCGCAAAAATTTCAGCTCTTCACAAGTAGCCTGGTTTTTTTTAGTGCCCACTTGTAAAGCCACAAAACGTAACATAGTGCGCGCAAAATCTTTCGCCAATCCTTCCTTAAAAGCAGTAAATACACTCATCGCTACTCCTGGCCAATTATTTCCTTCAATAAAACGCGGGGTGCTACTTATTAAAATCAACCTCGACACCAGCCGTGGATAATTTATAGCTAACCACATCGCAATTAAACCACCCATTGACCAACCAATCACAATCGACCGCTGAGGAATAATAGAGCGAATCATCTCACCGATTTTTGCTAATTCGTGATTGTCGGACAATCCCAAATTAGCACCATACCCTGGTAAGTCGAATAAAATAACCTGAAATTCTTTCGCCAGTTCCCTCGCGATAGCGTGCCAAACACTCGAATCCATCCCCCAACCATGAATTAGCACAACACTGCTACCAAAACCATAGACACTATAGTTAATTTTGGTCGTCATCTATTTTTAATAGCCTTACTTAGTGTTGCCAGCAAAAAATCAACATCCTGTTTTGTATGATTAGCAGTTAGAGTAATACGTAACCGCGTAGTATTAATCGGCACCGTCGGCGGCCTGATCAAACCAACTAAAATACCCTTTCGCTTTAAAAATAGCGCCGCCCTTGCAGCATGCTTAATATCACCAATAATGAAAGGTTGAATCGGTGTAACTGAGGGTAAAAATTGTAAGCCTAACTGATCGGCTTTCTGTTTAAATTCTTTTATTAATTCTTGCAAATAAACACGACGCCACCCTTCAGCCTGCAATAATTTTAAGCTTGTACGCGTAGCTTCGACAATTGCCACGGGTAAAGCAGTGGTATAAATATAAGTACGCGCAAATTGGATTAGACTTTCGATAATAGTTTGACTCCCGGCAACAAAAGCACCAAAAGTGCCGAATGCTTTACCAAAAGTACCGATTAAAATCGGTACTTCCCTAGATCTAACCCCAAAAAATTCCATCACCCCTTTTCCGTTAGCTCCTAATACGCCAACACCATGAGCATCATCAAGCATCAGCAAGCTATTATTCTTTTTCGCAATGGAGACCAACCCAGGAAGAGGCACCAGATCCCCATTCATACTAAAAACCCCTTCGCTAATTATTATTTTATCCTTGCTATTTTCTAACTTGAGGCATTTTACTAAATCTTGCAGATCTAGATGCTGATAACGCCTGTAATGCGCCTTTACTCTGCGAACTCCATCGATAATCGAGGCGTGACATAACCGATCAAGAAAAAGGCTGTGATCTCTTTCATCAAATAAAGCACTTATAACCCCCAAATTTGCTAGATAGCCGGCAGAAAATAACATAACCTGCTCATAACCCAAAAAATCAGCCAATTCCTCTTCTAAACCTTGGTGTGCAAAACTATATCCTCCTAATAATTGTGAAGCCTTACTACCAACACCATATTTCTTAAAGCCATCCATCCCAGAAAAAACAACCTCAGGATGATTGGCCAAACCCAAATAATCGTTACTAGAAAAATTCAAGCCGGCTTTACCTTCCCAAACAGTTTTGCGACGAAAGCAACCAGCTTTTTTACGTAGTTCAAGTCTCTTATTTAAAAAATCTTTTAACATATAAGATTGGTTATAAAACCCAAGCGCTGTAACAATTGCCGATCTTTGGCAATGGTTGGATTTTTTGCAGTAAGTAGTTTTTCCCCACAAAAAATTGAATTTGCTCCCACGCAAAAACATAAAACCTGCAACTCATCACTCATGCTTTCCCTTCCCCCGGCAAGTCTAATCGTCGAACGGGGCATTAAAATCCGCGCCACCGCAATTACCCGAACAAAATCTAGGGGATCGATTGAATTTACATTGGCCAACGGAGTGCCGAGCATGGGGATAAAGTAGTTGATCGGTACACTATGGGGATGCTGAGGAAAATTAGCGAGCGTCTGTAATAGTTTAATACGATCTGCAATACTTTCACCCATACCGATAATACCGCCACAACAGATCTTAATTCCAACCTTAGATAGATTTTCTAAGGTGGCGAGACGTTCGCTGTAAGTTCTCGTTGATATTATTTTTTGATAATACTCAGGAGAAGAATCTAAATTATGATTATAATAATCAAGCCCCGCTTCTTTTAATGCTTGCGCCTGACTTTTACTTAACATTCCTAAGCTAACACAAGTTTCTAAACCAAGCTTTTTTACTTCACAGATCATTTTTAATATTTGAGCAAAATTCTGCTCGGGCGGCGAACGCCAAGCTGCTCCCATACAAAATCGAGTGCCACCCCTCTCTTTCACTTCTTTGGCTGCTACTACCACCTGCTCAATACCCAATAGCCCTTCGGATTTAACTGCCCTTTGATGATGACCACTTTGCGCACAATAAGCGCAATCTTCTGGACACACCCCGGCTTTTATGCTGAGTAAGCTGCTAACTTGGACAACATCTAATGCAAAACATCTTTGATGGATTCCTAACGCCTGATAAAGTAATTTCAAAAAAGGCAAATAAAACAGGTCGCCAATCTCTTCCAAAGACCAATCGTGACGAATAATTAAATTTTTCATAAAAAATATCTTAATTTAGAGCTGGATTAATTGTCAAGTTATTTTATAATTAAAATTTGACAATAACGAAGAAATAAATATGACAAAAAATATTATCGACCGCGACTTACAATATATCTGGCACCCTTGCGTCCAAATGAAAGACTATGAAGATTTCAGACCATTAGTAATAAAAAGCGCAAAGGGGGCGTATATTAAACTGGCAAATAACACCAAAATAATTGACGCCATTTCAAGCTGGTGGTGCAAAAATCTAGGCCATGGGCATCCAAAACTCAAAGCCGCGCTCCTTGCTCAAGCAAACAAATTCGAGCATGTGATTTTTACCAATACTACCCATAAAGTTATCGTCGATTTATCGGAAAAGCTTGCCGGCCTTACCAAAGCTCTTAATAAAGTTTTTTATGCAAGCGATGGATCGTCGGCAGTAGAAGCAGCGATTAAAATGAGCCTTCACGCTAGAATAATTGCTGGTGAAACCAAGCGCACGCAAATTATGGCCTTAGATAATTCTTATCACGGAGAAACAGGATTAGCGCTGTCAGCCACCAACATTAAATTATATCGTACCCCCTATGAGCCCCTGCTATCTCCATTTGTTTTCATAAAAAACATTCCCTACGTATCCTCAAAATATGATCCCCTCTGGCAAGACTGCTCAAAACATTGGCCAAGCATTATTGAACAATTAACTCTACATAAAGACACCCTTACCGCAATTATTGTTGAACCCATTGTTCAAGGGGCGGGAGGGATACTTATCTATAGCCAAGATTTTTTAAATCGGCTACGCACCTGGACCCAAAAGAATAATATCCATCTAATCGCTGACGAGATCATGACTGGCTTTGGCCGTACCGGCCTACCCCTGGCGTGTCAACATGCCAATATCGAACCAGACTTTATCTGTTTGGCCAAAGGCCTAACCGCTGGCTGGTTACCCATGAGCGCAGTTTTAACCACCAATAAAATCTATAACCTGTTCTACGATGATTTTTATCAAGGAAAAACTTTTTTACACTCCCATACTCACAGTGGCAATGCACTAGCTGCTGCCGTCGCACTAGAAACCATAAAAGTTATCGAGAGAGAAAAAATTTATAGCAGGGTAATAAAAATGGAAAACCTCCTGTATAAACTGATGCAAAAAGTTGCCGAACAAACGGGGAAAATCCATAATATTCGTTATCTCGGAGCTATGGTTGCTGCTGATTTAATTTTGGATGAAAAACAAAAAAAAGAACGTTATGGATATAAAATATTTAAAGCAGGAATTAAATTTGGGGCTTTTATCCGCCCTCTTGGTAATACCATCTACTGGATGCCACCGTTAAATATTAAAGAGGATTTGCTATGGCAGCTAATGGAGATTACCAAGAACGCCATTAACTTTGCCTTTAAAAAATAATCCCGCCCAGCTTCCGTTTTGCAACGAAAACCAGACAGGATTACTACATGGATGACAACTCTTAGCTACCGGCTATTTCTAGCGGCGAACTATTTCTAGCGGCGAATAACTTACCCCATCTAACTCCCGGAGAAGATGCGGCATCTGCTACTGTACCAACAAACCTACCGACATAATCCCAAGCGCCAAACGCTGTATCATCATCTGAAGTTCTTGGGAAGGCTGTACTACTAGCGATAAAACTTTTTACTGTACTAGCAATACCACTGGCATCAGAAGAGTCTTCTTGTTTTACCTCCTCAGAAGCATCACTTTTCCCTTCAGTCCTTGGGAACGCTGTGCTACTAACAACCGTACTGGCTATCGTACTAACAACATCACCGATGGTAGAACCATCAGCATCTTTGACTGTCCTTGGGAACGCGGCGCTACTGGCAATATATTCTCCTGCTTTCTTAGCAACATCACCTATCATAGAACCTTGCTCCTC
>JAJXWM010000052.1 GCA_021781615.1 Pseudomonadota bacterium
AACCCAAAAGATTTATTACCGCAGTTTATCGACAAAATCCTCCTGGTTTGACGTATTTTACATAAAAATAATCCAACCTATAGATGGTATTATTAGCGGCTTACTATCAACCTAGCATATGTTTAGTTATTTGATATATAATTTATCGCGAAGTAAAAGTCTATTGAGTTAAACAAAAATGATACCAGAAAAACTACAGCTTTTAATCAAAGAAGGAGAAGGTTTAACAATCGAGTTTAAAGAAAAATACTCGTCTAAAATCGTTCAGGACTTTGTTGCTTTTGCTAATACTAAAGGTGGATGCATTTTGCTCGGAGTAGATGACAACCATAGTTGTAAAGGCGAAACACTTACCAACAAGATGAAAGCTGAGATAACCGATCTGGCACGCAACTGTGAACCAAGCATATTTATCAAAAGCATAAAGCAAGTTGGGAAAATCGTAGTTATTGAGATTGCAGAAGGCGACGAGAAACCCTATAGCTGCTCGGCTGGGTATTATCGTAGATTGGATGCTGTTACTCAAAAGATGACTCAAAAAGAGATCCGCATAATATATAAGAACTTAACTTCAACCTCTTTTGAAGAACAAATTAACAAAGATGTTTCATGGAATGATATATCAAAGGAAAAAATAAAAGCTTTTTTCAAAGAAGCTAATATTTCTATAAGTAAAATTCTACCATTGGAGATATTGGCTAGTCTTAGTTTAGCCGAGAACACAGCTATAAATAACGCCGGTGTTTTATTTTTTGCGCATAAACCAAGAAATTTTATTCTTCAATGCCAAATGACGCTTGTTGCTTTTAAGGGGATAAATCGTATAAATATTTATGACCGTAAGGATATCCAGGATGATTTATTAACCCAGTTTAATGAGGCAATGATATTTTTGCAAAAGCACCTCAATGTACGAAGTGAAATAAAAGGAGTCAACAGGAAAGATATTTACGAAATTCCCCTGGAAGCATTACGCGAAGCTGTAGCCAATGCCATCATTCATCGCGATTACAGTATGTGCGGCACCAGCATTATGGTTGAGGTGCATCAAGATAGGGTTGTAATTAGCAATCCAGGCGGCCTCATGGTGGGCCTTGATACCAGATTTTTGTCAGATATTTCTGTAAGACGTAATGAGCTAATTGCTGATATGTTTGCCCGTATGGATAAAGTCGAGCGTATGGGTACCGGAATAAGCCGGATGCGTACTATAACAAAAGCAGCAGGTGTTCCTGCGCCGAAATTTACTAGCAATCTCTTCTTTACTATAACTTTTAAGCGTCCGAAATTTAACATTATTAAAAATATCAGTGGTTCGGAGAAAGTTCGGAGAAGGTTCGGAGAAGGTTCGGAGATAAGTTCAGAGAAAATTTTAAAATTAATACAGATAGATAAATATATTAGTTCTAAAAAAATCTCTGAAGCTATAGGTATTTCTCCTCGCGCTGTTGAAAAACAAATAGCAAAATTAAAACAAGACGGTCACTTAAAACGTATTGGGTCACCTAAAACTGGACGTTGGGAAATAGCAAAATGATAATATTGAAACTAATATGTACTATAATCTTTACCATTTTGTTTACGAGTACTTCATTTGCAAATAATGTTCAAATATATAACAAAATTACCTTTTGGGATAAATTACAGAAAGGTGCGAATATTTTCAATCAAAACGTGTTACAAAAAGATATAAAAACAGCAAAAGACTATGGTATTACTTTTATACGTTTAGCACCTGATAAGTTTCCAAGTAAGGAAAGAGACTTTTTAATTGGAAATGCTGATAATTACACTAGGCTGGTTCAAAAAGATTTAAATAGTTTAAAAAAAGTGTTGGATATATGTACAAAGGAAAAGATGCCTGTAATTTTAACGTTCTTAAGCCTGCCTGGATCACGTTGGAAACAAAACAACCATGATAAAGATGATTTACGTTTATGGAGCAATATTAAATTTCAAAAACAAGCAGCGAGTTTTTGGAAAGATTTGGCTTTAGAATTAAGAAACTACCCTATTATCGTAGGATACAATATACTCAATGAACCGCATCCTGAAAGAATCTACAATGCTAAAGCAATTCATCTCTATGATGTTGGGCAAGATACAATTCAAAAACAACTTTACAAAACTTACCAGCTAATTATAGATAGTATACGTATGGTAGACCAGAATACCCCAATCATTCTGGACAGCTCTGCTTACGGTGATCCTAAAACATTTAAACATTTTAAAACTCATAAAGATGTTAATATTCTGTACTCATTCCATATGTATGAACCATATGCTTATACTAACCATAAAACGAATAATAATCGTTTCAGCTATCCTGGAGAAATTAACTCTACTTACTGGGATAAACAAACTTTAAGAAGTTATATGCTTGAAGTTATCAACTTTCAAAAAATCAATCATATACCAAATAATCGTATATTGGTTGGAGAATTTGGTTGCTATCGTAAAACTAAAGGGTTACCAAAATATTTTAATGATTTGTTAGAAATTTTTAAAGAAAATCAATGGCATTTTGCTTTTTATGCTTTTAGAGAAGATACTTGGGATGGCATGGATTATGAGCTTGGAGATAAACAATTACCTTGGAGTTATTGGCAAGCCTTAGAAAAAGGTAGTAAACCTGTACCAGACAGAAAAGAAACTTATCCTCAATTTAAAGTCTTAAAGGAAGCGCTAGCAAAATAATAGAGAGTGTTCATCTAACTGTGTCAGCACCTACATCTAAGCTCAACTCAATTTTTATTCTACCAGGGATAATAAACACCGATGCATTTAACTCCGGTATTTTTACTTCCCACCCCCATCTTAGTAAGCATATTTCCCGATCACGACAACCGGTGTTTACCGCAAATAATGCCATTCGCCTAAGGTGAGCTGGTAACATATTAAACAACCTTTCTTGCTCTTCCCAATTTAAGGGATAGGGCTGTCTCGAATGATTTAGTCCCTTAAAACAGGGGATTAATTTAATTGTAATCGTTTTTAAATAAATGCAAATATAGGCTACCTTTCGAGGTGTTTTAAAATGCGTGCGGGGATTTTGCGTAGATTGGTGCACCATTGTTACGCATTGTAAGTCAAAAGTAGCGGGCGTCCCGCGTTATAAACATAAAAAAATCAATCAATTACAGATCGAGTCGGGGTCGAGTCCGCAACAACTAACAACGAAAACCATTTCGTTTCGTTGTTAGTTGTTGAGTTTGACCATGATGGCTGTACTAAATCCCTAAGATGTTAGAAACCAGCTATTAGACTTCTTGCATAACCAAGTACTTTGCCATAATCCTAAAACAAGAAAACTTTAGGTGCAATATTTCTATATGATGACATTTATTTATAGCAGCCAAATAGAGTTATTTTTGTGATGTCGGACTTTCTGACCTTTTTTCATCCGCAGCTCCGTCTTTTCTCACTTTCTCTTGCAACTTTACCCCTGGAGATTCAAAAAAACCAAACCGAGAAGTAGAGGCACTTACGATTGAGGAAGAAAGAGTTTCGGCAGGAACCTCCTGCTTTGGAGATTCAGACGTAGGCATGGGGTTAGCCATCAACTCTATTAAAGTTCTACGATGTCTACTGCTATCAGGTTCGAAAACCTCTGTCTCTTCTATTGCCCTTTCTTTACCTTTTACAGACACCGTTGAAGATGCAGCTATTTGAGCATCTTTATGCGGAACCTTCATAGGCTCCATTTCCTCTTTCTCAATTTCAGTCTCCGCCAGCTTAATACAAGCATTAATTTTCGCTATCGGAGATAAATCTTTAAAAGGTGATCCTAATCTATCAAAAACCGCAACAATAAATACAAGAAAATCGCAAACAGCTATAGGTAGTAGCGAGTTACTTAATATACCATAGTACGTATTTGAAGCAATAACTCCTAATGTTTTTAGCGCAAGTGCGACTACCCCCATCAACAAAACAACAGCGATTGTAAATGCAACAGCTGTTAATATACGTAATATTATTCCCCACGACACCTTCCCTATATTATCTAACAAACGCTTAAAACTATCTGCTTTAACTTGCGGTAAAAACAATTTGGCAATTTCATGGGCAGCATTTTTAACAGCCTTCATAAAAATTTTTTGTCTATCTTTATAAGTGAGCCCTAAACTTCCCAGATCAACCTCAATAGACTTGTCTTTATATGCACGCAAAAGCATCTGGATAACATCATAATTACCATAAAGTACAGCGTGCATAAGAGGATTCTTACCCTTACTATCAGCCACAGTAAAATCAGCACCCTGGGTTAGAAGCTCAACAACCGTACCAATATTTCCTTGTTCAATAGCCAATATAAGCATAGTTTTGCCATCATAGATGCGCTCATCAAGATTGGCTTGGCCAAACTTTGACCTGTGTTTGTCCAAAAGTAATCGCAAAATATCGGTGTTGCCATACTGTACCGCATAAATCATGGGAGTTTTTTTTGTTGTATCGGTTGCAGTGAAATCTGTTCCCTTAGCTAAAAGGTACGTAACAATATCGATGTAACCTCTTATAATCGCTGTACTAAGTACAATCCTACCATCAACCTCCGTCTCAAATCTCTTAGCTGTTTCTAAATCACCGTTACGAAGAGCTAATATAAACAACTCAATACTAGTATGGAAATCTGAGGCTTTAACAATGGCCCCCCTATTTAAAAGCATTTTAACAATATCAAAATGACCATAATATGCAGCGTATCTAAGGGGGGAATATCCAACTTCATCAGTAATATTGATATCACACCCCCGATCCAAAAAATATTGCACAGACTCTATGCAACCAGACTTGGCCGCCATTGATAATCCTGACAAATCCCTCGGAAACCCCGGTATTAAATATAAATCCCGATTGAGTATTGGAACTAAAGCTGGATTAATTCTATCTAATACCTCCTTTTGTGTTGGATATGGTTTCGATATTGTTTCATCAAAAGAAAACATGTTAAAAATTAAAGGGTAAGGATTATCATATTTTACTAGACTAGCAGCTGTATGATCACTAAAATTTGCATCAAAAATTAACTTCGCTACTTCATCAGCCGATCTAGCAAAAACCTCACCAGTCTTACTATTTGGATCAAAATAGTAGTACCCTTCTCTTGTTTTAAACAAAGCGGTAGAATGATTATGTGAAGTAACTAATATTAACTTTCCTTCTTGAATAATATTTTCTGTTTCTAATAATTGTCTAACTTGATTCCGAGTAAATAATGAAGCAATAGAATATTCTTGTTTTAAAGACCTTTCTTCCCTGGTGTCTTGCAAAAGACTATTTAACTTTATATTGCTTATTGATAAATATTCAAAACTATCGAAGAAAAAGCTAATGTGTGATATAAATCTATCTATCTGCTTATTATCTTCCATCAATTTTCTAAGTCTCGTTGCTTCCTGTGGCTTGGTTTTTGATAGTTCCTCCAATCTTGCCATAGCCTCTCTATAAGATAGTTTTGCCAATCTGTTTAGCTGTATTTGTATTTCCATTTCTGGTTCTTGCCAATTACTAATAAGTTCTACTGTAGACTTAAACCAATCATAATCGTCTCGTGGTATGGCGACAGATTGTTCATCAGGATTTTTTTTAGGAAAATATCTTTTGGGTTGGGTCTGTAACCACTTAGCATACAGCCATAAAGGAGAGATACCAGAGCAGTGTCCCTTACCTGCAGCCGTAACAAACTTAGCAGCAACTGCTTCATTCCTGCCATTACTACGCAAATAAGCCTCAATATTTGCCCTAATAACACCTTGATCTACAGCGATTTGACTGCGCCTACTATCCATAAATAACCTCCTATATTCATATCAAAAAACATCCTCTACTTAGATTAATATCTTCCAAGAATATATTAATCTTTTC
>JAJXWM010000023.1 GCA_021781615.1 Pseudomonadota bacterium
CTCGGTTATTTGAAAGTTGCTGCTGGTGGAGTAATTAATTTAATTGGTTCTGGTATAAAGACAATTGGTGATCAGTGGTATAAAAATGCGGTAACTTTAGGGGCAAATAATGTTTTAACGACCACCGATACGGGTAATGTAAAATTTGATAGCACAGTCAACGGTGCGTATAGCTTGGCTATCAATTCGGGTAAAGACGTAACATTTAATAATACAGTAGGAGCAGGTGCTGCCTTGAGCTCCTTAGATGTTGCTTCTGCCGGCAACACTAATATTGATGCCAGCGCTATTATTACCACTGGAGGTCAAGAATATCGTGGTCCGGTAATATTAGGAACTAATGCTGCACTTACCGGTGGTGGACCAAATGCAATCCAATTCCTCAGTACTGTAGATAGCGCCGATAATGGTATCGGAGGCAGTAAAGGTTATGGTCTTACGGTTAATAAAGCTGGTTCTGGTAATGTCGCTTTTGAAAAAGAAGTTGGAGCAAAAAATGCTCTTGGCTATTTGAGCGTAACTTCTCCTAGTGGTGTCGCCTTAAATGGATCTGTTGTGACGACCGATGTGACTGTAGTTGATGATGTTCCAACCACTTCTGGCAATCAGGTATACAACGGTCCAGTAGTTTTAGGAGCTAATAATACGCTTACCACTGGCGGCGGAAATGTAACTTTTACTAATACCGTAGATAGCAGAGCTAACAAGGGTTACAGTCTTAATGTTAGCGCTGGTAGTAGTGGGGTTACAACCTTTAATGGTGCGGTTGGTGGAGCAGGAATGAATCCCACAAGTGCTCTTGGCGCTTTAACTGTAAATTCTGGTGGAGGAATTAATTTAGGTGGGCCGGGAGTAAAGACAATTGGAAATCAAACATATCAGGGTGCGGTGACTTTAGGTGCTGATAATTTATTAATGGGTAGCAATGTATATTTTGATAGTGCGCTTGATGGTGGTTTTGGTTTAACTATTGATGCTGGTGGTGAGGTAGTGTTTAGGGGTGCAGTTGGATTAGTTAGTCCTTTGAGAATGTTAGATGTTACAGCTCCCAATAGAATCTATCTTGCTAGCCCATATATGGAGACAACAGGTTATCAGATATATCAAAGTCCAGTAGTGCTTGGGAGCGATTTAGTAACTCTTAAAGGAAGTGCTGTAAACTTTATGAATACGGTAAATAGTGATGCGGCAGCTGGTGTTTCATTGTATCGTAGCCTAGCTATTAATGCGCTTTCTACGGTATTCAATGATGTCGTTGGTGGTATTCCCTTACAGGATTTTGATAAAAGTTTGGGAACGGTTCTCGGATTTCCTTTGAGGAATTTAACTGTTAGCGGTGGTGATGTACTTTTTCCTGGAGCAGGAGTTACCACTATTGGCAACCAGCAATATGATTCCGAAGTAAAATTGTTCCGTAATGTTGCTTTTACAGCTGGATCACCAGTGGTTGGGTCAACGGGAAATATAACTTTTGGTTCAAAGGTAGCGGGACCTTATAATTTGATTTTAAGCTCTAATGGAGATATCGTATTTGCAGGCGATGTTGGTTCTTACGGTCACTCTATGGGTGCTGTATATATCGACAAGGGTGCGCATGATGTTACCGTTGCGCCAGGTCATAGCGTCTATGCTAATGCTTTTGTGCAATTGTTGGGGAGAGGTACTACCAGTATTGGTATTGTAGGAGATCCTACGTCTCCACCAGTGGGCGGCCAATTATATGTTGGGCCAGGAACAACAGATATCGATCCTCTTACTGGAAAACCGGTAGTTATTCATAGTACTGATCCAAAGAACGAGGCTTATATTGTAAACAGTGTAATAAAAGTTATGATTGATGCTGGTCTTCTTACGGTCGGGACACCGGTGGAGGCTATTGGTGCTGTACAACTAGGTGGATTTGTCGGTGGGCTTTCTTCAGAAGCCGCTTTAAAAAATATTTATGTAGCAGAAGGATATTATATTCGTGAATATGGATCCTACTCTTTTAATAGGATTGATCTGCGTGGTGTGCTCACAAGAGCAATTAACGAGACGTTAGTGGATTCAATATTAAAAGATTTGTTAGATAATTACGCTTTTGGTTTTGGTATTAGTAATGATAAAGGAAATGCAGACTATTTATTGCTGTTGGATGATGCTTCAGACTGTAGTGCTGAATAAACTTAAGTTTTGGATAATGATTATGAAAGTAAAATTGATGCTGGCAGTGGTTGGTTTAAGCATGAGCTTGTTTTTAGGACATGCTGATGCCCAAGTTGCTCAATCTATAGGTGTCACGATTTCAGTGCAAGGGCAAGTAGCAGCGACAAATCAACAAAAACAGCAAAGATCGCTGCAGCGAGGCGGGGCAATTTATCTAAACGATAGAGTTATAACGCAAAAAGATAGTAAGGTACAGTTAAGGTTGCAAGATGACTCAATTATAGTTGTGCAACCATTAAGTGAGTTTTATGTCAGTGAATTTTCTTTTAATAAAAACATGCCTAATAACAATAAATGTGTTGGCAATATCGTCAAAGGAATGTTGATCGATATCAGTGGTCAGGGAGACAAGAAAAACTATCAGCTAAATAGTCCGCTTGCAACCATTTCTGTTCGTGGGACTGGCTTTGCTGTCAAACTAAAGACAAGAGATAACGTGCCGCTCGATCAGTCGGTATACGTATTTGAAGGGGCGGTTAGGGTAAAGAATAGATGTGAGAGTGTGGTCGGACCATGTGAGTCTAAAAGCATTGACATTGGTGCTGGTCAAAAACTTAACTCTGCCACGATAAATAGATTGGGGGAAATTATTGGTCATAAGAGTTCTGGTTTATTAGAAGGTGACCTTGGAAATAAAGCTGTTACACAGCTGGGAGGCAGGGTTTCTATAACTTGTAAAGCAAGGTAATGATTTTTTAAAATGGTGGTTATTAGATTATAAATAATATCTTTTGGAGGAGTTTGGTATGAAAAAAATAGTTTTATTTGTCGGCGCATTATTGATGGCTAGTCTTTCTTCTTTTGTTTTTGCTGAAATGAAGATTAGCGTAGTTGATTTAAATAAGGTTTTTACGGATATCCAGCAAGTAAAAGACATGCAAGCAATGCTTAAGGATAAGTTTGATCCCCGCGGAAAAGAGCTGGTTAGTATGCAAGATGCTCTGCGTGTTGATTTAGATAAGTATAAGCAGAATAATGGTAAGCTTAAAGGTGGGGCGCTTAAAAAAGAACAACAAAAAATTATGGACGGAAATAAAAAATTGCAAGATGCTCGCGTTAGCTTACAACAGGATTTGGCTGCTGCACAAAATGTGGCAATAGCTCCAATACTAAAAAAAGTTGAAGAGGTGGTAGGTAAGATTGCTCAGGTTCAAAAAATTGATCTAGTTATAACTAAGACCAATGTTGCTTATGTTAATCCAGGGTCACAAGCCGACATAACTGACCAAGTAATTGCTGAGATGAAAAATGTTGGTCCGATTACTGCTTCGACTTCGGTTGCCAAGCCTGAAGCAACAGCAACCGCTCCAGCTATGGTCAAAAAACCTGAGTCACCAAAAGAAGTAATTAATGCAGGCCAAGCGCAAGTTGACGTTAATGCTGTAGCTGTTAAACCTGAAGCACCAAAAACCGTGGTTAGTAATAAAGTTGAGATTTAAAATTTATTCCCCGCGGTCTTCGCGCGGGAACAAAGCGAAGGGGGATTGCCAAGGGGGAGAAGCGTAACTCTCCTCTTTGGGCCAGTCCGTGTTTATACCCCGGCGCAGTCAAAAAATTGATTAAAAAATAAAAATGCGGGTAATTTTCTACGTCTACCGAGAAGAGGTTATGATTGAGCTCCTTTCTTCTCTGATAACTCTTTCCTTTATTTTAAATTTTATGCTAGAATACCTCGTTATTATTTCTTGATTTTAACTTTTTGATTTTTAAATAAATTTTGTAAAAGAGATATGTCACAATACGCAAAAGAGATAACCTTAGTTAATATCGAAGACGAATTAAAACAATCATACCTTGATTACGCGATGAGCGTCATTGTTAGCCGAGCGCTTCCCGATGTACGTGATGGGCTTAAGCCAGTGCATCGTAGGTCTTTATATGCGATGCGTGAGTTGGGGAATGATTATAACAAGCCTTATAAAAAATCCGCACGTATAGTTGGTGATGTAATTGGTAAATACCATCCTCATGGTGATTCTGCAGTTTACGAAACTATTGTGCGTATGGCGCAGCCATTTTCCTTGCGTTATCCGCTAGTAGATGGACAAGGTAACTTTGGTTCTATCGACGGTGATTCGCCAGCGGCGATGCGGTATACCGAAATTAGACTTGCCAAAATAGCCCATTTTTTGCTGGCTGATTTAGATAAAGAAACTGTTGATTTTGCGCCTAACTACGATGGTACAGAATTTGCTCCCAAAGTATTACCAGCAGCATTACCTAATCTTTTAGTTAATGGTTCATCGGGGATTGCGGTTGGTATGGCGACTAACATTCCTCCCCATAATTTGGGAGAGGTTATCGATGCTTGTATTGCAGTCATTAATAATCCAGAAATTGAATTGCGCGATTTAATCAAAATTATTCCCGGGCCAGATTTTCCGACTGCTGGTATTATCAATGGGAGAGCTGGTATCGAAGAGGCGTATCGTACCGGGCGTGGTAAGATTTGTGTACGTTCAAGAGTTAACATTGAAACTGACGAGTCTACTGATAAACAAGCAATCATTATTGATGAATTGCCGTATCAAGTTAATAAAGCAAGTTTACTTGAACGGATAGCCGAATTAGTTAAAGAGAAAAAAATTGAAGGAATTACTGCCGTTCGTGATGAGTCAGACAAAGATGGTATGAGGGTAGTGATCGAGCTACGTCGTGGAGAAATTGCTGAAATTGTTCTCAACAAACTGCTTATTAATACCCAGATGCAAGTTACTTTTGGTGTTAACATTGTTGCATTAGATAATGGACAACCAAAAACTTTAAACTTAAAACAATTATTAGTAGCATTTTTAAATCATCGGCGCGAGGTTGTTACCAGGCGTTGTATTTTTGAGTTAAAGCAAGCGCGGGAACGAGCACACATTTTGGAAGGGTTGGGTGTAGCGTTAGCCAATATTGACGCTATTATTGCTTTGATCAAGCAATCCAAAAATCCAAGCATGGCTAAACAAGAGTTACTTGCCCGGGCTTGGAATAGCGGTTCGGTAAAGGCTATGCTCGAACAAGCAGGTGCTGCAGCATCTAGGCCTGACGGTCTTGATAAAAAATTGGGTATTTCTGCTGATGGTTATCGGTTATCAGAGGTACAAGCGCAAGCCATTTTAGACTTACGCTTGCATCGTCTTACTGGTCTTGAACAAGATAAAATATTCAATGAATACAAAGAGATACTGGTTAATATTAAAGAATTAACAGATGTATTGAACAACCAGCATCTATTGCTTGAGGTAATACGCAAAGAGCTTATCGAGATAAAGAAATTATTTGCCGATAGCCGTCGTACTGAAATTATTGAGACGCAAGAAGATTTAACACATGAAGATCTTATAGTTCCTGAAGATGTAGTAGTAACGCTTTCGCATGAAGGGTATGCAAAAATTCAGGCATTGACCGATTATCAGGCGCAAAGGCGTGGTGGTAAAGGTAAAACTGCTACCGGTGTCAAAGAAGAAGATTTTGTTGAGCGACTATTTATTGCTAATACGCACGATACTGTTTTGTGTTTTTCCACTCGTGGGAAGGTTTACTGGTTAAAGGTTTATTTGTTACCACAGGGTAGCAGAACTTCCCGTGGTAAGCCGCTAGTAAATTTATTACCTTTAGAGGAAGGAGAACGAATTAATACCATTTTGCCAATTAAAGAATATTTAGCCAATAATTACATATTTATGGCAACTGCTTCTGGTACCGTTAAAAAAGTTGGTTTAGAGCAATTTTCTAACCCTCGTTCGAATGGGATTATCGCGGTTGATTTATTGCCTGGTGATAATTTAATTGGTGCGGCTTTAACTGATGGTAAACAAGATGTAATGTTGTTTAGCGATGCTGGTAAGGCAGTTAGATTTAATGAGGAGCAGGTTAGACCAATGGGGAGAACTGCTCGCGGTGTACGTGGTATGAAAATTGCAGATGACCAGAAAATAATTTCTCTTATCATTATTAATAATCCTGAGGGAGCCTTACTTATCGCTACCGAAAATGGTTATGGTAAGCGTACCGCTATTAGTGATTTCCCTAATGTTAATCGCGGTGCCAAGGGAGTTATCGCTATTCAGATTAGCGATCGTAATGGTAAGGCAGTGAGCTCAGTACCAATCGGAGCAGGTGATGAGATAATGCTGATTAGTAACCAGGGTACTTTAGTTCGTACCAGAGCAGGTGAAATTTCTGTAATTGGTAGAAATACCCAAGGGGTGAGATTAATTAACCTTGGGGAAGGTGAGTCTCTAGTCGGCGTGCAGCAAATTGTCGAAGAAAAAGAGGAAGAATAGTTTGCTAGATAAAGTTTCCTCGCATTATACTGAATCAGTTCCAGTAATCACTATCGATGGAACCAGTAGTGCTGGTAAAGGAGTGATTAGCCGCTTGCTTGCCGAAGAAATGGGTTGGCATTTTTTAGATAGTGGTGCAATTTATCGCGTTCTTGCCTTGATAGTCATAAGGAAAAAAATTCCCCAAGATAATGTTCCGCTTATTGTCGCTGCTGGAACAGGCTTAGATATCCAGTTTGTAACCGAACAAGGTAGATCACAGCAAGTTATTTTATCTGGAGAAGATGTTACCGCTGCTATCCGTCAAGAGGAGTGTGGTAATGTTGCATCCCGGATATCAAGATTTCCAGAGATACGGTCGATGCTTATTGCTAAACAACACTCTTTTCGCAGGCCTCCGGGGTTGGTTGCAGACGGGCGTGATATGGGAACAGTGATATTTCCCAAGGCCAAATTGAAATTTTTTTTGACTGCAAGCACTGAAGAGCGAGCAAGAAGACGCCTATTACAGTTGCAAGATCAGGGTATAAATGCTACTTTAGACACAATTTTGAAGGATTTGACCGATCGTGATGAGCGTGATCGCAACCGAACTTTGTCACCTTTAAAACCTGATCCTGATGCAGTGATAATTGATACTACCAAGTTAAGTATCGATGAAGTGTTGCAACAGACTTTGGCGCATGTAAAAAACATGCATTTTTAAAATTTATCTATGCTGCTTGGAGCATGGTGATTCAAAAGAGAGCGTTATGACAGAAAATTTTGCGGAATTATTTGCTAAGAGTGTTCAAGAGGAGAATTTTCAAGCAGGTGTTATTAGGAAGGCGGAAGTTGTAGATGTTACCCCTGATTTTGTCGTGGTTTATGCAGAAGGTTCGAAATCCGAAGCTTATGTTCCGATCAGCGAATTCCGAAATCAAAATAATGAATTAGAAGTTAAAGTCGGTGATGTAATCGATGTGGTTTTAGAGGCGTTTGAAAATGGTGATGGTAGAACAATTTTCTCGCGTGAAAAAGCCAAGCGTGTGGAGTCATGGCAAGCTCTTGAAAAAGCTTTTGAAAATGGTGAAATGGTTAAAGGTGTAGTTACCGAACGAGTACGTGGTGGTTTTACCGTAGAAATCAATAAAATTCGCTCTTTCTTACCCGGGTCATTGGTCGATATCAAGCCAGTACGTGATACTTCTTATATTGAAGGTAAGGAATTAGAGTTCAAAATTATCAAAGTTGATAAAAAACAAAATAACATTGTGGTTTCTCGTCGTGCTGCATTGATGGCAGAAAACACTCCAGAGCGTGAAGCGTTATTGAGTAGTTTGGAAGAAGGGGCGGAGTTAACTGGCACGGTCAAAAATCTAACCGACTATGGTGCGTTTATTGATCTTGGTGGTATCGATGGTTTATTGCATATAACCGATATTTCCTGGAAGCGTATTCGTCATCCTAATGAGATATTAAAGATCGGCGATGAAGTTAAAGTCAAAATATTGAAATATGATCGAGATAAGAACCGTGTTTCTTTAGGTTTAAAACAGTTAATCGATGATCCATGGCGCGATATTGGGCGTCGTTATCCAGTAAGTTCGAGAATATTCGGTAAAATTACCAATATTACTGACTATGGTTGTTTTGTCGAGATTGAACCAGGAATCGAAGGCTTAGTTCACATGTCAGAGATCAATTGGACTAATAAGAATATTCATCCTAATAAAGTTGTTAATCAAGGCCAAGAAGTTGAAGTTATGGTGCTAGAAATCGATGAAGAGCGTCGTCGTATTTCTCTTGGGATGAAACAGTGTAAGTCTAATCCGTGGAAAGAATATTCTCTCTTACATAAGAAAGGCGAAATGATTAAAGGTGTCATCAAGTCGATTACTGATTTTGGTATTTTCATTGGTCTTGAAGGGGATATTGATGGATTAGTGCATCTTTCTGATATTTCTTGGAACGATCCAGGTGAGAAAGCCATCCGTGACTACAAGAAAGGTCAAGAGATTGAAACTGTTATTTTGGCCATTGATGCAGATCGTGAGCGAATATCTTTGGGTGTTAAGCAGTTAGAAAAAGATATTTATGCTGAGTACTTAGAGCAACATCCTAAGGGTGAGGCGATCGCTGGAGTAGTTACCGAGGTTAATCCTAAAGGAGCTACGATTGATTTAGGAAATGGTATTGTCGGTAAGGTTAAAGCTGCCGATGTTAGCCGTGAAAAGGTTAAGGATGCTTCTGAATTATTGAAAGTTGGTGATGCGATAGAGGCTAAAATACTTGGTCTTGACAAAAAGAGCCATATCATCAATTTATCGATAAAAGAGATGCAGCCAGAGCTTGGTAGTAACAATGCTCCTGTCAACACGCAATTCGGTGACTTGCTTAAAGAGCAGATGATGCAGGAGTAGTTTGTCGTGTAATTTTCGGTACGTATATTGACGCAAAACGTTCCGTAGGAAATGTAACATCTATCGCCTGGGGTGACCAAACTACGAAGTAGTGACGGGAACCCCAGGAAGGGATGTTTCCCCAAGAATTTTAGCCCTGAAAGGGCGTGATACGGAGTGATATAATGCGTATACTCTCATATATAGTTCTATTAATAATAATGTTAGTTGGCTTGACATTTGCGTCTTTAAATTCAAATGTTGTTTCTTTTAACTATTATCTTGGCACAAAAGAGATAGCGCTATCTTTATTATTGGTATTTTCTTTTGGGTTGGGGATTGGTTTAGGTTTGTTAGTGGCGATTTTTCCTTGGTTCAAGGCCAAAGCTGAAGTTTTTCGTATGAAATCACGTTTAAAGGTTGTTGAAAAAGAGGTTGAGAACTTACGTTCGATGCCGATTAAAGATGAGTAATTATGCTCCAACTACTTTTACTGCTTCTTCCCATAGCCGCTGTTTCTGGTTGGCTAGCTGGTTATCGTTATCGGAAATCTAAGGAAGTTAATCACGATAATGGTTCTATTTCTCCAGATTATTTTCTTGGTTTAAATTATTTAATCAATGATCAGCCTGATAAAGCGGTTGACGTTTTTATTAAAATGCTAGAAGTTAATACCAATACGGTAGAAACTCACTTGGCTTTGGGTAATTTATTTCGTCGTCGTGGTGAAGTAGATCGAGCTATCCGGATCCATCAAAATTTAATCGCTAGACCACAGTTGGCGCAAAAGCAGCGGATGCAGGCATTGTTTGAATTAGCTCAAGATTATCTACGTGCTGGAGTAATGGATCGTGCCGAGCGTTTGTTCTTGGAGTTAATTGAGCTTAAGGGTGATGTTGCAGTAAGCTTAACTAATCTAATTAATATCTATCAGCAACAAAAAGATTGGCAGCAGGCGATAACAGCAGCTAAAAAATTAGAGCATTTAAGTGATGCTAATATGCAATACGCAATTGCGCATTATTATTGTGAATTGGCAGAGCAGGTGCGTGCTAATAAGTTGTATGAACAAGCGCAAGCTTATCTTGAAGAAGCATTAAAATCCGATGAAAAGTGCGCAAGGGCGAGCATTATCTTAGGACAACTTTTTTTTGCAGCTGGTGAATACGAGCGAGCAATTAAAGCTTTGCGGATGGTATATGAACAAGATGCTGAGTATGTGTCAGAAGTAATTAATCTTTTGGCACAAAGTTACCAAAAATTGGGCAAAGAAGCGGAATTTATTGACTATTTAGCTAAGAGGATTGATGAAGCCCCACGTATTTATTATATTTTAGCCATGAGTGACTATGTGCTTGCTAAAGAGGGCGATATAGCGGCCATTGATTATCTTGCAAAGCAATTGCCTCGATGTCCTTCCTTGCGTGGTTTAGAGCGAATGCTAACGTTATACGTCAATCGTATTGATGATAAGATGAAAGGTCAATTGTTGCTACTAAAAGAGTTTATTAATAAGTTGCTAGTAAACAAACCGGTATTTCGTTGTATTCATTGTGGGTTTGCCGGGAAAAATTTATATTGGCAATGTCCAAGTTGTCGGCGTTGGAATGGTATTAAACCCATCCATGGTTTAGAGGGGGACTGATTATTCCTGTTAATTAGGATTCTTATGCCAGATTTATTAAAGCAGTTTCCTAAAACACAGATATATGTCATCACGAGCAAAGCGTTTTTTGCTTTGCGTGGTGATCCAGTGTTTTTAGGATTTTCAATTGCTTCGTCACTTCGTTCGCAATGACCAGGATCTATGTTTTAGGGAAATGCTATAAAAGGTTTTTTTGTGTTTTTTTGTTTGTAATGGGGTTGTCGCAATCTGAAGTGTGCGAGGATGACAAATTCCTTCAGATAGCGACAGTCCCATATTATACCCACGCGGCTACTAATGCCATTAGTGCTACGCCGCATATTAAAGCTAGGACTTCACTAATCTTCTCAAAAGATTTTTTACTTTCGATTAAGTGTTCGGTACCAAGGTAGAGAAATGTTCCCGCAGCGATAGCGTCGAAGTAAGCAGTGATTAAGTGGCCAGAGGTAGTGGCAGTTGCATACAGAATATAAGATGCAATGAAAATACCAAGAGGTGTTACAAAGGCGAATGAAGATATTATTTGTCGAATATTTTTTGTTGACACTTCGAGCCGATGGAGGTTGACCGTTAAGGCAAAACTTTCAGAACCTTTATGGGCAAAGACGGCAAAAAATATTGTTGCCGCTTCAACAAGATTAGTGTTAGCTCCGATTGCCGCTCCTTCCACGAGAGAGTGGACGCTTAATAATAGTACTAGAAATATCGGCACTATAGTTTTGTTGCTGGCCAAGTGTTTATCGCTATAGATAAATATCCCCCGTTCGATAATTACTAATAAGATACAGGTTATAATACATATCAGATAGGCGAAAGGGTAGTCGTTGCTATATAAGGTGCTGAATTTTTTGGCGGCATCAGGAAGGAGGTGGAGTAAAGCAGTGCTCAAGAATACACCGCTGGCAAAAGCATCGCACCAGCTAAAGAGATGAGTGTCACGTTTAACTATTTTTAATGGAAGAAACCCCGTGATTATAGTTAGCAGGAAAATGCTGATAGCAAAGATAACTTTTATTGTTAGTAAGTACATATTCTGTCCAAAAATATATCTCATAATGGTTCTTGTTACAAATTCTTTATTTGTTAATATAATAATATTCTTACTACGCTCGAAGAGGCGGTAAAGTAAGGTGCTACGGTAAACGTATCTAATTTTACGCTAATCTAACCGGTTCGAGCATTGCAAATTAATTTCGTTCTACGAGCTCGAAATTATATGCCTATCATTTACCATCAGGCCTGCAATTAGCAAAATACGCGAATTGCAGGCCTGGGCTGGGTGGTGATGGGAGCATAATTTCGAGCTCGTAGAGCGAAATTAAGATGCGTTTAGCGTGGTAAGGTATAGGTTAAGTTTTCATTTATAGTTCTAATTTGCTATAATGCTTCTTAAATTAATACTATTTAAGTGAGTACATAGATGAATCTAGATTTTTTGGATTTTGAACAACCGATTGCTGAACTATTAGCTAAAATTGAAGAGTTACGTTATGTAACTACTGATAGCAAAATCAACATTAGTCAAGAGATAGCTCGCCTCGAGGCTAAAAGCAGAGAATTAACTAAGGCTATTTTCTCGTCATTAGATGCCATGCAAGTGGTTAAGTTAGCTCGTCACCCACAACGACCACATACTTTGGATTATATTGAACGGATTTTTACCAACTTTGATGAGCTTTTTGGCGATCGACATTTTGCTAAAGGCACTGCTATTATTGGTGGTACCGCGCGACTTAATGATCGACCAGTTATGATTATCGGGCAGCAAAAAGGGCGGACTACGAAAGAGAATCTTGAACGTAATTTTGCTATGCCTAACCCCGAAGAATACCGCAAGGCTTTACGCTTAATGGAAATGGCTGAAAAATTTCAGCTACCAGTTTTTACTTTTATTGATACGCCTGGGGCTTATCCGGGCATTGGTGCGGAAGAGCGTAATCAAAGTGAAGCGATATCACGTAATTTATTTGCGATGTCGAAATTAAGGACGCCAATTATTTGTACGGTGATCGGCGAGGGTGGCTCGGGTGGGGCATTGGCCCTTGGAGTTGGTGATAAAGTATTGATGTTACAATATAGTATTTATGCCACTATTTCGCCGGAAGGGTGCGCTTCAATTTTATGGCGTAGCCAAGATAAATTGGCTGAAGCAGCAGAGGCCATGCATTTAACTGCCGAAAAGCTTTTTAAATTAAAGCTAATTGATCAAATTGTATCAGAGCCTTTAGGTGGTGCTCACCGCAATTACGAGGTGATGGCGCAGAATCTTAAACAGGCTTTGATCGATGATTTAACCCATTTACGTAAAATGCCGATGGATAAACTATTACAAAGTCGCTATGAGAAGTTAATGAGTTTTGGTAGATAACATGATTTCTACGCCATTACGCGGAGTTAATAAAGCTCATGATGAAGCGATCCAAAAAACCTTTAATATGATTCGCAGTAAGACTTCCGCTCTTTTATCCGCTTATAATAAAATATTTATAGCTTATAGTGGTGGGGTAGATTCGCATGTACTTTTACATCTTTTACGTGAGATTTATCAGGACAAAAAGGGCATAAAACTAGTGGCCATTCATGTTAATCATGGTGTAAGCCCCAAGGCTCAAAAATGGGTCGAACATTGCCGTAAAATTTGTAAAAAACTCGCTATTGAATATATTACTAAAAAAATCTCGCTTAAGAATAAATCTTGTAATGATTATAGCCCCGAAGAAATTTTGCGGAAGTTGCGTTATGAAATTTTTGCCAAAATTTTGCCTAAAGGAGCGTGTTTGGTTACTGCTCACCAAGCTGATGATCAGGCTGAGACTTTATTATTACAGTTATTTCGTGGTGCTGGTCCGAAGGGTTTGGCGGCGATGCCAGAAAACATAAAATTTGCGGGTGGCTATCTAGCCCGCCCGCTACTTAACTCTTCCCGCCAAGAGATTTTGGCTTACGCGAGTAAGTATAAATTACAATGGTTAGAAGATGAAAGTAATGCCAATACTAAATTTGACCGTAATTTAATTCGACATGAAGTAATGCCGCTTATTAAAAAACGGTGGCCCGCTATTATTACCACCCTTAATCGGGCATCAAAGCATTGTTTTGAGGCAAGTGAGTTATTAAATATATTGGCAGAAAAAGATTTGCAAGAAGTTGTAAGCTTAAATAATGTCGACATTCTTGATATAACTTTATTAAAAAAACTCTCGGTTATGCGGCAGAAAAACGTTTTGCGTTATTGGTTTTATAAGCTTTCTTTACCGATGCCAAGCGAAGTTAAAATGCGGGAGGTTATACGGACAGTTATTAACTCCCGTTATGATGCGATGCCGATGGTTAAGTGGTTGGGGGCAGAAGTACGTCGTTTCCGTGATAATCTATACGCTATGCCGCCTTTGGAGCCGTTCGATAAAGAAAAGTCGTTACCGGTTTTAAATAAAATAAAATCGAAAGTAGCGCGCGAGCTTAAATTAAACCCTAAGAAAATCAAAATATGTTTTCGTCAAGGTGGTGAAAAAGTAAAAATAGCTGGTCGTCAAGGTACACATGATCTTAAGAAGTTGATGCAAGAGTGGAGTATACCACCCTGGTTACGTGATCGTATCCCTTTGGTGTATTTTGGAAAATACATTGTGGCGATAATTTAGTGTTAACCCCGGTGATGCATAAATTTTTTATCACGTATAATCACCTTTATGCCATATTGGATCATTACATTTTTCTTAGGTATTTCGGCTCTAACATTTTGTCGCACGCTTCCTAGTTTATACTGGTTGTTAGCGCTTATTCCTCTTGTTGTTGTTTGGTTCGTCGCCACAACTAATATTAAAAAAACCATTTTCCAAATAATAATTTTTGTGCTTGGGTTTTTTTGGGCGCTAATTTATACCCATTTAGTTACTTCTTGGCGTTTGCCCGCTGATTTAGAAGGGAAGAAGGTGTTGGTAACTGGTTATATTGCAGCGCCGCCTAGCGACAAACGATACGGCATTAGTTTTGATTTCGAGACAGAGACTGTTGCAAAAAAGAAAGTAAAGGCCAAAATAAAGCTTGGTTGGTATGGTAATCCAAAAGTTGATTTTAGTATTGGCAATCAGGCTCAATACTCCCAGATAAAAGCTGGTGATAAATGGCAGTTACTGGTACGGTTAAAGCGCCCGCATGGAGTTTTAAACCCGGGCGGTTTTGATTTAGAAAAACATTTATTGATGCACCATATCCGCGCTACCGGTTATGTAAGTAACTCCGAATCTAACCAACTTTTGGCATCGCATTGGTATCATTATCCGCTTTCACGTCTCCGCCAGTTTCTCATCAATAAAATGGAACAATCTTTAGCTCGAGATGAACTTACTCCAATTATTATTGCGTTTGCTACGGGAGCTGAAGATAAAATTACGCAGGGGCAGTGGCAGGTGATGCGTGAAACTGGAACTAGTTATTTAGTGGCTATCGCTGGTTTACACATCGGTTTAGTTGCAAGTATTGCTTTTATTTTTGTCCAATTTTTATGGAGATTTTCTCGTCGCTTACCGCTAATAATACCGGCAAAAGAGGCGGGTATTATTTTTGGTTTATTGGTGGGTTTTATTTATGGTGCGGTTTCGGGGTTTTCGATACCGACCCAGCGCTCTCTAGTTATGTTAGTTATATTTAGCTTGGCGATTTTATTACGGCGTCATACTAAAGCGTGGAATGCGTGGTTATGGTCATTGTTTTTAGTATTAATAATTAATCCGTTAGCAGTGCTTACCATAGGTTTTTGGTTGTCCTTTTCTGCAGTAGCATCAATTATCTATGTTAGTAGTGGCCGGATTAAAGCAACACCATCTCATTTAAGTAAATTTTGGCGCATGCAATTTACCGTTACTTTAGCTTTACTACCTTTTACTTTGTTATTTTTTCAGCAAGTTTCTTTAGTAACTATCGTTGCTAATTTAGTTGCTATGCCTGGAGTGTGTTTAGTGATAGTGCCGATGAGCTTGTTGGGGGCAATATTTTTATTAATTTCAAATAATATTGGCGGTTGGATTTTATGGGGTAGCGCTAAGCTTTTACACTTAATCTGGTGGTGGTTAACGTTTTTATCACAACATTTTAGCTGTAGCTGGTATCATCCTATTTACAATTGGTGGATATTAGCAGCATCAATTATCGGCATCTTAATTTTACTTGCGCCCCGTGGCTTTCCCGCGAGATTTATTGGGCTTTTGTGGTTAGTGCCGCTACTTTTTTATGTACCGCCTAGTCCCAGTATCGATAAGCAAGTTTGGTTTACCTTACTTGATGTTGGTCAGGGGTTGGCGGCGGTAGTTCAAACTAAGAATCATGTTTTACTTTATGATACTGGGCCTAAGTTTTTTGATAATGATGCAGGAACTAGCGTTATTATTCCGTATTTGCGCCAAGAGGGGATTAAGAGCATCGATACCATGGTTGTAAGCCACGGTGACAGCGACCATAGTGGCGGCGCAGAGGCTATCTTAAAGGGAGTGCCAGTTGGTCGTATTTTAACCAGCGTTCCAGGAAAGTTTGTCTCATATCAAAAGCTAGCCGCGTCTTGTGAGGCTTCGCAGCACTGGCAATGGGACGGGGTCGATTTTTATATGTTATCGCCGCCAACTAACTCTTTTTTAGAGGGAAATAATGCATCTTGTGTGCTAAAAATTACAAATGGTATCAATTCTATTTTATTAACTGGCGATATTGAGCGTGAAGCCGAAAAGTTATTGGTAGAAAATTACCAAACCGAGCTAAAAAGTACGGTTTTAGTTGCGCCCCATCATGGTAGCGCCACTTCATCAACGGAAGAGCTGATTAGCGCGGTTAAGCCGCAATATGTTGTTTTTCCGGCGGGTTATAAAAACCGGTTCCATTTTCCTAATAAAAAGGTGGTAGCAAGGTATATAAAGAATAATGCTATATTATTTAATGCCTTCCAAACCGGAGCAATTACTTTTAAATTTACTGATAAATCAGATATACTAGAAGTTAATTCTTACCGAGAAAAGGTCAGGTGCTTTTGGCATGAATAAGAAAGACAACAGAAATAATTATGACAGTTGGTCGGTTTATCTAAGGTTATTACGGCAGGCTGCTCCATATTGGCTATCCTTTGTATTAGGGATTTTGGGAACTATTTTAGCTACTGGTACTGATGTTTTTTTAACCTATGCCGTTAAGCCTTTATTGAATAGTTGGGCTGCCGGGGGCCATCAACCTTGGTTTGTTTGGTTGCCGCTAATTATTATCGTAGTTTTCTTTGCTCGTGGTTTATCTTATTTTCTTTCCAATTATTATCTAACGCGGGTTGGGCGTAACTTGGTAAGAGATTTTCGCGAACTTATTTTTGCTCATTTAATGTTTTTACCGGCCAGTTATTACGATAAAGAAACCTCAGGTAAATTGTTGTCGACCTTGATTTATAATACTGAACAGGTGGCAACAGCTGCTACTGAGGCGTTAATCACTGTTTTGCAAGAAGGGATGATACTTATCGGATTGGTTTTTCTCATGTTTACTCAAAGCTGGCAGTTAACCTTGATGTTTTTATTTACTGCCCCGGCGGTTGCTTACATCACCCGTTATACTGCTAAACGTTTGCGTCATTTAAGTACTAGTGTGCAAGGTACGATGGGCAATTTAACCCAAATTGCTGCCGAAGGTATTGATAACTATAAAGTGGTGCGGGTATTTGGTGGCGAGGAGTATGAAAAACAAAAGTTTTTTGGTGCTGCTCATCAAAATCGCTTGCGGGAAATGAAAGTTGTGGTTACTAATACTCTTGGTAGCGCATTAACTCAGATTATTACATCAATTCCAATTGCGGTGATTATACTTTTTGCTACGCAGTCTTCTATCCATACTACCTTAGATGCCGCAAGTCTCGTGGCTTTTGTTTTTGCTATAGTTCGTTTACTTACACCGCTGCGCCGTTTAACCAAAGTTAATACTGAGATTCAAAAGGGAGTTGCAGGCGCGCATAGTATTTTTACCTTACTTGATGAGAAGTTAGAGCGAGATTTTGGCACTAAAACCATCGCTCGTGCTCAAGGTAAAATTGAATATCGGGATGTTACTTTTAGTTATCCCGGGTCCAAGAAAACAATTTTACATAACGTTAGCTTTACTATTTTGCCCGGTCAAACGGTCGCTTTGGTTGGGAGTTCTGGTGGTGGTAAGACAACATTAGCTGGTTTATTGCCTCGTTTTTATGATGTTATTAGTGGTTCGATTTTGGTTGACGATGCTAATATTCAAGATTATAAGCTGCAGGATTTACGTAAGCAATTTGCCCTGGTGTCGCAACATCTAACTCTATTTAATGATACTATAGCTCGTAATATTGCTTATGGAGCTTTCAATGATATTACCGAAGATAAGATTGTCCGTGCAGCTGAAGCAGCGCATATTATGGATTTTATCAGGCATTTGCCTGAAGGGTTAAATACCATGGTCGGTGAGAATGGTTTGCTATTATCAGGTGGGCAGCGACAACGTATTGCTATCGCCCGAGCTTTGCTAAAAGATGCTCCAATTTTGATCTTAGATGAGGCGACCTCAGCACTTGACACCGAATCAGAGCGCCATATTCAATCGGCATTAGATAATTTAATGAAGAAACGTACAACTTTAGTTATTGCCCATCGGCTTTCTACGATCGAACATGCTGATAAGATAATTGTGATTGATCATGGGAAAATTATTGAGGCTGGTAATCATGAAGAACTTTTAGAGCAGAAAGGGCAGTATGCAAAGTTGTACACTATGCAGTTTAAGCATGGTGGTGCCCCGCGTTAAATGGGTTTAGGCTTTGCCGGCGACGCTACTCGTGGTCATCTCGCTCGTTTCTTGTCTTCGCGCCTAAACTCATTTAGCGTCGGGCACCTATTCTGTATTTGTGCTTAAATTATATATAAGGAGTGATTTTGATTAAACTTTATTTGCCTAAATTTTGGTATCGCAGAGAAATTATTAGCTATATTTTATTACCGCTTTCTTTTGTTTATCGTGCAATCATCGGTTTATATAGATTATATTTTAAACATTTTCCATCGATAAAATTTCCAGTTCCGATAATTATTGTAGGCAATATTACCGTGGGTGGCGCCGGCAAAACCCCGATGGTTATTGGGCTTGCTGATCTTTTGAAAAGGCAAGGGTATAAGCCAGGCGTTATTAGTAGAGGCTATGGCAGGAAAAGTTCTGGCTCTATCGTTGTTACTCCCGAAAGCAAGGTCGAAGAAGTAGGGGATGAGGCGTTATTAATTGCGCGTCGAACTTTATGTCCGGTTCTTGTTGATAAAGATCGGGCGGCGAGCGTAAAAAAACTATTAGAGGTTTATCATTGTGACGTTATTATTAGTGATGATGGCCTTCAGCATTACCAACTACCTCGCTATATTGAAATTACTCTGATTGATGCCGAATTTGAGTTTGGTAATGGATTTTGTTTGCCAGCAGGGCCGCTGCGTGAGCCTATAAGTAGATTAAAGAGTGTCGATTTTATTGTGAGAAATTTTAATACTAAATCATCTTTATCAGCGCCTTCAGGAGAATATGGCATGGTTTTAGAGCCAGCTCTTTTTCGTAGCATCAAAGATAAGACAATAACAAAAACTGCCGATGATTTTAAAGGGCAGGTTATCCATGCTATGGCTGGCATCGGCATGCCGCAGAAATTTTTTAAAACGTTGCGTCAATTAAATTTAAATATTATTGAGTATCCTTTTCCAGATCATCATATGTTTTCCGCCGCTGATTTTTCGTTTGGCAATAAAACCATTATTATGACCGAAAAGGATAGCGTTAAATGTGAAGCGCTAGCCCATGACAATTTTTGGTATATGGAGGTTAATGCTAAATTAGACGATAAGTTTATTGAGGGGTTATTAAGTAAACTTAAAAAATACCCCTCCTCTAATCCTAAAAAAGTGAGTTAAAGTTTACTACGAGCGCTTAATATATTGAATCTAGAAATTTTTTTCAGTAAATTCCCTCTCACCGTAGTGGTAACTGCTGTCTCGAGGAAATTTACTGAAAAAAATCTCTATCTTCAATATCTTATAGCAATTCCCTAAAATACGTAATCCAAAATTGAAGTCAGTGGTAGCCGCAGGCGGTCGCCTGCGCTATTAGTTTACGCATGCAGCCGCTTGCGGCTACCGAGGTGGCATACCTAGTTTCTGTATTTTAGGGAAGCGCTATAAGCGCTCTCGCGACAATTTCAACACGTTTTTAGGGTAATGCTTTTGGGTTTAAAAAGGCCTGGATTAGAATTATTTTCCATCTCCCAATAATTTTAGTGCTGAAATTAAAAATCATAATAAAACCTTAATGATATTATGTTATCATCCATTGTTCAAAATTGTGTAGTCGTTCCCGGTTGTGATGAAGGGGTTTGTAGCTTAAAGCAGCTTATAAAACTTGCCAGGAGAAAAAAAATGGACAGACTAGTTAAACTACTTTCAGTAGGTAAACATCCTATAGTATTTGAACCAAGAAGTGAGAAGTATGACGAGATTAAAGAAAGACTAACAGCGATGAAATATGTTTTTGTCAAATTCATGGATACAATGGGCGAAACTGAATTAGGTATAAATATCGACGACAACTTAACAAAACTAGAAAATGCTGATTTCGCCAATGGTAAGGGGAATATTCATGTTGTTGGAACATGTGAATTAAATTATCACAAAGTTAGATGTATCGCTGAAGTTGATTTAGAAACCAAAGAAGGAACAGCTCACTTAGAGTTACTGGATGGATATAAATAGTCATAAAATTATTCGGACGATCGACCAATGAATGAAATAGCAAAAAAAGAAGAAAATGAGTGCGGGGTTCAATACTATGTTGTTAAGAACCATGAAGAGCAATATTCAATATGGCCTACTTATAAACCAATGCCAAATGGGTGGAGAGCCGTGGGAGAAGCTAAAAACAAAGATGCTTGCCTGGAGTATATAGATAAAGTATGGACCGATATGAGGCCGCTTAGCTTAATAAGACAAATGGAAGAATTAGAAAAAAAGGTTGAAACTGAAGAGGGTAAAGTCCCTTAATAACAGAAGATGAAAGCCATATTGATATTAGAAACGAAAGAGGTTCTATATGGAGAGAGTATAGGTGCTCCCGGATTGATATGTGGTGAACTGGTTTTTAATACGGGAATGACTGGATATCAAGAGATATTGACCGATCCTTCATATAAAAACCAAATTATTAATTTCACTTACCCGCATATTGGTAATGTTGGCGTTAATCAAGAAGATTTTGAATCTAAACGAGTGTGGGCGGGTGGAGTAATTGTTAAGGAATTGTCTGGCTATACTAGTAATTGGCAAGCAGACAGCTCATTACAAAATTTTTTATATAAGCATAAGATTATCGGTATTCATGGTGTTGATACCCGTTATATAACAAAAAAAATTAGAGATCGGGGCTTTATGAATGCTGCAATAATGGCCGGAGATATAAACGAAGCGAAAGCTTTAGCGGCCGTTAATAGTTTCCCCCGACTTAAAGAGTCTTATCTGGTAAGCAATGCTGGCGTACAAGTTGTAACACCTCTGAGAAAAAAATCAGCCAAATATAATATCGCCGTTGTAGATTGTGGAGTGAAAATAAGCATTTTAAATATTTTAGAAAGATTGGGATGCAATATTTCATTATTTCCTCACCACAGTACATTTGAAGATATAAGGTCTTTTAAGCCTGATGGCGTGCTTTTATCTAATGGTCCTGGTGATCCTGGAGCTTGCCGTAGTGAAATTGAGCTGACTAGGAAACTAATTGGTAGTGGTATGCCAATTTTTGGTGTTTGTTTAGGTTTTCAATTATTAGCATTAGCGCTTGGTGCAAAGACCAAAAAAATGCTTTTTGGGCACCATGGAGTCAATCATCCTATTCAAGACGATAAATCAAAACAGGTTTTAATCACCAGCCAAAATCATGGGTTTGCTGTTATCGAGCAATCACTTCCAAATACAATCGTGCCCACGCACCATTCTTTGTTTGATGGATCTCTTCAAGGGTTTGCTCATAAGTATTTACCTATCTTTGCACTACAAGGACACCCGGAAGCGGGGCCAGGGCCATCGGATGCTAAAAAACTATTCCGAAAGTTTATTACGAGTATGGAGAGTTATAGAAAACTAAAAAATACCCATGCTTAAAAATAAGAGTATAAAAAGTGTATTTATCATCGGTTCCGGGCCAATTACTATTGGCCAAGCTTGTGAGTTTGATTATTCTGGAACCCAAGCATGTAAAGCATTAAAAAATGCAGGGTATAAGGTTATTTTATTAAACTCTAATCCAGCCACGGTAATGACAGACTCAGAAATCGCCGATTCTGTTTATATCGATTCTATAAATTGGCAGACTATTGATAAAATATTAAGTAAAGAAAAACCAGATGCTTTACTCTCTACTATGGGAGGGCAAACTGCTTTAAATTGCGCAGTAGAGCTTGATAAGAGGGGAGTATTAGCTAAGCATGGTGTGCGTTTAATAGGTGCTGATAGGCGCATAATTGAAGCAGCAGAATCAAGGGATAAGTTTCGACAAGCAATGCGGCGTATTGGATTGGATATTCCGAGAGGATACATTGCAAGCAACGTCAAAGATGCTAAGAAGTATCAAAAGCGCATTGGTTTTCCTGTCGTCATAAGACCATCATATACTTTGGGTGGAAGTGGGGGAGGTATTGCTTTTAATGAAAAAGATTTTTTAGATATTTGCCATCGTGGTTTTATTGAATCAGTTACACACGAAATATTGCTTGAAGAATCACTGCTAGGCTGGAAAGAATTTGAGTTAGAGGTTGTCAGAGATAAAAATGATAATTGCATGGTCGTATGTACCATTGAGAATGTTGACCCCATTGGTATCCATACTGGAGATTCCATTGCTGTAGCCCCCGCGCAAACCTTAACTGACAGGCAATATCAAAAAATGCGCGATGCTGCTATTTTGGTACTTAAAGAAATAGGCGTTGAAACTGGTGGCGCCAATGTACAGTTTGCGGTAGACCCTAGAACTGGCAGACAACTTGTTATCGAGATGAACCCTAGGGTGTCTCGTTCTTCAGCTTTAGCTTCTAAAGCAACAGGCTTCCCCATTGCTAAAGTTGCTGCATTGTTAGCGGTTGGCTTTACTTTAGACCAATTAAAAAATGATATTGTTGGCGGAGTGATGCCAGCTTCTTTTGAACCTACTATTGATTATGTGGTAACCAAAATACCAAGATTTGATTTTGAAAAATTTCCCGAGCATGACGGTATTTTAACCACCCAAATGAAATCGGTGGGGGAGGTCATGGCAATAGGTAGAACATTTCAAGCTTCTCTACAAAAAGCACTTAGTAGTTTAGAGTTAGGAATTAGTGGGCTGGGTTATGGGAAAAACTTGAAAAAAACGTATACGATAAAATCAGTTAAAAACCAATTAAAAAATCCAGGAGCATTGCGCATATTATTTATTGCTGAGGCGTTTAGGCTTGGTTTAACTATTAAAGCAATTTATAAAATAACGGCTATTGATCCCTGGTTTCTTTATCATATTTATGAACTAGTACAGCTTGAAAAAGATATTTGTGGTTTTAGTTTGAATAAAGTTACTAAAATACAATTAATGCATTGGAAGCGGAAGGGATTTTCTGACTTGCGCATTGCTGAATTGTTACAAGTAAAAGAAACATTAATTCGTACAAAAAGACTAAAGTTAAATATTAAGCCAGTATATAAGAGAATTGATAGCTGTGCAGCAGAATTCCCAGCTGTTACCCCCTACTTGTATTCTTCTTATGATTACGAATGTGAAGCCAATCCTTCTGACAATAACAAAAAAGTAATCGTTTTAGGCAGTGGTCCCAATAGAATTGGGCAAGGGATAGAGTTTGATTATTGTTGTGTCAAAGCTTTACAAGCGTTAAAAACTAAGGGTTTTGAAGCTGTCATGATAAATTGTAATCCTGAAACTGTTTCTACAGATTACGATATGGCTGATAGATTATATTTTGAACCGTTAACCTTAGAATCGGTTTTAGATATAATAGAGTTGGAAAAACCACTGGGTGTGATTTTACAATTTGGCGGACAGACGCCGTTAAAACTCGCGCGCTATTTACATGAAGCAAAAGTTAAGATTCTTGGCACCAGCTTTGAGACTATAGATCTTACTGAAAATAGAAGGAAATTTTCTACAATTATTAAGCGATTGCAAATCAAGCAACCTCAAAATTCCTTTGCTTGCTCTATAGGGGAAGTAAAAAAAGCTGCTGAAGAGGTCGGGTTTCCTTTGCTGGTTAGGCCTTCTTATGTATTAGGAGGCTGTGCTATGAGAATTGTTTATAACCAAAAAGAATTAACAGAAATTTTGCGTGCCATTAAAAAAGTAAGTGATGACCCCATTTTATTAGATGAATATTTAGAAAATGCTATAGAAGTTGATGTTGATGGAATTTGTGATAAAAAAGGTAATTTTATTATAGCTGGTATTATGGAGCATATTGAACCAGCAGGCATTCATTCTGGAGATTCTTCGTGTGTGCTGCCTACTGTTACCCTAAGTAAACCTGTAATTAAAGCCGTAGAGGATTATACACTTAAAATTGTTAACTATTTGAAAATTTTAGGCTTTGTAAATATACAATTTGCGATATATAAAGGGCAAGTATATGTTTTAGAGGTGAATCCTAGAGCGTCTAGAACGATACCTTTTGTTTCTAAAGCTTGTCACAAATCCTATGTTGAAATTGCTACCAGATGTTTGTTGGGTATGGATTTATCGGAGATAGAAACCAGGAGGCCCCAGAGCTCCAAACCTTATTATTGCGTAAAGCATGCGGTGATTCCATTTAATAAATTTCCAGGAGTGATTTTAAAGTTAGACCCAGAAATGCGCTCAACTGGCGAAGTTATGGGTATAGACACTAGTTTTTTGAAAGCCTATAAAAAATCTCATGAGAGTTTAAATAGATTAAGTTTATTAAGTAATATCAATATGTTTATAGAATGCTCTTTAAAAGAAATCAATAATATCATTGGTGAATTGAAGCTGTTGCAAAGGAGTTCAGTACGGAAATTTGACATATACTGCCTGCCCTTTCTAGCTGAGATATTAAAAAAAGAAGGATTGCGAATAACTACTGTTAGTAGCCTAGATAACTTACAAGGCTTATTTAATAAAAAGTATTTAAGTATGGTTGTTGTAACTCAAGGCGATAATAGTTCTGGCCAAACAATAAGAAGCTTATCTGAACAAATAATTGATTATAATATTGTTTATGCCTTAACCATAAATACCGCTAAGGTTATGTTAAGGGCTTTGTTGATTTCAAATAAATATAAGTTATTTTCAACTAAAGAATGGCGGCGTTATTCAAAGTTAATCGATCAGGGGGCTTTCGTATGAAAATTATTGGAATAAGCGGACTACACAATAGTGTGCCGTTTAAAAAAACACATTTCCCAAATTTAGATAGCAAGTATTATCGTATTGCTCAGGGCTTTGATTCAGCCGCAGCATTGATTATTGATAATGAAATAATTGCGGCAGCCGCTGAGGAGCGGTTTAGTAAAAATAAAGCCACTGGTTGTTTCCCGGTTAATGCAATTAAGTATTGTTTACAGCAGGGGGGAGTGAGCATTGATCAGGTTGATTATATTGCTCATGGTTTTAATTATGAACCATATGTTGGTGATTATAATAAAGACTCATATAAAAAAGAATTATTCACGGAAGTTTATTCAAGAGAAGGGCAGTTGAAATTATTACAGCAGTATTTAGCTTGGCCACATAAACGCCACCAAGATTTTATCCAAGTACCTCATCATCTGGCTCATGCAGCTAGTTGTTATTATTTGAGTGGTTACAAAAATGCTTTGATATTGATCGCGGATGGGATGGGTGAAAAAGAAAATATGACGGTGGCGGTAGGCGAAAATAACAATATCGAGGTATTGTTACAAATACCTGAAATACATTCAATCGGGATTTTATATAGCGTATTTACCTTATATCTTGGTTTTGAATTTGGTTTTGATGAATACAAGGTTATGGGGCTTGCTCCTTATGGTAACCCCAGTAAATATTTTCATTTAATAATGGCGATGATTGATCTACAAGATAAGGGTAGGTTTGCAATACCGGTTCTATACAAAAACAGTACTCCGGGTGAGTGTGAAACTTACTCGGGTACACTTGGGTATCTTGAAAAGATTTTAGGACCAGTTCGCCAAGCTGGCCAAGAGATAACGGCTCACCACCAAGATATTGCCGCAGCCATGCAAGTTGTATTACAAAGAGTGCTTATGCATGTGTTGCAGTATTACAAACAAAGCACTGGAATGAACAACTTGGTTATGGCTGGTGGCGTGGCTTTAAATTGTACAGCTAATAGTTACATTAAAAAGAGTCGTTTATTTGCCAATACTTTTATTCAACCGGCAGCAGGTGATGATGGTACTTCTTTAGGCGCAGCATTATACGCTTATCACAAAATGAATCCGAATCCGAAGCTGTTTTCAAAGCTGAAAATGCCTTATTATGGACCGGATTTTAACGTTAATGATATTACCTCACTTATCCCAGAATATAAGAATTATGCTTTTGACTTTTGGAGTAACAATGAAGAACTTTGCATGTATGTGGCCAACCAAATAGCTGATGGTCAAATAGTAGGTTGGTTTCATGGTAGGATGGAGTTTGGACCTAGAGCTTTGGGCAATCGTAGTATTTTAGCGGATCCACGCGACCCCTTAATGAAAGAACGATTAAACGCGCGAATTAAGTTACGCGAAGGATTTCGTCCTTTTGCGCCGGCAGTTATCATGGAAGCAGCGCCAAAAATATTCGATATGGAGCCAGCCAAATTAGACGATTACATGTATATGTTATTAACCGCGCAAGTAAGAGACGAATATAAAGAGTTACTGCCCGCTATTACTCACGTTGATGGGTCTGCGCGTGTCCAAGTGGTTTTTGAAGATAGTAATTATAAGTTTTGGTTATTGATTAGTAAATTTGGAGAATTAACGGGGATTCCTGTAGTAATTAACACATCTTTTAATATCAAAGGACAGCCGATTGTGTGTTCCGTAAAAGATGCACTAGAAACATTCGATATGGCGAGTCTTGACTTATTAGTTATAGACAACTACTTAATAACTAGAAACAAAGCTAGGAAATAGTTAAATGAAGCATGATACCGAGAGTTTTTGGGAGAGAATAATACGAAATCAGTTGTTTCCGGCCACTTTTCCTTATCAAAAAAAACGACCGGTAATTGATTTGTTTAATTACTCAGAAAAAGAGATTGATGTAAAATTAAGCGGAAATACTACAAATATAGATTCTATCTCAGATCAGCAAATATTTACCCTGTCTCTGGCGGCTTTTGGCGTTTTTTTGAAAAAATTTAATGACGAAAACAACATAACTATAGGAACTTTGGCATTAACCGAGAAAGAAATAGAACTTGTGCCAATTTGTTGTGATTTTTTAGGCGTTGAGACGGTCGATGAGGCTTATAAGCTCGTTAGCCAAACTTTAAACGATGTATCCAATTGTCGAGATTGCAGTTTTCGCGATTTATTTAGCAAGTATTGTACTAATAACTCAGGTGTTGCATCAGTATTTCGTACGTTATTGGTTCCTCTCGGTATAAAAAATTCTTTATTAGGGGACAGAAAGATAGCCAGTGCCGAGCTAGATATGTATGCATATGATTTTAACATGCAAGATTTAATTATATTTGTATCTAGGTATAGTGGCGGTATAGCTATAAAGTGTCGTTACAATGCAGATTTATATTATAACGATTATATAGCTAATCTATTGGATGTTTTTGGTTTGTTTGTCCAAACCATGACTAACCACGGTCGATCTTCAGATACGATTCTTCTTTTAAGTGAAATTTCTTTATTGACTAAAGATAGAATGCAGCAATTGGTTTATAGCTATAATCAGACAGATAAAAAATACCCCAAAGATAAATGCGTGCATGAATTATTTGAGGAAGTAGTCGAGAGCAATAGAGATAGAGTGGCAGTGGTCTATGAAGAGCACCAGCTAACCTACGAGGTATTAAATCAACGAGCTAACCAACTAGCTCATTATCTCAAAAGAAACCAAGT
>JAJXWM010000053.1 GCA_021781615.1 Pseudomonadota bacterium
GTCATCTTCTTTTGCTTTATCTCTTGTAAGCTCTAACACATTATCTAAAAGTGAATATATTCGCTCATCATTAAGATAAAAGTAACTATTTGACGTAACAGGGCAGGTTTCTTTTTTATTTAAACAACAAGAACCTATTATTTGCGTACCATCTCCAATAACAGCCAAATATTCTATGGTTGATGCTAGTTGATACTCATAAATATTATCTTGTTTATTTAATGTTTCTATGAATTTAGTGATATCTTCACTTGAGACACTTTCAACTGGCTTGTTTGGACACATCTCTATTTGTTGGCCATTAATTTCTACGTTACGGGAATCTTCACCGGTCTTGAATAAGGAGGGGTTGTTATCCATAACCTTTGCCCATTGATACTGCGTTACTGGTGTGGTTTGGATAGCGATATCGCCAGATATTTCAAAGGTGCCAATAAACTTATTTTCGTATTTTCCTTTTGGAATATCTACAAAATCCATTTCAAGGTTAATGCTTGCAGTTTTTACGTGTGCTTCTTCTTGATATGCTGTATCTTTTCTGATTTGGCTAATTATTTGTTTTACTTCAGCGTAGGTTTTTTGATAATCAATACGTTCGGGAGTTGCGATCTCGATTATTTGATTAAAATTATCCCAATATGGGTGGCAAGTGTTTAATACTAAAGCTGCTTCTTTCGATATTGGGTTTGTAAGGTGGGGAGGGTTATCTTCAAGCGCCCGCTTAATCTCAGTAAAATCTTCGAGTTGGAAAGCGCAATTTACTCGCAGTTTATCCAGGTAGTCAGAAAAAATCAGGGTTAAATCTTCTTTTTGATCGCTCTCACTTGCATAAGCAGGTGGCAAGACTAAAATAAGGCTTAAGCTTAGAAAGAGAAAGTACATCAATGCTGTTATTTTTATTTTCATAGTTATGGTTTTTAATCAATTTTCTCTCGCCCAAGGGGGAGAACTGAGCTTCTCCCCCAAGGTCAACCCCCATCGCTTTGTCCTCGCAGCTTGCTGCGAGGAAATTTATATTATATAAATCAAACGGTTCAAAAATGTATTTTTATCCAATAGCTCCTGTTAGGTGATCCAAAATCTATCTTTTTCATTTGAAGTATAGTGCTTGTTTAAGAACTTTGCACAGTTTTTTCTTCGAGGGATGTGGTCGCGTTTAAAGTGAACCCATTGAACATTTTTACATTAAATTTAGGTACTCATTCAGCATAATTTTTTCCCGACACCATTTTTTTAATTTGGTCCATAATAATATACTAAAAAACAACCCGTTAATTTTGGCAATTATTCGTTATGGCATCGAGAATATTTTATGGCAGTATCTGTAATAAATATGTGATTATGTTCTGATACTATTTTTGAATTTTCTGATATAAAAGCATGCCATTAAATTAGCATCTCTCTGGCGTTGTATTTATAAATTGGGATCAATTTAAAATCCTCGATCCCAGGTGTTCTGAGGCTAAGCTAAGTGGTACCCAAATAAATTTGACCTTATTATAAGCGGGGAAATCAAGTGGTAAAAAGTAATTTGTTATATCTGCCAGCTGTTAAGACAATTTAATTTGCCCGTTTATTAAAGCAACCACACTAATCACGCTCGCCAGTCCCAGCACCAAAAATAAAATCAACTCATACTTATTGAAAACCTTTTGCCGCCGCCATATTTTATTAGCGATATAAATAACACCACCAATAAAATACAATACACTTGATAATAACAGATATTTACCAGCAGAGTATAATAACCAAACTCCATACGCTACCGCCACCATACTAATTAAAAAATCCCAAAACCTTTTTTGGGCGGCAACTTTCTCATAGGTTTTTCCGGTAGCTGCCAGCAATAATGCATAAAAAGCAGAAAATAAATATGGTGGTAAAATCATCGCTACCGCAAGACTAATGGTTGGCAAATATCCTGCCTGATAAAAATAAGCAAAAACTAGATATAGCTGCTCACAAACTGCAGTAATAATTAAAGCTCCAATCGGAAAATTAACTTTATTTTCTAAAACAAAAATCTTCGGAAATAAACCATCGCGTTTGCCAGCAAAAAACGGCACCTCGGCTGCAATTAAAACCCAAGATAAAAAAGCACCTAAAATTGAGATGACCAGCGCAATATTAATAAAGGCATTACCCAAAACTCCTGTACTATGCGCTAACAATGCTCCCGTAGAAGGGTTTTTTAAAGCGGCTATACCCTCTTGTGGCAAAATTCCAAATGGCAAAAGGGAGATAGCAAACAAAACAACAAACATAATCAAAAAACTAATAATCGTCGCTTTGCCAACATCTCGCCGATCTCGCGCCCAAGCAGAAAAAACGCTTGCCCCTTCGATACCGATAAATAACCATACGGTAATTAACATCATCCCTTTTACTTGACCAGCCACCGAACCTAATTTACCCGGCTGTAAAACATTAGCCGCAAATATCTGGGGATTAAAAGCATAAGCAATTATCAGAATAAAAATAATAATTGGCACGACTTTAATAATAGTTATTACGGTATTTACTAAAGTAGCAGATTTTATTCCCCGCACACACAAATAGGTCACAACCCAGATAATCAACGAGCTAACAGCCAGTGACAATAAACTAGTACCATCACCAAATAACGGAAAAAACAAAGAAAGTGCCGCACATAATACAATTATATAGCCGGCATTACCCACCCAAACCGAAATCCAATAACCCCAGGCCGAATTAAATCCAAGATAATCACCAAGGCCGGCTTTAGCATAAGCATAAATACCAACATCGAGCTCCGGGCACCTCATAGATAAATTTTGAAAAACCCGCGCTAAACAAAGCATCCCTAAAAATGTAATTGCCCAAGCAATCAGAAGTGCGACAACCCCAGCGTTATGCGCCACATTCTGTGGTAAATCAAATAACCCCGCACCAATCATGGAACCAACACACATGGCGCTTAAGGGAACTAAGCCTAATTTATTGTTTTTTGTGACCATTTATTTTTTAGTTCGCTACTAATCCGCCAGAACGCTATTTACTGGGATTGAACGGTGGCGACGGTGAACAAGACCATGCTCATCAGCATATTTAGTTACATGCTCTTCTTTGGCCTCCTTAACCATATATGCACGACGCTGTAGATAAGCATCACGGACAAAGACATAAGAGTCAAAGGCCTCGTCAACAATTTCATCACCAGGAAGCAGGGTCGAGCGACGTTGAACCGCCGCAGTACCCAAGAGACTGTAGCGCAATGCATTCGAATCAATATAAGGCCAAATACTAAAGAAATAATAGTCTATTGGCATACCAACAAGATCTCTAACAGTAGAGGGGCCTAAAAACGGTATAACTATATATGGCGTATCCTTTGAACCCCAACTGGCAAGCGTTAAACCAAAATCTTCTTTGTCTTTCTCTAAACCCAAACGAGAAGCAACATCAAATAAGCCACCAAGACCAACAGTAGTATTAATAACTATACGCGCTAAATCAGCAACGACTTGGGCAAAATGCAACTGCAAAACCTCGTTCGCCACCGAAGTAACGTCTCCGATATTGCCAAAGAAATTACGCACACCTGTTTTCACTTGCCATGGCAATACTGCGTCGTAAACTTTAGCCACCGGCCGAAAAAAGGCACGATCTAAAGCCATATTAAACGCAAAAACCTTGCGATTGAAATGCTCATAAGGATCTTGGGGGTGGGTAGGAGAAAATTTGCTGGTAGCACAGCCAGTTATACTAATTATAAAAAAACCTAATAAAATCCATTTCAAAGCTCTTCCTGTGCTCTTTGGCATGTACAATTTCCTATAACTTTGCGCAACTATTTTTTCTAAAAACCTTATAATTGTCATATTATACAATGTTTTTTTCCTCGGGGCGAGAGGATTTGAACCTCCGACACCTGCTTCCCGAAAGCAGTGCTCTACCAAGCTGAGCCACGCCCCGTTTTATACAAATAATATTAGAATTTAGCTTATTAATGAAAAAGTAACAAGTAAATTTAACCAATCAAGCTGGGAGCTACAACTGCGCCGGCCACTTTGAAGGTGCCGCATGAAACACCCGCTCTTACCCCCAACCGCACAACACTGGTTGCCAGGACTACCTTAAAAACAAAGGGGATGCAAAAAAGAAAAATAATAGGTAAAATGATTATCGAATTAGAAATATATTAGTAACTACTAGAAACTAAACAAAAAAATTGATCGGAGAAAAATATGGCTCGCGGCGTAAATAAAGTAATTTTGATCGGCAATCTTGGTAACGATCCAGAAGTTAGATATACCCCAAGCGGCAGCGCAGTAGCCTCCGTGTCATTGGCTACCAGTGAAACCTGGAAAGACAAACAATCAGGAGAATTGCAAGACCGCACCGAATGGCATCGCGTAGTTTTTTTTAATCGCCTAGCAGAAATTGTCGGGGAATATTTGCACAAAGGCTCAAAAATTTACGTTGAAGGATCTTTACGTACTCGCAAGTGGCAAGATAAAAGCGGCTTGGATCGTTATACCACCGAAATTATTGCTAACGAAATGCACATGTTGGATAGCCGTGGAGCTAATAGCGCCCCCCATGAAAGACATAAACATAGTGCACCAGAAACAACAGCCCCACATGAAGCTGAGCATCATGCCGCTCCTGTTAGCGATGTAGCAATGCCACCAGCTGATGACGACATCCCATTTTAAAAAAATGGAAGGCTCCATTTAATTTCATGGGCTGTCGCAATCTGAACTTTTGCTGTCATTCCAGCAGGGACTGCCGGAATTCATGTGCACGGAGATAATCCTAAAAAGAGCAGTTGGAACCGTAACGAGAGCGTTTAAGATATTAGACCTCTTTCGAAACCCAGTATTTTGGGATAATACAAGGCGCACATGAAGTGAGCGAGCGGAATTTCCTTCTAGGTAAATGATATTACTCGCATAAAACGCTCGGACCTGCCTTCGGCAGTTGCGAAATTTATCACATCCGTGTTAAATTTGTGCGCGCGAAGGGGTATTGTTAAATAAATCTCGTCATTGCCCGGCTTGACCGGGCAATCTCAAACAAAATTCTGTTATTTACTAAATTATCTCATGGTATAGGTCTTGCCGAAAAGGATTTGTTTCATTAACAAGAGATAACTTCCATTCCCTTTTATATTTTTTAAGTCTCTTTTCTCGACAAATTGCTGAATACATATCCTCATATTGTTCATAGTATATCAATTTGTGTAGGTTGTATTTTTTACTAAAGCCATCAACGTGTTGCCAAATACGTTTAATTAAATCTGAAGTCACTCCTACGTATAAAGTCGTATTGGCTTTATTTGTCAATATGTAAACTCAAGGCAATTTCATATGGTATATTTTTAATTGTTTTTTTTGCAAGGATACTAACATGAATAAAAAAACTAAATACCGTATTAAAAATTGGTCGTCCTACAATAAGGCTTTAGTTCAACGAGGCAGCTTAACAGTTTGGTTCGATAAAAATAGTATTGATTCATGGTATAGTAAAAGAAAAACCGGCAAGAAGGGTAGACCAATAGAATATTCTGATTTGGCAATTCAATGTTGTTTAACTTTAAAGATGATCTATCGTCTACCACTAAGAGCCACCCAAGGATTTGTAGCATCTATATTTGAATTATTAAAGCTTCCTCTGATAGCCCCTGATTATTCATTGTTATGTCTGAGGCAGAAAAGATTATCTCTAATAATACCAGATAAAAAAAGCATATCTGAAGGAATGCACTTAGTTATAGATTCAACTGGTCTGAAGCTCTATGGCGAAGGC
>JAJXWM010000054.1 GCA_021781615.1 Pseudomonadota bacterium
TTGGATCAGAATCAAGAGTGGGGGAACTATTAACGGTTGCTGTAGCAAAAATGAAAATTGACATTACTAAAGCAATTAAACTAGAAAAATATTTCTTTGGAAGCATAAAAAATACCTTAAGGTTAGGTTAAATTAAAATCTAGTTCTCAGTTTAACTATTAGTGGTTTTTGTGTACAGAAGTTTTTTGAGTTTTTTTATCTACTTCCAAAAGTTTCTTTACCTCGCGATCAAAATCGGAAACATATTTTTTATCCTGCGCTTTGCGATATTTTTCATACTCTTCCAGCGCCTTGTTTTCCGCTTCCTTTGCACTTACCGTACCAGCAAAATGTAATAATTTCTTCTCCGAAATAGTCAAAAATTCATCTAGTTTTTTAACCCAATCTTGCATCTTCATTAGACGACCGCTGGAGGCTTGTAATTCGGCAAAATCGATATACAGTGAAACTATAAGGTTCAATTGATTTATTTCAGGTTCGATCAAATAGTTTTTCGCAACAACGATATCATTTGCAGTAATGTAATCGTTTTTGAAGCTTGTAAGCCCCATAAGAGGTTTTGTGCTATTGGCACGCTCGGCAATAATTTCTGCCGCTGTATGGCCATGTACCGCATAATGCATTTTGTTTTGCACAGTAGCAAAGAATTTTTGCGTCAATTCTGCATCAACTTTATAATCAATACTCGTTGCATAAATATCAGTCACTTTTTGATAAAACATCCTCTCACTACTACGAATGTCTCTTATTCGTTGCAATAGCTCTTGGAAGTAGCGCGCCCGACCTCCTCCTTGTTTGAGTCGTTCGTCGTCTATAGTAAACCCCTTTATTAAATATTCTCGCAATCTCTCTGTTGCCCATTTACGAAACTGCGTTCCCTGATTAGAACGTACCCGATAACCTACAGCTAAAATCGCATCGAGGTTGTAATGCCTTATCGACCTCTCAACCTTTCTTGATGCTTCTTCCTGAACTATCCGGAAATTCCGGATAGTTGCATTTTCATCTAGTTCTTGTTCTGAATAAACATTATTTAGATGCTCATTAACAGTGCGCACATCAACATCAAAAAGCTCCGCAATTAGTTTTTGCGTTAGCCATACATTTTCATCTTCGATTCTAACGCGGATTTTTTGTTCATCGCCAAGAGTCTGATATATAGCAATTTGTGGTTTATTAGTATCTTTTCTCATAAGTTTTTGAAATCATAATTTTAATAGTTATATTATACAAGATAAATCATATGATATCGACTCAAACCCTGGCTGTTAGCTGGGATCTGAGCATAGGGATCGGCACTGAGAAACCTTCCGACCACCGGATCACAGATCCTACCATCCGTATGGGAGTGCCCAAATAAAATTCCCGCAGCTATTATCAAGCTTAAAATATATCATTTGTCGCTTTGCTGTTTTAGCTTTTTTTCTTTTGCTTTTTTAATTATGAGATCTGCAAGTTCGCCAAAAGTATCAACATATATTCGTTTATTTTTTACGAGGTCCTCTCTTGAAATGTCAAACATTTGGGTAAGTTCAGTAATAAACCCTTCGCATCCCAGTTCTTCCCAATCAAAAAACTGCTTTCCTGGTTCCTCTATATTAGTATTACCATTAAATGTAGAGACATAATATCCATGATACTTAAGCATCTTCCAAAAAACCCCTAGCATTTTTTCATGAGTTAATCCGTCCGCATTATGGTAAACGCCATAATGACTCAAAAAATATTTTTTCCATCTTTTATTTCTGTTGGCAATCATTTTCTCACGAAACTTAGTATATTTCAGTATTAGACCATCTATAAGTTTCATATTTATTCTCCTGGTTGACCCCAGCTTTCAGTAACGCATCTAAACATACGAGCAGCTGAGTAACTCGCAAGAAAAGTTGAAGTAGCTGGAAGGGCTATTCTACCAACAAATCTCAAAATTTTGGTGGTATGTTTATCTCCAAAAGTTAAAGAAGTCTCCGTAGTTAACATCGATTTAATGTTTTCAGGCACATGCTTGCTATATTGTATAAAATGACCTAGTTCGCTATATACCGTAGTTAAATTTATGCTACCTAAAGCTGTGCTACCTTTTGGAAACGGAATAGATGAAACCGTCAAAGCTGCCGCCACTTGAAACACAGGATCACGCAAAACTCCATATTTAAAACAACGTTCACATTTTTCAGAAAAAGTATTTTTGCTGCCATACACCTCAGCAGAAGCACCTGACCCCGCTCCATTACCATAATTACTTCCAGGGGCAGCTCTATTCGATTTCCTACTTGTCGCCTCGCTTTGGGAATTAGCATAGGTTTCCTGCGCGGTATTTTCAGTATTTCGATTCGCTGTTTGATCTGGAAAATGTCCCCCTTGAGGCACACGAGGAGATTCATTATCTGGTTTATTACCCAAAGGGACACCAATACCTAGACTGACACCTGACCCTGACTGACCGCTAGCAAGAAGCGATAAGCTCCCAGCTTGATAACACTCATATGCATATAGACCGCCAGCTGAAATAGCAAAAGCTCCTAGCCCCTCTAATAAAGACTGTTTCCATCCAACTCCCGCTGCAAGTCCAATACCAGCTGTGGCCGCTCCTCCTATTGCCGCCGCTGCCCACAAATTAACAGTAACTCCCCAAAGAGGAGGAATAAAATAACTAGCTACCGCAAGCACTACCCCAGTTACAATACGACCTATCGTGCTATTGACTACCGACTTAACCGCATTACCAATTGATCGAAATAAACTACTAAAAAACCCAAACCCACTCGGATCAACAAATGCTAACGGATTATTAATGCAATAACTATATCGGTTTAAACATTGGCTATTAGCTGGGTCCTGAACATAGGGATCAGCACTGAGAAATCTTCCTATTACTGGATCATAGATCCTACCATCCATGTGGATTAAATTTATCCCATCTACATCAATCTCTTCATGCCCTGTAAACCCTTTGTAAGTAACTGGGTGCAATGACACGCCCCCTCTAGTTTGCTTTTGCTCACCAAACGGAGTGTATTCAAAATGTTGCCCGACGTTACCGTTCCAATCGGTAATGTCAGTAACTGAACCAAGATTATTGTGGAGAATCTCAAAAATCTCGGTTCGGTTGTTTTTGCTATTACTGCTATCCTCAGTTTTGATATGAAGGGTATTTGGACCAATATATGCTTTTTGTTGGGTGATAGTTGTTCCACCAGTAATATTAATTGTTACTACTTCATAGTTGCCAAGATAATGGGTGATGGCGATTTTGCTTGCGGTATTATCAACCCGCGCAAATTTTTCTCTATCGGCATTGTAGTAAAAACTTACCTCTGCTTTGGCAGTTTTTATCGTCAACGGCTTATTATAGCTAGTATAAGTTATGTTGCGCCCTATACCATCAATTGATCCTGCTACTTGATCACCATTGGCATCGTATTGGAATGTTGCTGGTTTTTCACCAACAATACTGGTTACTGCATGTGGGCCCGCTCCATTTTCACCATATTTGTAGGCACCAACATCAGACTTATAAATAATATTTCCTAAAGCATCATAGCGAAAGGTTTGGATTTGCCTGCCTGGAGTTTGGACCTCGGTAAGACGATTAAGCTCATCATATCTGTAACCTGAAGACACACCATTAACATTATCGTATTGCCCTCTAACGTTACCAAGTGGGTCATATTTATAACTTTCTTTTTGCACCGCTTGTGGCAAGTTACTACATATACCTCCATCCTTACCTTTACATAAAGATTCCGGAATGGTTATAGCAGTTAGCTCTGGCAGTAGATCTTTTTGAATCGTTAGGCTTAAACTTAAAACTGTATCAATATCTTGTAAAAATCCGGTTTCTGGTTCATAAGTATAATTGGTAATTAACCCATTACTGCGGCTTTCTGAAATTATATGACCTTGAGCATCTTTGGCATTTAGGTGCCAATAAACCTTCCCGGTTTCAACATCGCTGATTTGCACTAAATAACCAAACTCATTGTAGCTATTTTTTACTTTCAGTCCGCTCGGATAGGTTTCAATATCCAATCGGCTATTTTTATCGTAACTATAGCTGCTAACATAGGATTGATTTTTGATCACGGTTGTAACTTGGGCTGCTCTTCCCAAAGAATCGTAATTATAGCTTTTAGTGTGCGCTTCAAGACCATCATGAAGAGCTTTGCTTGGAGCTTCGAGCCTTTCTATTGCTCCTTTACCAGCTAAGTTTAAACTATTAACTTTTGCTAATTTGCCAATACCATTGGCGGCGGTATCATATTCCCAAGTGCTGGTGCCAGCATGATCGGTACGGCTGATCGTTCGGTTTAATTTATCATATTTAAATGTTGTGGTTTGGTTTAAAGCGTCAGTTTGGCTGATGAGATTACTTAAAACATCATATTGATAAGTCCAGCGCCCTTTATCTGGGTCGTTAATCGCAATTTTTCTGCCTAAACGGTCATATTCAATTCTTGATTCGTTCTTTGCGCTATCAATCATCGCAATCATATTGCCATAAGCATCGTATCTATAAGTAGTTACTGACCCTAAATTATCGATGGTTTTTATCAGCTCGCCAAGAGCATTAACTTGCTTTATCTGTTTTTGTTTTAATTGATTAATAGTGGTTGTCGTAAATCCGTCATAAACTATTTGGGTAGAATTACCATCAGGAAGAAAGTTTTGAGTGATGCGACCTAAAATATCATATTGGATTTTATTGTAATATATAGGATCCCCTTGAAAAAACGGCAAGGTTTTTTGGGTTACTCTGCCTAACTCATCGTAATAGGTTAGTTCCCAAATAGATTTGCCATCCATATTTTGAGTGGTGCTAGCAACCTTTCTGCCTAAAACATCGTAGTATTCATTTTGCGTAGTACTATCTTTAGCGTGACTTATGACCACATAAGCCACGTTTTTAAGCGCAGTACGAATTTCACCATCAGGAGCCGACCACGGGTTAAACCAATTATATTTTATATCGATGGTGGTGTTATCAGGATTGACCTGCAATACTGAACGAGCAAAATCGTCATATTGATAAAAAGTTTTTTGCCCGTTTAAATCTGTAGATTGAGTGACCACACCAAATCTCGGGTCAGTTACTTGGCTTGCGGTTTGGTTTAAAGGATTTGTAGTTTGGATTACAAAACGCCCATAATCGTCGTATCTTACCTTTGATACTCTTGGCACTATCCCCTGACCAGATATGGTAGTGGTTATGATATTTCCAAAAACATCGCGCTCATATTTAGTGGTAAGAAATAACGCCTCATCATCAGGCTCGGCCATGGTTTGTATTAATAAAGAGGTACCCGGATCATAATGAAAACTACACATTCTTGTTTGTTGTGAGCCATCCATCCCGGTTTTAGTTACTTTTGCTGCGATTAATCTACCAAGAAACCATTTTTGGGGATCGTCGTGATAACTATTTTCAGTAGTGGTAGTATGAGTTTTTTGGGTCGCCGCATCTTGCACGCTAGAAACTATTTTTGTTGGGTTACCATAATTATCGAGAGTATTATCGACAGCGCTAATGCTAAGCAAGGTCCCTTTTAGATCAAATGATTTTTTAGTGCTGGTTTTTACATAAGGAGAATAATAGGTATTATTGACGCTACCATCCCCAAAAGTTTTTAGATCCCAAGTGTCTTCGGAGCTGGAAACTAGCGTGCCATCCGCAAGTCTTGTTTCACTGGCAG
>JAJXWM010000055.1 GCA_021781615.1 Pseudomonadota bacterium
ACACATTAGCAGCCCCGAAGGGGATAAATATAATAGCCCAGCCTAAGACCCGCGTTGTTTGCGGGTCGCAGGGCTGGGTAAATTGGGCGAAATGAATCATAGCTCGCAGAGCGAGATAAAAATTCAGCTTTCAACAGTCCCATTATATACAGACATTGATAGAATATTTGACTTTGGATCATAATTTAGGGGTTTCGAAAGAACTCTAATGTGCTTTATCCCAGTTTTCACCAGCGCCAATACTAGCAAGTATTGGCACATCAAGATTTACGGCGGTTTCCATCTGCTTTTTAATCTCTTTTAAAGCAAAATCCACATACTTATCTTCAACCTCAAAAACCAGCTCATCGTGCACCTGCATAATCATGGCGATTTTAAAATCACACTTGCGTAGCCAACAATCGATATTGATCATGGCTATTTTTATAACATCAGCCGCACTACCTTGAATTGGTGCGTTAATCGCCGCCCTTTCTGCCCCCGCCCTTCTTGCAAAATTCTTGGCTTTAATTTCAGGAACATATAATCTCCGCCCAAAAATCGACTCCACAAAACCATGTTCATAAGCAGATTTTCTCATTTTTTCCATATACTCGTGAACTTTAGGATAACGAGTAAAATAAAGGTCAATATATTTTTTAGCATCTTCGCGGGACATTCCGATCCGCTTAACCAATCCAAAAGCGGACATTCCATAAATCAAACCAAAATTAATGGTTTTGGCATCGCGACGCTCTCGCTCGGTAACTTTTTCTAACGCTACCCCAAAAATTTCAGCAGCCACCATCCGATGCACATCAAGACCTTGCCTAAAAGCCTTAATTAAATTCTCATCTTGTGATAAGTGCGCCATGATTCGCAATTCAATTTGTGAATAGTCGGCAGAAATTATTTTAAAACCTGGCGGCGCAATAAAAGCCTCACGAATTCTTCGCCCTTCATCGGTCCGAATAGGAATATTTTGCAAATTAGGATCGGTTGAAGAAAGGCGGCCAGTAGTAGTCACCGCTTGATTATACGAAGTATGAATACGACCAGTTTTGAGGCTTACTTGTTCTGGTAACGCATCGGTATAAGTAGATTTTAATTTACTTAAACTGCGATATTCTAAAATTAATCGCGGCAAATCATGATCAAGAGACAGCTCTTGTAAAACCGCTTCCGCAGTTGATGGCTGCCCAGTCGGTGTCTTCTGTAAAATTGGCAGGTTCAATCTAGTATATAACACTTCTTGCAGCTGTAGCGGTGAATTAATGTTAAATTCAAGACCAGCATTTTTATAAACCTGATGCTCTAATTTTTGGATTTTTGTGTTTAATTCCGCACTGTAATTATTTAAAAATTTTTCATCAATACACACTCCTTGGCGCTCGATTCTTGCCAAAACCTCCACCAGCGGCATTTCAATCTCTTTAAAGACCCGCTCTTCGGTCTTGATTTTTGCAATTTGTGGCCAAAGAACTTCATGTAATTGCAGCACTAAATCCGCATCAAATGCTGCATAAGGTGCAGCCGACTCAAGTGGCAATTCAGAAAATGAAATTTGCTTTGCTCCTTTTCCAACCAAATCCTCATAAGTAGTTATCGTCTTACCAAGATACCTAAGTGCTAATGACTCTTTATCGTGTTGACTGATAGAACTATTCAAAATATACGATTCAATCATCGTATCGTAGCCAACTCCATTTACTTCAATGCCATAATTTGCCAAAACATTAATATCGTATTTTAAATTTTGTCCCAATTTAATGATTTTCTGGTCAGCAAAAATAGGGCGGAGTTTTTCTAAAACATAATCGAGAGAAAGTTGTGACGGCGCGCCAGCATAAGCATGCGCCACTGGAATATAAATAGATTCCCCCGCATCAATGGCAAAGGAAATTCCCACAAGCTCAGCCTCGGTAATAGCTAAGCTTGTAGTCTCCGTATCAAAAGCAAAACTCTTAGCTTTGGTAAGTTTTGCTAACCAAGGTAAAAAATCTTTTTCGGTTAAAATTAAATAATACTTATCAGGCCCCGCCTCTGCTTTAGCCACCTCTTTATCACCCTCCAATTCTGCCAGCCAACTTCTAAACTCCAGATGTTTAAATAACTCAATCAACTTTTTGGTATCAGCCTCTTTGCAAGTTAAATCATCTAAGCCAACATCTAAACTTAAATCATCTCTAATCGTTACCAAATCTTTTACTAAAGGTAGGCGCTCTAAGCTTGCGCGCAAGTTCTCCCCAACTTTACCGCCAATTGTCTCTTTGTTTTTGGCAATATCAGATAATGTCCCGTATTCTTTTAGCCATTTCACGGCAGTTTTTGGTCCAACACCACTAACCCCAGCGATATTATCAGAACTATCACCAACTAAAGTTAAATAATCAATAATCTGTTCTGGACGGACACCAAATTTATCCTCTACTCCTTTTTCGTCCATAGTGACATTGGTCATGGTATTTATCAGAGTAATATTCGGCCCAACTAGCTGAGCAATATCTTTATCTCCCGTTGAAATTAGCGTATTAATCCCTTGCTTATCAGCCTTACGCGCTAAAGTACCAATCACATCGTCAGCTTCTACCCCCTCAACAAGCAACAGAGGAATACCCATAGCAGCAATAGTCTCATGAAGAGGTTTAATTTGTACTTTTAAATCATCCGCCATTGGCGGTCGAGTAGCCTTATAATCTGGATACATTTCATGACGAAAATTTTTACCCTTGGCATCAAATACTACCGCCAGATGATCAGGCTTATAATCAGCAAGGATTTTTTTAACCATATTGATTACGCCATAGATGGCTCCTGTCGGCTCCCCTTTTGAGGTAACGAGCGGCGGCAAAGCATGAAAAGCGCGATGTAAATAGGAAGAACCATCGATTAAAACCAAGAGCTTCTTTTTGTCTTTTGTCATAGTTCAGGCATCTCAAAAAATAATTGATTTAATATTTCAAATTGGCTTAAAAATTTAGTATCATTCACCGCACAATTAATACCAACAATTAAATAGGGTTACTAATATGCCAACAAGTTTAATCTTCGCACTAATTTGTTCAATCATAGCAATTCTTTACGGAATTGTCGCAAGCAAATGGATTTTAGCGCAACCAACCGGTACCGATCGGATGCGCGAAATCGCTTTGGCAATTCAACAAGGCGCATCAGCTTACCTTAGGAAGCAATATACCATAATCAGTATAGTCGGGGTGGTTTTGTTCTTCCTCATCGGATTCATTCCCAGTATCGGATGGACAACTTCATTCGCTTTTGCAATTGGCGCAATCTTTTCTGGATTAGCCGGTTTTATCGGCATGAATATTTCAGTGCGCGCCAATGTCCGCACCACCGAAGCTGCAAGAAATAAAGGGTTAAGCGAAGCATTAAAAATAGCATTTCGTGGTGGCGCCGTAACTGGCTTATTAGTCGTTGGCCTTGGTCTACTTGGCGTCGCTGGCTATTTTGCCATTATGTTAAAAATGAATGATGGTAACGCATCTATTCTGGACATGGTTAAGCCTCTGGTTGGACTAGCATTTGGCGGATCGTTAATTTCAGTTTTTGCTCGTCTTGGTGGCGGTATTTTCACCAAAGGTGCGGATGTCGGCGCTGACCTGGTTGGTAAAATAGAAGCGAACATTCCTGAAGATGACCCACGTAATCCAGCAGTTATTGCCGATAACGTTGGTGATAATGTTGGCGATTGTGCTGGTATGGCAGCAGACCTCTTTGAAACTTATGCGGTAACCATTGTGGCGGCGATGTTGCTAGGCGCCCTTTCATTTAATGTGGTTGATCTTGAAACGGTTCTCTATCCTCTCGTGGTTGGCGGTTTTTCAATTATTGCTACTATTATTGGCTGTTACTTCGTCCGTGCTCGCACTGGCAAAACCATCATGGATGCATTAATGCGCGGTTTAATAATTGCAGAAATTATTTCTGCAGTTTGCCTTTATCCAATTACCTACTGGATGTTTAACGATGCTAGCATCCATAACCCTGGCCTTAGCGTGATAAGAATATATGGAGCAGCTCTAGTTGGATTAGTATTAACCTATTTGATGGTTTATATCACTAAATATTACACGGCCATGGAACATTCGCCGGTACGTCAAGTTGCTGAAGCATCAACAACTGGACACGCTACTAATATCATAGCCGGTATTGCAATTTCGTTTAAGGCTACTGCCTGGCCGGTAATTGCTATCTGCGGCAGTATGTTGGTATCTTACGAGCTAGCCGGGCTTTATGGTATCGCCACAGCAGCAACAACCATGTTATCGATGACTGGCATCGTTGTTGCTCTCGACGCTTACGGCCCAATAACCGACAATGCTGGTGGTATTGCTGAAATGTCCCATTTACCGAAAGAAGTACGAAAAGTTACCGATGCTCTTGATGCTGTTGGTAACACTACTAAAGCAGTAACTAAGGGCTATGCTATCGGATCAGCTGGTCTTGCAGCTTTGGTATTATTCGCTGATTATACTCATGCTCTTGAAGCAGTACGAAAAGCTGCTGTTCATTTTGATCTATCTGACTATAAGGTTATCATCGGTTTATTCATTGGCGGACTAATTCCTTATTTATTTAGCGCGATGGCTCTTGAAGCAGTAGGAAGAGCAGCAAGCGCGATAGTCAAAGATGTGCGACATCAGTTTAAAACCATTCCTGGCCTGATGGAAGGCACAGCAAAACCAGACTATTCACGTACGGTTAATATGTTAACAACTGCAGCAATCAAAGAGATGATTGTACCATCGCTACTTCCAGTCCTTATACCAATTGTCGTTGGTATTGCATTAGGAGGAGAAGCTTTAGGCGGATTATTAATGGGCGCGATTATCACTGGATTATTCATGGCAATATCGATGACCACCGGTGGTGGCGCTTGGGATAATGCCAAAAAGTTTATCGAAGATGGCAATCATCACGGTAAAGGTAGCGACGCGCATAAAGCCGCAGTTACTGGTGATACAGTTGGTGATCCCTACAAAGATACCGCAGGTCCTGCAATCAACCCATTAATCAAAATTATTAATATTGTAGCGTTATTGATTGTACCATTGATTAAGTAAGGCCTTGCGCTCTTCAAGCTCGGGGCTTTTTTACACCTGATCACCCGGGCTAAGATTCGTAAAAGCTTGTCCCGTTATGTTTCTAAACGGGAGCGCGAATCTTAGCCCGGGCTGGTAAGGACTTTTGCTCTTACGAGCGTAATTTATTTTGTTTTTGATAACCTGAAACTCAAACTGCATTTTATTTTTCCGAAACGTTACATATTAAAATAAAAATTAATTCCCAGCTCCGCGGGAACCAAATAATGGGACTGTTGAAACCCGCCTATTTCGTCATTCCCGCGAAAGCGGGAATCTAATAAAAACAATAAGCTACATTTGTTGTTTTTATAAAAATTTTCAGATTTCAACAGGCCCATAATGGGACTGTTGAAAACTGAATTTTTATCTCGCTCTGCGAGCTATGATTCATTTCGCCCAATTTACCCAGCCCTGCGACCCGCAAACAACGCGGGTCTTAGGCTGGGCTATTATATTTATCCCCTTCGGGGCTGCTAATGTGT
>JAJXWM010000024.1 GCA_021781615.1 Pseudomonadota bacterium
TAATAGCCAATGTTTAAACCGATATAGTTATTGCATTAATAATCCGTTAGCATTTGTTGATCCGAGTGGGTTTGGGTTTTTTAGTAGTTTATTTCGATCAATTGGTAATGCGGTTAAGTCGGTTTTTAATAGCTCAGTTGGGCGAATAATTACAGGAGCGGTAGTAGGGATTCTGCTAGGTCCGGTGGGAATTGGACTGCATTTGGCAGCAGCTGCTGCTATAGGAGCAGGAACTACGATGGGACTTGGAGTAGCAACAGGAGCCAGTTGGAAGCAGATTTTATTTGAAGGAGCGGCTACTTTTGGTATTGTAGCTGGGGTATCATATGCAGCAGAAAAAGGAACATTTTCAGCTTGGACTCAAGGCGGGTCGGGATCCGGTGTATCCGGCGGTGTTGGTTTTGGTGTGCCATTAGATAAGAAAGGGGATAATGAATCTCCTCGTGTGCCTCAAGGGGGACATTTTCCGGATCAAACAGCGAATCGAAATACTGAAAATACCGCGCAGGAAACCTATGCTAATTCCCAAAGCGAAGCGACAAGTAGGAAATCGAATAGAGCTGCCCTTGGAAGTAATTATAGTAATGGGGCGGGGTCAGGTGCTTCTGCTGAGATGTATGGCAGCAAAAATACTTTTTCACAAAGGTGTGAGTTTTGTTGGGATGCATTGAAACACGATTCTGTTGCACAAACAGCATTTGCTTTATCAACTTCAGCACTTCCGATTCCGAAAAGCTTTTCAAAGGAAGTAGGCTTAATTAATAAAGGTGAGGTTCTTGGTAGTTCTCGTTTTACAAATATATATAGTGTTATTAATTCTGCTTTACCCAAAGATGTTCGACTGATGCTAAAAACTAGTAACTCTTTGTTTAAAGAACTTTCCAGTACTCCTAATATTATCAGAGGCATTGGTAGAATAACCCAGGTGATTGCTCCAACCTTCCTTGTAAGTTATTCAGCTACCCGTATGTTTAGATGTGTTACTGAACAATGGGATCAGTCGGGAGAATGAATATGAAACTTATAGATAGCATAGTATCAAAATTTACTAAGTATCGTGAAAAAAGGAGTCTTGCTGCAAGAGAAAAAAAAGTTTGTACAGAAGAAAAGTGGAAAAAATATTGTTTAGACAATTATGGGGTCTATGATAATGCAGACTTATTAAACCATCAAGAAATACTAAATGTGTTTTGGAAAATCTTAAAATTAGAATCCTATGATACTTCTAATTTTAATAGTAACTCCAGTGTGCGAGAGCCTGCAAAGCAGCTAAGTGATTGGGATGATTTAGGTAGTGGAGAATTTCTTACTGATATCGAGAAAATATTTGGTTTTTCAAAAAAAGATATTACGGATGATGAATATTCACAAGTCAAAACCTTCGGTGAGCTTGCAGAGCTCATAATTAAAAAAGCAAAAGAAAAAAAGCTAAAACAACAAAGCGACAAAATGGTTCTAAAAGTCTAATGATGTATCTTCACGGGTATAGAAGATAAGGTAACCCAAGCAAAGTTTTCACCTTTGTTCATCTCATCAACCACTATAGTGTTTTTTACTGTATAGACGTCATGGCGTACACCCCTTATATTCCTCTTTACCATTATTAAATAATAAGGATAAAAACCATGTCACTGTCACTTAATAAATTTCTTAGCGGTCTTTTTATACTGATTTGTTGGCAAGCGGCCTTTGCCGGAAAAAATACTTTAGCAGATTATCAGCCAGGTTTTTATGTTGGCGCTCAAGGTGGTTTAGGATGGGTTCATGATGGCAATGATCTAGTACATTTTATGGATAATGCGTATAGCCAGAGTGGCGGAACAAAATCAAGAAACTCTGAAAAAAATAAATTTGGCGGTGAATTATTGGTTGGCTATAGTTTTTCACCCTATTTTAGCCTCGAGGTTGCAACAATATTTTATCCTGGCGCCAAAGAGGAAATAGTTTTAAAAGGGATTAGCCAATATATTGAATATAAAAATTCAGCCTTCATCGTTTTGGGTGGTAAAGCGATTTTGCCTTTAGAGCGCTTATCATCATCTCTTACTGGGTGGAACGTATTTGGCAAGCTAGGACCCGTTTTTACCCTACAGAATAAAGACCAACTTTTTTTTAGTAAATCATTAGGCAACATTATAATGTTACACTCTGATAAAACCGAAGCCAAAATAGGCTTATCGTATACCCTAGGGGTAGGCTATAATTTCACCGATCATTTTGGTGTAAATCTGTCATATTCTGGTGTCTATAGTTTCAATAAAAGTAAATACACCAGTGACGAAGTGAATGATCGATACTATCTAGAACTAGGCGCTCCCTCCAGAAACTTACTAACTGTTGGTATCGCCTATAAATTTTAGGATAGCTACTACTCACTCTATCGTGCCTAATAACGCGTGATTAGCCAGCGTTATTAAGCTGGCTAGGCGTTGTTTAATAAATAACCATGGAATGCCCACCGCCGCCGTCATTCCCGCGAAAGCGGGAATCTAAAAATCAAATAATTTCATTATACAAATCACGCCAAGCAGGATTCATGGTTTCAATTAGTTGAATTTTCCATTCTCTATTCCATTTTTTGAGACGTTTTTCTCGAGTAATAGCCGAATACATATTTTCGTGCACTTCGTAATATACCAATAAGTGCAGATTATATTTTTTGCTGAAACCGTCGACAAGATCATTTTTATGTTGAAAAATGCGTGCTGACAAATTTGATGTTACCCCAATATATAATGTTCCATCAGGTTTATTAGTTAAGATATAAATAGATGGTATTTTCACAAGGTAAAGATATGCAAAATAAGAAAAAAATTAAATAGCGTATTAAGAATTGGTCGAAATATAATAAAGCGTTAAAACAAAGAGGTAGTCTAACTATATGGTTTGATAAGGGTATTATTAATTCATGGTATATGCCTGTATATTAATTGCTATTGATATGAGATTCCCGCTTTCGCGGGAATGACAGCGACGGGGGTGTTCCATGGTTATTTATTCAACAACGCCATCTGGCGGCTAATTTAGAAACGTAGGGCTAAAGCCTACCCCTGAAAATAATTATGATAATGGAGTAAAGAGTGAGGCATACGTAAATATGTTTTTTTGTACGAATACAATAACAGGTAAAGATACAAGAAAATTATTTGCTACTAATGTGTTACAAATTGATCTGCATTCTACAATTACGACTCGTATAGGGAGCTCAAATATTGAAGAGATTGAAGCTTGGTTAAAATCTCTTTTGGGGCTTTTCCCCGAAGCTTGCTTCGAAATATATTAATATTAACGCGCCGAGTTGTTTTCGGCGCACTTACAATGGATATCGCGTCAGCTTGCTGCGCGGAATTTCATTAAATCTTATCTTCCTTGATTAACTCAACTTGCTCAATGCTGCTGAATCGGGTAGAGATTTTCTTGGCTGATTTATTTACATCTTCGGCATCAGCGTGTGCCTGGGCAATATGCTTGGCCAGATTATCCATGCGGTTTTGGAACCGTTCAAAATCTTTACCGAGAGTTATTAGATGCTCTTGAATAACATGAATTTGTTCGCGGGTAGCTGAGTCTTTGATGACTGCGCGCGCTGTGGTCAAAATTGCCATTAAAGTAGTGGGTGATACAAGCCATACGCGGGATCGGTGTGATAGTTCGATCAAATCTGGGTAGTGACTATGGATTTCTGCAAATATTGCCTCTGCCGGAATAAACATCATGGCGCCGTCGGCGGTTTCACCGGTGATAATATATTTTTCAGCAATATCTTGAATGTGTTTACGAATGTCTAAGCGAAATTGTTGTTGCGCTAGGCGCCTCTCGCTTTCGACTAAATGCGGGTTAGCAAACTTTTGGTAACTTTCTAAGGGAAATTTAGCATCAATGGTTATATTGCCGGTAGGTTCTGGCAAAAAGAGCATGCAGTCTACCCGTTTATCATTGGATAAAGTATGCTGTAGTGAAAAGTGTTCGGTTGGTAAAATGTTATGTAGTAAAGCAGATAGTTGGATTTCGCCAAAAGCTCCCCGCGCTCTTTTATCAGTTAATACTTCCTGGAGGTTCATTACATTGCTAGATAGCTCGGTGATTTTCTTTTGCGCTTCATCGATAAGAGCTAGGCGTTTTACCACATCGGTAAAAGTGGTGTTAGTTTTCTCAAATCCCTCAGAAAGACGTTTATCCACTTGACCAGTGATTTCCTGAAGTTTTTTATCGGTGGCAGTAGTTAATTTTTCGACTCTTTGGCTAAGTTCTGAGGCATGATTATTAAGAGCCCCAGTAACTTGCGTGCGCACGTCGCCAACACTTGCTTGCAGACTTTCGGTGATTGTTTTTAGGCTGCTTAATTGATATTCACTGAATTGTTGTCGTTGTTCAAGCAGTAGGTGCGTGATGCTGTCGCGTAATTCATTATTGATTTTGTCCCGCTCCTCAAGGCGTGCGAGGAGGCTTACGCTATCTTGGCCTTGATTTTTACGTAAAAATAGCCAAGCTATTATAATGCCAAGTAAGGCGGCTGTAATTGATACAATTATTGTAATGGTCGTAGAGTTTATTTCGAAGTTCATATTTCGGGGCATTCTACCATTAGACTAAAATCTTTGCTTTTAAATTTTAATGGTTTTAGTGGTTACCAAGTAGAGACGGCTTTATTTGTGGCAATCGAGAAAGATACAATTATCAGCTAAATGTTTCACCTATCTTTTTTGTTAGTTCCTTTGCTTTTCCAATATAACTATCCGGCGTAAGCTTAAGCAGCTTTTGCTTAACCTTTTGTGGTACATTTAATTTCTTTATAAAAGTGTGCAAGACCGTCTTGTTAACCTTTTGACCGCGAGTTAGAGCTTTCATCTGTTCATACGGGGCTTCGACGTTAAAACGTCTCATAACGGTTTGAATGGCTTCTGCGAGCACCTCCCAATGACCATCAAGGTCTTTTTTAAGCACCACGCTGTCAACAGTGAGCTTATTTAAGCCTTTTTCAATGGCTTTATAAGCTAATATCGAATGCCCAATTGCCACGCCCAGGTTGCGCATGACCGTAGAGTCAGATAGATCCCTTTGCCAGCGTGATATTGGCAGCTTATTTGAAAAATGGGCAAGCAGTGCGTTGGCAAGACCCAAGTTTCCCTCAGCATTCTCAAAATCTATGGGGTTTATTTTATGGGGCATGGTTGATGAGCCAATCTCTCCGGATATCGATTTTTGCTTTAAATATCCGATAGATATGTAATGCCAGATGTCGCGGCAAAGGCCGATTAGGATAGTATTAAAGCGCGCTAGAATATCACAATATTCCGCAATCCAGTCGTGGGGTTCGATCTGGGTAGTGTAAGGGTTCCAAGTAAGTCCAAGTTGTTCGACGAATTTTTGCGCTATTTTCGGCCAATCGATCTCAGGATATGCAGCATTCATGGCGTTAAAGTTGCCAACAGTGCCATTAAATTTACCAAGTATAGGGGTGATAAATAAATAATCAAATTGTCTGGTTAAGCGGTAGGCAAAGTTAGCAAGCTCCTTGCCAAAAGTGGTTGGTGTTGCCGCCTGGCCGTGGGTGCGCGAAAGCATTGGAATTTCTGCATAGCTTTTCGCCATTTTTCCAAGCTGAGTGATGAGTTTTTGCATCATCGGAAGTAATATTTCATCACGAGCTTTAGCCATGGTTAGGGCATAACTTAAGTTATTGATATCATCAGAGGTGCAGCCAAAATGGACAAATTCTTGATGGTTTCTTAAGGTTTTATTAGCGGCAAGTTTTTCTTTAAGGAAATATTCGATAGCTTTAATGTCATGATTGGTTTTCTTCTCTATTTCTTTAATGCGAGCAGCATCTTTTGGTTCAAAACATGCAACAATATCACATAAATATGCTAAACTTTGTTTGGTAAGTGGTTTGATCTCTTTGATTTTTGGTTCTTTAGCCAAAGTTTTCAGCCACTCTATTTCTATGGCAAGACGCATTAGATTTAAATGCAGCTCACTAAATAGGGGGGCGACATCAGTAAGTTCGTTGGCATAGCGCCCATCGAGTGGGCTTAAGGAAGTAATTATTGACAGTTTTGTAGTATTTATCATAAGATCGACCGTCCTGTTTTTTGCTCACTTTAAGTTTAGTTATGGTGAGCTAATTTTTGTAATAATAGGTTGATTATAAATTAAAAATATAATGATAGCGAGTTTGACATGAATAATATTAGTAGTACTTCCAGCCCAGGCGGCGCAGCTCCTCGTTGTGAGGAAGAAATTAGTTTGTATGATATTTGGACAAAATTAGTGCAACATAAGAAGTTATTTTGGGTAATTTTTTGTGTGGTGTTTGCTATAGGAAGTATCAAGATTTTTTTAACCGAACCAGAATATAAATTTTGGCAAGTGATAGAGATTGGCAAAATTGCTGGTGAAAGGATTATGAGTATAGAAGAAGCAAAAATTAAGATAAAAAAGGCGCTACTTCCCATGGCGGTGAAGAATTACAATTTACAAACAAAACACAAAATGCAGTTAGAAGAAGGTAAGTTTTATTTTGATAAGAATGATGATGGTGGTGCTGCAGTTGAAGGAGTTTTAGTCCTGGGTATTAGTGGCCTTCTTGCCAACGCTGATTTTTATAAATTTATTTTCCAGTATTTGGTGGATAAGTTGGAGGATGTTGACCGTGTAAATGCTAAAATAGAATCCATTAAGAAATTTCAAGCAGATTTAGAGGATCAATTGAATTTATCAAGAAACAATAAGTCTAGTTTTTCTTTAATTACAGATAATAAAACTCCAGGTATGATGGGATTAGTTAATATCTCTGATCGTAATTACTTGTTCGATAATATTTATAAATTGCGAACGCAACTTGCTAATACTTATAGTGCCCATGCGCTTTCTGAGGTTGTTGTTTCTGATAGGTTTATAAGTCCGCCAAGATTTGTGTTATTGACTTTGCTATTTGTGGTGTCCTCGGTATTTGCGTTTTTTTGTGTAATCATAGTTGGCTTTGTAAGAGATAACTTCAAAAAAATGCCTGCATAATTTTAAAAAAGCTGCATAATTGTTCTGAGTTTTTAAAGTAAAACGGTCTAAGTAAGCTTAGTTTTTTGGTCATTTGAAAAGTATAGGCTTTTAAATCTCTTCGGGTTTAATTTTTCGAAGCTTGCTTCGTTGTTTTACTTGATTTGTTAGTATTTTAAAATATGAAATAGACGTGAAAGAGATTATTTATTTTGTATAATAGGCAAGTATAGCGCAAATTTAGCGGTGTTAATAATGATGGAATTTTTTTTAAAAATATCAAGAAAAATTGGTATAGATAGCACGGTTGCCTATACGGTGATCAGTAGAATATGGCAAAGTAGTTCTGGTTTAATAAGTATATTTGTTTTTGCCCAATTTTTATTGCCAGAGGAACAGGGATTTTATTTTACTTTTGCCAGTATTATTGCATTACAAGTTTTTGTTGAGCTTGGTTTTTCTGCGGTTATTGTTCAGTGTGTTAGTCACGAATGTGCTAATCTAAATTTGTTAGATTGTGGAATTTTAGTTGGTCCAAGACAATATAGGGATCGTCTTGCATCCTTTATGAAGTTAATTTTAAAGTGGTACGGTGTAGCAACCTTACTGATAATTATATTGTTACTGCCTAGCGGTTATGTGTTTTTTTTAAAACAACAAGCTAAGTATGCAGGTATAGTTTGGCAATCTCCTTGGTTTTGCTTAGTGTTGTCTTTTTCAATTTTCTTTTACCTTTCTCCATTACTTTGTTTTTTGGAGGGGTGTGGTAGAATGAAAGAAGTAGCTAAAATGAGATTCATACAGGATTTGGTTGCTAATTTGTTGTTGTGGGGCGGATGTTTTGGAAAAATAAGTCTTTGGGTGGCGCCATTGTGTTATGCTGGCAGGAGCTTGGTGGTATTGTTGTGGGTAGGGACTAGTTGGAGAAGAAGATTTTTTACCGAACTTTTAGCAAGTAAGCCGCAAACAATAGTTGATTGGCGTAATGAAGTTTTTCCTTTTCAATGGAGAATGGCATTAAGTTGGGTTAGTGGCTATTTTATTTTCCAGTTATTTAACCCTGTGCTTTTTGTTTATCATGGTGCTGTTGTAGCTGGTCAAATGGGACTTAGTCTTTCTGCTTGTAATAGTATAGCTGCGATTGCAATCGCATGGATTAATACTAAAACTCCAGTGTTTGGCAATTTAATTGCAAAGAAGAGGTATGTAGAATTAGATGAACTTTTTTTTCGTATACTTAAGCAATCTTTCGTGGTGATATTGTTTCTGGTAGTGTGTTTTATAGTAATGATTTATTTTTTACAGTTATTTCAGCCGTCTCTAGGAGGACGTTTTTTACCTATCTTGCCACTGTTGCTGTTAAATGGTGCGCTATTGATAAACCATTTGAGTTTTTCTCAGGCTGCTTATTTGCGTGCGCATAAGCGAGAACCTTTGCTTGTAAATTCTATCATTATGGCTTGTTTAATGGGGCTTTCTACATATTTTTTAGGTAGATTTTATTCCGCTGCCGGAATTGCTTGCGGGTATTTTGTTTTAACATGTTTTGGATTAATTTGGGTCACCATGGTTTTTTTACAGAAACGTAGGATTTGGCATTGTTAAATGTCTATTGGAAAACTTTAAGCTGTGAGTTTTTAAGTGTAGAGTCATCGATATATTTTTTAAGTTTTATAGTGGCTTCAGCTATTGTTTTTAAATTCGTAAATGTTTTTTTCCCTCGGGATGCTGTTGGTATGATTGTTCTCCATATAAGATAATAGACGCGATCAAAACAAAATCTGAGAGCGAAGAAGTAAAATAAAAACCACCCCTTGTAAAGATTTGTTTTATTTTTTTTAAAATAAAGTAAGAGATTGTTTTTTGTGATATCAGCAAAATCTTTATGCCTAAACCAGCACAAAGCGTGAAATTTTATAACATTAAATTTTTTAAGCCAATCTTTTTTTTCAAGCTTTATTAGGGTAACGAGTGCTGCTTGGGCCCAAACTGTCTCGGTACTAAAAAATTTAGGAATTTCTTGGGGCCAATATTCATTTTTAAACCTTACCATATGTGGGTCACCTGTTAGTGTACCTTTATGTTTATTTAAAGCGCTTCTGCCACTATTGCTTCCCCCAGATGCTCCTGGTATTGTAATTGGATAGTCAATTATATGGTAATTTTTAACAAGCATAGCAATACCAATGGCGCCAGATATATCTGGGCTAACCCCCCAGAAATATTGTCCAGTTTTTGTTTTTAATTCTTTAAGTTTATCCAGCTTTACAAGGCCGTGATAAACTTTGGGTAGATCTAGAGTTCCTTGAAAACACATATTAATGGCTTTTTTTATAGCGTTATCTGTATCTTGACAATATTTTTTGCCAGTATACTTTTTTAAGTACATTTTGCCGGCATGGTTAAAAAACAATGTCTTAAAGTCTGGCCATGCATAATTTACAACTAAAGTTGGAGTCAGTACGTCAATATTTTCTCGTAAAGCCAGCCTGGCAGCGTTTATAATGGTATGACAAACGGAATCATCATCGCCGATCAAGCAAACATATTGGCCTTTCGCGTAATCTATGGATCTGTTATAGTTATCTGTCATTGATAAAAGTTCGTTGGTGTGTATATAGACTAATCTATGATCAGAAATATTGTCCTTTATCCAAGTTTTTAGTTCGCTGCAAGTACTTGTGTCATGCACAACGAGTTCAAGTTCATCAGACTCTATGTTTAAAATGCTCGTAATGGAGTGGCGCGCATATTTATAACGGTTATGTGTGGGTATGATGACGGAAATCAAAGGTTTCATATGTTAATGATCTATAAATACAAATTTGATATTATTATTTATGGTACATGTTTAATCGGTGGTTATCAAAGAATTTTTTATTAAAAAACGGGGTAAAAGTTTGCTACAGTAAAAGAGTTGTGGTACCTTCATGGAAGGTAGTATTGTTGGTTGATTATAATGATATTTTTATATAAGCAGATTGAGCGGCGATAACATGCAAAATGGTATTATTGCAGATAGAAATAAAGATAATTTTATTTTATGGCTGGTAGTGTTTTCGTTTGCACCTTATTTATGGCCGGATGTGCCACTGCCTGTAGGTTCTTTATTTGTTTATTTAATCTTTGTTTGGTTGTTTGTAAAAAATAGATGTATATTATTTAAGATTGATGGAAAATTACAAGTATTTTTTTTTATGTTTTTTGGCCTGATTGTTTTCGGCCTTCTAAGCACCATGTTGAATGTCAATTATAACGCTGAATTGTTAATAATAAAAAAACTTTCACAACTAGAGACAAGTCTACGCCCTTTATTTTTATTGGGGATCTGGGGGTATGTGAATAAAGGCGATTATGAAGCTTCAAGAAAGCTATTGTCAAGAGTAACTTATTTTTTTGTTTTTGCTTTATTTATTAATACAGTTCTTGTTGTTTTATCAATTTTTATTCCCAAAATACCTGAAGTATTAAAAATGTTTCATACCTACGATTTTACTCATCTATCTGTAGCTGAGGAATCTGCTGTTCTTGGTAGATATACCGGTATCTTTTGTCAGCCAATTAATGCAGGATTTGCCTATAGTCTGGGTTTGTTGTTGTTAGTATATGCTTTTAAAAAAAATCCAGCCTTTACTATTATGAAATATGTTTTGTTACTTTCTTTACTTGTTGGCGGAATGTTGGTTCTTTCTAAGGTGTTTATGTATGTCGGGTTATTTTTATTCTTGATTTACGGGATTTTGAAAAAAAATGTGTTTCTTATGTTGGCTAGGGAAAGGATATTTTATATATTCTTGCCCGTTTCTGTCGCGGCTATTGTTTGTATATTTTTTATATGGAGTGGCAAAGATTTTGTTGTTTATCTTTTAAATTTTTTTAGAGAGAAAGATTTATTATTTGCTCTTACATCCGGTAGGTATGGGGCTGAGACTAATGGGTTTATGAGCTATATGTTAAATAAGTATGGTTCAATTGTTGGAGCTGGATATGGTTTGACGACATTTGATAGCGGGTATTTATATTACTTTTTAATTACAGGAGTAGGGGGCTTTTTTATTTTTGTTCTTTTAAACGCGTATATGTTTTTTTTGGCCATTTGTAAGAAGTCTGAAGAAAATAGGTTATTATTATTTATTGTATTATTGTTTGTCATTGCAAACCTTGGAGCGCCAATTGGAGTTGAGCCAATGGTGTCTACAGTTTTTTGGATTATTATTTTTTCACTAACCGAAATAGTTGGTTTTGATCATAAAGTAGAGTCAGGGGAGCGTCATGGGTGATAAGAAGAAAATCCTGGTTTTTATTGATTACTATTTACCAGGTTATAAAGGAGGTGGTCCTGTAAATACCTTATCTAATATGGTTAATCTTTTGTCCAAAGAGAATGATTTTTATATTGTTACTCGAGATAGAGATTTGGGTGATATTCGTTCTTATCCTAATATTGAGTGTAATAAATGGCTGCCAGTCGGTGGTGGTAATGTAATGTATCTTTCCCCGGATAGTATTAAATTGGGTAAGATATATGAAATAATTAAAGGTGGGAAGTGGGAAAAAATCTATTTAAATAGTTTTTTTTCTAGGAAATTTTCCATAAGCATTGTTTTGTTGGGAAAAGTATTTGGTTTTGATATTCCTATTTTATTGTCTCCTAAGGGTGAGTTTTCCCGAGGCGCTCTTAAGCTAAAGCCTATTAGAAAAAAACTTTATATCCTATTGGCTAAAATATTTAAGTTATACAAGAATGTGGTATGGCATCTTACGGATAGTTTTGAACTAGAGGCCTTGAGGAAAGTTTTTGATAGAGATTTAAGTTATAAAATTGCAAAAGATCCTGTTTGTGTCGATATAAATAGCAGTTGTCGCGAAATAATTAAAACTAAGGGGATGCTGAATTTGGTATTTATATCAAGGATTTCGCGAAAGAAAAACCTAGATATTTGTTTAAAAATATTGGGTCAGCTAGATAATGCTATTACTTTTGATATTTATGGGCCAATCGAGGATAGTGATTATTGGCATTATTGCTGTTCCCTGGTTTCTACTTTGCCACCGTATGTTAAGGTAAAATATTGTGGAGAAGTATCACATGATGAAATTTATGATGCTTTTTCTAAATACCATATGCTTTTTTTGCCAACAGCGGGAGAAAATTTTGGGTATATCATATTTGAGTCATTGCTGTCTGGTCGCCCAGTACTTATTGGAAGTGATACGCCGTGGAAGGATCTGGCATCAAAAAACCTTGGGGCAGATATATCTCCAGATGATGTTGGGTCTTTTGTGCGTGAGATAAATAAGTTTATACAGATGGATCAAGATGATTTTAATAAGGTGGCTGAAGATTGCCGTAATTATGCTATTTTCATATGTAATGAAGAAGAACAGAAAGCAGCGGTTAGAGGTTTATTTAATTAAATGTTGTTTAAGGTGATGCTGCGTTTTTTATTTTTGTCGACATAATAAAATGAAAATTTTAATAATATCTCAGTATTTTTGGCCAGAGGTTTGTCCGCTAAACCATTTGGCTGTTGGTTTGAAAAATAAGGGGCATGAGGTGGTGGTATTAACTGGCATGCCAAATTATCCTGGGGGAAGTTTTTTTCCGGGCTACTCTTTTTTATCTCCGCGAAAAGAAACTTACAGTGGAGTTAAGGTGATAAGAGTTCCTACTGTGCCACGAGGGAAGAATAATAGACTTTTTTTGATGATTAATTACTTATCTTTTGCTTTTTTTGCTAGCTTATTGTCGCCTTTATATTGCAAGGGTAGATACGATTTGATTTTTAATTATCAAACTTCACCAATAACTGCTTCTTTGCCCGCGGTTTTATTAAAAAGGATAAAAAAAATTCCCATGTTTTTATGGGTACAAGATTTATGGCCGGATAGCCTGGAGGCTTTAGGGGTTGTAAAAAACAGGGTGTTTCTGAAGTTTATAGAGAAGTTCGTTAGGCTTGTGTATAAAAATAGTGATACTATTTTGGTGCAGTCAAAAGGGTTTGTTAGTAGTATAAAAAAAATACTAGGAGATGTAGATAAAGATATTTATTATTTACCAAATTGGGCAGATGATATTTATTGTCCACGAAATATGGTTGATGCACAAAAAAAACTTGATGATATTCCTAAGGGATTTGTTATGCTATATGGCGGTAATGTGGGAAAAGCACAAGGATTTGATGTGATTTTAAAGGTTATGTTGAAGTTAAAATCATATTCTGAATTACACTTGGTCATTGTGGGTGATGGCAGTGAGCTTGATTGGTTAACTAAGCAGGTGGCATTATATGACCTTTCTCGATGTGTGCATTTGCTGGGTAGAAAAGACCAAAAGTTAATGCCGTTTTATTTTGCTGCTTCTGATATCTTAATGGTTTCGTTAAAGAAATCTCCACTATTTGGTATAACTATTGCCAGTAAATTACAGGCCTATTTGGCTAGTGGTAAACCTATTTTAGCAGTTTTAGAAGGAATAGGGGCCGATATTGTGCGTGAGGCAAAAGCCGGTTTTGTTGTTACGCCTGGCGATGCCGAGCAGTTTATTGATGTTGTTGAGAGAATTTTGAAAATAGAGCGAAAAGATTTAGAGAAGATGGGAGTTAATGGGCGTCATTATTATGAAACCAATTTTGATTATATTTTGTTGCTTAATAAATTGGAAAACTGGTTTTTGGAAAAATGTTACCGTTAAAGAGGGTTTGTTATGCGTATATTGATTTTAGGTGGTGATGGGATGTTAGGACATCAGTTACTTATATCCTTTAAAGATAAGCACGAAGTTAAGGTTACTCTGCGGAACAATGTATTATTTTATCAAAATATTACATTATTTAGCGATAAAAATTCTTACTTTGGTGTAAATATTTTAGATGATGATAGTTTGTTACAAATACTGGCTGATTTTAAGCCGGAAGTGGTTATTAATGCGGTGGGTGTTATCAAGCAACGTGACTTAGCGAAGCAAATCATTCCTTCCTTGCAAATAAACGCATTATTTCCACATAGGCTGGCTATGTTATGTAAATTAATGAGTAGTAGGTTGATCTCTATTAGCACAGATTGTGTTTTTTCTGGCAAAAAAGGCAATTATACCGAAGATGATTTGCCAGATGCTGAGGATATCTATGGGCGCACAAAATTACTGGGGGAGGTGGGGTATGATGGATGTCTGACATTAAGGTCATCTATTATAGGTTTAGAATTTTTCCATAAAAAAAGTTTGATTGAATGGTTTTTACAGCAAAAGGGTACAATTAAGGGTTTTTCTAAGGTTATTTATACTGGAGTAACCACTATGGAAATGGCTAGAATAATTGAATATATACTGAATACCGCTCCTAGTTTATCAGGGATTTTTCAAGTGGCTTCAAAGCCGATCTCAAAATATGAATTATTGAGTTTATTGGTTAAGAAATTGAATAAAACAGATGTAAAAATTGTTGTTGATGATACAATGGATTGTGATCGTAGTTTGGTGGGTACGAAATTTACTACTTGTACAAATTATAGAATTCCTTCTTGGGATGCTATGTTAGATGAGTTGGCTTTGATTATAAAAGAGAATAAAACCATATGAGTAATAAAAGCATGATTTTGGACGCAAAGAGGATTTTAGTTACTGGAGGTACAGGTTCTTTTGGAAATGCTGTTATTGATAGATTCCTTAGTTCTAATATTCAGGAAATTCGTGTTTTTAGTCGTGATGAAAAAAAGCAAGAGGATATGCGGATTAAGTATCGTAATCAGAAGTTAAAGTTTTATATAGGGGATGTGCGCGATTTTCATAGTATTTTGAATGCGGCGCGGGGGGTCGATTATATTTTTCATGCTGCTGCATTAAAACAGGTGCCATCATGCGAGTTCCATCCTATGGAGGCGGTGCAAACTAATATATTAGGAACGGAAAATGTTTTGGAAGCAGCAATTCAGAGTGAAGTAAAACGTATTATATGTCTTAGTACAGATAAGGCGGTTTATCCAATTAATGCGATGGGAATCTCTAAGGCGATGATGGAAAAAGTCATGGTTGCTAAATCCCGGAATGTTGATGATAAAAAAACCATAATATGTGGTACTCGATATGGTAATGTAATGGCATCGCGTGGCTCTGTAATACCGCTTTTTGTTGAGCAGCTGCAGGCAAATAAATCTATTACTGTCACTGATCCTAATATGACACGGTTTATGATGTCTTTGGACGATGCTGTTGATTTAGTTTTGTATGCATTTAAGCATGGTAAAAATGGCGATATTTTTGTTCAAAAAGCTCCGGCAGCAACGATAAAAACTTTAGTGGAAGTTTTGTTTCAATTATTTAATGTAAGTAAAAACAAACGGCAGTTGAAAATTATAGGTACGCGTCATGGTGAGAAATTATACGAGACATTGTTAAGTCGTGAGGAAATGGCATGTGTCGAAGATCTTGGTCGTTATTTTCGTATTCCCCCAGATTTACGGGATTTAAATTATGAAAAATATGTCGATCAGGGAGAGTTGAGGATCTCTACGTTTAAAGATTATAATTCACATAATACCCAAAGATTAGATGCGGTAGAATTAAAAAAACTGTTGCTTAAATTGGAATTTATTAAAACTGTTCTTTCTAACTAATATGAAAAAACTTAAAGTAATGACGGTAATAGGTACTAGACCGGAGATTATTCGACTTTCAAGGGTGATTGTTAAGCTAGATCAATATTGTGATCACATTTTTGTGCATACTGGTCAGAATTATGACTATGAGTTAAATGAGATCTTTTTTCGTGACTTAAATATACGTAAGCCAGATTATTTTTTAAATGCAAGTGGTACCCCCGCTGAAACCTACGGCAAGGTTATTATAAATATAGATAGTGTTTTACTTGAAACAAAGCCCGAGGCACTGTTAGTGCTGGGGGATACTAATAGTTGTTTGGCGGTCATTTCGGCTAAGCGTAGGAAAATACCAACCTTTCATATGGAGGCGGGCAATCGTTGTTTCGATCAACGGGTGCCTGAGGAAATAAATAGACGTATCGTTGATCACGTGGCTGATATTAACCTTACTTACAGTTCTATTTCACGAGAATATCTGTTGAGGGAAGGGATAATGCCGGATAGGATTATTAAAACTGGTAGTCCAATGTTTGAAGTTTTATCTTATTATAAAAACAATATTGAGAGTTCCGATATTTTACAGAAATTAAGTTTAAAAGCTGGGAAATATTTTGTTATCAGCGCTCACCGTGAAGAGAATATCGATTATGATTATCATTTAGAGAAGTTGGTTAATATTATTAATGCCTTAGTTAAAGTATATAAGGAAGATATCATTATTTCGACTCATCCCCGTACGCAAAAAAGAATTATTGAAAAAAATATTTCTTTTGATCCATTGGTAAGGCTGTTAAAACCATTGGGTTATAACGACTATGTCAAGTTACAATTGTCGGCAAGAGCAGTTCTTTCTGATAGCGGTACTATTACCGAAGAGTCTTCTATCCTCAATTTCCCAGCTTTAAATATACGTGAAGCACACGAGCGCCCAGAGGGTTTTGAAGAGGCTGCGGTTATGATGACAGGTCTTGAGGTTGATAGAGTTTTACAGGGGTTGGATATCTTGGCTAATCAGGGGCGTGATGAAAAACGGGACTTAAATATTGTTGCTGATTATACGGCGCCTAATGTTTCTGATAAAGTAGTGAGGATTATTCAAAGTTATACTGATTATGTAAATCGCTTTGTTTGGAAAAAGTTTTTATAAAAAAAGGTGCGATAATTGCGTATACTTTTATTAACCCAGTGGTTTGATCCAGAGCCTAATTTTAAAGGATTGGTTTTTGCAAAAGCATTGCAAAGTGCTGGATATGAGGTTGAAGTTATAACTGGTTTTCCCAACTATCCGGATGGGAAAGTATATCCTGGCTATAAAATAAAGTGGCGGCAGCAAGAAAACATGGAGGGAGTTAAGGTCACGAGAGTTTATCTTTTCTCTAGTTACGACAACTCTGCAATTAAAAGAATTCTAAATTATGTTAGTTTTGCTACATCTGCATGTTTGTATGGTTTATTGAGCATGTTAGGTTGCACTCTTTAAGGTAATATGAAAAATATTTTACTAACCGGCGCCAGCGGTTTTGTCGGGCGCCTGCTGACACAAATCTTGATAACTTCTGGCTATGGAGTTGTGGTGGCTTTACATCATAGTAATTCCCGGCCGGATAAAAATTTTTTTGGTGATTGTGAAACTGTAGTTATCGATCGATCAAGGCCTGATCTTGGTTTGAGTAATGTAATACGTAATGTTGATGTGGTCATACATCTTGCTGCGCGTGTTCATATAATGAACGATCCTGATCCTAATCCTTTAAGCGCTTTTCGTAAAGTTAACGTTGAGTTAACTAAACAATTGGCAGAGTTGGCTATAGCTACCGCGCACGTAAAACGGTTTATCTATATTAGTAGCTTGCATGTTAATGGTTCTATATCTTCGGCTCATCCTTTTAATGAAGTCGATAAGCCTGAGCCCCCGTCTCCATATGCGCTTTCCAAATGGGAAGCTGAGCAGTATTTGAATAAGCTTGCAAAAAAAACTTCCATGGAAATCGTAATCATTCGCCCACCGCTAGTTTATGGTCCTGGGGTAAAAGCTAATTTTTTAAGCCTGCTTAAATTAACTAAGCTTGGTTTGCCATTGCCTGTTGGGTTGCTTAATAACAAACGAAGCATGATCAGTGTTAATAATCTGGTTAATTTTATTGTTTGTTGTATTGAGCATCCTAAAGCAGCTAATGAAACTTTTTTGATTTCTGATGATTGTGATGTCGGCACTAAAGAATTGTTTAGAAAGTTAACTGGATTTTTTGGTAAGCGGCCATTATTGCTACCAGTGCCACCTAGGGTATTATACTTTCTGGGATCACTGCTTGGTAAAAAAGAGGTTGTCGATCGTTTATGTGCGCCGCTGCAAGTTGATATTACTAAGGCTAAAAATCTGTTAAACTGGAAGCCAGTTCAGACACTTGATGATGGTTTAAAAGAAGCTGTCGAATGGTATAAAACAAAACATTTATGACACTGGTGCTATCCTTAATTTTGTCTTGCATTCTTTCTTATATTTCCGTGGGGTTATATCGATCATATGCCATAAAGAAAAGTATTCTTGATCATCCCAATCACCGTTCTTCACATTCTATGCCGACACCGCGCGGTGGCGGTGTAGTGTTTCCGGTTTTGTGGGGCGTTTTTTTAGTAGTTTCCTATTTTATAGGTTTTATAGATGGATCATATTTGTTATTGTTTTTGCCGGTCACTTTTATAATCAGTCTGGTAAGTTTTTTGGATGATAAATATCAAGTGGCTGCGCGCTTTCGATTTTTTGTGCAACTAGGAGTCGCCATCTATAGTTTATTTATTATGGGTGGTTTTCCCGAGTTTAATTTGGGTTTGCTAACAATTAACTGGGGGTGGTTTGGTTCCGTTTTTATATGCATTGTGCTGCTATGGTCAATAAATTTATATAATTTTATGGATGGTATTGATGGCATAGCTGCTATTGAAGCCTTGTTTGTTCTTGGTGTTGGTGGATATTTTGTTTGGGATGCTGGTGGTCATGATTTAGCTATGGTTGTTTGGTCTATGGCGGCGATAGTATGTGGATTTTTATTATGGAATAAACCGCCGGCAAAGATTTTTATGGGCGACGTAGGTAGCACTTTGCTTGGTTTTTTGGTGGTATTATTTGCCATCATTGGCGAAAGAAAATATAACGTTCCCGCTCTATTATGGGTTATTTTGTATGGTGTATTTTGGTTTGATGCAACTTTGACCTTAATACGCAGATTTATTCATGGTGATAAATGGTATCAAGCGCACCGGCTTCATGCTTATCAAAGACTACAGTTGCAAAATTGGTCTCATAGCAAGATTATTATGGGGGTTGCGATCGTCAATATAGTTTTAGCTGTTTTAGCAAATTTCGCATACAATTTTCCGCAATATATGTTACTTGCGTTGCTTGGTGGTGGGGTTATACTAGCTATTGGTTATATGGTGGTTGAAAAAACCCAACCAATGTATTTACGATGAGTTATGTATGAAAATTATATTTAAATTTTTTAGATGGCATTTAGTTACTGTCTTGGCTGATATTTTAGCAATACCTGTTGCTTGGTATGGCGCTTATTGGCTCCGTTTTAATTTAGGAGTTGTGCCTCATCATGAGTTAATTCGTGCTTCGTATTTTCTTCCGGTTTTGATTTTTACCCAGCTATCGGTTTTTTGGTTTTTTGGTATATATCGGGGTATTTGGAAATTTGCTTCACTGCCAGATTTTATTAGAATTTTGAAAGTGGTTTTTATTGGGGTTGCTTTTGCTTTAATCGGTTTATTTTTTGTTCATTTCAGTATTCCTCGTTCTATCGTACCGATATATGCTTGGTTATTGGTCAGTATTTTAGGCGGGACCAGAATTTTTTATCGGTGGTTTAAGGGTTACTATCGTGGTGGTTTTAAAACGGGGAAGAGAACACTATTAGTTGGTGCTGGTCAGGCGGCTGATCTTTTGTTAAGGGATTTTTCAAGAAATCGTACTCTTAATACTTACAATGTGCTAGCTATGGTGGATGATGATCCGGCAAAAGTGGGCTGTGAGCTTCATGGCGTTAGAGTTATAGGAAATTTAGATAAAATTCCTGAGATAATTGGCAAGTACGATATTGAATTGGTTGTTATTGCTATGCCGTCAGCAAAAACTGCAACGATTTGTAAAATCGTGGATTATTGCAAAGAGGCTAAAGTTGAATTTCGTACAGTACCGGGGTTGAATGATCTGGTTAGCGGTAATGTTACGATTAATGCGCTGCGCGAAGTTTCGGTTGAAGACTTGCTTGGCCGCGACCAGGTGAGTTTGGATTGGGAAGGAATAGCTAAAAATATCAGTGGCAAGAAAATTATTGTTAGTGGTGGCGGCGGTTCTATTGGTTCCGAATTGTGTCGGCAGATAGTGCATTTGGGGCCATCGTTGTTGGTTATCATTGATAACAGCGAGTTTAATTTATACACAATAGATAAAGAATTGCGGGAAAGGTTTCCTGGGTTACATCTGGTGAGTTGTTTAGTGGATGTGTTTGATGTGGTTGCAGTTCAGGATGTCATGAAGAAATATCGGCCACAGATGGTTTTTCATGCGGCTGCTTATAAACATGTGCCTCTTTTAGAGTATCAGGTGCGTGCGGCTATCCGTAATAATATTTTGGGAACCTATAATGTTGCCAAAGCTGCTTCTGATAATAATGTTACAACTTTTATGCTCATCTCAACCGACAAGGCGGTAAATCCTGTAAATATTATGGGCGCGACTAAAAGGGCAGCTGAAATAATTTGTCAAAATTTTAATGCTCGAAGTTCTACCCATTTCATTACTGTGCGTTTTGGTAATGTTCTTGGTTCTGCCGGTAGTGTGGTACCTTTGTTTCGGGAGCAATTAGCGCAAGGTAAAAACTTAACGGTTACGCACCCAGAAGTAACTAGATATTTTATGACCATTCCTGAGGCAACCCAGTTGATTTTGCAGGCTATTGTTATTGATAAAAGCGGTGAAATATTTGTGCTAGATATGGGAGAGCCAATAAAAATAAAGAGTTTGGCTGAACAGATGATTTATCTTTCTGGTAAAAAATTGGGTGAAGAAGTTAATATTGATTATATTGGTTTACGTCCAGGCGAGAAATTATATGAAGAGTTGTTTTATAACTCTGAAGAGTTGTTGCCTACAGCTCATGTGAAAATTAGGCAAGCAAAATATCAGATGATTGATTGGGAAGAGATTGCTCATAACGTTGATCGTTTAAGTCAGATGTGTGATGCTGAAGGTGATGAAGGAAAATTTAAAGAATTGCTTTTAAAGATGGTGCCAGAATATCAAGGGTGACCTTCTATATTTCTTCTGGCAGCAAACATCGATTATCAAATTTATCTAATGCATTATCCTAAAAAGAGCAGTTGGAACCATAGCGAGAGCGTTTTGATGATATTTATGGGCATAATGGATGAGTGTAATTACTTCGTCTAAAATGCAGTTATATTGCAACTTAGACGAAATTTTATAGATTCGATGCAGTTTATTGTTGTTCTTCAACCAACACGTTTTTCCGATAAACTGCAATAATATAGCCCATAGTCTGGACTAACACAGCTTTAACTTTGGCGCATATCTCATCGGCAATGGTCGTGAGTTCTTCGCTGCTACTGGCATTAGTTCTTATTTTAATTAATTCCGATTCGACTAAAGCTTGTTCGATATCTTGAAATACTGCGTTGGTTAATCCAGCTTCGGTGATGACTACTGCAGGTTTTAAATGGTGAAGCTGGTTTTTTAGTTCTCGAAGATCGTGAGTATTCAAAGCTGGTGATTTTTTATTATCCGTCATTTCTCAACCCCTTGATTATAAATTAATTTTTAATACACAAAAATTAGCACTACTTTTTTGTTAAATTTTTATGTATCTTATTCTTTTAACTCCAATTATCCTGATCGCTTTTTAACTTATAAGGAGCTTTAAGTCAAGTATTGTGAAAAAGTCGAAGAGTAGTGGCCGATGGCTAAAAGAACATTTTTCTGATGTTTATGTTAAGCGCGCGAAGAGTGAAGGGTTTAGGGCGAGGTCTGCTTATAAATTGATAGAAATAAATGAGCGCTATAAAATCATCAAACCTGGAATGACAGTGGTTGATTTGGGAGCAGCTCCTGGCGGATGGTCGCAGTACGTAGCGCAGCTGGTTGGCTCAAAAGACAGAGTTTTTGCTCTAGATATTTTACCTATGCAATCGATTGCTGGGGTGGAGTTTATTCAGGGTGATTTTACCAAAGATGAAATAGTTAAGATTTTATTAGATATTTTACAAGGTAAAAAAGTTGATGTGGTTTTGTCCGATATGGCTCCAAATTTGAGCGGAGTAAAGGTTGTGGATCAAATGCGGGCGTTAGAATTGGCCAAAATGGCGTTTAATTTTGCGGGTTTGGTCCTTAAGCAAAATGGTACGTTTTTACTTAAAACTTTCCAGGGCGGTGAGTTTGATGAGCTTCTGAAAGGGCTTCGTAAGCAGTTTTCTGATGTTAAAATTATAAAACCAGATGCTTCGAGGGCTAGGTCTAGTGAGGTTTTTTTGTTAGCAAGGAATATACCTGGCGTGAAATGAATAAATTTAGTATTCCACAACTATTTTTGCGAAATTTGTGGTTTAGAATTGTTGGTAATTTTGCTAGTGTGAGGTAATATGGTGAGCTCGTTATGCGAACCCATAAAGACATGGTGTTTGTAGTAATGGGTTTGAATTATTTTGAATTATAAAGAAATATCGAATAGGACTTATGAATAGCGCGATTAGAACTTTATTTTTATGGCTAGCAATTGTGGTTATTATAATTGTTATTTTTAGTAATTATGGTCCTAAACAAGCGGAAGCTGGTAAGGTAACTTATTCTCAGTTTATCCAAGATGTTGATAACGGCAATATTAAAAGCGTTACCATTGAAATGCACAATATCAATGCAGTAAAGAAAGATAATGCTAAAGTTTCCACCTACATGCCGGTAGAAGATCAGAATTTATTACCGAGGTTAATGCAAAAGGGCGTCGATGTTACTGGTAATCCTCCTGAGCAACAAGGCTTATTAACTCACATATTTATTAATTGGTTTCCGATGTTGCTTTTGATTGGAGTATGGTTTTTCTTCTTAAGACAAATGCAAGGTGGTGGCGGTGGTCGTGGTAGCCCATTCTCTTTTGGTAGAAGTCGTGCTCGCTTATTGAACCACGATCAGGTCAAGATTACTTTTGCTGATGTTGCTGGTGTTGAAGAAGCCAAAGAGGAAGTACAAGAACTGGTCGACTTTTTAAAAGATCCAAAAAGGTTTCAAAAGCTTGGCGGTAAGGTTCCTTGCGGGGTGTTATTGCTCGGTGCTCCTGGTACAGGAAAAACTTTATTGGCAAAAGCAGTGGCTGGCGAAGCAAAAGTACCATTTTATTCGATTTCTGGTTCAGATTTTGTTGAAATGTTTGTAGGTGTCGGTGCTGCGCGAGTACGCGATCTATTTGAAACGGCTAAAAAGCATGCTCCCTGTATTATTTTTATCGATGAGATTGATGCTGTTGGTCGCCATCGTGGTGCTGGTCTTGGAGGCGGTCATGATGAGCGCGAACAAACTCTCAACCAATTGTTAGTTGAGATGGATGGTTTTGCGGGCAAAGAGGGCGTGATAGTTGTTGCCGCAACTAACCGGCCAGATGTTTTAGATCCAGCTTTGTTGCGTCCAGGTAGATTTGATCGCCAGGTTACTGTACCGCTTCCTGATATTCGTGGGCGCGAGCAGATTTTGCGTGTTCATATGCGTAAAGTGCCGACGGCTAAAGATGTTGATGCCTCAATTTTTGCTCGTAGTACCCCGGGACTTTCGGGAGCCGATCTTGCCAATTTAGTCAATGAAGCTGCTCTTTTTGCCGCGCGAGCTAATAAAAAACATGTTGAAGTTGTCGACTTTGAGAAAGCTAAGGATAAAATTTTAATGGGAGGTGAAAGGCGCTCAATGGTGATTAGTGATGAAGAAAAGAGATCGACTGCTTATCACGAGGCTGGGCATGCTATTGTTGGTTTGAGTTTGGTTGCATTTGGGCATGATCCAATTTATAAAGTAACGATAATCCCACGAGGGCATGCACTTGGAGTTACTATGTTTTTGCCGGAACGTGACCCGCATAATTATTCGAAACAAAAATTGGAAAGTAAGATTTCTGGGATGCTTGCTGGTCGAGTTGCTGAGGTTATTAAATTCGGTTCGGAATTTATGAACACGGGTGCTTCTAGTGACATTGAAAGAGCTACTGGTATTGCGCGTAATATGGTTACGAGGTGGGGTTTATCTGACAAGATGGGGCCAATAGTTTATGGTGCAGAGGAGGGGGAGATATTTTTAGGAAGGAGTGTAACAGCACACAAAGAAATATCTGATGCCACTGCTGCAGAAATTGATCACGAAATTCGTACTATTATCGATCGTAACTATAAACGGGCGGAGGCAATATTGAGAGATCATCTGCCGCAACTTGAAATGATGGCTGAGACTTTGATTAAATACGAGACTGTCGATAGTAAACAAATTGATTCTATTATGAAGGGGCGTCGTCCTCGAATATTGAAGTCTGGCGGTGTGGTGGGTAAGAAAAAATCTGACCACCAGAGTGAAAGTGATGAAAAAGATGAGGTTGTTGAAAAAGAAGCCAAGGATTCACCAGCGGCGGTGACTTCTGAGCCCAAGCAAAAAACTGAAGATTTTAACAACGATGAATAATATCATCATGAGAATTTGATTTTTGATTAATAAAAATAAGATGAAAATAAAAAAATATTTTGGTACCGATGGTATTCGTGGTCGCGTCGGAGAAAAAGTTATTAACCCAGAGTTTATTTTAAAGCTTGGTTGGGCGGTTGGTAGAGTTCTCAATGAAAAATTTGGTGAGGCCAAAGTTTTAATTGGCAAAGATACTCGTATTTCTGGTTATTTACTTGAATCGGTTTTGGAAGCAGGTCTATCCTCTGCCGGCGTTAATGCCTGGATGCTTGGGCCAATGCCCACTCCTGCAGTAGCATATTTAACGCGAACTTTCCGGGCGCAAGCTGGTATAGAGATTAGCGCTTCTCATAATCCCTACTATGATAATGGTATAAAATTCTTTTCCTCATGCGGTAGAAAATTATCTGATGATATTGAACATGCTATTGAAGAAAAGATGCATGAACCAATGAAGTTAGTTGATGCTTCTAAGCTTGGTAAAGCTAAGCGTATTGATGATGCTTCTGGAAGATATATTGAATTTTGTAAAAGCACGGTTAATGTAAAGAATAATTTATCTGGTATTAAAATTGTCGTGGATTGTGCTAATGGCGCAACCTACCATGTTGCACCTGCGGTATTACGTGAATTAGGAGCAACGGTAATTGAGATTGGAGTAGAACCCGATGGTTTTAACATTAATGATTGTTGCGGTTCTACGGCACCAGAACTTTTGTCGAAATCGGTGTTGGCGGAGAGGGCTGATTTAGGGATTGCCTTTGACGGTGATGGTGATCGGGTCATTATGGTAGACCATAAAGGTGAAGTTATTGATGGGGATGAAATAGTTTTTATTATCGCAAAACATGGGTTTTCAAAAGGAACATTACATGGCGGAGTTGTAGGAACGGTAATGAGTAATTTGGGTTTAGAGAGCAGTTTAGGAAAATTAGGCATAGATTTTAAGCGTACTAAAGTTGGCGATCGTTATGTTATCGAAGCTTTGCACGAGAAAAAATGGTTGCTTGGGGGAGAGTCTTCAGGGCATATAGCTCATTTAGGCTTCACTACTACCGGGGACGGTATAATTAGTGCGTTACAAGTTTTGAATGCAGTTGATGCTAAAGGCGTCTCGCTTCACGAGTTGAAATCTGAAATGGTTAAATATCCTCAAGTGCTGATTAATGTAAACTGTAAGCATCCGACTAGTTTTAATAACAATGAAAAAATTAACAAGGCGGTAGCAAAAACAGCTAAGGTATTAGGAAAACATGGTAGAGTATTGCTTAGACCCTCTGGAACCGAGCCGGTAATTAGAGTTATGGTCGAGGGAAAAGACTATGATTTAATTACCAAGGTTTGTGAGGATTTATCGGATGTGGTGCGAAAAGTTGTTGGTGGTTAGGACTCGCCAAGACGATTTAGATATTATAATATAGAAATATACAGGTAAAAATAAAAGAGGTTATTATGCAGGAACTGGTGTTTATTATTCACGTATTATCGGTAGTGGCTTTGATCGGCTTAGTTTTGATGCAACATGGCAAAGGGGCGGATATGGGCGCTGCTTTTGGTAGTGGAGCATCTAATACTATGTTTGGTAGTATTGGGTCGATATCTTTTTTTGCTAAGCTTACTGCCATTATTGCTGTTATCTTTTTTGCTACCAGTATTACTTTAGGGGTTATGGTAGCTAAACAAGCAAAGCGAGCGCCAGAGTCTTCGCTTACTATGCCATTTGATCAAGCTCCAGAGAGCGATAAGCCGTCTGAGGAGCCCATTGCATAGTTTTGTAGCCCAAGTGGTGGAATTGGTAGACACACTACCTTGAGGTGGGAGAGCCGGGGTTTTCGCGAAGCATTGCTTCGCGCCGGCGAGCGCCAAAACATTGGATGTTTTGGCTGGATACAGAGCACCATGGAAGGTTGCTTGGAACTCTTTTTAGCCCAAGTGGTGGAATTGGTAGACACACTACCTTGAGGTGGGAGAGCCGGGGTTTTCGCGAAGCATTGCTTCGCGCCGGCGAGCGCCAAAACATTGGATGTTTTGGCTGGATACAGAGCACCATG
>JAJXWM010000025.1 GCA_021781615.1 Pseudomonadota bacterium
AACTATCACCAATAATCATCCACCACCTCCTCCAGCTTTATTCCCTTGGTGAATATTAGTAGCTTACAGGAATTAGGTCAAAAACTTGATAGTCGAGTATTAGCCATTTGGTGCTCCTCTATTTTGTAATCAAGTCGGGAGCATATATGAGCTGGGCTTAAGTTATAGATGGGATTATTAGCGGCTTACTATAGATGGGATTATTAGCGGCTTACGGCTTACGTATTATTAGCAAATTATATGGGAGAAAAGTCTCGCACTAGCTCTCGTTATAGACAGCTACAGAGGTTTTGCCAGCATTGTAAAATTAATTACAATGCAGTAGCGATTTTTATTATAAAATTATTTGGGATTGATAAAACTCAGTACTATTTAACGATGGATCGAACAAATTGGAAGTGGGGTAAAAAGACATTAAACCATATCTTATGGTCAATCATCATCCCCAAAACCAGTGGTAATAACGCTTAGAGTAGTTTTGGTTATACTGACCCCCAGAAAATATTTTCTACTAGGGCTCGTCGTTCCGTAGGCTCGTCGTATATTAAAGTTATCAGCGCTCTCGATGGTTGTTGCTCATTAGTTAATTCGATGAGTCCTTCAGGTATTTCACGATGGTTTTCTTCCAAAGCTTCTCTGTGGAGTTGTCTAACTTGAGTTACTTCTGTAAGGATCTCCTCGTAATCATCAGCATAGCCGCCATGATAAAATAGCCTTATTACCTCTTCTAAGCTACCTCTAAAAATAATATTTTTAATAGCTTCGTTATTATAAGCTTGGGTGTTTGCAAATGTAATTCGATTATGTGCATCAAGCCCCGCAAGTCTTAAAATATTGGGTAATACTTGTCCAATAGGTTCTTTACGCAGTACACTTTGAATAGTAAAGGCGCTAGCGCTTTTGACCTTACGCAATAACTTTGCTAAAAGGATGTTTCTTGATAGAAGTTTTTCGATTTTTATCGTGTTTCCGTTGCCGAGATTAAAATGGCTAAGATTAAGCGTAGTTAAGGCGGTATTGGTCAGCAATGCTTCGACTATTGCCCTAGCTCCTTCAGTGCCGATATCAACGTTCCCACCAAGATCAAGCGTAGTTAAGGCGGTATTGGTCAGCAATGCCTCAGCTATTGCTATACCGTCTTCAGCCCCTAAATGAGCATTATTGGCAAGGATAAGCGTTTTTAGCGTAGTATTAACTTTCAATGCATTAGCTAGTGCTTTACCGCCTCCAGCGTGGATATTAGTGTTCGCCAGATTAAGCGTAGTTAAGGTGGTGTTGGTCAGTAATGCTTCGGCTATTGCTCTGGCGCTTTCATCGCCGATAGGATTATCGTTAAGTTCAAGCGTAGTTAATGTGGTATTACCTTGCAATGCTTTGCCTATTGCTATGCCGCCGTCAACACCGATATTATTATTAATAAGTGTAAGCGTAGTTAAGGCGGTGTTGGTCAGCAATGCTCCGGCTATTGCTATAGCACCTTCAGTGCGAATATTATTACCTCTGAGGTCAAGCGTAGTTAGGGCGGTATTGGTTTGCAATGCTTTGCCCATGGCTATGCCGCCGTCAACACCGATATTATTAAGTCTAAGTTTGAGCGTATTTAAGGCAGTATTGGTTTGCAATGCATCGGCTAACGCTATACCTCCTTTATTGCCGATATCACCAATTCCAAGATTAAGGGTAGTTAATGCTATATTAGTTCGCAACATATCGGCTAGTGCTATGCCTCCTTCAGCGCCTAGCGTACAGCATTCAAAATTAAGCATAGTTAAAGAAATATTGGTCCGTAAGCTTTTAATTATTAATTGTAATGCAATATCATCAATCGCACCATGAATAGCTATCTCACCTAATCTACCATCTTTCAAATAAGTTGCTATTTCAGTAGCTAAGTCTAATGTTACCCGGATATGTGTACCAAACCTATAAAAGTTAGCTTTTATAGGGTTTAAATATTTTTCAATTTCTGCCCAACTGCAATGGCTATAAGTTAATATTAACAAACAAAATACAGTGGAGGTAATTTTGCTAAAGAATTTTTTCACCATATTTGCTTTCATGTTTTTTCCTAATTTGTTTATAAATATAACCATACTAACTAAGAGTACTTAACCAATTGTATCAGAGCCTACATCTAAAACCAATTCTATTCTCAGTCTATTAAGTATTTGACTATTCCCCATTTACTGGACACGCTAAATTAGAGTAATCCGGCTCTACTCACCCAAAAATTGAATAATACATTTAAGTTAGTGATTAATTTTTCGCTACCAAATACACCCCAAGCAGAATTATCGAGATGCCAATGATTCTAGCTAGAGTTAAATCCTCACCCCAAAGATAGTAGGCAGCTACGGCACTAGTTATATAACCTAGACTCGACATAGGATAGGCGATATTGACGGGCGCGCGGGAAAGCACCATGAGCCAGACCAACACACTGATGGCATATACTACCACTCCTGTAATAATCCATGGTGAAATGAGAACTTTTGTCATGATCGGTGCGAAGTTCTCCCAGGTAAAGCTAAATGAACCGATTTGGATCATTCCGGCTTTAAGCGCAAGTTGCGCTATGGTATTAAGTGCGACAGTTAGTGCTATTAGCATAATTACAATCAAGTTCATATGTGCTCCTCTATCTATTTGGTATTTACTACTAATAATGTATCCCAAAGCTTAGCCACTATTCTCATTCTATTTTGTGATTGTGGTAGCAGAGTTCTATAGCCGTTTTCGCTAACTATTAGGTAGATGGTGCGGTCACTTAACCATCTTTCCCAGAAAGTTTTTTGGTCGATCATCCAAGCTTTAGTGTCTTGATGTTTGGTTCCAAATTCTAGTTCGCCAAGATAATCGACGACCGTAACCGTGTGTTTTAGATAAAATGGTAATTCTTGGTAATAATTGCCATAACACATAACCTCATTTTCTGGTTGCAATTTTTGTTGCATAACGGTGATTAGTGGCTTAATTGATTGTCGGTTGATTGCGCTTATTTTTGGGCTTGCATATAGCCATAAAGCCGAAGTGGTTACAGCTAACATTACAATTCCTAAAAGTAGACTGTGACGACGGTAAGCAAGAGCCGATATTAAAGCGCTTATGACGACTAGGACGGCGATCACATATAAATTTTGCTGAGTAAATGCTTGTTCGTTAAAGTCGAGCTTGAAGGTAGCGCTGATTGCTGCTATTCCCAAGACAATATTTAATAGAATTAATCCGTAAAAACCAAAGCTGATGGAAGTGGGCTTAATGTTTTGAAGATTATCAGCAAGATAGTTTCCGATCAGTATTGCTAGTGGGGGGAATATAGGCAAAATGTAAGGAATTAATTTTGAACTAGAGAAAGTGTAAAAAACGTAAATTACAGCTATCCAAAGTAAGAGGAATACTGTTGTTTTTGATTGTTGCCAGGCTCTAAAGGTTTTGGTTAAGTGATGAACCAAGGTTTGCGGAAGAAATACAAGCCAAGGATATAGGCAAGAAAGTGTTACTGTTGGCAAAAACCACCATTTTTTTGTACGCCGAGCATAATCAGTGAAATAGCGCAAAAAATGTTGTTCGATAAAGTAAAAATGGAAAAATTCTGGGTTTTTAATTTGCACTAGAATATGCCAGGGGAGAGTAAGTAATAAAAAAATAAACCCACCACTTATTAAGCGATAATTTTTTAGATTACGCCACTCATTAAAAATGGTGAACCAGATCATGACAATTAGACCTAAAAATACTATACCGATTAAACCTTTGGTCATAACTGCGCCGGCGGCAAAAATATACATTAACCATAGATACCAAGAACGGTTTATACCAAGAGGTAATTGGGTGGCTAATATAAATGAGCATAAAGACCCGGTTAAAAAGAAGGTCAGGGCCATATCAATAGTAACCACTCTGGTTAAGACAAAAACTAGAGCACTGGTGGCAAAGATGAAACTTGCAAGTAAGCCTGATAATCTTCCATGCAGTTTCCTCCCGGTAAAGTAGATACAGAGTGTAGAAAGCAGCGCCATTAAAGCGCTGACAATACTTACCGCAAAGTCATTTACCCCCAAAGCTTTAATACTTGCTGCCTGTAGCCAATAAAATAGTGGTGGTTTTTCAAAATATTTTACGCCGTTGAGGTGGGGGGTGATGTAATAGCCGGTGACTACCATTTCGCGTGGTATTTCGGCATAGCGTGCACCATCTGGTGCGGCTAACGGATATTTACCAATGGTGGCTCCGAAAAGTACTCCAATTATTAAAGTGATCAATAAAAGATCTTTTATCCAGGATGTCATAATTTAAACTCCTTAAATTAATCCTAATTATATTTTTATATCTCGGTTCTTCTGGTTAATGCTTGTGCCAAAGTATTGCTATCAGTATATTCTAATTCGCCACCAAAAGGTATGCCGTGCGCAATTCTTGTGCACTTGGTTTTTTTTGTAGTGTGCACAATATTGGCAATATAATGTGCGGTTGCTTCCCCCTCAACGGTAGGATTGGTAGCAATAATAATCTCTTGTAATTCTACTTCCGATTTTAGAAGGGTGGTTAATTCATTTATACCAATTTCATTAGGACCAATACCATCAATAGGTGATAAATGTCCCATTAAGGTAAAATATAAGCCACGGTAGCTATTGGTTTGTTCAATGGCACGGATGTCGATAGGAGTTTCAACTATGCATAAAAGGGATCGGTCTCTTTTAGGGTTGGCGCAAATATTACATATATCATGTTCGCTAAAAGTGCGACACCGCTTGCAATTACCGACGCGCATTAAAGTTTCTTCTAAATTTTTTGCCAGTTGTAATCCCTCGTTACGTCCCTGTTGTAATAGGTAGAACGCCATCCGCTGTGCTGACCTTGGACCAATGCCAGGGAGAGTGCGTAAGGAGTGAATTAATTGATCAACTAACTGTGTATACGTCATTTTCTAAGCATGCCCATCATTTTGCTTTGTATTTCTGCTTCTACTTTATGAGAAGCATCGGTTATGGCGGATGCTACTAGATCGCACAATACTTGTATAGGTTGGGTTAGTAGATTCGGGTCGATTACTACTCGGGTCGCTTCATGGCGGCCATTTAAATAAACTTTAACATTAAGATTTTCTATACCAGCAGAACCTTCTATTTCCATGGTCGATAATGTTTTTTGAACGGTTACCATTTGGTTTTGAATTTCCGCTGCCTTATCTTTTAGAGTTTGCATGTTTTCTGGGTTGAAGTTGAGATTATCAAACAGACTATTAGATGACATATAGGGTCTCCTGGTAATTAGTTTATAGAATTTGCGATTATTTTAGCGTCAAATTTGCTCATCAATCCTTGTATCTTCTGGTCTTTTTCTATTGCTTGCCAGGCTTGGTTTTGTTTTTTATTTTCCTCCTGCTGTTTAATTTTGGCGGGAGTGTTCATGTCAGAAGTGCCAAGTTTTATACTGACAGTTGTTGGCGAATTATAATATTTACTAAGGGCAGCGCTAATTCGCTCTTCGTGTTTTTTGTTAAGTAGCGGTGCTTGAGTTGGATCTAGCATGATCTCAACTTCGTTATTTTTGTTTTTGGTAATCACTGAGTGTTGCAATAGAGCTTGAGTTGGTCCCGTGATTTCAAGCTTTTGTAATAGATTGATGTCGTTATCGATCTCACTACTATTTGTCGGTTTTGTACTAGTCGGTTTTGTAATAGAAGATGCATTGGTTGTGGTGGCCGGCATAATTTCTGGTAAGATAACTTCTGGACGAAACGCGAGCATTCGCAGTATCATCATTTCAAATCCCGCTTGTAAGCTTGGTGCTAATAGTAGATCCCGTTTACCAATTAAACCGATTTGATAATAGAGCTGTGTATCTTCTGGGCTAATTTCTTTTGCTAATTTTTGGACTAATTCCGGATACTGCCAATCATTAGTGTTAACGTTTGGTACTAATTGCGCTAGAGAAATCTGGTGTAAAATTTCTAGCAATTCGTCTGTGGTGTCCATAAAGTTTGCGGCTAACTCGACAAGCTCAGAGATGATTTCTAAAATTTTATTGGCATTATTTGCTGCTAATGCTTCAAGTAAGGAAAATATTTTTCTAGTATCGATGGTGCCAAGCATGGTTTTGATATCAGCGGCCGTGATTTTATTATGGCCAAACGCAATTGCTTGATCGAGTAAGCTCAAGGCGTCGCGGACGCTACCTTTGGCATCAAAAGCTAACCGATGAAGAGCTTGGTCCTCAAAGGGAACTTTTTCTTGAGTGAGAATATGTTGTAGTTGTTTTTCAATTAATTCTGGACTTAAAGCTTTGAGATTGAATTGTAAACAACGGGAAAGAACAGTTACTGGTAGTTTTTGTGGGTCGGTAGTGGCTAATAAAAACTTCACATGTGCTGGAGGTTCTTCCAATGTTTTTAGCAGGGCATTAAAACTATGCCCAGATAACATGTGCACTTCGTCGATCAGGTAAATCTTAAATCGCCCTTTAGTTGGTAAATATTGGACATTGTCTAATAGATCGCGAGTATCTTCGACTTTGGTGCGGGAAGCAGCATCAACTTCGATGAGGTCGATGAATCTGCCGCTATCAATTTCACTACAGGCATCACATTTGCCGCAAGGTTCTGCGGTAATGCCAGTTTCACAGTTTAGTGATTTTGCAAGAATCCTTGCGATCGTGGTTTTGCCTACGCCGCGAGTTCCAGAAAAAAGGTAGGCATGGTGGAGCCTATTTTGTGTTAAGGCATTTTTAAGCGCGCGGACAACATGCTCTTGACCAATGAGTTGTTCGAAGTTTTTTGGTCGCCATTTACGTGCTAAAACCTGATAGATCATATATACTTTACGCAAAATAAATTAACATCTTATTGTTAGACTTCTATCTTATAATGAAATTTTGGTTAATTGTAAATATTTGTTGAGAATGATTAAGCATAAACGCAAAATATTTTGCCTGATGGGGCCAACCGCGGCTGGTAAAACTGGTTTGGCGATGGAGCTTATTAAGCGTTTACCGTTAGAAATTATTAGCGTTGATTCAGGTATGGTTTACCGGGGTATGGATGTCGGTACCGCTAAGCCCACCGTCGATCAGTTGCAATCTGCCCCCCATCACTTAATCGATATTTGTGATCCCAAGGAATCTTACTCTGCTGGTCAATTTCGCAGCGATGCTCTGGAAAAAATACAAGAAATCTTTGCTAAAGGGAGGGCTCCCTTATTAGTTGGTGGCACGATGTTATATTTTCGTGTGCTTTTGCAAGGGATCTCTGATTTACCAAAGTCTGATGAACTGGTGCGTAAAAAGATAAGGCTTGAGAAAGAGCAGTATGGGCTAGATGCTCTTTATTCTCGACTACAAAAAATCGATTCAAAAGCGGCCCTTCGTATTAGTAAAACAGATAGCCAAAGGATTCAAAGAGCTCTGGAAGTGTATGAACTTACAGGAAAAAGTCTTAGTGAGCTACAAGCTATTTCTCCTCCTGATGTTTTGCCATATGAGGTGGTAAATATAGTACTTGCTCCAAAGGATATCTATTTTTTATGGCATAAAATTGAAGAAAGGTTTAAGGAGATGGTAAAGCAGGGTTTTGTTGATGAGGTGCGACGTTTATATGCTGGTGGTGATCTTCATCTTGATTTGCCTTCAATGCGAACAGTTGGTTATCGTCAAATCTGGCAATATTTATCGGGGCAAATTTCCCATGAGGAGATGTTAAGATTAGTGCCGATTGCGACCAGGCAGCTTGCTAAGCGCCAATTGACTTGGCTTAGACGCTGGGATGATGCTCAATGGTTTGAAAGTGATGATCCAATGTTAATATCTCAGGTGATGATTCTCTTGGGTGATTTTTGTAAAGACCAAAGTTGCTAACAATATATTTTTAACACGTAATAATTTGTTAATGTTAAAAATTTTAAATATAATATCCTTTGTATGTAGGGTGGTTCGAAAATATTGGAATAGGGTATAATCTGAATTTCCTCGCAGCTTGCTGCGAGGACAAAGCGATGGGGGCGAGCCCGGGGCTCATACCCCGGGCGAAGTCAGAAAATTGATTCTTAAGGATTCGTTATATTTTGAATTACTGTTGTATAGATTTGTGATATATTGTTGCAAGTCTTTAAGGTTGAGGCAATAACAATGGTAGAAAGACAAAAAATTAAAAAATTGAAGAAAAAGGTGTTTAAGGCGCCAAAGAAAGTGTCGAAGAAAATATTAAAGAAAGCGCCAAAGGTGCCAAAAATGTCTAAAAAAGCGGTAGCTCCTAAAAAAAAGAGTGGTATATTTTTGTTTAAATCAGATGGTCCCAAGATGAAAAAAATTAGTAACTATAAAGAATTTATTAGGTTTTTGTTGTCTGGCGATGTTGATTATGAGCTAGCTGACTAGTTTTATTTAGGTGGTAAAGGTAGTTGTTTTAAAAATAAGGGGTTTTTTATGGAAAAAATGGAACTGAATGAAGAAAGTAAGGATGCTTGTCTAAGTAGAGGGACTCCTGAAAAACATGCTAGCGTTCTCGGCACCTATCTTCGAGAGATAGGTTGTTCCCCATTATTGACTGCCAAAGAAGAGGTGGATTGGGCAAAAAAAGCCCAAAATGGTGATGCTAAAGCGCGCTGTAAAATGATCGAGAGCAATTTGCGATTGGTGGTTAAAATTGCTAAGCGTTATCTTGGTAGTGGTATGGATTTATTGGATTTGATCGAAGAAGGAAATATAGGATTAATGCACTCTGTCGAGAAGTTTAATCCTACTTTAGGGTTTCGCTTTTCCACTTATTCTACTTGGTGGATTCGTCAGTTTATCGAACGTGCCATCATGAATCAAAATAGATTGGTGCGCCTACCAGTTCACATTATCCAAGCGTTACAACGTTATCGTAAGTGTATTGCCGAACTTACTAAAGCCCTTGGGCGTGATCCAACAGTTGAAGAGATTGCCAAGAAAATGAATAAATCAAGGGAAGATATCGAATCTATGGTAAGCTTGGATAATGGTACCTTATCTCTTGATGTTTCTATGAATGAAGGCAGCGAGGACGGTGGTAACGCATTTACTGATGCGATTGTTGACGAGAATAATGTTGACCCGGCTAGACAAATGCAGGCTGAAGGTGTTATTGGTTTAGTTGATGCTTGGCTTGATCAGTTAGATCAGGTGCAAAGTGAGGTTATTGCTAGACGCTTTGGCCTACGAGGATACGAAAAAGATACGTTAGAATCTGTCAGCAAAATAATGAAGATCAATCGTGAAAAGATAAGGCAGATTCAAAATGTTGGATTGCGACGATTGAAAGGTATTCTCCGCGAGCATGGATTAGATCAAGATACGATTTAAACACCGCTTAAGCTTAAAAATGTAATCTTTACCTTTGGTAAATACCACTTCGAAGTGGCTAAATGCATCGATTGGCCCAAAGGGCCAAGCTTTCTTTGCAAAAAAAATAATAAGACACCCCACTAAATTAGGCGTTCTTTATACTAGTCATTTATCCATAAATATGTTTCAATGATCGGTATTATTGGCGACAAGTATTTGACGTTATTCGACACGTGGAGAGATCTAGTATGGCAAAAAGAGTGGTTATTCTCGGAGCCCAGTGGGGTGATGAGGGTAAAGGCAAATTAGTAGACTTACTAACTGATCATGTTAAAGCAGTGGTGCGTTTTCAAGGCGGCCATAACGCTGGACATACTGTTGTTGTCAATAACAAAAAAACTATTTTACATTTATTGCCATCGGGAATTTTACATAAAGATGTAGCGAACTATATCGGTAGTGGTGTTGTTTTATCTCCTACCGCATTAGTAGAAGAGCTCAACGGTTTATATGCCCAGGGTGTTCATGATGCTAATAAACGTTTATACATTGGCGATTCGTGTAGCCTGCTCTTACCCTATCACGCTGTTCTTGACCAAGCTCGAGAAACGGCTTTAGGTGAAGGTGCTATCGGTACGACTCGTCGTGGTATTGGGCCAGCATACGTTGACAAGGTGGCTCGTATGGGGTTACGTGCTAGCGATCTAATTCAAACCGAAAGCTTTATCGATAAATTTACCGAAGTTTTTGAGTATCACGACTTTATTTTACAGAATTATTATGGGATGCCAGCGTTAGATTTTAAGAAAATGTTAGATGAGGTTTTAGCAGCTATTGAGATAGTGCGTCCTTTACTTGCGGATGTTCCAGCAAAATTATTTGCTCACTATAAAAACGGTGACCAAATGCTATTTGAGGGAGCGCAGGGGACATTCCTTGATATTGATCATGGTACTTATCCATTTGTGACTTCCTCTAATACTGTTGCTGGCGCGGCCTCAGTTGGTTCAGGTTTCGGACCGCTTTATGTTGATTATGTTTTAGGTGTTGCCAAAGCATATACCACCAGAGTTGGTTCTGGTCCTTTTCCTACAGAGTTACACGACCATATTGGAGCAAGATTAGCAGAGCGTGGTGACGAATTTGGCGCCACTACGCGTCGACCACGACGTTGTGGTTGGTTAGATATCCCTTTACTGCGTCGTTCGGTATTTCTAAATAGTATTACTGCATTAGGTGTTACTAAGCTTGATATATTAGATGGTATGGACAAGATTAACATTTGTGTTGGTTATCGGTTACATGGTAAGACTATTGATGTGGCTCCTAGTATTCCTGAAGATTTTAAAGCATGTGAGCCTATTTACGAAGAGTTGCCAGGATGGGATGAATCAACTTTCGGGGTAAAATCTTTTGATGCATTACCTAAAGCGGCCAAACATTATCTAAAACGGATTGAAGAATTATTACAAACGCGAATTGCTCTCGTTACCACCGGCCAAGATCGAGATGAGGTTATTATTATCGAGCATCCGTTTGGTTAGATTCATTCTTGCGGTTTGCAAAAAACGGAACCCAGCCCTGCGGTTCGCAAAAAGCGCTCACCTTAGACTGGGCTGGTGAAGCCTTTCGCCCTTCGGGCGAGTCGATAAAAAATAATTTTGTTTGGCTTGGCTCTTCGGGCTTGTCGATTTTTTATTTTTGTTATTTTATTCTGCCGAGGAGAGGACTCGAACCTCCACGGAATTACTTCCACAAGCATCTGAAGCTTGCGTGTCTACCAATTCCACCACCCCGGCTCTTTTTAGGTTTAAGGTTAAATTACTTCCTTTCAAATTGGCCGCAATTATTTTTATCGTATAGGCGATACATCTCAGCTTTTTGAGTTGACGAAGCTGCTCCAAACGTTGGCCCAGATGTAGCATTAAAAATTATATTACGTTTTAATTCCTGACAAAGTTGCTCTTTTGGAGTCAGCGAATCTGTTGATGAATTTGATTTTGAATAGGTGCAGCCTGATATCAAGATTACCAAAAATAGTGCGCAAGCTTTTTTCATTTATGACTCCACGAGATTAACTTTGATGCCATTATAATCGAATAAAGATATTTAGCTAATTTTTTGTTATCTACAGTGTTTTATTTGGCAATATGGTACTTGTTGATTTTTAAGTAAAATTTTTTGTAAAAACATGCCGTAAGCAAAACCATTTTTATTTAAACGGTTGTATTATCGTTTTTTGAAAGAGGGGGAAGAGTAATTTTTAGTAGATTAGTTTTGTTATTTTAGTTATAATCCTCAGCGATTAGTTTTGTATATCGCCTTATCTCAAAGGGGCTAATTAAGTTAAAATACAGTGGAGGTGTTTAACTAGATATTAAGTTTTAAATCAAATCTATAAAAGCAGCTGGTTTTTTTAGAGTATAGGGTTTTTTATCTCTTCACTAAATCAAAGCCATTGCGGTATCCCAAAACCTAAATAAAAGCTATTGTCATTAGCAATAATGAGCATGGGGAAAGGGTTCCTAGTAAGCAACCAAGAATAAGTTTTTAATAAAAGGAGTTATTGTTATGCCAAAAGATAAAGAAAAAATACAAAGATGGGTGGTTTCTCCTGAAGCAACATTAGACTATGGAGCGGCGGAAGAGGAGGCAGCTCTAAAAGCGTTTAATGATGTTTATTTTAAGAAGCAAGTGGCGGAGTTAGACAAGGTTCAGGCCGGTATTGATAAAAATGTACATGAGATAGAGTACGTTGAGATATTGCTTGCGGGTGATGTCGATAAGAGTGAGGCAATACAGGAAATTAGTGTTATTAAGAAAATTATTAGTGATAGTCATAGTATTGCTAAGAGGGGTACAGAGGCATTAAAAGCTTTGAATGATACTTTACAAAAAGTATTAGCACAACAACTTACGGAAAGAGAAAAGGCGCTTACTTCTGGTGTGAAAGGGATGTTTACGGAATTAAATAAGGTAAATAAGTCCACATTCGATTTAGACAAATTTGAAATCAATAGAATATTTGGTGAGTCACCTTCAATTTTTACTGAGGAGGAAATTAAGGAATGGAATAAGTTAAAAGAGAATTTAGGAGCAGGAATAAAGACAGAGATCGTCAGACTTAAAAAGGCATATGACGACATGCCTTCGGCAGTTCAAAGAGCGTCGGGAACCAAAGATTTTTATGTTCGCCAGCAGCTTAAGATATTTTTACAAGGTAATTTGAAGGGGACAGTAAACCTCGCTGAAAGGCAAGAGCATTTTATAGCAGCTATTACAACCAAGATAGAGGCTAAAAAAGATTTACTTACAAAGCAGTATGCTGAAGCACAACAGAAAGTAAACAGTTCAATAGAAAAATTGAGTAGGACGGTAGATGATTTTGAAAAAAAGATGGATGTTGCAAGGTTGGCTCGGGTAAGAAGATCTTTAGAGGCTCTAAAAGTAAGCATATCAAATCAGAAAACCACTTTTCTCTCAACGATAGCCACTTTGTGGACTTTTAAGAAGCCTAGTACCAGAAGAGCTGAAAAAATACGGAAAATAAATGGATATATCGACGAGTTAAAACGAGCGGAGGTAAGCAAAGATGGTTCGAAAGTAGAAGAAACAGGCGTCCCCAGTTTTAAGGAAATATTGCAGGAAGTTGAGGGTTATGTAAAAGATTCAGGTGAGAAGACCGTTCTTAAACAAGAGGATCTCAATGCAGGACTTGGAACAAACCCCGCAGCTGAAACTGTGCGGGAAAAGAAGGATGAATCAGCAGTAGCAGAGCAGGGAGATTTGCTTCCTCCTATCGCAGAGCAAGAGGATGGGGCTGAAAAAAAGGATGAACCAGCAAAAAAATATAAGGTCAAACGTGAGGAAGTTAAGGGGCAAGATCCGATGAGAGTTCCTCCTCCTCCTCCTCCTCCTCCAAGGGATAGATTGCTCGCGAAGAAAAAGGACAAGGTTGAACCTAAGGTTGAGGTACCTGCAGCAGTAAAAACAGACGATAAAGCAGTAGTAAAAAAAGATGAGGATAGACATGAGGAAGTTAAGGGGCAAGATCCGATGAGAGTTCCTCCTCCTCCTCCTCCTCCTCCTCCGAGGGATAGATTGCTCGCGAAGAAAAAGGACAAGGTTGAACCTAAGGTTAAGGTACATGCAGAAGTAAAAAAAGGCGATAAAAAGGATGAGGGTAAAAAGGATGAAGCTGAAGAGAAGGATAAATCAGCAGAACCAGCAGTAAAAACAGAAGGTAGGACTGAGTTAATGGCTGCAATTAGGAGTAGGGGACAAAAAGGCGGTGGAGCTGACTTAAAAAAGGTGGAGCCGGTTGAGAAAGGTAAAGAGAAGACGGAGGAAAAGGAAGGGACTAGTGTTTTTAGTGCTCTTAAATCAGTTCTTGCTAAGCGTAATTTCGCTGTGCAAGACGATAGAGACGATCTCGATGATGAACCTTGGCCTCAAGAACCAACAGGCCCCGTACCTTCCTCTGACGAAAAAAAAGAAAAAGGTGCTTCGGATTCAACAGCAACGATATTAGCGGCTACAGGAGCTAGGCCACTATCAGAAACTAAAAAAGAAAAAGTTGCTGCTAAGCCTGCTTCTTCGAAAGAAGCCAGGTCACTACCAGAACCTAAAGAAAAAGAAGTTGATGCTAATTCTACTTCTTCGAAAAAAGGTGCTTCAACAGTGGATCAAGAAAAGGATACAAAACCAAAGGGTAAGGATGCAAAACCAGAGACTTCAGCAAGTGGAAAAGGTGGTATGGGTCCCGGGCTCTCATAATTATACTTAAAATACGCTTTGTGATGTGTTTTTTGGGGGGATGATGGTTTTTTTGTCATTGCTTTGAAAAGATCATGTAATTTGTTGATCAGATGTGTGGTGACCGTAGGCAATTGCTTAAATATGCCAGCAACCGCTTCGTATCCGCACATTACACTTCTAAATGTTGGCACTAAATTAGTCTATATGCTATCTTACCCGCCGTTAATTTTATTATGTGCTAAACTTAAAGAAGCGGGGGGTATTTTCTAGGATGCAGACAAAAACAAATAGCTTAGGTTCGTGGATAAATGACAAAGGTCATTTTCAAGGTATATTTTGGACGATTTGTGCTAGTTTTTTCAGTAACTTAGGTGATATTTCCATTAGGTTAGTTGGTAATGACCTACCAGCCATGCAATTTACATTTTTCCGCTTGTTTTTTGGAACCATTATCCTTTTGCCTTTTTTGCTATATAAAGGCAAATCTTCTTTTTACATAAAAAATAAGCGAGATCATTTGATAAGGATTATCATAGGATTTGGTGCTATCGCTTGCTGGGTTTTTGGTGCTAGTCAAACTAGTCTTCCCTCAATTACTACTATTTCTTTTGCTTGTCCTTTGCTAGTTTTGCCGCTGGCTTACATTTTTTTAGGAGAAAAGTCGGATTGGCATAGGGTTCTATCAGTGTTGGCAGGATTTTTAGGTGTAATTATTATCGCTTTTTTTGAGGGGCAAGGAAATAGTCAGCCGTCAGGAATGTTTTCTTTGCATACCGGAATACTATTTTTATTTTTTGGAGCGATGCTGTTTGCGATGAGCGATGTTATTAATAAAAAAATGGTTGCTTCGGAGAATATTTTTTCTTTACTATTTTATTTTTATCTAGGAACGGCGCTAATTAGTTTTATCCCGGCGCTTTTTGTGTGGAAATCATTGGGATTACGCGAGTTGTTTTGTTTGTCTCTTTCAGGAACCGCCGGAGTTTCAATCTTATACTGTATTTTAAAAGCAGCACGTGCTACCGAGATCTCGTCTATTGCTCCATATAAATATATTGAGTTATTGTTCTCTATAGGTATGGGATACGTTTTATTTTCAGAAATTATTAAAGTTTCTACAGTTGTTGGTGCAAGTTTAATTATTCCTAGTGCTCTTCTGATTGCTTATTACGAAATCAATAAAGAGATGAAAAATAAAGCAGCTAAGGCAGCCGAAGAAGCTGGTCTTGCTGTTTCCCCAGATCTTGTTGCTGCTGATGAGATTGGTTTATGAGTAAATATGTTGGGGCGCATGTTAGTATTGAGGGAGGAGTTTTTAATGCGCCACTACGAGCTAAAACAATAGGCGCCAAAGCTTTTGCCTGTTTTACTAAAAATCAAAAAAGATGGGTTGGTAATCCATATACTGCCGAAGATATTGATAAATTCAAAACTAATCTTAAGGCAAGTGAAATTTCCTCTACCAACATCTTAGCTCATAGCAGTTATTTAATTAATCTTGGGCATCATGATGAAGAAAATAGAGCGCAATCTATCCACGCTTTAATCGATGAGATTAAAAGATGTGAGCAACTAGGTATCGAAAAAATCGTCGTTCATCCTGGCAGTCATTTAAGGGTTATTACCGAAGCCGCCTGTTTAAATCACATCTTTGCATCGCTTAATGAGGCTATTGCTGCTACCGATAAGGTAACACTATTAATTGAGAATACTGCTGGACAAGGCAGTAACTTAGGATATAGGTTCGAGCATTTAGGGTATTTGGTTAATGAAGTAAGCGATAAAAATAGGATTGGGGTGTGTATCGATACTTGCCATTTGTTTGAATCGGGTTATGATTTTCGTACCAAAAAAAGTTACGAACAAGTTTGGCATCAGTTTGGTAGTATTGTTGGGTTTAAATATCTCAAAGGGATGCATCTAAATGATAGCAAGAATGATCTGGGTTCTTTGGTCGATCGGCATGATTCAATCGGTAAAGGAAAAATAGGTTTAGAGCCATTTAAATTTTTGATGCAAGATCCTCGGTTTGATGGGATCCCTTTGATTCTAGAAACTATCGACCCCTTAATTTGGGATGAAGAGATAAAACTTTTGTATGGTTTGATGTAGCTCAATACCCAACCACGAGAACTGGGCTAGTATCGCGTTAATGTTAAATCTAATAATTAAATCCTGATTGCAACAATCCCAAGCACTATCCCGTAAAATATGCTACAATCGCGTTAATATGACAAAATCTAAGAAAGTTCAAAGTATGACAAAATCTAAAAAAAACCAAGATCCATTTTTTAGTCGCGAAGCGGCTAAGTATGAAAACCCTATTCCTAGTCGAGAGTTTATTATTCAATATCTTGAAAAAGCGAGTGCGCCTGAAAGATATGCTGGTCTACTTAAGGCGCTTAAATTAAAAGGAAAAAAAGCGGGAGAGGCTTTGCGCCGACGTATAAACGCCATGATCCGCGATGGCCAATTATTGGTCGATCGTAAAGGTCGTTATGCTTTAGTTAAGCAGATGGATATGATCCGGGGTTATGTAATTTGTCATAAAGATGGTTATGGTTTTTTAGTTCCTGAAGATGGTAGTGGTGACCTATTTTTAAGTCCTAGACAAGTGCGCCTTCTTTTTCCTGGGGATCAAGTTTTAGCTAGTGTGATTTCTGTAGGGCAGGGTAAGCGAGAAGGGATTGTTGCTGAAGTTTTAGAGCGCGGTTTTACCCAAGTGGTAGGTCGTTTTTTTGCTGAGAAAGGAGTGAATTTTGTTATTCCTGCTAATAAAAATATTTCTCAGGATATTATAATTCCTCGTGGAAAAGAGGGGGGTGCCAAACAAGGGCAATTTGTTACAGCTAAAATTACTAGTTATCCAACTGTGCATAGCGGTGCTACGGCCCAAGTAGTAAAGATTTTAGGTAAAACTATTGGTCCTGGTTTAGAAATTGAAGTGGCAGTTAATGCGCATGGCTTGCCAGAGGTGTGGCCAAGTGAAGTGCTTGAGGAAGCGGATAAAATTAATAGCCACAGCATTAGAGATAGAAAAAGTAAGCGGATAGAGTTGCAACATTTACCTTTTGTAACCATCGACGGCGAAGATGCTAAAGATTTTGATGATGCGGTTTATTCAAAACGCCATGCTAAAGGTGGTTGGACCTTATATGTAGCAATTGCTGATGTTAGCCAATATGTTGGTTTTGAAACGGCTTTAGACCAAGAGGCTTTAAAGCGTGGTAACTCAGTATACTTTCCTAAGCATGTAATTCCGATGTTACCTGAGGTATTATCTAATGAGCTTTGTTCATTAAAGCCTCACGTTGATCGTTTGGTGATGGTATGTGAGATGCAGGTTACTAATATAGGTAAAATCACCAGTTATAAGTTTTATGAAGCAACGATCAAATCTCATGCCCGGCTTACCTACGACGAGGTTTATAATCTTCTTGAAAATAAAACCAAGAAAGCTTCTGTTTTATTGCCGCAGTTGCAAGAGTTGCGTGCACTTTATTTGGCGCTATTAAAACAACGTAAAATTCGTGGCGCTTTAGATTTTTCTCGTGTTGAAGCTCAAATTATTTTTGATGACCACAATAAAGTTCAGCAGATCAAACCCATACAGCATCATTATGTGCATGGCATGATTGAAGAATGCATGTTGGCTGCTAATGTTTGTACTTCAGAGTTTTTATTACAAGGGAAAATCCCCGCGCTTTATCGCGTACATGAAGGGCCGGATCAGACAAAGTTATCAAATTTACGTGCTTTTCTTCGGCCACTTGGTTTAGACCTTAAAGGTGGTGATAAACCAAAATCTAGTCATTATGCTGAGTTGTTGGTTAAGATAGTCGGGCGTCCGGATGAGCATTTGGTGCAAACGGTGTTATTACGTTCAATGCGCCAGGCGGTTTATACGGCTGAAAATATTGGTCATTTTGGTTTGGCTTATGAGGCTTATGCGCATTTTACTTCGCCCATTAGGCGTTATCCCGACTTAATTAATCACCGCTCGATTAAGCATTTATTACATCATGAAAAATCGAAAGATTATGGTTATACCAAGGCGATGATGCAAGGTTTTGGTAATCATTGTTCGCTAACTGAAAGGCGTGCCGATGACGCTAGTCGTGATGTTTATATGTGGCATAAATGTGAATTTATGCGCGATAAGTTAGGTAAGATTTTTTCTGGTATCATATCTGGAGTCACTAGTTTTGGTATATTTGTTGAGCTTAAAGATATTTTTGTTGAAGGATTGGTGCATATTACCTCGCTCAAGAAAGATTATTATAAATTTGATCCGCTCCATCAAAGGTTGGTTGGTAAACGCAGTGGCACAGTATATCGGCTTGGTGATGCAGTTAAGGTCTTGGTAGTACGAGTTGATGTCGAAGAAAAAGAGATCGATTTTGAACTGCGTTAAAAACTGAACTGAAGATGAATGCTATAAAATCAGGCTGTCATTGTACTCTATTGCTGCGTCAAACTCTTGGGTAAACATTTTTCCCAAAGCGTGAAGATGGGATAGAGTAAGGTTCACTAATTGTTTAAATTACGTTATTGTAAAAACACTAGAGGAATTAATTATTATAAAACCAAAAGCGCTTCTGGTTCATGTAAACCTGACAAAATCTGCATTCTCAGAACAAAATTTGGCAGAATTTCGTGGCTTAGCCATTTCTCTTGGGGCAGAAATTATCGCAGAGGTTATTTGTCGGCGTGATGCTCCCGACCCGAAATATTTTATTGGGCAAGGTAAGGTTGCTGAGATTCATTCCCAAGTATTATCGTCTGCGGCCGATGTGGTGATGTTTAGTCATCAGCTTTCGCCAGCTCAAGAACGTAATTTAGAGAAAACTTTCCAGCGCCCCATTTTAGATCGAACTAAAATAATTCTAGATATTTTTGCTAAACGGGCGCGCAGTTTTGAAGGTAAATTACAGGTTGAACTGGCGCGGCTTGAGCATTTGTCTACACGTTTGGTGCGCGGTTGGACGCATTTAGAGAGGCAAAGAGGGGGGATTGGTTTACGTGGCGGACCTGGAGAAACGCAATTAGAAGTGGATCGGCGAATATTACGGCAAAAAGTTGCTGGTTTAAAAAAACGGTTAGAAAAGTTAGAAAAGCAGCGGGCACAAAATCGTCGTGCTCGTAAACGGGCAAGCGTTCCTACTATTGCTTTGGTTGGTTATACCAATGCCGGTAAATCAAGCTTATTTAATAAGCTAGTGTCTACCACTAGTACTGATGTGGCCGATTTAGTATTTACTACCTTAGATCCACTTTTACGGCGCGTATATTTACCAGATTTTGGTGCCATAATAGTTGCTGATACGGTTGGTTTTATCCGTGAGTTACCTCATGAACTGATCGACGCTTTTCATGCCACCTTAGAAGAAACAAAAGAGGCTGATTTGTTGCTACATGTAATTGATGCCAGTGATCCAGAGAAAAATGCAAAAATTGAGGTGGTAAATAAAGTTCTTGAGGATATCGGAGCGAATAATGTTCCCGAACTGCAAGTTTTAAACAAAATTGATTTATTGTCGGATTTCTCGCCACGAATAGATTATGATGCTAGCGGTTTACCTCAAAGAGTATGGATATCGGTGGTTGGTAATCTTGGTGCGCCACTATTATTAGAGGCTATAAAAAAGCTTCTTTTGCATCATAAATCTTAATTAAGAGGCGATCACTGTACCTTGAAATCTAAGAGCTTTACTGCTATTATTTAGATAATTTAAATTTATTTCCTGCGGTTTTTGTGCGGGGACAAAGCGATGAGTGATTGCCAAGGGAGATAAGCTTAGCTCTCCCTCGGACTGGCCTGGGGTTCATACCCTGGCGCAGTCAACAAATTGCTTTTTTTGTATTTTTTAGTTTCAGGATTATATGGTTGGTTTAAATACAGAGCTTATGTGACTACAAAAAAGGAAGGTGATTATGGATATCCCTGCAGCAGTAGATAGAAGGCCAGAATGGATAAAGGGCGAGATGGTAGAAAAGCAGGCGTTAAAGGGGGTTATAACGTTTCTTGACGATCTTGACAAAAAGCTAGACGGTGTAAATGCAACAACAACATTATTAGCAGACCTGCTTAAACCCTTGACACAATTTGAAGTAGGTGGGGTTTCTGATTTCAGGCCAGATTATGATAAGCCACTTAATCAAGCCGCTGTTTTTTTAGCTCATAATGCCTATAATCTTGTAGGCACCGGTGCGACAAGTATATTACCTAACCAAAGCTTAACCCTTACAGAAATGCTTGCTAAAGGGGTTAGAGCTTTTGAGCTGGATGTACATGAAGTAGATGGTAAGTTACTTTTATGTCATCGTGTTTGTAATGCTAGTGTTTGGTCAGGTTTAGATCTATTGTTTGGTGCTAACAGAAAGCTATCTGACGCTTTAGGAGAGATCGGATCTTTTATACAATGGAACCCTAATGAAGTAGTAATGGTTAAGCTAGAAGATCATCTTGCTGACAAAACTGGTACTGGTCTTGCCAAACTTTTAACAGATACATTTGGGGAACAAAAAATTTTTACTGGGGCTGAGCTTTCTGAATTTCTTAAAGATAATAAAGGTGCGTGGCCCTCCTTAGGTGAACTGGCTGATAAAGGAAGAAATCTTATTTTTACCACGGAGCACCTCGTTGATCCTAACCCCCTTTTTGTAAATACACCTCACAGTGATGCTTTTTCACCTTTTGTATATAGCTCGGTGCACCAAGCAGTGTCAGATGATTTACAGGGCCTTACTCCCACTCCTTTCCAGCTTGCTGAAGTAGGTGAAGATAAAACACCAATTATTGGAGATATAAGAGAAGTGTGGGGACATCTTCCCGGCGTAAGTCGAGCAGGTGGTGGTAAATTTACAAAAGAACAAATTGATCAATTGCGTGCTCAGGCAAGTCAAGGAAAAGGAGGATATATAATAGATTTGGACCACTTGGAGAAGGACGATTATCGAGTGCAGGAAGGTGATTATGGTCTTACAACAATGTCAGGATTGTTGGTTAACTTAAAAGAGAACGGTTATATTTTTGTTCCTGCTGCATTATTAGCTGGAGTACTTGGCGCTGCAGTGAAGCCTGGTGACGAAGCTAATTTTACTAAAAAAATCCTCTCTGAAAGTACCAGCTTAGCTATTCAACTATTGGCATATGCGACTTTGCCAGCTTCTGGTAGATTTTTATATGAAACAGCTAAAGGAGTCGCAACTGAATACAAAGCTAGTTCGCAAGCACAAATTGAAGCTAAAATGAAAGAGGTAGATGAAGGTATTGTTTATAGGTGGGGAAAATATTTAGGTCGTGGGCTTGTTAGTGCAGCAGATGTTACGGCAAGAATGTTATTGACACAAGGAGTGCAAGCTTTGAGGCAATCGGCAGGCTATGCCTCTGAGGATAGTGTTTGTGAAGCAACCACCCATGCGGTTGTAGATTCAATGATTGCTAATACGATAATAACAGGTGCAGAAAGTACCGCCAAATATCTTTGGCGGAAAGTTTGGTCGGGTACGCCCAGAGAAGAGAGCAAAGAAAGTCATGCTCCGGGTAAGTAATGTAGAAAAAATCTTTTATATCATAAATCTTAATTGGTATGAATAATAAAAAATGGTAAAATGTGACCTAGCTGGAGTTAGGGTATTTTTTGCGGTAATTCCATTTTTAACAATAGGATAGATAGTGGTATGAAAGTGAATGATTTTTTTTGTACCGTGATAAAAATTAGTCTTAGTAAACCAAGATGGTTACTAAGTATCGTGCTGCCTGTTTTTTTACTGTTATATTTTCAATCGGTTGTAGCCGACCCTATTTCTGGTATTGCTCCTCAAGATTATCCCAAGTTTGATCCTGCTCGCCTTAAAGAAAGAATGGCTCCTCCTGAAGAAGCTGGTACCGGTAGCTATGTTAAGCCGCAACCACGAGAAAAAATTAATAAAGTTGAGGTGCGTGAGCCGCCATCCAAGCCGGCAGTAGAAACCCTACCGGTTATTAAATTTAAACTTACTAAAATTATCATCGATGGTATTACTGTGTATAAAAAGGGGGAGTTGGTTCAGTACTATAAACCATATTTAAATAAAGACATTTCCTTTCAGGATTTACAAAATATAGCTAATGATATTACCGCTCGTTATCGAAAAGATGGTTATATGCTTTCGAGAGCTATTGTACCTGCGCAAGAGATTAAGGCAGGAGAGGTCGACATTCAAGTAATCGAGGGTTATATCTCCGAAATTTATATCGAAGGGGATGTTAGTAGCAAAATACGTGCCGACATCAATAAATGTGGCGAAAAAATCAAGCAAATGCGCCCCTTACAAATAAATAAACTAGAGCGTTACGTTCTTATGTTGAATGATGTGCCGGGATTAACAGCTAAGACAGTTTTATCACCAGCAAGTAACAATCTTGGTGCGGCAGAATTGACTTTTGTTATTGAGCAAAAAAGAGCAGAGGCTAATTTTTCTTATGATAATCGTGGTACATTATATATGGGTCCAGATGAAGCTATAGGTATGGTTTCGGTTCGAGATTTTATAGTCGGTGCTGATAACCTATCTTTACAAACAGTTGATACTCCGACTCACAGTGAATTACGTTGTATCCAGGTACTTTATGGATTTCCACTTGGTATAAATGGTTGGCGGGTAAATTTTGAAGGTAATTTTACTGAAACTAACCCTGGATATTCTATAAAGGAACTGGATATAGTTGGTCGCAGTAAAACTTGGAATATCGAGATTGAATACCCATTATTAAGGTCTCGAACCAAGAATGTTTGGGTATATGGCGAGTTTGAGTGGTTAGATACCTATACTCACTTTAAAGAGAGTACTGTATTTAAGGATCAGATCCGTTCTCTTAAATTTGGAGCCTCATACGATTTCATCGACGAATACAAGGGCGGTAATTTAATTGGATTTGAGATATCCAAAGGGTTGGTTCACAGTCCATTTAATCAGGTACCACCACTATCAAGACCTAAGGGGCGTAGTGATTATCTAAAAACCGCTGCCAATGTTTCGCGGTATCAATCTTTGGGTGATCGCTTTGTTTTGCTGTTGGCTGGAAGTGGGCAATGGTCGTTTAATCAACAAATGTTATCTGCCAAAGAATTCGCTTTTGGTGGTCAGCAATTTGGTAGAGCCTATGATCCATCTGAAATTGCTGGTGATTCAGGAATTGTGGGTAAAATAGAATTAAGGGCTAATACCTACCCAAATTTAAGATTTTTGCAGCAAATTCAATGCTATACGTTTTACGATATTGGTGTTATGTGGAGTGTTGGGGTTGACGAGGTCAAAAATAGCGGTAGTTGTTTAGGTGGAGGTTTACGCACTACCTTTGATAACCATTTTTATGGTAATATAGAACTTACCAAGCCATTGACAACGCCTGTCGATACGCAAGTGAGTTCAGGGGTTAATGGTAAAGGATGGAGGTTGTTTTACAGTTTAGGATTAAAAATGTAAATGACCAACCGACTACATCAGGGAAATGATTTATGTTGAAGTCAAAGATGTTCTATAAAGTTTGTTTGGCAGTCCTATTTGGGACATGGATAACTATCTTTTTTACATCAATAATTGCTGCTCCACAAGGTGGAGAAGTTAAATCTGGTGATATAACTATAACGACTGATAAAGCTAATAATGTCGATACGTTAATTGTTCAGAAAACTGATAAGGGAATAATCGATTGGCAAAGTTTTAGTATTGGAGCGACAGAACATACCCATTTTGCGCAACCGGGAGTTACTGCGATTACTCTTAATCGTGTTATCGGCGGTGATCTTTCTTCAATTCTTGGACAACTTACTGCTACCGGACAGATCTGGTTACTTAATCCTGCTGGTGTTTTTTTTGGCCCTAATGCTAGGGTTGATGTAGCAGGTCTTGTCGCGTCTACAGCTAATATTACTAATGAGAATTTTTTATCGGGAAATTATCGCTTTTTACAAGGACCGAATGGCAATATAAAAATTGTTAATCAAGGATATATCAATGCCGCCAACAAGGGTTTGGTGTTTCTAATATCTCCCCGGGTTGAAAATCTTGGAGTTATTGAAGCTACTCTAGGAAAGGTAGTTTTAGGTTCTAGTCCAGCCAATAGTTCATATGCTTTAGATTTTTATGGTGATCGATTAATACAGTTTGCCATTCCTTCTGATGTTGGGGCGAGTCTAGATACTGCCATAGTACAGAGTGGAAGAATTACAGCGCCTGGTGGTAAGGTGCTGCTTGCTGCCAACACTGCTAAGAGTGTGGTAGATCAAGCGATTAACATGAGTGGCATTATTGAAGCCGATACTATTTTTTCCCAAGGTGGCAGCATTATTTTATCTGGAGGGGAAAAAGGAGTGGTAGCTGTAACCGGGAAGATTTTAGCGCGTGGAGAAAACCCAGGAGAGAGCGGTGGTACGGTAAAAATTCAGGGAGAAAAAGTTGGATTATTCGATAACGCTATGGTTGATGTTTCTGGCATGGCGGGTGGTGGCAATGTATTAATTGGCGCTGATTTTATTGATGGCAGTGTGGTTCCGGTAGCAAAGGCAACTTATGTTGGTCCAGACGTTAACATCATGGCTGATGCTACTAAATATGGGAAAGGCGGCTCAATATGGGTGTGGTCCGATCAAGCTACACGTTTCTATGGCACAGCTAGTGCTAAAGGTGGGCCTGATGGTGGTAATGGTGGTTTTGTTGAGACCTCAAGTAAAAATTGGTTAGATGTTAGCGGGGCATTTGTTGATGTTAGCGCTGCATTTGGCAAGGTAGGTACTTGGTTATTGGATCCGTTTAATGTGACTATAGTGTCAGGTAGTCCGCCTCCGGCTGAAAATGGTACTTGGACTAATACTAGTGATCCTTATATTTGGGCCGCCGATGCAGATGTCTCGATTCTATATGCTGATAGTATCGTAGCTGCTTTGAATGCAGCAAGTGTTAACGTTACTACTAATGGCAGTATTAACTTAAGCTCTAATTCTAATATAGATTATGCGGGAACTACCGATCGTACGTTGACTCTCTATACCACTAGCAACGCAGGTTCTCCGGCTGATATAAATATTCAATCTGCCATAACCGGGCAGCATCTGGATTTAGTACTATACACTGGCGCCGGTGTTGGTGGAAAAATTTACATTGGAGCCAATATTGGTACGGATACTATTCCAGTTAGAAGTTTGGCCACCTATGGTGGAGAAGTTCATATTCAAAATGTTGGCACGGTTATTAATACAGTGAGCAGCCAATCATATTCTAGTGCGGTAATTTTGGAAGCAAATACCAGGCTAGCTGCTGCTGGAGCAGGAATAACTTTTAGTGGGCCAGTTAGCACTACCGGCAATCATAATTTGACTATTAATGCTGGCGGGACTGTATTGTTTAATGGGGCAGTAGGAGGGTCAGGCACAAGTGCGTTTAACGTATTGAGCATAACGACAACAGGTGGCGGAAATGTAACGTTTGCAAGTGCTATCGATGGAGGCGCTGATTTAACTATTACTTCAGCTGGGGATATAACATTTGGTGGTGGAGTGGGTGTTACTGCCAAGCTAAATTCTTTGGATGTCACCTCTGCTGGTAATACTAATATTAATACCAATACAGTTAATACCGTAGGTGCGCAAACATATAGTGGCAATGTCGTTTTAGGTGGCAGCAGCCCGACGACATTTAGCGCTACCAATAACCAAATCCAATTTACTGGTAATCTTACTGGCGCCAGTCAAAATGTTAATTTACAGAGTGGTACTGGAGATATCAGATTAGCGGCGGTAAACAATATTGGTGATTTACAGTTACAAGGTACAGGTACGACGGCGTTAAA
>JAJXWM010000056.1 GCA_021781615.1 Pseudomonadota bacterium
TGTTTTTTTAATAAACCATGAAATTCCTCCATAAATGTTCTTTTTTGATGATGCTGTTTTTGATTGCTAACATAATTACAAACAATATCTCTGTGACTAGAGCTGACTGAAAATGCACCATAACCAGTTTGCCAATAAAATTCTTGATATTTTATGCCTTTGGTCTTGATCCATTTATAGCTCTTTCCTAAAATACAGAAACTGATATGCCTAAGGTATTTGTAGAAGCCTTGGTGTCAGGATGTTTGTTGGATCCGATGATAAGTCTAGAACGGTTATGTAAACTGATGAAGCAACGAGGCATAAGGATTTCCAAATAAGGGTTGCAGCAGCGTTTTTTTCGGCACCAAGACAATGGTGCCAGGCCCTGGTGGATCCCCACATCTTTTGCTAATTCATATTTTTAAAAAGAGCATGATCAGTCACATTAATAACTTTAGTATGTAGCGCAACCAAAGTAGAACGGTGTCCTATACTTATAATTAAGCTATTAGGAAGAAGTTTGATTATTTCACCATATAAGTAGCTTTCCGCTTTTTCATCTAACGCTGAAGTGATTTCATCGAGATAAAGAACATCGGGTTTATTAATTATAACTCTGCAAAATGCGATCTTTTGTTGCTCACCGAGCGATAAATAATTGTCCCAATTTTTTATTTCGTACAACTTTTCAGTCAAATTACCTAAACCACATTGATTAAGTATTTGAACGACCTCATTGTCGCTCGGCAAATTTACAAATTTGGGATAACAAATAGCTTCTTTTAAATTGGTTCTAGGTAAATATGGTTTTTGCGAAATAAACAAGGAACTTGAAGACAAATTTTTATGTATTTCACCTGAAACATAAGGCCATAAACCATTAAGCGCTTTTAACAAAATGGTTTTACCGGCTCCAGATGACCCTTGAATTAACAATCGTTCGCCCTCATGCAAAGTTAGCGAAAAATTATCAATTAGCGATTGACCGTCAGGTAATTTAATTTGTAAGTTTTTAACTTCGATATAATTTTTATCATGAGAAATAATCGGCACATCTGGTAATAAGCCCACATCTTCAATGGTTTGTTTAAAGCCTAGCAAACGATCCATAACTGCTCGCAAAGCGGCAAACATTTTGTATGAGAAAATAAAATATGAAATTGAGGATTGAACTGAACCAAATGCAGAACCAATTTGCATCAGACTTCCGAAGGCTATCTCTTTGGAAAAATATCTTCCACCAGCAATTAAGAAAGGCACAATGTTTGAGATTTGCGCATAAAAAATCTCAAACAAGGAAATTTTTATATTACGCTTAAGAGTTTGTATAAAGTTACTCACAATATTATCAAAATCTTTCTTAATTATTTTCTTTTCTATTTCATCTCCATTATATGATGCCACATGTTCTGCGTATTCTCTTACTCTTACAAGGTTATAACGAAAATCAGCCTCATACATTTGTTGTTGATAATTTAATTTTATTAACGGCCTCCCTATTTTAAACATAATGTAAGTTCCGATAAACGCATATAATACTGCCAGCCAAACCATATATCCTGGAATATTAAATTTGTGGTTAAATAAAATGAACTTAAAATTGCCTGATAATCCCCACAATATAATTGCGAACGAGGCTAATGTTATTACAGATTTAAAAATTCCAAAAAACAAACTATGACTTAATTGGACGAACTCTCGAATATCTTCACTAATACGTTGATCGGGATTGTCTAAATAAGTATCGGTGAATCGAGATCTGTAATATGTTTTGCTGCCAAACCAATCATTAATATAAAAGTTGGTTAACCATTTACGCCACCTAACATCTAAAATTGAACTAAAATAAAACCCAATTACAATGACTGAAATATAGCTAAATATAAGAATAGAAAATAAATACAGCGCTTTCAGAAAACCAGGTTTGTCAAAATTTTGAATGGCATTATAAAAACCCACATTCCACTTGTTCAGCCTAACAGACATGTAAACTTCTAAAAGAGAAAAAACAATAATAGCGATTAACAACGAAATGGCTTTACCCTTTTCAGAACCAGTCCAATAAGGTTTTGCTAAATGCCACGCATCGCTGACAACCTTAAATCTATTCTTTAACTTGCTTGATTTCATGTTTTCGTATTCTCTTGTATTGGTTAGCCAACAGCCTTTTTCTGTGACAATCGACCTTAAATCATCTTATATAACCAGGCATTTTTTGAATTATGCTCGTTTTGGTTTGATTGAGCAATAGCTTTTTCGCCACCAAACCCAACCCAAGCTTACCTATTCGCCTCTATACTCACTAGCTGCAAATTTTGTGCCAAGGGTCAAGTCCTGGTCCATATCATACCCCACAAGTTATTCCATAAACTGCTTCAAATGCTTCTCTGGCCTTTAGATGTTCCTGCATGTTTCTAAGTCCAATCCACATGGTTTTAACACCCGGCTCAGGACTGGATTTTTTATTAATGTATCCTCCTAATGATGCCACCATCCTTATCATTTCATTTAACCTTGGTGGAACTTTTGGTGGTTTCTTTCTATAACCAATTATATAGGTGGTTTGCCACTCCTCTGTGCTAAATACGCATTCACAGGATATATCTGGGCAATAACGCCCTATCGCCACCATATACAATATTCGCCATGCAATTATCATATAAAAACTTAAGCATGCGCTAAAATTTTTTTTCGGTTAACTGGGGTTTCTCAATTGTGCATTCACTTTTTAATACCTTAAAAAATAACTCAATTTGCCATCGACAGGTGTACCATTGAATTTTCTCATACGCCTCTTCGAAGGTGGTCGCTGATAAATCTGTAATTAATAACCATTCAATTGCTTCAGCGTTTTTTGGCGGCTTAAGCTCTATACATAAAATCGCAGTTATTTGCACTGGCTTATAACCATCTTTCTTTTTTTGTTTGTCGGGCAAACTAAGGTAAATTCTCTGCGCATAAATCGCTAATTTTGCTGACCGACCTTTCCTTTTCTTTGTCCCTGGAAGTTCAAGAGTAAAAGTTCCTAACGGCTCCTGATTTCTCAAAGCTGACTTAATTTTATAATCTGTCCGCTTTCCTTCTTCTGTACAAACTCTTCTATCAGTTCTTGCTCTTATTAAATAATGGGCCTTCGATCCTTCATTACCAAAAACTTCTTGCGCCTCTTCATATATGTTGTAAATATCACCTTCACGATCAGCAATGCTCACAATGGTTGTGTGGGGTAACTTTTTGGCATATCCATTGGCTCGCTGATAATTCTCTAACCACCGATAACTTTCTTTCTCCTCTATTGGAGTTAAATAGTTTTTCTTGGTCCTTTGCCGTTTCGTTATGTTTTGTAACCCTTCTCGATGCCATTGCTTACTTGATAAATGCCCTAAACTAATTTTCTCTGGTGCAACAGCAATGGTATTATGTAGATAAATTCCATGTCTCGAATCTTTCGTTGTTGGTCCAGCATCTTGGCATTTATACTGACTACTAAAATTTAATACCGTCGTATCTTGCGGAATCAAAACCACATCATGTTGGGCCATACGAGCTAGCGTTGCTTCATAATGACTTTCTTGAATTTTTTCCGCACTAACATGATCATTATCAAAAAATCTATAAGCTGCTTTTGTTTCACCAGCACCTGAACACGCCACTGGAATGCTATCTGTTGGGTTGTGGCTTAATGGGGACAATAGTTTACAGGCTCGACTGTTTAATCTTTTATCACCTAAAGATAAGTTAGCTAATTCTTCTATAATCCAATCCATATTTCTTGCCCTCTCATAAGTGGAGAAAGCAAGATTTTAATCAATTCCTTGATTAATTGGAAAGTTTTTAGTTTAACTTGTGGGGTATGATATGGTTGGGACTTGACCCTGTTTATTCGTTGTCAGTTGTTGGGACTTGATCCTGTTTATTTACATTTTAGCTTATGAATACCAATCACCAACAAAGCTAAGCGAATGCCAAGTTATATTATTCAACTAGGCACAACATTGGTCGAAATTTACTTTGCAAAATTTATAGTTAGAAAACTCAGTGGGTTAAAAAAATCAGAAAAAATTATTACCTGAAAAGTGCGGAAGTCAGGAGAAATAACTACGCTCTTCACACGCACGCCTACCTCGGACTACTAATCTTTCCAAGGTTAGCAGCGAAAGAGAAGTCGATCCTTCTGGTGCAAGAGAAATAACGCTATAATCTATATACGATACTTCTATGAAAACCAATCATAATTATAATATGGTGCAACTACTAATAAATGACGATAACCATGCTATATCTGTTCGTTCTTCTTCAGTGGGCTGTTGTTCTTGCGTACCTTGATAGGGTGTTGCTGATGGAGCAGCTGCTCCATCAGTGGCGGCATCAGTGTCAGTCATAGGTTCAAAAACTGTTACTAATTGCGCTAAAGCCCGGTGTAATAAGCCTGCTGTATTACCGCGGTAATCTAGGTAAGTTGGTTTAATATACTTTTCAAGAATCTTTTTAGCTAAATCGGGAGGCAAGTCGTGGGTTTGAAGTGATGGACATCCACCACACCTTGCTTGTAATCCAGTCAAAAACAATGAACACTCAACATATTGATTAACAAAAGATAGCCTAGATTTGCTATCAGGACATGCTAATACCAGTTCTATATAACTTGACAATACCTCGTTCAAAAAAACATCATCGAAAGTAACAACTTTGCCTATTCTCAGGCCGTTTCTTTTAAACCATTTGACAATAGTGGTTTGGTCCAGGCTTGGAATTATTGCGCCAGTTAAATAAATTGTTATACCATGTTTTTTATACATATATTCAAAAAAATACATAAACATGTCGAAGGTATCAAAATCAAGATTACCTCCATGTAGGTCTATGTATATTGTACCTTTAAATTCGCGTTTTATTATTGTAGCAAGTTTTTTCCTGATTTTTCCTTCTATCGTTGTTTTGTTATCAAGACGTATTATTAATGATAAAATTTCTTGTCTTAATCTCAGTAATTTTTCTAAACACGCTATATCTTCATCGTTAATGTTATCACTGAATATAAAATTTACGAAACCCTGTCCAGCCCATTTAGTATCATAAGTCGCATAGCCATACTGACCATAACTTAGTGTAACTAAACAAGCTATAGTCAATATAGTTTTATTAAAAAAATCTTTTACTTTCATATAAATTTATCCTATATCACGTTGAATATAGTGCCATTATAATTCAACAGCGTCAAGGTGAACAGGATTTCTTTGTTGGTAACATGCCAGTTGTCCGGTTTAAGTAACACGCGAGTTGTCCGATTTTGATAAGGTACTGATTTTCTAAAAACGAGAGGAAATCAGTGAATCGAAGTCGAGTGTTACAGGAG
>JAJXWM010000026.1 GCA_021781615.1 Pseudomonadota bacterium
GATCTTACGTAAAATGAATTTAGGCGCGGCACCCTTATTTTCCGCGACCGAAGTTTACTTTTACGTAAATGAGGATCGCGGAAAATAAGGGCAACAATGCATAAGTTCATTTTACGTAGGGTATACTTTTCCAAACTTATAATTTACAATTCACTCATATAATAAAGAGCCCAACATGATAAAAAAAACACTACTTTTTATAATTGTCGGTTGTATTTTATCTGGTATTACCGGGTGTGGTCAAACCGGCGCGCTATATTTGCCCTCGGAAGAACAACAGCATAATCAAACAACCACACAATCATAGGTGACTTTTAACTTAAGAAGAGCGGTTTATACTCGCCCATGTCTCCGCGGCAATGCAGCAAAAGCTAATACTGCGAAATAAATATAGCAATACCGTATAGTTGTATCTAGCAAACTAGCGTTTACTAAAGATGCGAGCATCAGGCCAATAACTATGCCCCGCGCTATATATTTTTCCCTTTCGGGCAAAAATTGGCTATACCGCAAAGGTACCGCAAAAAATATTAACAATACTATCAGCCCTAAAATTCCAAATTGCACTGTAATATGTATATACTCATTATGTGGCTTTGATAGGATGCCTGGGGCGTCTGGTGGTAGAGAGGTGATAGCAACATACTCCTTAACATAACTACCAGTACCAGTACCAAAAATCGGATGGTTTTTAATTAGTTTCATCCCGTTTATCGCAAATGTCATGCGCAAACCGACAGAAGTATTATCGTTCTGTTGATGAGTTTTAATATCATTAAGCGCTGCACTCATCCTCTCCTTAAACATTGATGAAAAAGAAAAGGCTAGACCAAAAAGCAAGGCCGCGCTTGTAACTGCGATAATAAAACCACGCCACCGAAATTTTTGGTAAAAAAATAAAATCATGAGCCCGGCAAAAACGAAATAGCCTATCCTGCCTTGACTGCGAAATAAAATCGTATGAACTATAATAATTAAAAATGTGACCCACCCTAAGCGATGGCTCCCACGTGTCGCTGCTACTTTAAATAGGCACAAATAAGCAGCAAAAGCCATCAAGAAATTAAAATCAATACTGTTTTTAAAAACCTCTATAGCCCCATTATTTATCCACCAATACCAATATCCATATTCCCTTAAATACGAAATTAAAAGTGTGGCGGCAATTGCCCAGAAAAAAGAAAAAATAGCATAGTCACGCCATTTTTCTTCGACAAACAATGGCAGAAACATTACTGCTAATAAATATTTGCCGTACTTACGCAGCATCATTAAAACATCATGCATTGGAGCAGTAGAATAAGTAGCTCCGACCAAAGATAATAAGAAAAGAAGCGAAAATACTAAAGCTAAGGGATTTCGCACAATTAAATTGAATTTCTCTTTCCAGTTCCCAGCCAGCAAAACAAACAAAATTGTGAGATGAAAAAGTATAGCAGTAGCCGTGGTTGAAAGCACTATGGCGGCAATAGTTGCAACAGCACAAACTTTGCTTGTTAATTCAAATTTATCAGCAATTTTTTGGTATCCCGCATCCACTAGTTCAACTTCCCATGACATTGTTTAAACTTTTTGCCGGAGCCGCAGGGGCATAGATCATTACGACCAACCTTTGCTACTTCTCGCACATAGGGAATATTACTATCGTTAAGCTTAGATTCTTCTTCGGGCATCTCTTCATTTTCTGTTGGCATAGCATTAGCGGTTGCGTGAATACAGCTCATCCGCTCTTGCTCTTTTTCAGCAATTTTACGTCGCTCTTCTTCAGCCGCCTCTACGTCTTGCGCAGTTCTAATTCGAATAGCATATAACATACGAATAACATCATGTTTAACGTTATCTAACATCTGAGTAAACATCAAAAACGATTCCCGCTTATACTCTTGCTTAGGATTTTGTTGGGCATAACCACGCAAGTGAATGCCATCGCGTAAATGATCCATAGCTGCCAGATGATCCTTCCAATGAGAATCTAACACCTGCAACATAATGGAACGCTCCATATCACGCATCACCTTTTGGTCAATTTGCGCTTCCTTTTGTCGGTAAATTTTTGTCATCTCTTCATGGATTTTCGTGCGCAAATTCTCTTCATGTAAACCGCTTTCTTGTGCCAACCATAACTTAATTGGTAATTCAACCCCAAAATCTTGTCGTAACTTCAGCTCTAGACCTCCAACATCCCACTGCTCTTCTAAACTCTGCCGCGGGATAAACGTATCAATAACTGAAACAATAACATCACCCCGCATCGCCTCAATGGTTTCAGCAATATCAACTGCCGCCATTAAATCATCACGCTGTTTATAGATAACTTTCCGCTGCTCGTTGGCAACATCGTCAAACTCCAAAAGATGTTTACGAATATCAAAGTTATGCCCTTCTACTTTCCGTTGCGCGTTTTCCACCGCACGTGTAACTAGGCCGTGTTCAATCACTTCGTTTTCTTGCATACCTAGTTTTTTCATAATAGTTGCAATGCGATCAGAAGCAAAAATACGTAATAAATTATCTTCTAAAGATAAATAAAACCTGGATGACCCCGAATCTCCTTGTCGACCAGAGCGTCCCCTTAACTGGTTATCGATTCGTCGTGATTCATGGCGTTCAGAACCAATAACATGTAAACCACCAGCAGTTACCACTTTATCATGACGCACCTGCCACAGCTCTTTAATTTTAGCAATCTCTTCGGCTGAAGGATTTTCCAGATCTTTGAGCTCAGCATCTAGGCTACCACCCAAAACAATATCGGTCCCGCGACCAGCCATGTTGGTGGCAATAGTAACATTTCCTGGACGTCCCGCTTGCGCAATGATTCTCGCTTCTCGCTCATGATGTTTAGCATTTAAAACTTGATGAATGACCCCTTCTTTATCTAGAAGTCTTGACACCTTTTCAGAGGTCTCAATAGAAGCTGTACCAACTAAAATTGGCTGCCCCTTACTACTGCGCTCTTTAATATCACGTATTACTGCCTTAAATTTTTCTTTGGTAGTTAAAAAGATTTGATCAGGAAGATCTTTCCGAATCATTGACATATGAGTAGGAACAACTACCACCTCCAAACCATAAATTTGTTGAAATTCATAAGCTTCCGTATCAGCAGTACCAGTCATACCAGAAATTTTTTCGTAAATTCGGAAATAATTTTGGAAGGTTATAGAAGCAAGAGTTTGGTTTTCGTTTCGAATCTGCACCCCTTCTTTAGCTTCTACTGCTTGATGTAAACCTTCTGACCAACGACGTCCTTCCATCGTTCTTCCGGTATGTTCATCAACAATAACTATCTCCCCATTTTTCACTATATAATCTACATCGCGGATAAACAAAGTATGAGCACGTAAAGCAGCGTTAAGATGGTGCATAATTTTAATATTCTTAGCATCATACAAACTTTCACCAGCGCCAACTAACCCAGCTTTAACACACAAATTCTCTACCTGCTGATGACCAGTTTCAGTAAAATGAGCTTGACGCATCTTTTCATCCAAGGTGTAATCGCCAATTTCTTCTGGTTTAAGCGGTTCCACCTGTTGCATCAAATCTTCCCCTTTATCTGGCCTGGCCTGTTTCCTTAGATGCGGGATTAGTTTATTAACCTCTACATATAAATTAGAACTGTCTTCAGATGGCCCAGAAATAATCAAAGGGGTGCGAGCTTCGTCGATTAAAATAGAATCTACTTCGTCGATAACAGCAAAATATAAACCACGTTGAACCTTGTCAGCAAAACTAAACGCCATATTATCGCGCAAATAGTCGAAGCCAAATTCATTATTAGTGCCGTAAACAATATCTTTGGCATAAGCATCCTGCTTCTCTTTATGATTTTGACCAGAGACAATTACTCCAACACTTAAACCGAGGAAATTGTAGATTGGACTCATCCACTCAGCATCACGCTTAGCTAAGTAATCGTTAACGGTAATAATATGCACCGCTTTACCAGTTAGGGCATTTAAATAAGCAGCGAGAGTCGCCACCAAAGTTTTACCTTCACCGGTGCGCATTTCGGAAATTCTTCCTTCATGCAATACCATACCGCCAATCAACTGCACGTCAAAATGCCGCAACCCTAGAGTACGCACACTAGCCTCGCGTACCACCGCAAAAGCTTCAGGCAACACCATGTTTAGGGTCTCACCATCTTGCAACCTTTTACGAAACTCAACAGTTTTAGCTTTTAACTGTTCATCAGACAAAGCTTGCGTCTGCTCTTCAAAATTGTTAATTACTGCAACATTTTTTGCAAGCCGCTTTAGTACGCGCTCATTACGAGTACCAAATACCTTACGTAGTATTCTCATCACCATAAATAATGCACCTCAATTGGCAAATAGGGGCATTATGCCGTAAAATACCCTAAATGAAAACCATTGCCGATATATTAAAAAAAAATAACTCAGAGCTTGCTAAATTGCTTAATAAAGCCAAATCTTCGCAAGATCTTGCCGTAGTATTTCATACTGCGCTTGACAACAATCTTGCCAAACATTGTCATTTTGCTAATTACAAAAATTCAGAACTTACGGTAACGGTTACAAATGCTGCTGCTGCCACCAGACTCCGCTTCGCAATTCCTGACATTATAAAACAACTACGGGTACAACCAGAATTTAAAAATATTACTAGCGTCCGTTACACTACTATTGCCCCAAACACTCCAACTACCAAACCCAAAAGTACCAGAAAAAAACTTTCAGATAATATCGAGCTATTATGGCAAAAAACCATAGCCGAGCTTAGAGAAAAAACCAGGAAACATACTTAGAGTCTACTCAAAATCTCTACTAGTCTGAACATAATCTTAAAAAGAGCGCATGGACTTCTGCCTTACGCTGCAACATTCAGTGGTATAAAACTAAAAGGTACCTGTTTAGCATCTTCAAAGGTAACCATTTCCCAAGCATCTTCGTTTGCTAGCAAAGTTTTTAGCAAAGTATTATTTAAAGCGTGCCCCGACTTATAACCACTAAAAGCACCAATAACACTACAACCCACAAGATACAAATCCCCAATAGCATCAAGCATCTTATGCTTTACAAATTCATCTTTGCAACGTAAACCATCTTCATTGATAACTCGGTACTCATCGACCACAATAGCATTATCTAAGCTGCTTCCTAAAGCTAAGTTAGCAGACCTTAAACGCTCATAATCTGACAACATCCCAAAAGTTCTCGCTCTGCTCACTTCTTTGGTAAAAGAAGAGCGGGCAAAATCTATGGTTGCCGTCTGGGGTAAATCTCGAAACACGGGATGATTAAAATCAATAGTAAAAGTAACTTTGAAACCATTGTGGGGAGCTATACATGCCCATTTATCGCCATCTTTAACTTTGATTTTGCGTTTTATTTTTAAAAAACGTTTAGAAGCATTTTGCTCTTCGATACCGGCTGATCTAATCAGAAAAACAAATGGGCCGGCGCTACCATCCATAATAGGAATTTCCGGGGCACTAATATCAACATACACATTATCAATACCTAAACCAGCAAGAGCTGACATTAAATGCTCAATTGTCGCTACCCGAGCATCCCCCTTTACCAAGCAGGTTGAAAGAGTGGTATCACCAACATTTTCTGTCACCGCTTGAATATCCACCGCTGGATCTAAATCAACTCGACGAAAAACCACCCCGGTATTAACTGGAGCCGGTCTTAATGTTATATATATTTTTTTACCGGTATGGACACCAATCCCAGTAGCACGGATTAAATTTTTTAACGTACGCTGCTTAACCATTTGATTTTTCCACTAATTAAACTACAAATGGCGGGGATTATAACACAGTATTATTAAATTGCGAAAAAATATTACCCTTTTTTGGGGCCGCTGAGATCTGGCTTAAAGTAGCGCTGTTTGCTCTTAAGATTGTGCTGAATTAATGCAAAAAAAGATACAATGATACTAAAATTAGCTATACTTAACGAGCTACCCACAATTCAAAAGGTGGGCTTGTATATTTTACTAAACAATTTTTGGTGTTTCAAAAAACTAAAAAAAGCAAAGGGCGGCTTATTGGGGCTGCTAGTATTATTGTTGGCGCTTGCAGTCCGAGCGGATGCTGCCCCAGTGGCTTTACCTCCAGATGCTAATCAAGAGTTTTTACGCCAACAGGAACGGGAACAAATTTTACGAGAACAGCAAGAAAAGACACCAGATATTAAGCTCTTAAAACAAACACCATCGGCCATTGATCAAAACAAATTACCAATCAATGAATCACCATGCTTTAACATAGAACGAATTTTGCTAGTTGGAGAGATGGCGGAAGAGTTTCAGTGGGCACTTGAAGCAGCCAATGAAACAGATAATGGTAAAAATGATCCGGCAATCAAACGTTGTTTAGGCACTCGCGGTATTAATTTGGTCATGCGCCGTATACAAAATTCTATTGTAGAGCGCGGTTACGTTACCACGCGAGTATTAGCTGGGCCACAAGATATATCTTCGGGAACACTAAAACTCACTTTGGTTCCTGGGCTCATTCATAATATCGGGCTTGCATCAGAAGCCGAAAGCTATTACTCCGCAAAATGGAATGCGGTACCAACTTATACGGGCGATCTTCTGAACCTACGCGATATTGAGCAAGCATTAGAAAATTACAAACGACCACCAACAGTAGATGCGGATATTCAGATTATACCTGCTGTAGCAACCGATCCCCTATCAAAACTAAAGCCAGGAGAAAGTGATCTGGTTATCCATCGAAAGCAAAAGTTCCCCTTACGATTAAGCTTATCCGCGGATGATGCAGGCGCCAAAGCTACGGGCAAATACCAAGGCAGCTTGACTCTTTCTGGTGATAATTTGGGAGTAATAAATGACCTGTTTTACTTTAATCTTGCTCACAATTTAAGTGCTGAATATAGTAAGAGAGGTACACGTGGTTATACTATCCACTATTCTATCCCATTTAACTACTGACTGCTTGGATTTACTAGCAACAACAGTAGATACCATCAAGCAATAGCTGGTAATCAGATGGTCTATATTTATAGCGGGGAGAGTCATAACAATGAGATTAAACTTTCCCGGTTAGTTTATCGCAATGCAGTGCGTAAAATAAGATTATCGCTGTCTGGATGGGAGCGCTCCTACAGAAGCTTCATTTCTGACACTGAAATCGAAAACCAACATCGACGTATGGCAGGCTGGGAATTTGGTATAAATCATCGTGAATTTATCGGGGCAAGTATTCTTGAAGCTAACCTTTCCTACCGACAAGGCACTGGAATTTTAAACTCGTTACCTGCTCCTGAGGAAGCTTCTAATGAAGGCACCTCACGACCCCAAATTATTTCGGCTGATGTGCAATTGAATTTACCTTTTGCCTTGAATAAACAACACTTTCGTTATACGGGAGTATGGCGAAGGCAGCGGAATCAAACGCCGCTTATACCGCAAGATCGTTTTGCTATTGGGGGACGTTATACCGTACGTGGTTTCGATGGTGAAAACTTGCTCTCAGCTGAGCGTGGTTGGTTAATTCGTAATGATCTATGTGTCGTATTGGGCAAGATAGGACAAGAATTATATTTAGGCATTGATCATGGTGAGGTTGGTGGTCAAAGTAGTAATTTTGGCTCTACCGTACTTTCCGTGGAAACCCAGACCCCTTAAAAATAAGCATAATTTGATGCTTTGCTAAAACGCTTAAAGTTTGGTATTTTATAGTTTTTATCGGAGATAAAATATCATGAGCGTATTTCTCGTAGACCTAAATTTACCAAAAACGGAAATTATAAAGACAGAAAAAGATAAGTTTGGCGATATATTAATAACGATCAAAACCACGGAAGATAGTGTTGCATGTCGAACCTGCGGAAAGGAAATCTTTAAGCGCCATGGACCTGGCAGAGAAAGAAAATTAAAGCATCTTCCGGTATTGGGTGATAATACATTTATCATTTATAGTCCCAACAGGTATGTTTGTGAAGACTGCAAAGATCATCCGACGACTACGGTAAAACCATATTGGCATAGTACAAACGGATCACATACTACAGCTTATGAAAATCACTTGTTGATGGAATTAGTTAATAGCACCATAGCCGATGTAGCAGTTAAAGAACGCACCACTGAAGAATCTATTCTTGGAGTTGTCGAAAGAAGAGTCGCAGGAAATATTGATTGGGAAAATATAACTTTTCTTGGAGTAGTTGGTATTGATGAGATTTCTTTAAAAAAAGGCTACAAAGATTTTGTAACCATAATTTCTAATCGCGTTGATGGTAAAATAAATCTTTTGGCTGTGCTTAAAGGCCATGAAAAGGCTGCAATTGTAGGGTTTTTAAAGAGCATTCCAACAAAACTAATAGATACCATAGAGACTGTTTGTGTAGACATGTACAATGGTTATATTAATGCTGTGAAAGAAGTTTTTAAAAATAAAGTACCAGTTGTTGTTGATCGTTATCATGTTGCAAAATTATATAGACGTGAACTTGACAAGTTCAGACAAAAAACATTGCAGCAATTAAAAAAAGAATTAAAAGAACATGAATACGACCAAATAATCGGCGCAACTAAAATATTGCGAAGAGGAAATGAGCGCATGACTGATGATGAAAAAAGGATCGTAAAATTAATATTTTCGTATTCTCCAGAATTAATGGAAGCATATTCGTTAGTAATTAAGCTGACGCAAATTTTTAATACTTATTTAACAAAAAAGGAAGCATTGGTAAAATTTGACGATTGGATTTCACTTGTTAACGACAGCAAACTAACTTGTTTTAAAAAATTCATTGGATCGCTAAAAAAATGGAAAAATGAAATTGCCAATTATTTTGTCAATAGACAAACTAGTGCATTTGTTGAAGGGCTGAATAATAAAATTAAAGTTTTAAAGCGTCGATGTTATGGGATTTATGATCTGAAACACCTCTTTCAAAGGCTGCTTTTGGACCTATCGGGATACGAGTTATATGCTATAAATATAGGGGTTTAGGCTTTCACGGAAAGTACGGCAGAGCCAATGTTTTTGCCATGAAACTACATGTATCGCCTAGAACTCTAGAAAAATGGGAGCAGGGAAAAACAGTTCCTAATGATCAAGAGTCGGTATTAATTTTAATGACAAGGAAGTATCCAGATACTTTGCAGCGTCTAGAAAGGATTGACGTTACATAGGTGAGCCAAACTTAAAAGACGATTAAAAATTTTTGACTTTATGGTTAGCTGTAGTAAAATACAGCTTGAGTGACAGGTTGATTTTTGCCTCAATATTATTGAGAAACACGTATAAGAAGAGGGGAGTGTTAGCAAGAAAGTTGGCATTGCTAGTCTTCCCTTTGTTTTGGATTTGAGGATAGGTCTCTATAGTCACGTAAAGTCCAGTAAAGTTATATTCCGGATTTTCAAGGGTGGGCATTTTTTGAATTGACTTTAATACAATAGAAAAAAGGTGATCGAAAAATTGCCTGAAGTTAGGGCTGTGTAATATATTACTATAGGAATTATATGATCAAAATATTGAACGAACATGAATCTGTTGTGGTATCAGGAGGGGGAGAATGCGAGTGTATAATAGAAGTAAGTCCGTGGATCGAACCGTGTTGTTGCGGTTTTTTTGCACATCCCGGCAGTGGAAGGTTAGATATCATAGATCATACTGAAACCCCTAGCTTAGAACTTTGCTATGCACGGTGCTCTAAATTTCATCCAGAGAGGCCTATGATGAGTGGTGGAAAAGAATATTGGACTCGTAGAGTGAAAAAATATTCTTACGATGGTAAGGCCTATGACTTTTAAGGTATCGTAACATTGTCAGTAACCTCGTTGCCTTAGGTTCTGTAAAATCTTTTGTGTAAACGTCTATAATCAGGCAGTTTGTTAAAGCTAATTTAGTAAAAATCAGCTTGACGGTAACAACAATAACAGTTTTTTTAAAAAATTTAAATTATTTTTTATTCTCCGTTTTTTTAGTACAATATTTCTACGGTACAGGCTGAGAAGCCAATGACCGTGACATGATTTAGGGCGGAGCTTATCCGCCCTTAGCTAGGTCATTGTCTTAATGGGGAGCAGTATATAAGTTTTTCTTTAATTATGGTATTTGAAACAAAATTACCATAGGAATCGTAGTAGATCTTAGTTTCTAAATCAATAAATAAATCTTTTGGATATAGACAACAATAAGCATGGTCGGGTGTCCCCGGCGTGGTTGTTAATAAACAATAAGCATCAGCGGAAACTTTTTCTGCCCCCGTAACAGCCCGTATTTCTGTTTGATTTAATTTTAGCATAGATTTTTCTTTAATGGGTCTGTTGAAACTGAAAATTTTTATAAAAACAACAAATGTAGCTTATTGTTTTTATTAGATTCCCGCTTTCGCGGGAATGACGAAAATAGGCGGGTTTCAACAGCCCCTTAATGGGAAAGCTCATAAATAATTAACAATTTTTCTTATACTAAACCAGAGCGCAAAAGGAATAGCAAACCCAAGTGAACCCCCTAAGACAATATTTACGCTTGCCATCACTTCCTCTCTATATCGCAACCACTCACATTCAGCAACTAAATCCGCCGCAACAACATTCCCCGCGAGGTCGTAGTAAGCTTGAGTTTCAGTATCAATAAATAGGTTTTTTAGAAAGCTAGAGCAGGCGCTTTTCCCAGAACCAGGCATGCGATCCCAACATTCATCGTAGGCATTTATACAGTAATTAATGTTACCTGCACCAGAAACAATCTGGATCTCTTTTTTATTTAATTCTATCATTAGCTCAACCTGGGCAACCTAACACCAGCGCGTTTAAAATCTAGCCCTTCGCTTTATCTTCACGACGTAAAAAAGCAGGAATATCAAAATATCCGGCTTCTTTGTCCAAAGTAGAGTTAACCAAATTATCACGATCATCTATAGACGAGCTAACGGGATTACGCAAAACCGAAGGCTTGTCAAATCTACGATAATCTACACTGTCATCAATTTTATCATCTTCAATAACTTTAATTCTTGAAGCACCGCTGCTAATTGTACCTTTGCTAACTGGCTCAGCTTTCATTTGTCTACCAAGACCGGTAACAACAACAGTCACTCGCAATTCGTCGGCCATACTTGGATCAATAACTGTACCTAAAACCACTACGGCATCTTCGGAGGTAAATGATTTAACAACCTCTCCAACCTCTTCAAACTCCCCAATAGACATATCGGGACCAGCAGTGATATTAACCAACACGCCACCAGCGCCACTGAGATCAACATCTTCCAAAAGTGGGCTAGAAATTGCCGCCTCAGCTGCACTCCGCGCCCGACCTTCACCGCGAGCATTGGCGGTTCCCATCATCGCCATTCCCATCTCTGCCATTACAGTACGCACATCGGCAAAATCTACGTTAATTAAACCAGGTTTAGTAATCAATTCTGCGATACCCTGCACCGCGCCCAACAAAACATTATTCGCTGCTTTAAATGCATGTAATAAACTAACGTTTTTACCCAAAACTGGTAACAATTTGTTATTAGGAATAGTAATTAATGAATCAACACTGGCAGTTAATCTTTTAATCCCTTCACTAGCAGCAATCATCCGTTTTTGCCCTTCAAAAATGAACGGTTTGGTAACTACCGCGACCGTTAAGATGCCAAGTTCTTTAGCAACCTCAGCAAAAACTGGCGTAGCACCAGTTCCCGTACCACCGCCCATACCAGAGGTGAGAAATACCATATCGGTCCCAGCTAAAATATCTCTAATTATTTCGCGGTTTTCTTCCGCCGCTCTCCGACCAATCTCCGGATTAGCACCAGCTCCTAAACCTTTAGTGAGTTCTTCACCTAGTTGCAATAATACTTTGGCACGAGAACCACGCAACGCTTGGAGGTCGGTGTTAGCACAAACAAACTCCACACCACTTACGTTTTCGCTGATCATGTGTTCAATTGCATTGCCACCGCCGCCGCCAACCCCGATAACTTTAATCGAGGCATTAGTATTTTGCTTCTCTGGTAATTCGAACATAGTCACCTCAATAATAAAATTAATTTACCCTAACTAAACTTCACCAAGAACATCCCGTTCACCAATTGAATTTAGACACGCCGGCAAGCTAAGAGCGACCGTAATCTACCTTTAGGTAAATGAGAATCGCAAATAGCATGGTTCGCTAAAAGTTTGCCTGAAACCAATTCCGCATCCTCGCCCACAACCCCTTTTGTTCACCAAAAACCGATGACTCAACTCTACCCTGCTGATAATACCTATGCCCGGTTAACAACAACCCGGTGCCAGTAGCATAAATCGGATTATTAACAACTTCAACCATCCCTCCAACCCGCTGAGGTATACCAACACGTACTGGCAACTGAAACACTTGCTCAGCTAAATCTACTACCCCATCAACTTTAGATGCCCCACCAGTAAGCACGATACCAGCACCAATTGAGTCCATAAACTTGCTGCGCTTTAACTCGGCTTGAACCAATGCAAATAACTCTTCATAACGAGCACCGACAACATTGATTAAAAGCTTGCGTGGAATTTCGCGCGCCTGCCTTTGGTTAGCACTACTAGGAACGGCAATATTAGTATCACTATCAACTAACCGATCGATAGCACTAGCATATTTCATCTTGAGCTCTTCTGCATGTTTGGTTGGGGTACGTAACGCCACGGCAATATCATTGGTCACCTGATCTCCCGCAATCGGAATCACCGCCGAATGCCGAATTGCCCCATCGGTAAAAACCGCAATATCGGTGGTACCGCCACCAATGTCAACCAAACAAACCCCCAATTCTTTTTCATCGTCGGTCAGCACCGAAGAACTCGACGCTAATTGCTGTAAAATAATATCACTTACATGAAGACCGCAGCGTTCAATACATTTTACGATATTTTGTACTGCACTCACGCTACCAGTAACAATATGCACTTTAGCTTCAAGCCTAACCCCGGACATCCCAATCGGCTCTCTCACCCCTTCTTGACTATCGATGATAAATTCTTGAGGTAAAATATGAAGTATTTTTTGATCAGCAGGTATAGCGACCGCTTTGGCGGCATCAATAACTCGATCAATATCTGCCTGCGTAACCTCACGATCGCGAATAGCGACGATACCATGAGAATTAAGACTACGAATATGGCTGCCAGCAATCCCCGTATAAACTGAATGAATCTCGCAACCCGCCATCAACTCCGCTTCTTCAATCGCATGCTTAATCGACTGCACGGTCGCATCAATATTGATCACAATCCCACGCTTTAAACCTCGAGATGGATGCGACCCAATACCTATCACATCAATATGACCACCCAAACCTACTGAACCCACTAATGCTACTACCTTAGTAGTACCGATATCTAATCCGACAAATAAATTATTCTCGCTCTTTTTACGCATATGTATCATAAACTCTTGTCTAACAATTCTAAGTTTTGAAGCCTACCACATCGATGGCTTAGCGCAAATAAAACTTTTAACATTTTATCCTAAATTCAAAAGTTGAGAAATTTTACCATCACCCTATAATATTTGATAGAGGAATATAATATGAAGCGCTTAGAAACTGATAGCCTAGGTAAAATTGCCGTCAATACCACGCATTACTGGGGGGCACAAACAGAACGCGCGTTATTACACTTTAAAATAGGATCAGAGCCCATGCCACCAGAAGTCATTATGGCGCTCGCATTGGTTAAAAAAGCAGCAGCAAAAGTTAACGCTGACTTAAGCATTTTGAAAAAAAATAAGGCCGCAGCTATCACCCGGGTTTGCGATGAGATTCTAGCAAACAAACTAACCCACCATTTTCCGTTAACTATTTGGCAATCGGGCAGCGCCACTCAAACCAATATGAATATCAATGAAGTAATTGCTAACCGCGCGACCAAACTACAAAAAGGGAAAATAAGTGACAAAAAATTCCTTCACCCTAACGATGATGTAAATATGTCACAATCAAGCAATGATGTCTTTCCAACGGCAATGCACCTTGCAACCGCCTTACTACTAACTAAAAAACTCTTACCGGCAATTAAAAATTTGCGGCAAGAATTATCAATTATTAGCAAAAAATTTAACCGGGTATTAAAGGTGGGGCGCACTCATCTTCAAGATGCTCTACCACTCACTATCGGCCAAGAATTCTCAGGTTACACCGCCCAAATAGATTTAGCGATCAGAACCATCGAAAATTCTTTACCCTATTTACAAGATTTAGCTATTGGCGGCACCGCCGTTGGCACGGGACTAAACTCTCCTCCCAACTTTGGCAAAAAAGTGGCGCAAGAACTTACTAAGCTAACCGGCACAAAATTCAAATCAGCACCGAATAAGTTTTGCATGCTGGCAGCACACGACGCTTTACTCATAGCCAGTGGAGCACTAAAAACCTTGGCTACGATCCTTTTTAAAATAACCAATGACATTCGCTGGCTAGCTTCTGGACCTTATTGCGGGCTTGGAGAATTAATATTACCAAGCAATGAACCAGGATCATCGATTATGCCAGGAAAAGTTAATCCCTCGCAGTGTGAAGTTATGTTGATGGTTTGCGCTCAAGTTATCGGGAACGACTCGGTAGTGAGTTTTGCTAACTCGCAAGGCAACTTTGAACTTAATGTTTTTAAACCGATTATTATTTATAACGTTATCCAAGCAATTAATTTACTCAGCAATGCTTGCTCATCTTTAGTAAAAAATGCCTTAAAAGGAATCAAAGTTAATCACAAAAAATTGGCCGATTATTTCGCTAACTCTCTAATGACTGTTACCGCTCTAAACCCAATTATTGGCTATGACAAGTCATGTGAAATCGCCAAATATGCCGCACGCCACAGAGTATCTTTACGCACGGCATGCGACAAACTTGGCTATAAAAATCTAAACTTAGATCAACTGATCACGCAAAAACTACGGCGATAAATAAGAACAAGCACAGTCACGACTATAGCAAATATCATCAGCTAAAGCGGTACCATTCTTACCATTTTTTACACCATCTGGTAATTTAACATTACTGCCAAACATTTTCTCTGACAGCCACTTTTTTGGCTTTAGATAACTTATTACATCCATAGTAGCACCAGAAAAAGTATCAGTATAAACCTCTCTTGCAAACTCCAATACGCCATCTTTTAGAAAGCCTGTAACACCTTTACATCCTAACCGAATCACTGCAGATGCACCAAAACCAAATGCTGTTTGTGACTTATTTTTCAAAGTTTCATACCAGGTTTGTTCAGGTAGTCGCATGGTAACATTAGAATATAAAATCTGACCTAAAAACTTCGCCCCAAAAGAACCCAGTAAACCACAACCAATCTGTGCCATTATACAACTAAGATCACCTGCACAAAAACCTAATCCTATCCCTATATGCATAAAACCGGCATCGAATAGTTTATTTATATTTTTATCGGACTTATAAGTACTATCATCAAAAAAACTATCGACTATAGAGTAGCTAGTGCCAGCACCAACACCAAGAAGAGAGTCAGTTAAAAATTCTGCTGCCGCTCCCGCCGCCTTATTTTCTATTACGGCTGTAAAAAGCCTCTTTTTAGCATAATTACCTACTTTTTCAGTAGCTTTTACCGCACCCTTAAAAAAAGCAACAATATCCGCACCGGTGACTACACCACTAAGAAAGGCATGACCAATTCTTGTTTCTGGCTCTTTTAGTTTAGGATCAAGATTAATTATAGCTGCCGCAATAGCAAGCAAATCTTTTTTAACCACGCCATTATTTTCATCAAGAACATCATAAACAACATAAATTGGAATGGTTCGGTCGGAAGTATTAAGATTATTAATGGAAACACCAACCTCACAGGATCCTCCACCACTTACATGCGCACAACCACTAAAATCGCCGATAGTTAAATCTAGCTCCTCTTTCGCAAAGCGAATATTGGTTACTTTTATAGCTTGCGAATTTTCATTTAATATTGTTAATTTTTGGGGTGGAGAAAATTTAACATAACCACCACGAGTACTCTCCTTATGTACATTATATAGGTTATTTAAAACCGGATCTACGCAAGGATAAAGTAACTCAGCCGACATATTATATTGAGTAAATTCTAAATTCCTAACCTTAAATATCACCCCGTTATTGTAGTCAATTTTTACTTTAAATCCGGCAAACTTATTTTCCTCTTCGCCAGAAACTCTATAATTCAATAACAATAGTTCACCACCTGGATTAATAGTTGGGCTGGCATTGTCTCTGACATTTAGCACTAAAGAACAAGAGGTACCAGACTTGACGGTAGAACAACCAGAGTACCCTTGCGTTGCAAGGTCACGAGCAACCAGAGGAGCAGTAAATTCATCCCCAACAAAAATGATATTTCCCATATCGATATCTTTTTGCAAATGATTTTCTATCGTTAATTTCTGATCACCTGGCGCTTGAAAAACCACGCTTGCCGTCTTAACTTTGGCATCATTGTAATCATCAGTTATTTTTAGCGTAACATCTGCCAAAATGTTCTGAACACCAATTACTGGAAGTATAAGAACCAGTATCTTCATAAATAACCCGCCCACCTTACTAAAACTCATAGCCACCCTCTTTTTGAATTAATTTAGCCACCCTATCTTTAAACTTAAATCCATGACTTGAAACCTATTACGAGCGTTTAATACGATGAATATAAAACGCTCTCACTACGGTTTTAAGTCATGGATTTAAGTTTAAAGTATAGGGTATTTTTATTAAAGTTTTATTAAGGGATTTAAAAAAGAAAAAGCAAGAGAATACTCCTAAAAAAAAGAACAAACATCTAAATACGCTGTCGAAAACGTCTTTTCAATTCAGCCAATCTTCCGCTTTTTGTTTTGCTTATGATGTGAGAAATGTGGCTTTCCACTGTCTTTAAGCTGATATTTAACTGCTCTGCTATATATTTATAAGAAGAACTAACTCGCATATGCAAAAGGCAAATTATCTCTTTTTCAGTTAAATCGTTATAAATTAGATCAGAAATACCCAAGTATTTGACAAAATTTTTTAATCCTACAGCCTTATTAACAAACTTACTTTTATATAGGTTTAACAAACTAAATAAATCGCTTCCTCGCGTATGATCAATATTAAGAGTCATCAATGCTACCACTTGGTTGTCTCGACCAATAAGAGGCACTTTAAATGTATCCATAATATAAACTTTATCGCTTGCATCCACGACCATATCATTTCTCTCGATCACTACTTTACGCATATTTTTCGCCGTCTGTTCCATATTCGAGGCCTTATCGGCATAATTACCCCAATGGTCTTTCATGATGAGGCGGTCGATATCAAAAATAGTACGCCCAATCAAATCATCGCCTTCTTTCAAATCAAAAAATTTTAAGACATGAGCATTACAAATAATATAACGATTATTTTTAGCATCTTTGATATGCGCGAAAACATTAGCAGGCTGCATCTGAATAAAGTCACTCAGCGCCCCATCTGGTATATAAAGCCCTTCTTTTTTTATTTGAATTTGTGATAGATCGATAGCTTTCGAGGTATTCGCTTGGTTAGCTTGTACTGTTGTTGGTTTTTTTCTGGAAACTCTTGAGCTTTTGGTTACCATATAATATGCGCGATATTATACCAAACCCTCTCTGATTACCAGGAACTACCAAAAAACATAAACAGCAACCTTATGAAAAAAAGTACTTTTTTTCTATATCCTCACCATTTCCCAGCCAAAGAGGTTAAGTCGCCCGGCAAATAATTGTTCAGAAAAATAAAGAGATCAGATCTGCTCTTTATCTCCTTTATATTCCCGCCAAAACATCTCAGGAGTAATTCTAAATAGCAGCAGCTTGCAAGGAATGGTTCCATTAAAAAAATTATAGCTCTTATAGGCACGAACCCCCATCGTCTTTCCAAGATCTGGATTTCCGGTGAACATCGCCACTTCCCAATTAATAAAATTTTTACGTAAAACCAGGCCAAAATCACTATAAAGCCCGGTCAAACTCTCCTCTTCACTTAGACGTTTACCATATGGGGGGTTAGTAACGATAACTCCTGGCTGGGTAATTTTATACTTGGTAGGAGTGGCCTCTTTTACCTCATCTACTGCCACCCTGATAGTATTTGCCAAACCAGCATTACTAATATGTATTTTTGCCATAGCAATAATATCTGGATCCACATCACTACCATAAATAATTGTCTTAAAATTTTGCGCGCCTTTTAAATGACGCTCCTTTGCTTCAGCTTGTATTTTTTCCCATGCCACATGATCATGGCCAAGCCAGTGGCTAAAACCAAAGGATTTTCGTAGAAGTCCGGGGGCATAATCTTGCGCAATCATCGCCGCCTCAATCAAAATCGTGCCCGAACCGCACATTGGATCAAAAAGTACCTTGCCACTTTTTGCACCCTCAAGCCAACCACTTCGATATAAAATCGCTGCTGCCAAATTCTCTTTAAGTGGGGCTGAACCGGGACAAGTTCGATAACCACGCCGATGTAAACTATCCCCTGATAAATCGATGCTTACAGTTGCTAACTCATGATACAAGTAAACGTTAACTCGTAAATCCGGCTCCTCTTTCTCAACATCTGGCCTTTTACCTGTAGCATCCCGAATTTGGTCAACAATTGCATCCTTGACTTTAAGCGCTCCAAAATGGGAGTTTTTAATAGTCGGAGAAATACCGGCAAAGTCTACCACCAAACTACCCTCTGCCCGTAAATGATGCAACCATTTGATCTTTTGAATTTCTTGATATAAAGAGTCCGCATCTTCAGCATTAAAAGTGGCAAGCACCAATAAAACCCGATTTGCTAACCGGGACCACAAACAAACACGATAGGCCAAAGTCATATCACCAGTAAATTTTACACCAGCGATAGTTTGCTTAGTATTTCCCGCTCCCAAAGAAATTAACTCTTGCTCTAACAATCCTTCAAGATTCTTCGGACAGGTAACAAAAAAGTTTTTTAGCATGCTCATCTTGTAATAATACCATAAAGAAGACTTTTGGTATGGCACAAAACAATAAATTTTGTTAGATTTAGCAGCTGGAGAAAAATTATGAGTATGACTGCTAATATTGAAAATCAACCATTAAAGACTTTTGCTGAGAAGGCTTATCTCGATTACTCAATGTATGTTATTTTAGATCGCGCATTACCCCATATCGGCGATGGCTTAAAACCGGTACAACGCCGCATCGTCTATGCCATGTCAGAGCTGGGATTAAAAAATACTGCAAAATTCAAAAAATCTGCCCGCACCGTTGGTGATGTTTTAGGTAAATATCACCCCCACGGTGATGCTGCCTGCTACGAAGCGATGGTACTTATGGCGCAACCCTTCTCCTACCGCTACCCACTAGTCGATGGCCAAGGAAACTGGGGCTCAATCGACGACCCAAAATCATTTGCTGCCATGCGTTATACCGAATCACGTTTATCACCATATGCGCAAACACTTTTACAAGAACTTGAACAAGGAACAGTACCCTTTACCCCAAACTTTGATGGTACTTTAGAAGAACCGAAATTATTACCAGCACGCCTGCCAAATGTTCTCCTAAATGGCGCCACTGGAATTGCCGTCGGAATGGCCACCGATATCCCACCACATAATTTACGTGAAGTGGTTGAGGCCTGCATCCATCTTTTAGAAAACCCCGAAGCCACCCTCAAAGAAATCTGTAAATATGTGCGCGGCCCAGACTTTCCAACTGGTGCTGAAATTATTACACCAGCCAGCGAAATTTTAGAAATATATCGTACCGGCAATGGCATGATCAAAATGCGGGCGATATATAACAAAGAGGACGATGAGATTGTAATCACCGCGCTTCCTCATCAAGTTTCAGGTGCAAAAATTCAAGAACAGATCGCCGCTCAAATGCAAGCCAAAAAACTACCAATGGTAGTTGATATCCGCGACGAATCCGATCACGAAAATCCCACGCGAATCATTATTGTTCCCCGTTCCAATCGCGTTGATACCGATGCCTTAATGGCACATTTATTTGCTACTACCGACTTAGAAAATTCCTATCGCGTAAATTTAAATATCATCGGCATTGATGGCAAACCCCAAGTTAAAAATTTAGTTTCGTTACTTAAAGAATGGTTAGTCTATCGCACTGAAACGGTGAAAAAGAGATTACAATACCGGTTAAACAAAATTGCCACTCGTTTACACCTTCTCCAAGGACTGCTGATTGTTTATCTTAACCTCGATGCCGTGATAAAAATTATTCGCAATGAAGATGACCCAAAAAGTACTTTGATAAAAAAATTCAAATTAAGCACCGAACAAGCGGAAGCAATATTAGAATTAAAATTAAGACATTTGGCTAAACTTGAAGAAATAGCAATTACCAAAGAACAAAAAGAATTATCACAAGAGAGCTCCGAGCTAGAACAAATTCTCGCCACCCCCAAACGTTTAAAAAACCTATTAAAAGAAGAGCTACGAGCAGACATGGAAAAATTTGGTGACAAACGTCGCTCCCAAATAGTGGTCCGTGAAGAAGCAAAAGCTATGAAGGAAGAAGAAATAACCCCGACAGAATCCGTAACCGTAATTTTATCCCAACAAGGATGGATCAGAGTTGCTAAAGGTCACGACATCGATCCCTTATCCTTAAGTTACAAGGCGGGCGACAGCTTTAAACAAGCAGCGCAAGGGCGCAGTAATCAATTAGCAGTTTTTATCGACTCGACCGGAAGAACCTACGCGCTACCAGCCCACACCTTACCATCAGCACGGAGCCAGGGTGAACCAATAACCAGTCGGATTAACGTACCCAAAAACGCAACCATAGAAGGGGTAATAATCGGCAACCCAGAACAACTAATTTTACTTGCTTCCGATGCTGGTTATGGCTTTATCACTAAGCTCGAGGAACTTTATACTAAAAACCGCAGTGGCAAAGCGGAACTAAATTTACCCAAAGAATCAAAAGTTTTACCACCTCGAATTATAACCAACCTTGATGAGCAATATTTAGCTGCCATTACCAACATTGGGAAAATGTTGGTCTTTCCAGTTGCATGCTTACCCATTCTAAACCGTGGAAAAGGAAATAAAATCATCGGAATACCATCAGCTTTAGCAACCAAAAGAGAAGAATATATTTTAGATCTAGTAATACTTAGAAAAACAGATAAAATATGCATTACCTCAGGCAAGCGTAATTTAAGCTTTAATTTTTCAGAGCTGGGAGCCTATCAAGGTGAACGCGGTAGACGTGGCAACAGTCTGCCACAAGGTTTAAGAAATGTAGATTCAGTTAAAGTAGAAACCACTACTTAAAAGGTTATAGGGATACAGAGCACTTTCTATATTCTATATTATTGGTACTGTCTTGAGGTAGCCGCAGGCTACCGATATTAAATCAACGACATAGAAAGTAAATACCATTGCCCCATATATGGACGCCATAGTTGTATCTATGGTATTTAATCAAAACTAAAGTTAAGGGAAATCATATGAAATGGATTCATAAATTATTGTGCATCACCATACCTTTCATCTTTCTAATCTTTTCAGCTAGCTCCCTTGGGGTAACACCAAAAGAATGGTAAGAACTCTTATAAAAACAAACGGGCAAAAAAACAGTATAATTGAGTATATTATTTTTGTGATGCACCTCTAAAAAAATTAGTTAAAAATAAGGAGAGAACATATGGACAGACACTGCAAATCGCTTTTTATTATAATCACTCTTTTTATCTCCCTAGGATTCACAACCCATGCCTGGTGCGTAGAACTATCAGGCTGGCTTACTCTCATCGACCAGATCAAACAAAGCGCAGTTGAGAAACAAACGAAAGCTCCTGACAAATCGGATACAACGGTAGCGGCAGGCACTCTCGACCCAGACGCAGAAAAGAGGGTTACCGAATTTTTGACTTTTGTTGATACCAACCCATCGATCGACGAGCTATACAGGCATACCATCCAATTAAATATAAATGACATAACTCATAACCCCGCAGTGCTCAATGCAATAATCACTGCGCTGCCTCCCGACGCAGCAAGAACCTTATATGGCGTACGGAATCAAACACGACTGCTGACAGAACAATTACCGACAATCACCCTCCCCACCGAAGGAACTGGCACGCTGGGTCATGATCGCGAAACAACCATCTCCATAGATCTAACCACCGGTGATAACAATGACCAACATACAACGAGAGAAGTCCTACCCGAACTCAATCTCCAACCCTCACCTGCATCAAACCAAACAACAGCACAAACTGCCGAACCACCAAAAAGTGAAAACGCAGACTCCGAAGACGAAACCTTGGCTTATGAAGAAATAAACCTACATAATGAGTCGTTACCTTCAAACCCCCGGAAAAATCGGCGAAGATGCAACCGACTGGGGTGTGGTAGAGAAGGTTGCTTTGGAGGATTGGGACATGCAGTCCCTCCTATAACCACAATGTTACCACCCCGAGGAGCAATAGCAGCCAGGTTCGATGAAATAGCGACCGCAGCGACCGCAGTACCAGATGATCCTAGCCTCTATTATCCTAATATCCCTGATCCTGAGATTATAACCATCGTCATACCAAGAAGCGAAAACAACACTGATCAACCCGCTCCTGCTGTTTATACTAACGGGCCATTTTTAGTTGCACAAAATGAGTGATTATAAAATAAATAATCACACCATAAGTGTTACCAACCTTGAGTGTTGTGTTTCATCGCAGTGGTTATTTATTGATAATGTTAATTTGGAGCGTTGGTTGCAAGGGAAAAGATAAATTTGGCATGGATATAAAACTGCGACACGTAGATAAAAAATATTAGGTGGGTGCTATTATTTGACTCCGACGGAGCTGGGGATTAATTTTTATTTTAATATTTAACGTTCCGGAAAAATAAAATGCAATAAATGCAATATGTGTCTCAGGCTAGCAAAAACAAAATAAATTACGCTCGTAAGAGCAAAAGGCCTCACCAGTCCAGCCTAAGCAGCGTTCCCGTTTAGAAACATAACGGGACAAGCTTTTGCGACGCAGGGCTGGGTAAATTACAGGCGCATAATTTCAAAACGCCTTGCCTGGTTTGGTGAAGCCTCTCGCTCTTCGAGCTTGGATCTGTTTTGCGTTCCGATCACCCAGGCCTGCAATTCGCAAAAGCTTGTCCCGTTATGTTTCTAAACGGGAGCGCGAATTTTGACCTGGGCTGGTGAAGCCTTACGCCCTTTGGGCAGTAGATTTATTTTGAATTAATTAAACACAGCTATTGATAAAATATTTGATTTTGGAGCATAACTTATGGGTTTTGAAAGCGATCTAATGATTAAAATTTTATTTTGTCTGGATTCCCGCTAGAAGCATGCGGGAATGACGTTTACTTTTGGATGTTAGTAACATGCAAACTTGTCCGGTTTTAATAACATGCGAGTTGTCCGAAAATATTTCCTAATATATCCCCAATTGTTGAGCTTGTGGACCCTGTGGGTGAGAGTGAGGCGAGTGTGGGAA
>JAJXWM010000027.1 GCA_021781615.1 Pseudomonadota bacterium
GTCTGATCTCCTGTAACACTCGACTTCGATTCACTGATTTCCTCTCGTTTTTAGAAAATCAGTACCTTATCAAAATCGGACAACTCGCGTGTTACTTAAACCGGACAACTGGCATGTTACCAACAAATTTAGTTTTTTTAGTAGACATATCCAAAATATACCCTTACAATCCTCCTCAGGATTATTCAAGATATTTTATTAACTTATTGTAAATTCAGAGTTTTTAATAATGAAGGATGTTTTAAATCGTCAATCAAAAAAATATGCAACTTGTGCTAAAAGGTTGCCGCCATGTAACAATATTTGTCCTGCTGGAGAAGAGATCCAAACCTGGATAGGGCTAGCTAAAGCAAAGAAATTTTGGGAAGCCTGGGATGTAATTACTCAAAAAAATCCTTTTCCAGCGATTCATGGGCGTGTTTGTTACCATTATTGCGAAACAAGATGTAATCGTATTCAATACGATGAAACAGTAGGGATTCATTGTATCGAGCGTTTTTTAGGAGATATGGCGCTTACTGAAAATTGGTCTCTTCCTGCTAATGATAAAAAGACCGGTAAGAAAATTTTAGTTGTGGGTGCTGGGCCTGCCGGACTCTCTGCGGCCTGTTATCTACGTTTGATGGGGCACGATGTTACGATTTATGAAGCTCTTCCTAAGCCTGGTGGTACAATGCTAGTAGGTATACCAGCTTATCGTCTTCCTCGAGAAGTTTTATTTGGAGAAATAGAGCGCATTTTAAAAACAGGAATAAAAATCGAATATAATCGGAAAGTAGAAGATGTTATTAAAGAAAAGCAGGGTGGGGGTTTTGACGCAGTGTTTTTGGCGATTGGTGCTCATCTAGGGAAAAATGTAGCTATTCAGATGGCCAATAATTGTTTGGTTACAGATGCTGCCGATTATCTACGTGGAGTTGCTCTTGCTGTCGAACATCAACTTGGTTCCCGTTTGGTAGTTTATGGCGGTGGTAACACGGCAATCGATGTGGCGCGTACGGCAAGACGTTTAGGTGTAAAAGAGATCACAGTTATTTATCATCGTACTCGGGATAAAATGTCTGCTTTCCCGCATGAAATTGAAGATGCATTGGCTGAAGGAGTTAAATTTACTTATCTGCGCAGTATTACCGCCCTTAATCGTAATACTTTAACTTTGGGCGTCAATGAGCTAGATGAGAAAGGACGTTCAAAAAGTACTGGGGTAATTGAAACATTGGAAACTGATGCTTTAATTTTTGCCTTGAGTCAAATTCCCGATTCGGAGTTTTTGCGTAAAATCCCAGGAATAGAATTACAATCGAATGGAGTAGTAACTGTTGATAATTTCTTTATGACCGGGTGTAGGGGTATTTTTGCTGGTGGTGATATGATTCCTTATGATAGGAGTGTTACTGCAGCTGTTGGCCAAGGTAGACGTGCTGCCCAACATATAAATGCTTATCTGAATGATACAGTATTTAGTCAGGATCCATATCCAGAATTAATCCATTTGGATCGGTTGCATATTAGTGCTGAAAAATCGTCAAAAACAAAGCAGGCGGTATTGCCTGCCGAAGTTAGCGTGACATCTTTTGCTGAAATTGTGCAAGATTGTTCCCAAGAAGAGATTTTAAATGAAGCTGAGCGTTGTTTTTCTTGCGGCAACTGTTTTGGTTGTGGTAAATGTTATACAATATGTCCAGTAAAAGTTATTAGCCATTCTGAAATTGATGGTAAAGTTACTGGTATTAATACTGATAAGTGCATAGGTTGTGGTAAGTGTTTTAAGGTATGCCCTTGCGGGGCAATGGTTATAATAGATCGATAGTGTTCAACGCTAATTGAATTAAAGAGGTATGATTATGAACTCAAATATGAAAATAATGGACGGTAACGAAGCGGCTGTTTACATCGCCTATCGTGTAACTGAAATTAGTGCAATTTATCCTATTACTCCCTCTACATCTATGGGTGAACTTGCTGATCAGTGGTCAGCAGAGGGAGTAAAAAACATTTGGAACACTATTCCTAAAGTTATCGAAATGCAAAGTGAGGGTGGAGCGGCTGCAGCTCTTCACGGAGCTTTGCAAACCGGAGCTTTGGCTACTACTTATACCGCCTCTCAAGGTTTACTTTTGATGCTGCCCAATATGTACAAAATAGCTGGTGAACTAACCGCAACTGTTATTCACGTTGCAGCGCGATCTTTAGCCGCTCAGGGTTTATCAATTTTTGGTGACCATAGCGATGTTATGGGGATGCGTGATACCGGTTTTGTGATGTTAGCCTCAGGTAGCGTACAGGAAGCCCATGATTTGGCACTTGTTGCTCATGCAGCAACTTTAGAAGCCAGGATTCCTTTTGTTCACTTTTTTGAAGGCTTTCGTGTTAGCCATGAGATTAATAAAATAGAAGGTATAACTGACGAGCAAATTAGAGCGATGATCGATGATGATTTGGTACTTGAACATCGTAAGCGTGCTTTAAGTCCTGAGCACCCATGCATTCGCGGTACTGCCCAAAATCCTGATATGTATTTTCAAGCACGGGAGACGGTTAACCCCTTTTATCTTAAAGTGCCTAAGATTGTCGAAAAATATATGGATAAGTTCGCAAAACTTACCGGAAGGCAATATTCATTGATGAGTTACCATGGGGATAAAGATGCAACACGCGTAATCGTTATTATCGGTTCTGCGGCTAAAGCTGTAATGCAAACTGTTGACGAGTTAGTGAAGCAAGGCGAGAAGGTTGGGGTAATCCAAATTTATTTATATCGCCCATTTTCTGTTGAGCGATTTATGCAAATTTTGCCAAATAGCGTACAGGTAATAGCAGTTTTAGATCGAACCAAAGAGCCGGGATCTTTAGGCGAGCCGTTATATCAAGATGTGCTTACCGCTTTGGCTGAGTCTAATCGCCATCCAAAAGTTGTTGGGGGCCGTTATGGATTAGGTTCAAAAGAGTTTACTCCCGCGATGGTTAAAGGGGTGTTTGATCATCTTAAACAAGACAATCCTAAAAATCATTTTACGGTTGGTATTAACGACGATTTAACTAATAGCAGTATAGATTACGATCCAGCTTTTGTTTGCAGTAATCCTAAAGAAAGGTGCTCAATTTTTTATGGATTAGGGGCGGATGGAACGGTTGGCGCTAACAAAAACACCATAAAAATCATAGGGAAAGAAACGGATCTTTATACTCAAGGTTATTTTGTTTACGACTCGAAAAAATCTGGTTCAAAAACTATATCGCACTTGCGTTTCTCTCCCGAGCCAATAGCTGCTCCTTATTTAATTACCGCTGCCGACTTTATTGCTTGTCATCAATTTGGTTTTATTGAGTCGGGATCAATTTTAGATACTGCGGTTAATGGTGCAACGTTCCTTCTAAACAGTCCATTTGGTCCTGATGAAATTTGGGAAAAGCTCCCGAGAGTTATCGCAGAAAAAATTATTGCAAAGAAATTAAAATTTTATGTTATTGACGCGTATAAAGTTGCTCGAGCTACCGGCATGGGTGGAAGAATTAATACCATTATGCAAACTTGCTTTTTTGCTATTTCTGGCATTATCCCGCGCGAGGATGCTATAGCTAAAATTAAAGAGGCGATCGTAAAAACCTATAAGAAGAAAGGGGAGGAGGTAATAAATAAGAATTTTGCGGCGGTTGACCAAACGTTGGCGAACCTCTTTGAAGTAAAACTTTTAGATAAAGTTCCAGAAAAGGCACATGAACTTGCCCCGGTGATTAGCGATAAAGCGCCTGATTTTGCTAAAAAAGTTATTGCTGCAATGATGGCGGAGAAGGGCGACGAGCTTCCAGTGAGTGCTTTACCGATAGATGGTACTTATCCTTCGGGCACAACAAAATGGGAGAAGCGTAATATCTCTTCACAAGTAGCCCAGTGGAATCCTGATATGTGTATTCAATGCGGACAATGTAGTTTGATCTGTCCACATAGTGTTATTCGTGCCAAGCATTTTGCGGCGGATGCTTTAGCAAATGCTCCGGTGCCATTTAAAACTGCAAAATGTCGAGCTAAAGAGTTTGCAAATGATCAATTTAGATTGCAAATTTATATCGAAGATTGCACTGGTTGTGGATTATGTCATGAGATTTGCCCAGCAGCCAACAAAGAAAATCGTGCCATTAAAGCAATGATGATTAGTGACAAGGGCGATCGTCTTGAAGCTGAGAGAAAGAATATTGAATTTTTTGAAAGTATGTCTTTTGCCGATAAACGAGAGATTGATGGTGGCAGCGTTCGTGGTGCTCAATATTTGCAGCCATATTTTGAATTCTCTAGTGCTTGTGCTGGTTGTGGTGAAACCCCGTACGTTAAATTAATCAGCCAACTTTTTGGTGATCGCATGTTAGTTGCTAATGCTACAGGGTGTTCATCGATTTATGGTGGTAATTTACCAACAACACCTTGGACCTTTGATAATGAAGGGCGTGGTCCGGCGTGGGCTAACTCGTTATTTGAAGATAATGCTGAGTTTGGTTATGGATTTAGATTATCAGAAGATAAACAGCAAGAATTAGCCATAGAATTGCTCAAAGAGTTTTCGGGAAAAATTGGCGATGAGTTAGTTGGCGCCGTTATTTCAGGCATCAACGAAATTGACGAAAAAGATATTTTTGCACAGCGTCGTCGAGTAGCAGAGTTAAAAACCAAGCTTGGAGCAATTCAAGACGTCAGAGCTAAACATTTATTAATTTTATTAGAGCATTTAATTAAACGTAGTATCTGGATCGTTGGCGGTGATGGTTGGGCTTATGACATTGGATATGGTGGATTAGACCATGTTTTAGCGAGCTCCCGTGATGTCAATATTTTGGTTTTAGATACAGAGGTTTATTCTAATACTGGTGGTCAGGCTTCAAAATCTACCCCGCGGGGCGCAGTAGCCAAATTTGCTAATTCCGGCAAACCAGGGGCGCGGAAAGATCTAGGAATGATGGTTATGACTTACGGTAGCACTTATGTCGCGCAAATAGCGCTCGGAGCAAATCCTACACAAGCTGTTCGCGCCATAGTTGAAGCGGAGAATTATAAGGGCCCATCTTTGATTATTGCTTATAGTCATTGTATAGCGCATGGTTATGATTTGCGTAAAGGTATTGATCAACAGAAATTAGCGGTTAATAGTGGTTTCTGGCCCCTTTATCGTTATCATCCAGATCGCATTAAACAAGGGTTAAATCCGTTACAACTAGACTCAAAAGAGCCAACCGTTCCAGTGCGTGATTATGCATATAATGAGCCACGATTTAAGAGTTTAGTAGCTCCGCATCCTGAGCATGCAGAAGAATTGATAAAGCAATTGCAAGAAGATGTTAGCTGGCGTTTTAAATTATATGCTGATATGGCAGCGAAGGTGTAGAAAGATAATTTAGTGGTTACCGTGCAATACTACCATGGGGAGTGGTCAAAGCTAGGGTAAACGCATCTAATTTTACGCTAATGGGTCTGTTGGAATGGAAATTTTTATAAAAACAACAAATGTAGCTTATTGTTTTTATTAGATTCCCGCTTTTGCGGGAATGACGAAAATAGCCGGGTTTCAACAGCCCCCTAATCTAACCGGTTCGAGCATTACAAATTAATTTCGAGCTCGTAGAGCGAAATTAAGATGCGTTTACCGTGGGTCAAAGATTACTATAATGTGGAAGTTGGTAGGGTTGGCGCAACTTTAGCTTTAATTTCATCAATCTTTTCGATCTGGGCGCCGGTTAACGCGGTACCACTAACTTTACTAACTTTTATGTCTTCTGGTTTAATATCAAGAGATGAATTGCAAAGCATGCCAATGACAAGCTCTATAGCTTTTTCATCATATCTACTTATAACGATGCTATGATTTCTAGTCGACATTATAATAGTATCGGCGTCGAGCTTCTCTCTAGCAGCAAAATGACTATGAGGTGTTAATAAAACTATGTTGCTTTCTTCAGGCTGATTTTCTTTAAAATATTTTTGCATTTTTTGTAGAGGAGCTTCTTCTAATAATTTATGTTGTCTGTCTACCTCTAATTGAACACCTGGTGATGGCGGTGGTTTTACTGGTTCTTCTGATGGCGCCTTATAGGGAATACTTTCAATTTCAATAAGATGTCTTCGTACAAATGGTGGGGCAGAGTCGCGTCGTTTAGATGATGGTGGCATAGGAGGTTGAATTTCTGTTTTTGGCATTGATGTCGAAAGTCGTCTTGTTTTGTCGGGAGGTGTAGCTGATATATCTACTTCTGGTCCTATAGTTGGTGTTTTTAAAGCTGTAAGTATGGTTCGCGAAGAGTCTGATTTAGCTACTGGTTCTTCTTTTTTAGAGCTTTCCTTAGCATCTTTAGCTACAGCTTTAGTAGGAACTTCTGTCGGTTTTAATGATATTCTGACCGTTGCTTGCTTTTTGTCTGGATCTTTTAGTTGTCTTAGGGTCTCTCTGCTCTTTACTTCTTCTTGATGTTTATGTTGTTGTATTGACGTTTCATTAAAAATGTCTGCAACTTGTTTAATATCGCTTTTATTAAATGAAACGACCAAGCCCTTTGTACTATTTATGTCTATTAAACCAGTTTTAGCATAGGCTTCTAATTTTTTCCTAATTACTTTACTTTTTCCTATTTGATACCACTTGGGTGGGTCTAAAGTTAATATGCATTTTCCATTTTCGACCTTCATTTCCCATTTAGCTCTGTTTTTCGTAATTCGCATCTGGTTTAATAGAACAGTGCCATCAGGGGAGGTGAGAGAGGTGTCTGAGGTTAGTTTTTCGATGGAGTCAAGGATATCTAGTTGTTGAGGAGTCAGTGATAGGCGTGATTCAAATTTTTTAACTATCTTAAGATGGGTGTTAATAGCATTTGCTTTAGAGCGGGCTATTTCTACTATTAAATCGTCATACTCACTAGCTAAGGATGGATTGGATGGCTTACTAGCCCATGCATCATTAGACAGTTTTACAAGCTGTTTTGTGTATTCGTCAAATATAGCAAGGTCAGCGCCTTGTTCTATGCTTTTAATTTTATTTTTAAATTCAGCACCGTAGCCATCTAAAACGTCATCTGGAGGGTCTTCGCCAGTTAATAACTTTCTAATGATATGAATACCTTTCATTTTTTCTCTAAGAGGGGTGTCCTCAAAAATGGAGAAATTTTTAAATCCTTTATTTTTAAAAGAGAAGTCATCTTCTAAGGTATCAATGATGGGGGAAGGTTTTCTATAAACTTGACCAAAATCTAAACCAAAAAGTTTGCCGTTTTTTTTGAATTTGTTTTGTGCCTGACTTCCTATAGCATCTACATCTCCTTGGGTGATCATTAGTGCGAAATATTCCCCTAAATCGGTAATCGATTGATCAGAAAGGCGAGAGGGTTTTTTTCCAGGAGCTACTTCTACAGATAAATAATTTCCACCAGCTTTTTTATCGCCACCGCGTACTTTTCCTAGTGGTTCTATGCCATAATCCCATGTGCCACGGGTTAAAATTTTCAACTTGCCATCGGGATAAGTTCCAAAAATAACGGTTTGTTCTTGACATTGCATACCATGGGCGCGGCTGGCAATATCATTACCGATGCACTCAAGCAGGGCATTCCTATTTTCTTCAGCAGTTGGTCTTTTTCTTGCTGATTGATAAGCGGTAGCAGCCAAAATTCTTATGGGTTTTGGTAAGCCTTTTATCGTGTTAGTATTAAGTGCTCGTCTTAATGGCATCGTAACTTTACCATCTTTGCCTTGGTCGGTGTAGTCTTGCTTGATAAGATACCGTGTAAATCGTTGTTTGTTGGGTGGGTCATCCTTTTGTAGATCAGCAGCGATTTGTGCGGCTTTAGCATAATGTGTCATTAGCCAAGTTTTTATAACTTCGGTTTCTACTTTATCTGCTGGCGTATCTTGATGATCTTTTAGGTATTGATCTTTAAGAAGGTCAAAACCTTCTTGCTTGTCTATATGTTGATCAATTATGTAGTTACGAAACTCTACATCCGTGTCGATACATATCGCTAAAAATCCTGGCTCGACTCCACTCGCTTTATTCGCAATGTGGAAATAGTTACCTAATATTTGACCTGGGAGATATGCTTCTTCGAGATGACGGCCTCCTTCAGGCAAAGGGATCCGGTGGTCCTCATTTAGAGTTCTTACGCCTGATTTGATAGCTGGGAGCATAATATTTTCCTTAACGTTTTGTTAAGATTTTACTACTATAAGACTGTTATTAGCAATAACTTCCCAGTTTTGAATGTAATTTTTACTTTTTTGCCACAAAACTCATTGGAGAGTGTTAAGGAATCACCGGTTTTTAAAGAGTGGTTTTTGAGGGTGTATTTTGCGCCGGTAATGCTAAGAGGCTTTACAGTTCCGCCATACGCTTGCAGGGAAAACAAAGAGCCGATTTTATTATGAATTGTTGTTGATTTGTTCAGTAAGGTAACGGTTTGATTGTCGTCTTTTAAGGACGCTTCTATGTTTAATTTAGTACATTTGTCTAATAATCCGAGTGCTCCTAGAAGATGATCGACTCTTTTGCCGCCCAAACAACCAAAAAAAGTAATTTTTTTAATTTTAAGTGCTGCAGCTTTTTTTAAAGCAAGTTCTGCATCTGTAAAGTTTTTATCAGTGGGGTAGCGCACAACATTTACATTTTTATTGATCCAAAAATTGAGCGCCTTATAATCGATTGAATCAAGGTCGCCGATCAAATAATGTGGGGTTATTTTATATTTCCACAAAATATTTGCGCCACTATCCGCCGCAATAATGATTGTATTTTTGGTAAGTTCTTTGGTGATTAGCTTTTTCGATGGTGGATTACCACCTGCAATAATTATGGTTTTCATATGTGCTCATTAGTTAATTGGCGGGAATTCCTGAAAAGTTAGGGATTTACTTGCCAAGTTCAAAATCACCAACTACCTCGATGTGGCTGGTGTGTGGATACATGTCGGCAAGAGTAATATTTTGTAGTTTATAACCGTGCTCAGTTAATATTTTAGTGTCACGAGCAAAGGTTGCAGGATTGCATGAAACGTATACTATTTTTTTGGCGCCAAACTTTTTAATTTGTTTACATAACTCTTCGGCACCGGTGCGTGGCGGATCGAGTAAAATTTTATCGTACTGTTCTTTGTCCCAATTTACGCCAAGTAATTCTTTAGCTAAATCGGCAACATAAAAAGCAGTATTTTTAATGTTATTGATTTCGGCATTTTTTTGGGCACGAGTTACGGCAGTTTTACTACCTTCAACGCCAATAACTTTAGCGCATTTAGTGGCAATCGGCAGTGTAAAATTACCAATACCGCAAAATAGGTCGAGAATTTTGTCGGCTTTGGTAATTTCTAGCAGATTAAGTACATGATCCACTAATTGAATATTTATTGTATAATTTATTTGAGTAAAATCGGTTGGTGTGAAAGCGATTTTAAGGTTGTAATTTGATAGGTTATAGTATAGCTCTTTTTCTTCTTGGTCTAGGTTTATAGGTTTTATTGAATCTATTCCGCCAGATTGAGAATAAATTTGGAACTTATGTATAGTGGCAAAATCACTGATAAGTTTAATGTCATGATCAGAAAAAGTTTGTAAGTTGCGAATTATCAGGGCGGTAACTCCATTACCGCAGGCGATTTCTATTTGTGGAATATGTTGGTATATAGATAAGCCTGCTACTAGCTCAGTTAGAAAATCGATCTTTTTGCCGACGCTAGGGTGTAAAATTTCACAGCTACTAGTTTCGGCAACATATGAGCTATTTTTTTCATGGAAACCCACCAAAACTTTAGATTTTTTTTGAACGTATTTTACTGAAAGGCGCGCCTTATGGCGGTAACCCCAGATTGGCCCTATAATTGGTGATAAGAAATTTATCGATTCTTCATTGGCGATATGTTTTAGTTGTTCTTGCACCACTTTTGTTTTTAAAGCAATTTGCTTTTCGTGTTTTAGGTGTTGCAAAACACAGCCACCGCAAATATTGTAATGTTGGCAAAGGGGAGTAACTCGCTCGGGTGAAGGTTTTATGATTTCAATTGCAGCTCCAGCATCAAACTTACTATGTCGCTTGGTATAAATAAAATTAACCTCTTCTCCAGGTAAACCATTTTCTAAAAAAGTGGTTTTGTTATTGATGTGTGTAATTCCTCTACCTTCGTGGCTTAACGATTCGATAACTGCATGTTGTGGTGCTATTATTTTAGGGGGCATATTCTTGTGATATTACGTCGTTGTGTGTTTTTCGGCAAGTTGCTTATTTAATTAGTAAGATACCACTAGCTTGCGGCTGGTATGCTATTTTGCTAAAATCAGCTCACTTTTGTTAATTAATATTGTTAATAACTTTGCGAGGTTAATATGAAAGCTTATGGTTTAGTGATGAAATTAGTTTTAGCAGGTATTTTGTCTGCTACAGTATTGTTGAGTGGTTGTACTACGGTTAATCCATATACCGGAGAGACTGAAGTAAGTAGGACTGCTATTGGTACTGGCATTGGAGCGGTAGGTGGAGCCTTGGCTGGACAATTAATTGGTGGTAATACGGCAGGTACTTTGATTGGTGCAGGTATTGGTGCTGCTATTGGTGGTGTGGTTGGTCATTCTATGGATAGCCAAGCTGTTGAACTTGGAGAGAAACTAAGGGGAACTGGGGTCCAAATAGCTCGAATTGGTAAAAATGATATTCGTCTAATTATGCCAGGTGACATAACTTTTGAAAATGATAGAGCTGATATTAGATCAGGTTTTTATAATACTTTAAATTCCGTAGCTATCGTTTTGAAAAAATTCAATAAAACAACGATAAAAGTGGCAGGTTACGCTTCTAAAGTTGGTGATGCAATGCATAATCAAGAGTTATCAGAGAGAAGAGCTTCTTCTGTTGGTGATTATTTGGTTTCACAAGGTATTGATCGAAATCGTCTCCAAGCTGTTGGTTATGGTGCTCGTTATCCAGTTGCAAGCAATGCTACTGCAGAAGGGCAAGCGCTTAATCGTAGAGTTGAGATAACTATTCATCAGTTAGCTCGCTAAAGTAGTTTTAATATGATAGCCACGGATAAAGCGTGGCTGTCATAGCTGTGCCGATATCGCGGAGAAGTAACTCCTCGTGGTTGAGTTTTCAGGGTAAGTTACTAGTGGAACTATACCCTTCGTAAAATGAATTTAGGCGCGGCGCCATTATTTTACGTGGGGTACAGCTCGCATGATCTTTTTTGTTTACATCATAGCCTTTCTACTTGCTGTTTCTATCCTGATTTTAGTTCATGAGTTCGGTCATTTTTTGGTGGCGCGGTTATTTCAAGTTCGGGTCGAGCGTTTTTCTATTGGTTTTGGTAAACCACTCTATATTTGGAAAAGTAAAAATGGGTTTACGAAATATTGTTTATCACCACTTGTTCTTGGTGGTTACGTAAAATTATTAGATACGCGGGAAATACCAACGTCTAGCCGTGATTGTGCCTTTGCTTTCGATCATAAATCTATTTTACAAAGATTTGCTATTGTCTGTGCCGGTCCTCTCGCCAATGTTATTTTCGCGGTTTTTGCTTTTTGGTTGATGCTTACTATCGGTTTTAAATTACCTAAACCTATTATTGGTAAAGTTATTCCAAATTCGGTGGCAAGCCATGTCGGTCTGCAGTCTAACGAGGAAATACTTAAAGTTGATGATCGTGATACTGAAAATTGGGGTGAGGTTGTGGTTGCTATGCTTTCGCGCGTTGGTGATGGTGGTTATTTAAATCTCATAACTCAGGGGGCGTCGAATAAAACAAAAATGTATGAATTAGATTTATCGCAATGGAAGATCGATGCTTATGATCCTGATCCACTCAATGATTTTGGTATCGAAGAATACAAACCTCAGGCTCTATCCATTGTATATAAAGTTGCTAAAAACTCGCCCGCAGAAAAAGGGGGATTGCAAGTAGGAGACTTAATTATTGCTGTTGCAGGTAAAAAAGTTAGTGATTGGGAAGAGTTTCTTCATGAGATCAGATTATACCCAAAACAAACCATTACTTTATCGATAAAAAGAGCAGCAAAGTATCAGGATTTAGCTATTAATACTGGGTGGAAATTCGGCAAGGGATGGAAAAAGATCGGATTTATTGGGGTTAATATTGATCTGGAGAAGATAGTTTGGAGAGAAGGGACCTTACGGGAGTATAAATATGGTGTTTTTTCAGCTTTTTTGCCGGTTTTACGGCAAATGCGATTATTTGTTGATCTCAATAATATTATTTTTGGTAAATTACTTGTAGGAAAGATGCCGTTACGCATTTTGGGTGGACCAATTGCAACTTTTGTGGCTTCTGGTCAAGCTTTAGAACAAGGATTTGTAACATTTTTAGGTTTTTTAGCCGTAATTAGCTTAACCATTGCCTTCGTCAATATTTTACCGCTTCCAGGTTTAGATGGAGGGTATTTATTTTTATTATTGATTGAAGCTATTAGAGGTCGGCCAATTTCGATACGGACTCAAAATTTGATTTTCCGTTTGGGTATCGCACTTTTTGTTTTACTAATCTTGCAGGCGACCGGTAATGATCTGATGCGGTTGCTTAGTTAACGATAGTTAGCGATTTATCTTGTACGAATTAATTATTTTTGTTTAAATACCTAGTGCATAATCAATCTGATTGATGCCGGGGTGGCGGAACTGGTAGACGCGCCAGACTCAAAATTTGGTGGTGGCAACACCGTGTCGGTTCGATTCCGACCCTCGGTATTTTTATCCGCTTAAGCTTTCTTTAATATATCGGGTCAGAAAATGCATTAAAATAGAGATAAATAAATATCTTTATAGAGTGCTGTCAATGATAAAAAATTTCTTTTTACGCATAAAATTTGCGGTCATAATTTTATTAATTTGCGCCTTTTTTTTCTCCTCGATAAAATCTTATGCTGAAGAGGGATCTAGCCTTAAAAAAAGTTATAACGTAGTTTATCAAGCTATCGATGATCACGATTATTTAATTGTACCGTTAATTGCTGCTACTGCTGGCGGTATTTTATGTTGGCCTTGGTGTGCGCTTATTGGGGGTGCTATTGGAGCGATCGATGAAGGGTTGATGTATTTTGGTTATACCAATCAGCGTTATTTTTCCCATGGTTTTTTGGGCTTGGTAACGGCAGATATGGTGCGTGCTGGGAAAATACCAAAATATACCGGGGTAGTGCTTGGTTTCTTATTGCCCACTGGTTTACCGACAAAATTCATATCTGAACATCAAGAGATTGTTGCTCCGACTGTTTCTGCTATCGCCAATTCTAGGTTGGGTGTAGCTGGAATGATCGGTGGTGGTGCTAGTGGCGGTTTTGATGAATTAGCTATAGCTAACGGCTATTACGATAAGCACTATCTGACTTTTGGTAGCGTCGGTGCTTTGATTGGCAGTTCGGCTTTAAGTGCGTGGGTAGGGGCTCCTCTCGCAGATTTTATAGGCGCTGGCTTAGGTTTGGTAGCAGCGAATTGGGAGGAAAAAATTTGTAGCAATTTTATAAGTCCGATAACTGCTGCGCGCAAATTAAGTGGTGTTATGAGCAAGTTTATTCCTCAAGCTCAGCTAAATAACCATATTGATCAACATGGGTTAGCTTTAGTTGGTTCACAAATTTTAACCCAGTTTTTTTCATTAAAGATTATGGGGTATGAACAAGATTTAACTAATCATTTTGAACATTTACAGGATGGTGGCGCGATATGGAATAAATTTAAGGGGGTGATAATAAATGTTGCTGTTTTCATTATCCCTTATGGTATTGGTCATATTGCAACCGGGGCGGTTGATAATTTTTTTAATAAAAAACTTTATTATACCTTAGAGGATAATGTCATGTCGGAAGTTTATTCCGGTGAAAATGCTTTGCGCTTATCTTCTAATAAAAACTCTACAGTTTTATTGGATAATTTAAAAGCTGATGTTTCTACCATAGTTAATTCTGGAAGTTCGTTGATTACTAGTGCTATTTCTAGTTCGATCAAAGGCGCGTGGGGTTTTAGTGTAATCATTGTTAGTTCACCAAATGTTGCCATTTATAATGCCATGTACAATCAAGCGTTATCGTATGTTTCAGAAATGTTTGCGGCACGACAAAGAGAATATAGAGAAAAAGCAGATGTTATTAACTCTGAGTATGTGACAATGGTGAAGCATGATAACAAAAATATCAGAACAATTGTCGAAAGAGGCGGGATGAATTTTACTAAAGATAGAATGCAGGCACTTTCTTTGGAATATAGAGAAATTGAGGGACTGAGAAATTTATGGGATATGGCAGAAAGTATATGGAATGTTATTGCTGGGCCATTTAGCTTTATGTTAAATTATGTTTTTGTTGCAAGTGAGATAAACGCAAAACGAATAGCGTTTGAAGATAGAAATAAGATCCAGATGGCTAACCATCAGGCATCGAGTTTTTTATCGTGGCAAGCTAATCACGCGCAAGCAATTTCAAGGTTAGATCAATCATTGGATAGAGTTATTATATTAGAGGGCATGATTCGGATACCAGAAGCAAGTACCGATGAAATTAATAGAATAACCCAGATAGGTGATAAATTGGTTTTGGAAAAATTAGAGATTGGAGTTGTAAGTGATAAGCGGCTGTTATATATCGCCGATAATGCTGAGCTTGTGCTAGGAAAGGTCTATGCACTTACAGGTAAGCCTGGGAGTGGAAAAAGTAGCTTATTAGCCAAAATCAAAGGGGTTAGCGCCGGTTTTACTTATGCGAAAGGGGGTATCATTTATCCACTTTTGAATGGCAATAACCCTAAAATAGCAATGATGAGTCAAGATAATTACTTCCCTTTGCATCTTTCTCTAAAAGAGGTGCTGCTTTATCCTAACAAATCCCCCAGTGATTCTGTTCTGGACAAAGAACTTAAAGAAAAAATGCGTGCTCTTTTAAGCGAGGCTTTTGCTTCTTCGAGCGTGGAGACGAGAAAAAGAATTGAAGATTTAGATACCAAAATACAAGATATTACTCTTTGTTTTAGTGGTGGTGAGCAAAAGTTGCTATTGCTGGTTTCAATGATTTTACAAGGGGCTGATATTGTATTACTTGATGAAGTATTTGCCGGTTTAGGTGAATTTACACCAATTGCTCAAAAGATGATAAAAAAATATCTTCCTCATGCGCTAGTACTATCAGTAGATCATGAGGCGGCTAAACATAATTACGGTTTTTATGATGAAGAGCTGCATGTTACTGATGATAAGAAATTGGTATTGCAATCGCTACCAACTTTAGGTGGTACTTGACGTTAATTGCCAATCTTTAACCTTTCCCAATACTTTTCATAAAGGTGGCGAGTTTCAGGGTCGAGATCCCGTTGAATTTCGCCCTGTTTCATTATTTCTTGGTTGGGGTTGGCAACAGAATTTTGTTGTAAAGTGATTGGCATTAGTTTTACAGCGCTTTTATTGGCGGTGGAGTGGCCGATTGCCAGGCTTATTTGTTTGGCAATTTCTGGGCGAAGAATGAAATTTATAAATTTATGGGCATTTTCAACGTGCGGCGCGTCTTTCAAAATAACAAAGCTTTCCATCCAGGTTGAAAATCCTTCTTTGGGATAGACATATTCTAAAGCCGGATTTTCATCATGAGCTAATTTATAATCTCCACTCCATGCTACGCCGATAATCGCATCTTCATCTATATAAATATTGGGTACGGTATCAATATTAAAAATTTTAATATTAGGTAAGAGGGCTTTTAATTTAAGATAAGCTTTTTCAATATGCTGGGGGTTCGAATCATTAATCGAATATCCTAAAGACAATAAGGCGATGCTAAATGCATCGCGCATATCGTTGAGTATCATTAACTGATCGCGGTATTCAGGGTCCCAAAAATTTTGCCACGAGGTAACTTTTTTTTTGTTAATGTATTTGGTGTTGATAATAATTCCGGTGCTGCCCCATAAATAGGGGACACTGTAAACGTTTTTGGGATCGAAAGGCTTATTAAGTAAGATGGGGTTTATATGGTGCAAATTAGTTAATTGACTTTTATCTAAAGGATGTAACATCCCTTGTTTTGCCATCCGTTCAACATAATAGCTTGACGGTACAGTAATATCATAGCCGGATTTTTTTAAAGCTTTTAACTTAGAAAACATCGTTTCATTATTATCATATTCGGCGATATTTAACTTGATGCCAGTTTCTTTGGTAAACTGTTGGATTACTTCGTTGGGCATGTAGTTTCCCCAAATATAAACATTTAAAATGTCAGATTTATTGGGGTTGCTGTATGCTAAGGTGGAAGTCAGACTAATAAAAAATATAGCGATAATTTGGCGCAAGTGTTTCATGATGGTTTTTTCTTAAAGATGCTTTGGTAAGTGGTTATAACTGCAAATAAAGTAAATGCCAACATTAAGGTACATAAAGCATTGACTTCAGGTTTAACCCCCAGCCGAACCATGGAGTATATTTTTAGTGGCAAAATATCGAAACTTGGTCCACTAACAAAATAGCTAATGATGACGTCGTCGAGGGAGAGGGTAAAACTTAAAAGCCAGCCGGAGGCAATGGCCGGTAAAAGTAATGGAATAATGATTTTACGAAATATTGTAAAGTCGGTTGCTCCTAAGTCCATCGCCGCTTCAAAAATATCGGTATCTAAAGTTGTGATCCGGCTATAGACAGTTACTGCCACGAATGGAACACATAAAGCAGTGTGGGCAAGAAGTAGGGTCCAAAATCCTAGAGGAATTTTTAGGAAACTATAAAGTAATAAAAGCGAAATGGCAGTAACGATTTCGGGAGTTAAAATCAAAATAAATATTAAGCCGTGTAAGATTTTTTTGCCAAAAAAACGGTAACGAAATAGGCTGACTGCTGCTAACGTTCCAATAATAGTGGCAATGGTTGCTGCAAGAACCCCCAAGATCAATGAGTGCCAAGCTACTCGTAGCATAGCGCTATCATTAAACAAAGATGCGTACCATTTAAAGGTAAATCCTTGCCATACGAGGGAGTGTTTGGCGTTGTTAAATGAAAAAACAATGACAATGGCAATTGGCAAATAGAGGAAGAAGTAAACGCAAATCGTGTAAAAATATTTGGTAAATTTATTCATGCCAATTCTTCTCGGTCTTTTTCTTTAGAGTTATACCAGTAAACAGCTATCATGGCGCCCATGAGTAGTGAAATTACCACACTTATTGCTGTGCCAAGTGGCCAATTGTTAGCAGTAAGGAATTGATATTCAACGAGATTGCCAACCAGGAGGTTTTTGGCACCACCAAGTAATACTGGAATATAGAACATGGTCATGGCTGGTAAAAATACTAGAACTGAACCGGCAATAATTCCGGGCATGGTCAGTGGTATCACCACTTTAATAAAAGTAGTGAGCCAATTAGCACCTAAATCTTGAGCTGCTTCTAAATATTCTTCATTAAATTTTTCGATATTGGCATAGAGTGGAAGAATCATGAATGGCAATAGATCATAAACACAGCCGATTAATACGGCAAGGTAGCTATATAGTATTTGTAACGGCTGATCGATCAACCCCATGGCTAACAACATGGCATTTAAAATACCTTTGGCTTTTAATATGGCCATGATGGCGTAGGTGCGGATTAAAGAGCTGGTCCAAAAGGGGATGACAACCAGTAATAATAACAGCGAGCTATGCTTACTTTTGCTTCTTGCAATAGTAAAAGCAAAAGGGTAGCCGATTATTAGACAGATAACAGTGCAGGTACCAGCAAGAGTTATAGATTGAATTAGTATGCTGACATAAGCATGATTAAACAGCTCCCAGTAGTTGCTTAAAGTTAGGGCGAATTTAACTATAGCATTGGGATCTTGGGTAAGAAAACTGGTGACAAAAGTTAAAGTAATCGGAATGAGAGCAAATATGCCCAGCCATAGCCAAACTATGTTTATCGATAAAATTTTAAAGAAGCTAGATTTTTTCTTCATAAGGTAATATTACTTCCCAACCAGGAATCCAGTCGATCCAAACTTTTTCGGTGGTGTGATAGTCTAGCTTTTCATCATCTTCATTGAAAAACTCTGCGGCTAAAATTTTCTTTTCACTCGGTAAACGTACAATTAGATCAACGGTTGAACCTTTATAGATAACCTGCTCAACTGTTCCTGGAAGCATGTTTTTGCTTTCTTCTGGAGTTATCTCATTTTCTCCCCAGACTGTGATATCTTCTGGGCGCATGATAATATGGACTTTTTGTTTTACTTCAAAGTCTTTTTTATTATTAAGGGCAATTCTTTTTCCTTCAATTTCTATAACCAGTTTATTATCGTAAGTTTCTAGAATTTCGGTAGTGAAGATATTTGCTTCGCCGATAAAATCTGCCACATAAAGACTTGCTGGTTCTTCGTAAACATCTTTAGGAGTTCCAAGCTGTTCGATATAGCCTTCATTCATAATCGCGACGCGATCAGACATCGATAGGGCTTCTTCTTGATCATGAGTTACAAAAATAAAGGTAATGCCTAAGCGGCGTTGTAGTTGCTTCAATTCTAGTTGCATGCTTTTACGCAAATTGTAATCTAGCGCGCTTAGTGGTTCATCTAATAGCAAGACGATAGGCTCATTAACTACAGCGCGGGCAATAGCAACTCGTTGTTGTTGCCCACCGCTAAGTTGACTGGGTTTGCGATCATGTAAGGCTTCTAATTTAACCATGCGTAAAACGTTGGTAACCCGTTTTTGAATCTCGGTTTCTGATACTTTTTTACAGCGTAAGCCAAAGGCGACATTGTCATAAACTGTCATATGGGGAAATAGCGCATAACTTTGAAACACCATATTTAAGTGACGTTTTTCTGGAGGGAGGTCGGTAACGTCGCGGCCATCGATAAAAATTTTCCCGGTATCTGGTTTGTCGAAGCCAGAGATCAAACGGAGCAAAGTGGTTTTTCCGCAGCCAGATGGACCGAGCAGGGTAATGAACTCTCCATGTTTAATTGATATGGTGGTTTCTTGTAAAGCCTGATAGTTTTCAAACTTTTTCGAAACCCCGAAAAGCTCTATAATATTTTTATTCATTTTTTGTAGCTACCATCTAGATCAGGTTTAAGTTGGCCCGATTATGGGAAAATTTTTTTTCTTTGTCTAGTTTATTTTTTGGTGGATGAATAAAGTAGAGTATAATCTTTTGCCTATAACTATACATTACCATAGTACAATTAACGAGGTTGAATAAATGATAGTGCTTTCAGGAGATATTGGCGGTACAAATACTCGCCTCCAGCTTGCCGATTTCACCGGGGTAGGTGCTATAAAAGTAGTTAAACGTAATGATTATATTAACCGTGATTATACTAACTTTACCGACATTATCGCTGCTTTTTTTGCTGGAAATGGTTTTAGCTCGACCGTTGTGGCAGGTGCGTGCTTTGATGTTGCAGGTCCTATTGTGGACGAGACAGTAAAGCTTACTAATTTACCTTGGGTTATTAAATCTAATGATATAAGGGAGCAGTTTAAAATAGCCAAGGTAGCTTTAATTAACGATTTTGTAGCAATTGGCTATGGGCTTGGTATGCTTAAGGAGCAAGATTTATTTGTTTTACAGCAAGGTAAAGCAAGAGCGGGTGAGGTTAAAGCATATTTAGGTGCTGGCACCGGTTTAGGTGTCGGTTTTGTAACTTATGACCACGGGGTGCCCATGGTTCATCCTACCGAGGGCGGGCATGTAGATTTTGCCCCAGCTGACGATATTCAAATAGAACTCTTGAAGTTTTTACGCACAAAGCATCATCGAGTCTCTTTTGAAAGGGTGCTTTCTGGCCCAGGATTAGTAAATATTTATCAATTTGTACGTTCTTATAAAGGTTTTGCTGAAAAAGAAAACCCGGAGCTTGCGCTTTTGGTTGATAGTAAGCAAAAGGTTGATGTGGCGGCTGCTATTGCTGAATATGCAATGAATCATTCTGATCCTTTAGCGATCAAGGCTCTTAATATTTTTGTCCGCATCTATGCTGCTGCGCTCGGCAATTTAGCGCTCACAACTTTGCCATTTGGTGGTTTGTATATTGTGGGTGGTATTGCGCAAAAGTTATTGTCGCTAATTAACAGTAAGCTATTTTTTGAAGCTTTCGGAGATAAAGGCAGGGTGTCAGATGTGATCAAAAATATCCCGATAAGTGTGGTTTTAGATATCGATGTGGGTTTGCAAGGAGCTGCTTGGTATGCTTGGAATGGATAAAAAACAAGGATTGTTATTTAAATCAATTTTTTGACTTCCCATAGCTTTGTTTTCGCGGCAAGCCGCGGGAAAATTAGCATTATAGTTATTTTTTTGATATACTGCTTTGCAGTTATATGATTATAGTTATATCGCACAAGGAGGGATAGAAAATGCCAAAAGGATATTCATCTGGAGCTACAAGGGCGCTTCCAAAGACACCCCCAAAAAAGCCTGCACCATCTGCACCAACAAAGGAGGCAGAAGCTAGGCCAGCAGCAAGAGTTCACCCAGTCCCAATATCTGCGCCACCACCTCCGCCAAAAAGGCCAGGGGTTGCTAAACCGCCGGTAGTAAGCGCAATTGCTAAATCGACTGTGTCAAAAAAAGCACAGCAGCTACGGACACCTACGGTAGCGGCATTGCCAGGTAAAGTACAAGCAGTGCCAACAGTAAAAGCAAAAGAAAAACACTCAGCCCCAACATCTGTGCCACCACCTCCGCCCAAAAAGCCAGCGGTTGCTACATCTACGGTAGACGTAATTGCTGCACAGAAAGCTCTGGGTGCACGTCTTGGTCAGTTTTCTCCAATACTGCCAAAAGGGAAGCTACAAACATCTACGGTAACGACATTGCCAGATGAAGTATTTGTTGAAGGCCAAGCAGTGCCAACAGTTAAAAATTTCAGGAAAAATACCTCAGTTAGAATGAGTTTTCGTAGAGCAGAGCTTAAGGAAGTTGATAAGCATTTAGGTAATTTTTTGGAAAAAAAAGATACTATCTCTCTTTATCTATTAGATCAGGCTGTCTCGGGTGCTATAGAATATTACAAGGATACCCTCAAAGTGAAGCCAGACGACCATAGACTTAGAGAACTTGTGCATCTAAAAAATGCAGTTGATAGAATAAGTAATGATTTTAAAAAGAAGATCGAAAGTAAGCAAGGTGCTCAGTTAAAGAACTAAACATCTTCCATATAAAATTCACGTTAATGGTTAGCATTGAGTAGGCGTTAGTAAATATTGATTATTCCTCAAACTTAGTGCAATATCGGCAGTACTGAAAGTATTTATAGAGGTATTATGCCGAAAGAAGATAGTATAGAAATGGAAGGTAGTATTGTTGAAACCCTTCCGAACACCATGTTTCGTGTCAAACTGCAAAATGGGCACATTATAACTGCACATATTTGTGGCAAAATGCGTAAAAATTATATTCGTTTACTTACTGGCGATATTGTTACTGTAGCGTTAACGCCTTATGATCTGAGTAAAGGGAGAATAATATATCGTAATCTCGATAAAAGGCACGAAAGAAAAGCACCTTAAGTAATAATCATAATGGTTAAAACACGCCAACAATTCGTTATCGTCGGAATTTCTGGGGGCGTGGATTCCGCAGTAGCGGCCCTTCTCCTCAAAGATCAAAAATATCATGTTGAAGCAGTATTTATGCAGAATTGGCAAGAGGAACCTGTCAGTACCGGCGTAGATGTAGCTCGTGGTTGCACTGCCTCGCAAGACCTAAATGACGCAAGGCTTGTCTGCGCTCTTCTAAAAATTAAACTGCATGTGGTGAATTTTTCTGTCGAGTATTGGCAACGAGTTTTTCAATATTTTCTTGATGAATATGCTGCTTGTCGTACTCCAAACCCCGATGTTTTATGTAATAAAGAGATTAAATTCAAAGCTTTTTTAGATTATGCCCGGTCGCTTGGGGCAGATTTTATTGCTACTGGCCACTATGCTCGAAGAATTACCGACATCAAAAGTAAAAATCTTCTATTAAAAGGGATAGATAAAAGCAAAGATCAAAGCTATTTTTTACATTTACTAAATCAAGAGCAGTTGGCAGCAGCGTTATTTCCTTTAGGTGAGATTACCAAGCAGGAGGTACGTGAGATAGCTAAAACCGCAAAATTACCAAATTATGCTAAAAAAGATAGTACGGGTATTTGTTTTATAGGTGAACGTAAGTTTCGAGATTTTTTGGGCGAGTATTTATTAGCTCGGCCAGGTAATATTATAACTACCGATAAAAAGATTATAGGGAGGCACCAAGGGCTCATGTTTTACACGATCGGACAGCGTAAAGGGATAGGGGTCGGTGGGCAAAAGAAAGCTTCTGAAGCTCCGTGGTATGTTGCAGATAAGGATCCAAAAAATAATAATCTTATCATCACCCAAGATAAAAACTACCCGACTCTTATGGCTGATAGGTTAACATGCGCTAATATTCACTGGATTTCTGGTGAAAAGCCACAGTTACCGTTTACTTGCACAGCGAAAATACGTTATCGCCAAGAGGACCAAGCTTGTGTCATAAAAGAAGGGGAGGATTCAGCGCACGCGATCGTAGATTTTTTTGTGCCGCAATGGGCAATAACCCCCGGCCAATCGGCGGTGTTTTATTGTGGTGAAGAGTGTTTGGGTGGTGGAATTATTGTTTCTGCGATTTCAGCTTGTTAAACACCACTAAAACGCAGCTATATAGTAACGGGTAAAACAGTAGGGCTATAACTGTACTAAATCACATTAAGAGCCATTTAGAGTGGTTGCCTGCAAAGCTTATTGAAAAGCCAAGCCAGTAGTTGCCAATTAGTAGCGGGAACATGATAGCGAAAGTATTCCACCATTTACCCCAGATTAGTTTGCAGCTGCCTTTTAGACTTTCAATGATCCCTTTGTCCTCCAGCAAAACTAGGGGCTGAGCCATGGATAATAGTATAAACACAAATATTCCAGGTAGAATAAAAGCAATGGTTCCCAGAGTATTTGCCACCAACACAGCTAGCATACAGATCACGATTTTAAGATATCTTTTGTTAACGAAGGTCAAGGCTTCAGGCCAGGATACAGGGCTACCTCATTAAAATTTGTTAAATATATTTTAAGCAAACTAGGCGCCCTTTCGCCGTAATTGTTTGCGGGACGCTTCAAGTACGTCCATGTAACGCTCGTGCTGCGCTGTCCCTGCTCCGCATCGCCCGCCAACAATCACGGCTGCGGGCGCCTTTACCGACACCATATATCTTTCGCTAGATTTTAGAACGGAATAATGGGCAACGCTATTAAAGGCAACCCCTTGAAATTTAGTATATAAA
>JAJXWM010000028.1 GCA_021781615.1 Pseudomonadota bacterium
GTTTTTTTGTAGATTGGAGCGCTGGGTTGAGTATTACAATAACGAATATCTTCATTCCTCGTTAAAATATAAAACGCCGGCATATTTTGAAAGGCAAAAGCTTGGAGAAATTCCCTTAGCTGCTGCTTGATTAATGGGGTGCATTACACTGTTTTCCAGGAATTGATGTTTTTGTTTAGATTCAATAAGTTTATAGACTTAAGCAACCCTTAATAAAAGGCTGCTATACTTCTACTTGTATTGTTAGCAAATAATACAACTCTTTTAATAATAACAAAAATAAATACGGAGAATAATTAGTGAAACAATTAACCAATAATGAGATTAAAAATATTTCTGGTGGATTAGATAAAACATACACCTGTACATATACTCATACCTCCATGGTGTGGAAAGGCAATGAAGGCACCAGAGTTACTGATAACACCCTTACCACAACCTTGAACGTTAAGAGTAGCGCAATGAGATTACCGAACAATCAGACTATCTTATTAATGATTGGTAATATGGTTATGTGGGATCCTGATGACCAACCAGAAGGATATTCTTTATTTTCATATAGGCTGCGCGTTAATCAAGGGGCTGACACAGTTGGCTAAACACTCTCTTTCATGTAGCTAATAATATGCTTCTTGGTTTTGGTGCTCTGCGGTTTTCAAGGACCGCAGAGTATCTTATCCAACCTCTGCGGTTGAAAAACATAAGAACTTAACATCATAAATGGGACCAATGAAATGGTTCCTGCCTTGAAACCATTATGTTTGGCGGCTTTTTTGCTCATTTTGGGCCTGTTGAAATCTGAAAAATTTCATAAAAACAACAAAAGTAATTCGTTGTTTTTACTAGATTCCCGCTTTCGCGGGAATGACAAAACAGGCGGATTTCAACAGTCTCATTTTCTACAACACCTACCCTACATTTCATTATAAAGGATACTGTATAATTGGTGAGTCAATTTTCTGACTTCGCCCGGGGTTCATAACCCCGGGCTCGCCCAAGAGGGATAAGCTCTGCTTCTCCCCCTTAGCAATCCCTCATCGCTTGGTCCTCGCAGCTTGCTGCGAGGAAATTTAGATTATATAGCTGTTTTATGCTTGTTTATCCGTCTTTTTTGCAAATACTTTCAAAAACTCCGAAAACATTTTAGTTAATATACCGCTCATTATAAAAAAATCAGCCTTAAAACTCCCCTCTTCTGCATCATTTTTATGCCCACCCTTATACTCACCTGATAATTCAACTACTGAATCTTGATACTGTAATGACTGTAAGGTGAGATCATTCTTTAATATAAATGTTACCCGCTCGTCCCAAGTCATTTTAATTTGTGATACTTCAAGATTATTTTTTAGAAGAGGTTGGACGCAATTGGCGGCTAAATCTTGTCGTTGGATTCTAATCTTTCTTTCTGGTTGTTTCGGATCTACCAGTACGCAAGTATCCTCTATGCTTAACGACTTGGGATGGTCTCCATCTAACAGCCATCTGGTTAGTATCGGAGATGGATTTTTGATTTCCGGCGACATGATTTTTATTTCATTTAGCGAGCGTTTAAAAAACTCAACAAATTTTTCTGTATTTTTCGGGCTGTTGGTATCGAGAATTAGCCAATTATTTTTAGTGTCGATAAATGCATAGTCACGATATACAGCCCCAAAAGCTCGTGGTAATAGCTCACGGTAGATTTCTTGTTTTAAGTCATTTCTTTCTTTGTAAGAAACTTTTCTGTCTTGAGTCGACTTTATTTCTTTAATTTTCTCATTTAGTTTTTGCCGTATAATTGACGCCGGAAGTAATTTTGCTTCGGTTTGAAGACAGATCAATAAAAAACCTGGAGCGGAATAAACCAATGAATCTTCTTCATCATTTGGGGATATCCAACCTTGACTAAGAGGAAGACCAGAAGGACAAGGAGTAAAAGATAGTTTTTTTAACTGATCCTCCAATTCTTCAGAGTTAACGACCCCCCTGCTTTCGAGCTTAAAAAGTTGCGCTTGTTTAAACCACATTATTCCTCCTCGCTCAATAAATAATTCAACATACGACGCTTGCTACCCCGGCTGCAATCGACTCCTCCACTGCGCCTATAAAACTTGCCCATGCTATATAGGCTGTACTTAACATACAAGGTTTCAACTGCTATTTTTAGGATTATTGTTTAACAATAGAATCTATCTCTTTTTTGATTAAATCATCTTTAGCTATCATATAAGCACTATAACCTTGCTTTTTTAGGTAAGCCACCATTAACTTTTCTAAGCAATAGCTTTGCTTCAAAATATCAATAAACACCTGGAAAGATTCAGCTGTATAACCTAAAAAGGCGTTAAGCTCTCAAGACAACCACAAAGCTCAATTATTTCAGAAGTTTTCTTGATCCGCTTAAGCAATCCTTAATTCTAAAAGGAGCAGTTGGAAAATATAAGCACTTAACATCGTAAATCTAAACAGAAACCTTGATATCGCCTATTGTCATCTCTTCAGCATTAACCATAAGGGCTGCTGTTCTAGCAACAGCATAAAGCCAATCACCTAAACGATTAAGATAAATACCAACTATCTCAGCATTATCATTGGTGGCAAATAATCTAAATGCTGCTCTTTCGGCACGCCGACAAATGGCTCGTGCTAAATGAATGCGAGAAGCTGCTTCACCACCGCCAGGCAAAATAATAGATTCCAAAACTGGTAACCTTTGGCTCATCACATCGATTTCAATTTCAAATTTACTAATATCATGAGGATTAATTGCAAACTTTTTGCTAGATACTAAATGGGAAATAATCCCAAATAATTCTTTTTGAACACGATAGATTTGCTTCAAAATACCAACAAACACCTGGTTAGCACATAAAGATTCAGCTGTATAACCTAAAAAGGCGTTAAGCTCTTCAAGACAACCACAAAGCTCAATTATTTCAGAAGTTTTCTTAATCCGCTTGCCATCGGCAAGACTAGTAAGACCATCATCACCAGATTTATTATCTTTATTCCTCATATGAGATATTTTGTACTTCCTCAGTTTTATCGATAATTTCGATTTTAGCTCGACTCATTAAAGTATTCATTAAAGTTTGATAATCGTAATGCCCAAACTTCACTGCCAATGATTTGACCATATTATCTACCTTAATATCTGCACCTGATGAAGCCTCATCATATACTCTATCTAGACGTAATATTGCGTAACCATGATCTAATTCTATTTTTGTTGCTGAAACTTTTTGCTTAGCATTAGGCCATGCCAAACTAAAAGCAGAATCAATTAACTTTGCATTCTCACCAGCTTGTCCATATTTAGCGCCAGTCAATTTATGCCAAGTCACATTGTGCTTGCCAGCAAGCTCAGCTTCGGCTTTACCACTAATTAAAGACTGCAATAACTCATCAGCAAAAGCTGCAGCCATCTTCTGGGTTTCCTGATACCGTAATTTTTCACTAATGATATTTTGCACTTGTTCTAATGGTTGTGTTTTTTCAGGAACATAATCTTTGATACGTAAAACCACCACTTTCCCAGGTGCAACTTCAATTAAATTACTATTATAACGTTGCTTTAAAACCACATCACTAAAAGCAGCATTAACTATCTTAGGATTAGCTAAAATTCCCTCTTTGTTACCAACACGAGTAATCATCCCCGTTTCCTTAAGTTTAAGGCCAAGCTCTTTAGCTGCTGGCTCTAAGCTATCTGAATTGGTGTAAACCAAATCTGCTAAGCGATCACTAGCCTCGGAAAAAGCTTGAGTTACTTGCTGATGATCATATGCAGCTTTAACTTTGGCAGCAACAGCTTCGTAGGAAGTAACATTCTCCTGTTTTGCTAAAACTTTTAATAAATAATAACCATCTTTGGTGCGATAAGTGCTCGAGACTTGATCAACTTTCAACTTATCTAACTGAGCAGCTATTTCCGGCGACACTTCATTACGCATTACCCAAGAAGTACTAGTACGTATTTCTGAACCAATATTTGCTAACTCTTTCTTACTCTTAAGCAAAACAGCGGCCTCTTCCATTTTCTTTTTGGCATTATCAATAGCTTTTGCGTCAGCTTTAGGGGCTAATGGAAACAAAACTTTCATTACCTGCCATTTCTTCGGAGGAGAAAAAGAATCTACTCGACTTTGATAAAATTGCCGTAACTGCTCTTCGGTAGGCTTCGACTTATTTTGTAAATCACCAGTAGATAGTTCTAAATATTGAATACTGATTTTTTCAGGCAAGAGAAAATCGCTGTGGTGCTCATCATAATATTTTTTGATGATTACAGAATCCAGCTTTATTTTATCAACAAAACGCTCAGTAGAAATAATAAAATAACCAAAGTCTCGGCGCTGCTTATCGATCTTCTTTATCGCCTCAACTTCATTTGGCAAGACAAAAGCACTTTCGACAACCCCCCGCTCGAATTGGGTATGTAAAACTCCGCTTTTCATGTTATCAAAAAAAACTTGTTCTGAAGGAAATAATCTTTGCACAATCTGCTGAAAATTACTAAGAGAAAAGCGACCTTGAGATTGAAAAACTGGTTGACTAGCAATCAAGCTCCATAATTGGCGTTGACTAACATCTAAGCCCATTTTGGTTTCTGCTTGAAAAATAACCTTTTGCTTAATTAAGTGTTGTAAAACATCTTTTTTTAATTCAGCCTGGTGCTTTTGATCCAAAGAAAAACTTGCCCCAAAACGAAGCATTTCGCTATGCTTGGCTTGCTCATAGGCCATACGAAACTGATCTTGGGTTATTTTCTCACCATTAACCTTTGCTACCGCCTGAGTTCCACCACCGTGCAAATAATTTTGAACTCCCCATAAAGCAAAAGTTAACGCTATAAGTACTGCAAATACCCAAGCAACCAACCCTTGTATTTTATCGTGCATACGTTGCAACATAACATTATCCTTTTATATTTATAACTATCAAAATCGATTAATTACAAACTAAAATGCATAACCGATTGACAACAAACACATACCGCCAATATGAGTTTCGCCTATATGTAGAAGTGGTTTTTTACTAGAGTAATAAGCCCCAACCCCGAGGTGTACATTAACACCACAATCCCACATCCATTGATAAACTAAATTTGCCCCAGTAATTATACCACCTTTTTTTATCTTCTTATTTTCAAGAACATCATAGCTTAAGTCGCTATAAGTATAAGAAACATAAGGATTTAGCAGCCAAGTACGATCATTAAAAACATCACCCGACAACGAATAATTCATACTCAAACCAACATCATAACCTTTATATCCGCCATACGAATAATAACTTGCCTGCGGCCCCAAAGTTACTCTCTCAGATAACTTAAAATTTATATCTCCGCTAACAACTCCCAATAATAAACTTGGAACATATATTTGAACATTCACTTTTGAATCTCTTGGGACTTTTCTATCTACCTCTATCGCATAAGAAGCAAAAGTAACCTGTGATAAAAAAAGCAAAAAACAACAAGCAATAAATATATTTTTCTTCATTAGTAGTTTCCTATCGTAGTTCAATAAAAATGGCGGAGCGGACGGGGATCGAACCCGCGACCTCCTACGTGACAGGCAGGCGTTCTAACCAGCTGAACTACCGCTCCATTTGTATTCAATACTAAAACAATCTATATCCATCTGCAAATTTCTATGGTGGGTGCTGAGGGGCTCGAACCCCCGACCCCCGCCGTGTAAAGGCGATGCTCTACCAGCTGAGCTAAGCACCCAATAAAAACCTTCTTTCTCAACAAAACACAAATCTCTAATAAAACTAAGCCCCGGCAACATAAGTGCTGAGGCTTCGCATATAAAAACTTAATACCGTCTATTTATTTACTTTATCTTTTAAGTGTTTTCCAGCTCTGAAGCGCGGAACTTTTGCAGCTGGGATTGTAATATTCTCACCGGTCTGAGGATTACGACCAGTACGTTGCTTACGCTTACTAACAACGAAAGTACCAAAACCTACTAAAGCAACTGGCTTACCTTTACCGAGAGAATCAGTAATTGCATCAATAACTATATCTAAAACACGACCAGCAGCAGCTTTAGAAAGCTCGGCATTTTTAGCAATAACTTCAATTAAATCTGTTTTGTTCATATTTCCTCTAAATTATCCGTTATTCATTATAGCCATTTAAAGCTAATTAAACTTTTATTTTATAAAGCCCTAACATGACCACCAAAAAGCTACTAATTTATACCAATGGAAACGGCTATGGTCAAGCTTTCCCTTGAAGCCTATAGCGCGAACTCATAAGACAAAGTAAGAACTACACTACACAAAAATCTAACCACGCAAAGTTACCACAACAACAAATAAAAAATAATAACCATATAATCAACATATTATAATAGCATACTAAACCGATGTACCGCCTACTGTCAACTCAGATATCTTCAATGTCGGCTGCCCAATTCCTACCGGCACACTTTGCCCACCTTTACCACATACACCTACCCCGCGATCAAACTCCAAATCATTTCCGATCATAACTATTTTATTCAATATTGCAGGACCATTACCAATCAAAGTTGCTCCTTTGATTGGATAAGTTATTTTTCCTTTTTCAATTAAATACGCCTCACTGGTTGAAAATACAAATTCTCCAGAAGTTATATCAACTTGCCCACCACTAAAATTAACCGCATAAACTCCTCTGTCAACTGAAGATATAATTTCGCCAGGATCGTAATTACCAGCAAGCATAAAAGTATTAGTCATCCGCGGTAGAGGAATCTCTGCATATGAAGAGCGCCTACCATTACCAGTCGACTTAGTATTCATAAGTTTGGCATTTAATTTATCATACATATAACTACATAAAATGCCATTTTCGATCAAAAGAGTACGCTGGGTCGATGTACCCTCATCATCAATATTAAGTGAACCACGACGCTCGCCCAGCATGTTACCTTGATCAACTATTGAAACTTGTGATGAAGCAACTTTTTCACCAATTTTACCAGCATAAACAGAATATCCCTTACGATTAAAATCAGCCTCTAAACCATGACCAACAGCTTCATGTAGCATAACCGCAGGCCAACCATTGCCAAGAACCACTGGCATCATTCCAGCTGGCGCCGGTATGGCTTTAAGATTAACTAGCGCCATACGTACCGCTTCTTCGGCGTATTGCTTACCTAAATTCTCTTGCAGAAATACTTCATAACCAAGCCTTCTTCCGCCACCACAATTACCATGCTCTTTGCGCCCATTTTCTTCAACTAAAACCGAAACATTTAGGTGCACTAATGGTCTAACATCAGCAGCCCATGTTCCATCACTATCAATAACCAATATAACCCGATACGAGCCGGCTAAACTAGCATTTACTTGTATCACTCGCGAATCATACCTGCGCGCGCACATATCAGCTTCTTTTAACAAAGAGATCTTTTCCTCTTCAGACAAAGTATTGATCGGATTTAATCCTGGATATAGTTTTTGTTTTATACTAGCACTATGTCGTATACCGAGAGCACCGCTCTTGCCAGAGTTGGCAATGTTACGGGCAGAAAGCGCAGCATCACTCATAACCGAGATAGTTAAATCATCAGCATGTGCAAAACCAGTTTTCTCCCCACTAATAGCGCGTATTCCTACTCCTTGATCAATACTAAAACCACCTTTTTTAATAATCCCCTCTTCAATTTCCCACGATTCAGTTTGCGCATATTGTAAATATATATCAGAACTATCAATACCAGGACCAAGCGTCTCGGCCAACACCCGCTCTAGTTGTTGCTCGGTTAAACCAGTTGGCTCTAAAAGTATTTTGTCAGCAGTTTTCAGCGCTAAGTTCATATTATAAATTTCCCATCTTCAAGAACTAATACCCGCCCCATCTTACGCGCAATAGTAAGATCATGAGTAACGATTACAAATGCGGTACTAAACTTTTCTTTAAGCTCAAAAATTAAATCATAAATTTGTAACGCGGTTTTATGATCTAAATTACCAGTCGGCTCATCTGCTAACACACAACGTGGATTAGTAACCAAAGCGCGAGCAATAGCCACCCGTTGCCGCTCACCACCAGATAATTCACCAATTCGGTGCTGCCCCCGCTTTTCTAAACCAACAACCACTAAAATATCGCGTGCCTTAGCCATTGCTTCTCGAGGTTTTAATCCCCCGATCAAAAGCGGCATAGCTACATTTTCTAAAGCAGAAAACTCTGGAAGTAAATGATGGAATTGATAAATAAAGCCTAGATATTTATTCCGTAAAACACTTTTTTCTTTTTCAGAAAGTTTACAAATATTAACCCCATGGATCTCAATTTGACCGGAAGTTGGATCATCTAACCCACCTAAAATATGCAGCAAAGTACTTTTACCAGAACCTGACGGACCAACAATCGCCAGCAGTTCCCCAGCGCTTACTTCTAAATTAACACCGTTTAAAACCTCTACCCTAAATTTTTCTTCAGCAAAAACTTTAGTAAGATTGCTCGCCAAAATAGTCGGCTTTGAATTTGCAACATTCATAAACATATTAGTCATACCTCAAGGCTTGCGCTGGCTGGGTTTTTGCAGCTTTCCATGCGGGGTAAATAGTGGCTAATAAACTCATCCCTAATGCAATTAGGCCAACCGACCAGACATAAAAAAACTCTAACTTTGATGGTAAAGAATCGATGTAATAGATAGCGCCAGAAATAAAACTAGTATGGAAAATCTCTTCTAATAGCTTTACCAAATAAGGAGCATTTAATGCAAGTAAAATACCACCCAAAATACCAAGTAAAGTTCCAAACAAACCAATAATACCACCCTGTACGATAAAAATACTCATAATCATCCTAGGCGTAGCACCTAAAGTGCGTAAAATTGCAATATCGGATTGCTTATCGGTAACCGTCATTACTAAACTAGAAACCAAATTAAAAGTAGCAACCGCAATAATAAATAATAACACGATAAACATCATGGTTTTTTCCATGCGAATAGCTTTAAAATAAGGACCATATTTATGGGTCCAATCAGCAATATAGTAGGCACCACGCAGTTGATCAGTAAGCCCAGCCGCAATTATTGGCGCTCGATACAAATCCTTAACTTTTAGATGAAATCCAGTTATACCAGAGCCTAAACCAAATAATTTTTGCGCATCGTAAAGATTAATAAAAGCGGTGGTGGCGTCATAACCGAAACCATCACTAACATGAAAAATACCGACAACCGTAAATCTTTTAAAACGTGGCTCAACCCCCGCGGGCGTCATAGTTGCTTGCGGAGTCACTAATATAACCTTATCACCAATATGCGCTCCTAAATTTCTCGCAATTATTTGACCAAGAACAATACCAAACTCTCCGGCTTTTAATGATGACATCGAGCCATAACGAACATTTTTTGGCATTTCTGAAATCTTTCCCTCTTGCTCAGGTAAAATGCCATCAACTTCCACTCCCTGTACCACCCCATCTTTGGTTAACATCCCCTGCCCGATAACAAATGGAGCACTCGCTACCACCTCTTTATTTTCTGCTATCTTTTTTTCAAGCCCTTGCCAATTAACCATACTGTTATCATAATCGGTAATTGTTATCTGACGCGCCACACTAAAAATACGATCGCGAATCTCATAGTCAAAACCATTCATAACTGAAAGAACGGTAATTAAAACCGTAATTCCCAAAGCGATACCCAACATTGATGCAAGCGCAACGAAAGAAACGAAATGATTACGCTTCCGCGCTCGGGTATAACGATAACCAACATAAAGTGCCAATGGACGAAACATTAAAAATACTCCCAATATTAGCCAAAACCTACGCGGTAAGTATAACGTTTGATTGCCTAAGGTAAAGCATTATTCATCATGATTTAAAAGATTAGATAATTTCAAAAAATTGGGCTATATTACTTTCCAATTTCCAACACCCACCGGAGATAAATATGAGCCGCCGAGTTATCCAAGTTGACGAGAAAGTTTCTTTATTACTGGGTTTACCTTTAAGCATTCAACATCTTTTTGCTATGTTTGGTGCTTCAGTTTTAGTGCCAACCATCTTCGGCATCAACCCCGCTATCGTATTATTAATGAATGGTATTGGCACCTTAGGATACTTACTAATCTGCAAAGGAAAAGTGCCAGCATTTTTGGGATCTAGCTTCGCTTTCATCCCCCCAGTGTTACTGATTCTAGGAACCGATAAAGCATTGTGGTCAACCAATTATCCTTTAGCCTTAGGCGGATTCATCGTTGCCGGACTAGCTCTCGTCATTATATCTTTAATCATAAAATTCTTTGGGAGCAATTGGCTAAAAATAGTGTTTCCTCCAGCAGTAATTGGCCCAATCATTGCTCTAATTGGCCTTGCTTTAGCGGGCACGGCAGCTAATATGGCCGGAATAGTTGTTGAGAATGAAATGTATGAAACAAATGCTATCATTGTCTCGATGTTAACATTCTTCGTCGCGATATTTGGTTCAGTATTATTCAGAGGTTTTGCCTCAGTGATACCAGTACTAATTGCCATCATTGTTGGTTATGTTAGTGCAATGGTATTAGGTATTGTAGATTTCAACGGGGTGGCAGCTGCTAATTTTATTGCTATGCCGAACTTCTCTGCTCCTAAATTTAATATTGATGCCATCATCACCATTTTACCGGCAGTATTTGTCGTAATTTCTGAACACATTGGCCACTTTATGCTAACTCAACATATTACCGGCAGAGATTTAAATAAAAACCCCGGGCTATCCAGGTCCATATTCGGCAACGGCATTTTCACGATGATTTCTGGCATGTTTGGTTCAGTACCAAATACTACTTATGGCGAAAATATAAGTGTGATGGCCATCACTCGCATTTACAGCGTTTGGGTAATTGGTGGCGCAGCGGCTCTTTCCATAGTAATCGCTTTCATCGGCAAAATTACCGCTCTGATCCAATCAATTCCAACCCCAGTTATGGGTGGAGTTAGTTTGTATTTATTCGGGGTAATCGCCGTTTCGGGGATCCGCTATGTAGTCGAAGAAAAAGTGGATTACGGAAAAACCGCAAACCTGATATTAAGCTCAGTAGTCTTAATCCTTGGAATCAGTGGCGCCTCACTTTATATTGGTACTATTCAACTAAAAGGCGTAGCGCTAGCCACCTTGATCGGACTAGTACTAAGTATATTGTTTCATTTGTTAGAAAAACTACGTCTAACTAATGAAATCTAGGGTTTGTTGACAACTTGCTAGATTGAGTTGCAGCTCAAGCGAGAGCGTTTAAGATATTGAAGTTAGAAGTTTTAGATTCATTATATTAAACGTTCACAATAGGTGGCAACTGCTCTTTTTGGATAATATAATTGTAAAATTAAGCGCATGATACGAGCGGGATTACCTAAAAGATGAGAGGTGAGTTCGGCTCGTATATTGGAGGGTAAATGCAAAGCACACTATCAAGCGTATCTCCTGGCCAGCTATTGCTGAAACAAGAGCAAGAAGCGATGGCGAAACTTGGTTACATACTACTTGGGTACAAAGGGGTAAGCCCCGAACGCGCGACTGCTATGCGTAAAAGCGTTCCTAAACAAGTAGCGATTGATGATGTAGTTGCGTGCGCTAAGGGTGATCGCGCTAACAGTGGTCTTACTCGCGGTGCCGGATTCTATTTGACTGATAGTTATTCGGATGCGAGCGAGTGGGCTGCAAGCAGCACTGATCCAAGAGTGGTGGAAAAAGAACTTATGGATGAGCGTATAGTCGCAATGTCTATAAATATCGAGACGCTTTATAAAAAGATTAACTCTGACCCAGACAGCTTGGAGGTTCCTCAACTAACCGAGGAAATGAATAAACTTATTTTCGAGCGTGCGTCTCTTAGCGAAAAATTCAAGAAGTTGGGGATCGATATATCTAACAATAAATATAAACCTACTCCCGGTATTGTCCTCAGAGTGTACATACCTCAGGAACTATTTGAGCCCGGCTCTGTGTACGAAGATCGTAGCCTATCAGAAGGCCGTGTCTTGCAGACCACAGAGCTACCAGCAAGTGGTAAGTTGTTGATAGGACAGATTGCCGGACAACATGGACTGCTGCATGAGATAGTGATCAGACCAGAGATTGCAGATAAAGTCGTTGTGAGAGGGCTGGTTTCAGAAGAACAGATGGTAATTGACCCTGGCCCAGATACATTGGAGACATCCAAAAAGCTCATCTCCGCGTGTTCCATTGCAGTTACTCCCACCCCATCCATGGACAGAGTGGCATCGTCAATTAGTATACCAGCTGCTACTGTGGCGCCACTTTCAGTAGTTGGCAGGACACAATCGTGGATGGAACATAGCAGTGGACTATCTCAAAGTAAGACAGCCGTGCCAGAGCCAGACCCAGCGGATAAAGATGATCCAGAGCTAAAAGACATATTACAGGCAAGGCGAACGCCGGGTTTGGAATAGCATATCACGGGCGTAGTCAAAAATTGATTTTTTTCTCTATCATAGTTGTCGCTTCAACTAATGATAACTTTCCTTATATCGAACTGAGGTTATCCTAAACAGCAAAAAGCATCACGTACTACAAACTTCAAAACGTAACAACAGATCATGATAAAAGTTAATCAGTATCACCAAGTTAAATGGAATGAAAAATAATGTGCCTAAAACTGCAACTACCACACTAGAAAATGCTGGCTTTAAAATAACGCTAACGAAAACAACTAAAATAGAAAACGCCAGCATAGATACAAAACCAGCCAACAAAGATAAGGCAATAAAATAAAGCACCCCCTTTATGCCTTTGCCCATTAAAATAACCCTAAAAGCACTTTTTATGGCTTGCAAAATATCAGCATCTTTAGTCAAAATATCTATAGTATAAATTATACTAAAAACAAAAACCCCATAAGCCAATAACAAGGCTAGCGTCAAAAAAAGAGCATTAACAATACCAAAGTTTCCTATATTGCTAACGTTCGCAAAACCACTGCCATAATAAGCTTGTAAATAATATATAGCCATTGCAATCAAATTAAAACTGGCGGGCAACATAAAAGCTTTAAAAAAATTTTTTGCTGCTCTCTTAAGTGACACCAAATAATCAATCTTTTGCCTCACCAAAGCATCATATGTAAAACAAATTGCCCAATAAAAACAAAATAAACTCAAAAGAAAAAATAAGGCGGTAAAACCTAAAGACGCCCAAAATGGTAGACCACTTTTCATCATCATTCTGAAACCAGCCTGCACAACTATACATAAAACAGATATCGGTATCATCGGTATAAAAATTTCTTTGCACGCTTGAATACTATTTAAAAATACCTCCATAATCGACCGTGGCTTTGTCGCAACCATATAACCTTATCTCCTATAATAGTTAGAAAACCAATTACTAATCTTTAAACCTTAATATCAAGTCGTTATAAAAATATATAGCTAAAAACACCCTAAGTGGAAACACTATCAATACCATCACATCAGCCATGATCATAGCTGATACAGTCATAACCCCAACTTCAGCACCTTTAGACAAATAACCAATTACACCGTATGGTATAAAAATCAAAATTCCCACCAGCATAAGTAATATACAAATATAAAATGCCCTTTTTAGACTATCCCCTTTTAAAGAAATCTTAGCTGCTTTGGTTGCCGCTGAAGAAATCTTGGTATTGTGAGCCAACACCTCTAAAGGATAAATGATGTTAAAAATCAGAATACTCAAGACCATAAAAACAAACAAAATAGAGGCTATTGCACATAAAACTAGAAAACCCCATTTGACAATATAAAGTTTGGAGGAAACATAGAGCAAACCTACAAACAACACAAGGACTAAAGCAGCTAAAGTTAACACTGCCATTGGCAAAAAAAATGCTCGTAAAAACCTTTTTAAAACAATCTTGAACGATCCTAGGTAGGAAGTTTTTTGCAAAATCATCAGATCGTATACAAAACACACCCCCCAGTAGAAATAAAAAGCATCCAATAAAAACAACACTATAGAGGCTGCGATCTTAACACTACCAGGCACATTTAAACTGAACAAATCTACCATTAATACCGTAATAAAAGATATGGCAGTTATTGGCAGTAAAGGTATAAATTTTGATTTACAAGTTTTTAAAGTATTTATAAAAATACTGGTAACCGGTAGCGGGTGTGCTGGTAACATATAAAACTCTCCTGTTCTAAAAATAGACTTAAAATCTAATTTCATGCCAACCTAAAATTGAGAGTAGAAACTACTTGCCATAAGTTTAGCTCCATAAACTCAGATTTATGGTGCCCGGGGCCGGAATCGAACCGGCACGAGATTTAAGTCTCGAGGGATTTTAAGTCCCTTGCGTCTACCTATTCCGCCACCCGGGCAGAAATATTAGAGTTCTTTCAAAACCTGCTTCTTTTATCATACTACTATGTTGCACATTAGCTCGCAATGCTCATTTACCTAGAAATAAATCCGCTTACTCGTTTCATGTGCACCTCGGATCATGACAAAATACTGGGTTTTGAAAGAACTCCATTATCCCATAATAAAGGCTGGGGTCGGAATTGAACCGGCGTACACGGTTTTGCAGACCGCTACATGACCACTCTGTCACCCAGCCAAAAAATTATCCGCCAAAAATGGCGGATAATTTTTCCTCATAACCAAAAATGGAGCGGGAAACGAGATTCGAACTCGCGACCCCAACCTTGGCAAGGTTGTGCTCTACCAACTGAGCTATTCCCGCATTACAACTTCAATTCAGCAACAACAAAAACCATCCTGGCAAATTCACCCAAAAAAACACTCCATGAAACCCTATATAATAATTCTTAATTGTTACTCGTCAAGTCCGACCATGCAGTTCTTATATACATATACATAGACCATAAGGTCATCCCAGCCGATATATATAACAAAAACAGACCCAAAAGCAAAAATTTATACCCAGTATTACAACCAGGACAATATAATAATAATGCACCTACCGCAAGCATTTGCAAGGTGGTTTTAATTTTAGCAACATAGCTTACCGCAACACTTGTTCTTTTGCCAATATCAGCCATCCACTCACGTAGAGCTGAAATGGCGATCTCTCTACCAATGATTATCGCAGCAGGAACAGCTATATAAGCCTTACCTAGCTCAGAAACAATCAAAATTAACGCTACAGAAACAATTAATTTATCAGCCACCGGATCCAAAAAAGCACCGAACTTGGTTGACTGATTCAAATTCCTAGCTAAATAGCCATCAAACCAATCGGTAAAACACGCACCAGCAAAAATAACTGTTGCCAAAACATGGCCAAATTTCCCAGGCACGTAAAAAGCAATAACGATTGCTGGAATTAAAAAAATTCGAATATATGTCAACAAATTAGGGATGTTCATTTTCACCAAGCGATTGTACTTTATTATACTTAAGCATGCAAATACTCATAAATACGTTTGGCTAAATCATGCCCTACCCCACTGACCTGTGCCAACTCGTTAATACCAACACTACGTAATTCTGCAATTCCGCCAAAATGCTTCAACAATAATGCCCGCCTTATTCTACCAACACCAGGAATATTTTCCAATTCCGACCGATGACGCAGCCTCACCATTTTCTTTCGATGACCGCTAATAGCGAACCGATGCGCCTCATCCCGAATTTGTTGCATAAAATATAGAGCAGGACTATCGGGTGGTAAAATTAAAGGATTTCCTCTACCTTCAATATGGATCTCTTCTAAACCAACTTTTCTTTCTTTCCCTTTAGCAATCGCCAAAAGCAATACCTTGTTGATTTTCAATCTTCCTAATACTTGCGACGCCACACTAAGCTGTCCACGCCCACCATCAATCATAATAACTTCAGGTAATTCTAGCGCTCCCTTAAAACGACGTAACAACACTTCGCGTAAAGCCCCATAATCATCCCCAGCATCAGCTTGTTTGATATTAAACCGACGGTAATCTTTTTTACTAGGGCCTGTTTCTTTAAACACGACGCACGATGCAATCGCAGCCTCACCCATCATATGACTAACATCAAAACACTCGACCCGCTTTGGCACTAACGATAAATGGAAAATATTCTTAAAATCTAACAAACATTGAATATAGTTATTGGATAATTTCTGACGCGCTTTTAATGAATTGATAGCATTAGCGTCCGCCATAGCAATTAATTGTTTTCGCTCACCCTTAACTCGATCAGATATAGTAATTTTACGCCCGAACTTCTCGCTAAAAATTGCAGCGATTTGCAAACGATCTGGCAACTTTACGTTCAATAAAATTTTACCTGGAATTACGATATTACTGATATCTTGCAAATAATAGTGCATAACAAAAGCTTTCAAGGCCTCTGCTTCAGATAAAATAAAACTACGACCTTCGGGAAAATAGGTTTTATTGCCAATTACCAAACCATTGCGTACAAATAAAACGTTAATGCAAATATTGTTATCTTTAGCTGCTAAAGCTATAACATCACAGTCCCCTCCCGCCTTAATCATTATCTGCGAAGCCTGTACTTTACGAATACTTGCAATCTGATCACGATAATCAGCCGCCTGTTCGTATGCCAATTGAGCGGATGCAGCATCCATTAGTTTTGTAAGTTGCGAAACGATATAATCACTTTTACTTTGCAAAAATTGCTCAACCAATTCAACCTGTAATCCATATGCCGCTTTATCAACGCACCCCACACACGGTGCGCCACAAAGCTTAATTTGATGAAGCATACAAGCGCGAGAACGATTACGCATGAAACTGTCTTTACAAACCCGTAAATGAAAAAGCTTTTGTAATAGATCTACAACAAAATTAACCGCTGTCGCATCGGGAAACGGACCAAAATACTTACCAGCTGCTTTATTAATTGCGCCACGATGCACGCTCAATCTAGGATAGTCGTGTCGTGACAACAGTATATAAGGAAACGATTTATCATCTTTAAATAGGATATTATAATGAGGTTTTTCCGACTTAATAAGATTGCTTTCTAGCAGTAAAGCGGCATGTTCACTAAGAGTAACAATAATTTCTATATTCTTTGCCTGAACCATTAATGCTTGGGTTTTCGGATCAACCGTAGAACGAAAATAACTAAGCAGCCGTTTTTTTAAATTTTTCGCTTTACCAACATATAAAATCTGCTGTTTGGCGTCATACATCTCGTAAACACCGGGTTTATTGGGCAAGGAATCTAAAAATTGTTTGGGGTTGTCTAACATATAATGCTAACAATACTAAATTAGAATAATTAAAATAAAAAATACATCCTTTAATAATGAATGTAAAATGATATCCTTTAGATACCACTCGCGAACACTTCCCCTACAAAAACATTAGGGGACAGGCTTGTCTTCGAAAATTTAACCGAGATTTTTGATAAACTCACATAAAAAGCATAAGCCTCAATAATTAAGGAACGCTTAAGGAATGATTAAAAGCTTGTTTTATCATTTAATTAGTGTTTATATACACCGAAGCCGCATTACCAGCAGGCATTTTCTAAATTTATATTTAGATCTGCACTATTAGCGTATATGAACTATACTTAAGTTGGCAATGAAATAGCAGGAATTTATAACATCAGCTCAATATAGTGTACATGTAATTCCTTCTTCTAACTAGATCCATCTTTGTTTATGTCGATCTTGTTACAGCTCATACATGGTAAACATCTTGCGATTTATCGTAAGCTAATTTACCTCATTTTATTTTTATTTAGAGGAATTTTACATGGCATTTACAAAATTAAATTTACATCCAAAAATCTTACAGGCTATTGAAGTGTGTGGTTATAACCAACCAACACCGATCCAATCTAAAGCCATTCCATGCATCTTGGAAGGAAAAGATATCGTAGCTTCAGCACAAACTGGCACTGGGAAAACAGCAGCCTATGTGTTACCTGGACTACAATTGTTACTCACCAAAAAATCTACTGGTAAACCGCGGATTTTGATTTTAGCTCCAACTCGTGAACTCGCTTCCCAAATCACCAAGGTTATCGGTAAATACGGAAAATTTGCGAAAGTTAATATCGTAAGCATCGTCGGTGGTATGCCTTATCATAAGCAACTCAGAGAATTATCAAGACCTACCGATATCATTATCGCTACACCAGGCAGGCTAATGGATCATATGGAAAATAGACGCCTCGATTTATCTCACATTGAAATGCTCGTAATCGATGAAGCCGACCGCATGTTAGACATGGGGTTTATTGATGACATTAAAACCATTGTCAAAGTCACACCTGCAAGCCGCCAAACTCTACTATTTAGCGCGACTGCCGACGATAAATTAATGTCAATAATGCAAAATCTTTTGAAGCACCCAACTAAAATCAATATATCGCAAGAAAAAGTTGATACCGATTTAATCAAACAAAAAATTCATATGGTATCTGACCCTAGTCATAAAAGCCGTCTTTTAGAACAACTCCTAAGCACAGAAAATATGTTTAAGGCAATTATCTTTTCTGCTACTAAACGTAATGCCGCTAAATTAGCACTACGTTTACGTGAATGCGGTTATGCAGCATCACCAATGCACGGAGATTTAAAACAAAGCGCACGCAATAGAACGCTGTCACAATTTCGAACCGGAGAGGTGCAATTTCTTGTGGCAACTGATGTTGCCGCTCGTGGCATTGACGTCATAGATATCAGTCACGTTATTAATTATGATCTTCCTAAATTTTCTGAAGATTATGTGCATCGGATTGGACGTACTGGTCGCGCTGGTAAAACTGGAGTCGCCATTTCTATTTCGTTACATAGCGAAATTCATCAACTAAAGAAAATAGAACGCTATATTGGTAATAAACTACAGCTAGTACAGATGACACAACATGGAGAACAGGAATGGCAAGGATCAATATCAGAAAACGAACAAGATACAAATAAGCGTCGTCGCCGCCCCAAAAGAGGACACCACACCACACCAAAACCTACTCGTGCCAAAAAATTTGGTGGGGACTACCATAAATCTACCCCAAAATCTCCATATGCTAAAAGATCTGAAGATGGCCGCCCCCAACACTCCACACCAAAAGCGCCGCATGCTAAAAGATTCGGTGGGGACTATAATAAATCTACCCCAAAATCTCCATATGCTAAAAGATCTGAAGATGGCCGCCCACATCACACCACATCAAAACCTACTCGTGCCAAAAAATTCGGTGGTGACTATAATAAATCTACCCCAAAATCTCCGTATGCTAAAAGATCTGAAGATGGCCGCCCGCAACACTCAGCACCAAAAGCGCCGCATGCTAAACGATTTGGTGGGGACTACAATAAATCTACCCCAAAATCTCCGTATGCTAAAAGATCTGAAGATGGCCGCCCACAACACTCAGCACCAAAAGCGCCGCATGCTAAACGATTTGGTGGGGACCATAATAAATCTACTCCAAAATCACCGCACGCTAAAAAATCTGGAGGCAGCCACCACCGCTATCAAAAAAGATCGGAGCCAACCAGATAACTATCATAAGAAGAGTAGTTGGAACCGTAGCGGTAGCGCTTAAGATGTTGAATTTATGCTAAATAAAAATTGGCGGAGAGAGTGAGATTCGAACTCACGGAGGACTTACGTCCTCAACGGTTTTCAAGACCGCCGCTTTCGGCCGCTCAGCCATCTCTCCTGGGCGAATACGTTTCGGAATAATACCTGAAAAAACTACTAAAACAACTAGGCTGGAGCAATTCGTCAACATCTTGTCATCTTGCACCAGTTTAGTTAAGATACAGTAAAAGAATAACTAAACACTATCTAGAGGTAAGTATGCAATTTAATAATACTGAATATGCCGTTTTAAGCACCAAAGAATCGAGCTTGACCGTAAATCAGGTACTACGTAAAACCTATTTTTTACTAAGCCTAACCCTGCTTTTCAGTGCATTTATCGCCACCGCCACTATGGCAGGATTTTTACCCTATCCTGGCCCAGTTGTAACTTTAATAGGCATGTTTGGCCTAATGTTTCTTGCCCAAGGGTTAAGTAAAAGCAAATGGGGACTATTTGCTATTTTCGCCTTTACCGGCTTTATGGGATACGCGTTAGCACCAATCTTGAGTGCTTATTTATATAATAATGGCGGCATGTTAATTCTTACGGCTCTCGGTGGAACGGGAACAATATTCTTAGCACTATCACTATACACCGTAATCAGCCGTAAAGACTTTAGTTATATGGGTGGTTTTTTATTTGCTGCAATCTCAGCTGCATTTCTAGCCTCTATTGCTAGCATCTTCTTGAGTATTCCTATTTTACCAGTACTTGTTTCTTGTGCTTTTGTGTTAATAAGTTCTGGACTTATTTTGTTTCAAACCAGCCAAATCATCCACGGCGGGGAACGTAATTACATAATGGCCACTATTTCTTTATACGTATCGTTATTTAACTTATTCATAAGTCTTTTGAATATTTTAAGCTTCTTTGGAGGCAGCAGGAGGAATTAAAATGTACGCACGGATCTGCTTTATTAGTATCTTTATCTTAAATTGGTTACTCATACCGATTGCTTTCTCCAGCGTCGGTGAATATACCGTACCACCACCAGGCAACGATATCGTTGGTCAAATTTATACTATAACCATCAAAAAAGGGGATAACCTTACTGATATTCGCCAAAAACATGATATCAGCTACGAAGAGCTCCTTGAGGCTAATCCAAGTATTAATTTCTATAAATTAAAGGCTGGTCAGGTAGTAACCATACCTAAACAATTTATTTTGCCAAAATTTCGCCGCGGCATAGTAGTTAACATTCCAGAACTACGCCTCTATTATTTTACTTCTGATGGCAAGAATGTTTATACCTTCCCTGTTGGACTTGGACGCCCAAATTGGCGCACTCCTTTGATATCTACTACGGTAGTAAGGAAAGATGCTAATCCAGTATGGCATGTACCAGCAAGTATCCGTGAATATGTATTAAATAAAACCGGAGAAGAGCTACCAGACGTTGTAATGCCAGGACCAAAAAATCCTCTAGGAAAATATGCGCTTCATCTTCAAATAGATGGTTACCTTATTCATGGCACTAATGCCCCTACTAGCGTTGGTACTTTTATAAGTTCAGGCTGTATGCGTCTTTTGCGCGAACCAATAGAACTTTTATATCAAGAAGTAGAGCCAGGAACTCCGGTCCACGTTATTCACTGCCCCACTAAAGCTGGGTGGAGAAATGATAAACTCTATATTGAGTCTCATAAACCTATTGATACCTATGAAGCAAAACCAGCTTCCCCTTTAAATATCGATACTGAAACTGCTATCTATGATGCAATACACTTACGACCAGCAGAGATCGATTGGCATGCCGTATCTAGAAATGTCAGGCAGCATCTTGGTATCCCTGAAATAGCAGGTTATAGCGTTACCTAAATACAGATTTTTACCAATCTCTCTGCGCCTCTGCTCTTCCTCAGTTTTACTGGGCGTAACTTTTTTTGGTAACTCCTCCGCCAACACTCTTCCAATTACCGAAAAAATAAATTTATTCTTCGCATTACTCTTTAAAAACATTGCATTAACCGGATAATATTGCAACATACACCGGCAACCCTCCTTTAAATAAGACATAATCCTAAGAAGTTTGAAAATTAATGTTGTTTTAACCTAAAAAGAACAGCTGGAACCGTAGCGAAAGTGTTTAACATATTGAAGATATGAGAAAATTCTTCAGTAAAATTTTATCGCAATAAGCAAAAAAGCGCATAAGCTGGTTGATTTTAAAAACTATTTTCTTACTTAATAATCATGTAATAGTTTTAATCGCAATTGATGCTATAATTAGTTTAATGCGGATAGAAAGCAGAAACCAGGAACTAGAAAATAAAATGAAAAAATTATCACTGATCATAGCCACCCTTGCTATTATTGCATCAAACAATGCACTAGCATTTACTTTTAGAACCACAACCAACAGCAAAGCAAAAGATATTGCTGCAAAAACCACCAACTTAAAACCTTCATTGGCTAGACTTGCTATAGAAACCTTTTACAACGCAAAAAAACAAGGAATTAATGTTAAAAAATCGATTATAACTGTAATAGATTATTCGCTACCCTCAACAAAAACTCGCTTATGGGTTTTAGATCTAGATAAGAACAAAGTCCTGTATAGCTCAATGGTAGCGCACGGAAAATATAGCGGCGAAAATTATACCACACACTTCTCCAATAAAATAAATAGCCTACAAACAAGTCTTGGATTATTTTTAACTGACACTACCTATTTTGGTAAAGATGGATATAGTCTACGAATAAAAGGTCTAGAAAAAGGAATCAACGACAACGCCGAAACCAGATACATCGTATTACACGGAGCACCCTATGTCAGCAAAGAATTCGCTAATGCTGCTGGAAGAATTGGCCGTAGCTGGGGATGTCCGGCTGTAGAAGCTCCTTTAGCAAAACCCATTATAAATACCATAAAAAATGGCTCTTTAATCCTCGCATATTACCCTGAAAAAACCTGGATAAAAAAATCTAGATTTATTTAGATAACTGGCAAGAACAACACAATGGAATTCATTGGGATTTTTTCAAAAAAATAGGTATGCCCAGGCTCATAACTTAATTGGTTAGAACAGTCGCAACCATATAAATACGCAATTAAATAAAAGAGCGGTGGATTTTTGCTAAAAGCTCATGACAAAAATCCTGGACAAATATAGTAACGCTTTGTATATTAATCAGAAGGTGATTGTAGAGTAGGTTTTGAAGAAATATTCAAAACATACTTGTAAACTCCCGCAAAATCCCATAGATTGACTTGGGTAAACTAAGCGGTTACGATGTAAGCCACAATAGATGCGGTGGGGCTCATAGCTCAGCTGGTTAGAGCAGTGGACTCATAATCCATTGGTCCTAGGTTCAAGTCCTAGTGGGCCCACCAATAAAATCAAAGAGTTACATCACCCTATTACCATTCCGCTGCTATTGGATTTGCTTGATGCTATAAGTTTATTGATTGTAATATACGCCTCATGTCAGCGATGTTTTGTTCGTCAAATAAAGTATGGTGTTTTCCGGCAACTTCATAAGTAGAAATTTTTTCCGCATATTTATTCCAACCATAGCAATTGGTGTTACTACTTTTTTCAGCTGCAATTATGTAATGCACCCCATTAATCAAGCAGCAACTAAGGGAATTTCTCCAAGCTTTTGCCTTTCAAAATATGCCGGCGTTTTATATTTTAACGAGGAATGAAGATATTCGTTATTGTAATACTCAACCCAGCGCTCCAATCTACAAAAAAACTCTTGCG
>JAJXWM010000004.1 GCA_021781615.1 Pseudomonadota bacterium
GTTACATGGACGTACTTGAAGCGTCCCGCAAACAATTACGGCGAAAGGGCGCCTAGTTTGCTTAAAATATATTTAACAAATTTTAATGAGGTAGCCCTGCATACATAACTCCAGATTTTGCTTTATCGGCACAATAAAGCTTATCTATTTTAAGACCGGTTTCGGATCCACTTAACTTCACCTCAGTTATTTCGGCTATAACTCGCGAATTATTTGCTATGGTTAAATTAACATGGCCACCAGCAAAAACTCCTATGGCGCCAGGATTACTTGTGGGATCAAAATTTGCTACGACACCAGGGAGAATGGTCAACTCCACCTTCGCATTAACTCCAGCATTATTTGCCTCATCTTTCTTACCAATCTCTACTGCATATTCTTCAAGCTTGGGCAATCTGGCTATTTGCTTTTTCTGCCACATAAATTGCATGAGCCCCTCATAACGCTTACGATCTAATTTAGCAGGGTCACTCGCAAAATACGGTAATGTTTTTAACCACGCCTTTTTATTCAAAGCATTATTTAGCTCAGGATGACGGAAAGCAAATTTTTCCCAACCTTCCTTTGGATTTTTCTTTAGATATAAAATACATTCTTTTAAAGCCTCAGTAAAATCGACTAAAACATGATCATTAATTTTATTTTTATTAGTAACAAATATTAATTCATCATACTTTGGAAAACCATATTCTTCTGGATAAAACACTCGTGGCTTTTTGCCGGCAACCTCAACAGCCAGTGGCTCAAAATTACGCATCCCACCGGTAAAACCGTCAATTTTCTTAGTTAACAAAGTGGACGTAAGATTAAATCCAACATTAACCATGGTAAGGTCCTTCAAACTTAAACCAGCACTCTCTAACATGGTAGAAAAAATAATGTTGTCAACTTCCGAAGCGCTTGAGCCAATTCGCTTTCCTTTTAGATCTTGCAAAGAAGAGATTGGCCCACCATCCAAAGCAACAAAACAATTTAATGGATTATCAATTAAAGTGGCGAAACGGATCACTGGTAAACCACGAACCACATGATACGTTAAAACTGGCTGATAAGTTACGGCAACATCTGCCCGATTTGCCGCCACCATCTTCTCCCCTTCCGAAACATCAGCAGGAGTAATAAATTTTACCTGCAGCCCATGTTTGGCGAAAAAACCCTCCTGCTCTGCCATAAGTAGTGGCGCATGATTAGGATTAATAAACCAATCGAACACTATGGTAAGTCTTTTTTGCTCAGCGGCAAAAACCGTAGCCTGAAAAATAAACAACAAAAAAAATATTATTTTTTGATGATTTTTATTCATAATGAACCTACTTTTTTTATAATTAAATCAATTAAATAATAAAACCCCAAAGTGAAAACGATTAAAAATAAGATCGCTGCAAACATTAAATCAATTTGCATCCGTGAATTAGCACTAAGAATTAAAAAACCAAGACCCTGACTTGCCCCAACCCACTCACCAATCACCGCGCCCATCGGCGCAAAGGTAGCAGCAACCCGTAAACCGTTACCAAAAGATGCCAATGCTAAAGGTACACGAATCCGCCATAATGTTTGCCATTTGGTAGCATTCATAGTACGCGCCAAATCTAGATAATGTATAGGCGTATTAAGTAAACCCTCATAAAAAGAGCTGGTAATCGGAAAAAATAGCATTAAACACGTAACCGCCATCTTCGACATCATCCCATAACCAAACCAAACTAAAAATAGCGGCGCAATAGCAAAAACCGGCAACGCTTGACTAATTAGTAAAACAGGCAAAAACCATAATCGTAGCGGTCGAAAATAGAAAAGCGATAAGGCCCAAAAACCACCGACCAATAAACTTAAAATAAAGCCAACCACCGCCTCGATCACCGTAGGAATAGATTGCTCAAAAATTAAGGTTCCATATTGTATTAAACTAGTCAAAACTAAAAGCGGTGAAGGTAAAATATAGGGCGGTAAATTGAATATAATAACCACCAGCTGCCAAATTAACGTAATGACAAAAAAACTTATTATCCCTCTTAAGATGCTGTTCATATAATTAGTATTTTCATTAACTCTGCCTGCTCTTTAAGCAACCTTTCACTACTAAAATCACGTGGTACAACACCGTGCGGCTCAATTACATGATTTACTTTTGCTGGCGCCCCATTAATAACATAAACCTGATGCCCCAAACGCAGAGCCTCCAAAGGATCATGCGTAACCAGTAAAACTGTGCGCTTTACCAATAATGATGCTGCTAAATCTTGTAACTTAAATCTGGTTATAGTATCCAAAGCTGAAAAAGGCTCATCCATTAAAATTACCTGGCGATTTTCAATTAAAGCTCTGACCAAAACCACCCGCTGCCGCATTCCACAAGATAATTGGCTGGGCTTCATTTTTTTAACGTTCTTTAAACCAACTTTTTCAAGTAAATCATTCGCCTGCTCTTTTATGAAACCAGTAATCTTTTCATTACGTAAATAAAAGCCAACTAATGCATTATCTAAAATATTCAACCACGGTAAAAGAGAATCTTGCTGAGTTATATAAGCCAGTCTGCCACTAAGCGGATCACCATCCGAAGTGGTGATAACACCATGGCATTCAGTATCTTTATCATCTTGTAAACCGGCGATAAAACGAAGCAGTGAAGTCTTACCAATACCACTTGGCCCAAGCAAACAAGTACACCTACCTGCCTGCAAATTAAAATCAAACTGATTAAAAAGCCAATGGTGCTGATAGCGAATATGAAGCTTGGATACCGTAATTGCCGGAGCATGCGCTGTAGCTAAAACTTGAATTAGTTCACGATTCATTAAAATAAATAATAACACCTAAATTGATTGGAACCAAAATAATCATTTTGTGACTTTATAGCAGTTCCCTAAAACACAGATATACGTCATCACGAGCAAAGCGTTTTTTGCTTTGCGTGGTGACCCCAGGATCTATGTTTTAGGGAAATGCTATAGGTGTTTTACACTAACACAAATTCATACCTATTCATTAATCAAAATCAAAATTTTATCAAGATCAGTCTTGAGAACTGGAGTTAGATAATCTGGAACTTCATTAACACTAATTCTTGTCCCAGAAAGAAGATAAAGCTTAGTGTAACCCATACCATGTAACTTTTTAGCAATTCCTATACCATCAACACATCCATTAAAATTATTATCCATAAAAATCTTAACATCTTTGGCATAGAAATGAAGGTTTTCCAAAAACTTCTTAGTATTATAGTATTTATTTACTCTCTTGTTGTTTGACTCGAAAAACATAGCCAAAGAATTAATAAACATTCGATCATCGTCAACCAGAACTGCATCAACTTTACCAAGCCCATCTACGGTAGGTTTATTACTAATATCGACATTATCATTATCTCCTGCAATTTCGACTGGAATTTCTGACGCCAAAGACTTAGGCAAAATCTTAGCCCCACTTTTGATAACAATATTACGTATAATCGAATTACTATAATGACTAGTTACTAACACCGCTCTTTTAATCCCCGTTCTTTCGATAACGTGTAAACCGTTTAACTCCTGTTTTAATAATTCAAAATCGGTCAATAAAAATATTTTCTCTTTTTGCGAAAAATTATTAATAAAACTTATTGCGTCTTCACCCAAAACAAAATGCTTAAGAGCAATATCTTTATTATATTTTTTAAAATGGGTCTTCCAAGCACTATGAATAGAACTATCATCGTCCAAAATAATGACAGTATCTCCTTTATTTAGTTTTATTTCTTTTGCTATCCAAGCGGGAGTTGCAACTATGGGAAAAGCTAGAGTTATTTTAGTACCCTTACCAACCTTAGAATCAACTGCAAGCTGACCATAATTACGCTCCAAAGTTTCTCGAATTTGTACAAAACCAATCCCATGCCCATCTTTTTTATTAGAAGTTACCGCTACACCACCCATTATTTTATCAACCACTTCTTGCGCCATCCCTTTACCATCATCTTGTATAACAACTTTAATGCTTTTATTCTCCATAAAAAGCTGTAAACTAACCATTCCACTTTTTCCCTCGATAGCTTCTACTGCATTATTAATAATATTGGACAACATCCGCTTAAAAGCAATTGGCGCTGCTTGAATAAATGCAAAATTACTTTCCGGGGAAAAGCTGTAGCTAAAATTAATAGGTAGCTCTTTATATTGATGCTTTTTTTCACTTAAAAGTTGCAATATAGTTAAAACCACCATAATCGGCTGCGGTTCCTCTACACGGCTACCGCCAGATAATTCTAATGCTTCGTTTTCATATTTACTTAATAGCTGATTAGCGATATCACCAATACTAATAGCGGCTTCTCGTAAAGCAACGCGGGTTATTTCGGGGATGTCTTTTTCAGAAGATTTTACGACCATCAATAAACTAGCTAAAGGAGAGCGAATATCATGAACCACCTGATCAACAACCTTTCTAAATTGTTCTTGTTCATCAAGCTTGGTTTTTTGTAACTCAGTCTCAAGCCTTAAACTTTCTGCTTCTTTGGTATCAGAAATCTCAATTGAAGTGGCCACTATACCAGCAATCACATTATTCTCATCATACACGGGCAACCTAATGGCCATATAATACCGCTGCTTACCTGTACTTAGATCATTGATCACCTCTTCTGATCTAACGACTTTACCAGTATTCATTACTAATTTTATGTTTTCTATAATCTTATCTGCTATTTCTTTTTTATGAACTTCATCCCATCTCTTACCGATAAATTCACTGGGCGACTTAGCGCCAGTTTCTACCAAACACAGTTTATTCCCACCTAAATATACTCCATCCTTATTTATCCAATATAAAGGCACGGGGATTAATTCAGAAACCTTTTCAAGGTCTTTAAAAACTTTTGGAATTTCGCCCATTCTATTTCCCTCTTGCATTTGCTAGTTTTATAAAACCAGACCACATATTATCGGTAATTTTAGGCCAATAAAAACCCAACTCAGCCAAAATAGCCACCGTTTTATCTTGTAATATTTTGACTCGCAAAGTATCTTCCATATCTGCATCTTGCAACCATCTTTTATGCAACATAAATAATTCTATTTGTTTGGCATCCATATCATTCTTAGCTAAAACATCCAAAATGGTATCAAAAAACTTATTAACTGAACATAGCTTAACACTCATTTTTTTAGCAGCAAATAACCGACCTAGATTATATGGACATGGATTAAAAACGTGGTAAGTTTGGTTACCAAGATACGCTTGGTCAAAAAGCTTTACAATTGCCTTAGCAACACAATCTACTTGTGATATTTCAACATTTAATAGTTCTTTATAGGCTGTACCAAGATCTAAGATAGTTTTAAATATCGCGAAAAAACCATTATCCTCTATGTTTTCTTGATAACGGTAATTACCAGAATGCATACCAACGGTACCCAAGCGATAAATATTACTTGTCACTCCATGCTCCCGATATTTATTAACAATCACCTCCCCTTCACGTTTGGTAAGAGAATAGGTGTGATTATGATTTTGTAATATTCCAATATCATCATCTTCATGAAATACAAAATATTTATGCCCAGGAATATGGCCCTCAGTAATAACAGCAGTAGTAGATATATAATGAAAATCCTTACCATTCGTCAATTTTGCCAGATCCAAAAGATTGATTGTTGCCTGAACATTTGTGCGATAAGCAAAATCATAGTTTCCATACATCTTAACCGAAGCGGCAGAGTGAATAATACTATCAACATGAGCAACTAATTCCTGATACTGAGACGAAGTTAATCCTAAACCTGGCTCTTCAAGATCTGAAGCTAATATTGTTATTCTATCCTGGTATTTATCCAAATCTAAATCAAAATAATATGTGAATTTATGTTTTAAGCGACTTACCGCCTCTTTTTGTGAGGCAGCTCTAACAGGCAAATAAATTTTATATTCTGTTTCGTGTAATAATTGATATAAAATATTACAACCAACATATCCTGCTGCTCCAGTCAGCATAACACAACGTATATTCTTTTTTCCTTTTTTAACCGTCATCTGCTTAACAGCTGCCATATATTCAGCACATTTTTCTGGATCCCAAAATTCATTTTTGTTTGGCTCTCTCTCTCTCTTCGCATAAAACAATTTTATTTTCCCCAGCCTCTGAACCAAGTTGTTTTTAGCAAAAGGAGCAAATTCAGCAACTTTAGCTATGGTTTGCAGGTCTAATAAAACATTCAAACCAATTTTATAATTTCTTTGCAATTCAAAAAGTAATTTTACAATCTGCAAACTATCTATTCCCAATGTTTGAAAAGTATCATCAATGCTAATTTTGTTTACACCAGAAACATCTAAATATATTTTAGCAATCCCATAATATTTATCTGACAAATTCTTTTCAACAACCCTATTCTTTAAATCGCCGCTATCAGAAATTGCGACTGGTAAATTATCTTTCACCATTACCGCATTCCTATCATATACTTGATTTACCCAACAAATGTGCTGGTCGAAACAATAATTAGGCAAATCTACAACACCATTGCCCTCATAACCATAGTAACCATTAAAATCAGCATTATAACCACTACTCCAAAGCCTACTCAACACATCTTCTTTAGAGCAAATATCTGACAAATCATTTTCATATTCCTTGCGTGAATTTAATAATTGCGCAGCATTATATTTTTCCACATTGTGCTGTTTAACAAAAGACATCAAGGATTTTCCAGCACCAACTTCCACAAAAAATAGATTACTGTAGGTATTAAATATAGTCTTTATCCCCTCACTAAATAATACTGTATGACGCAGATGATTAACCCAATACTCTGGACTTACTGCTTCATAAGGAGTTATAAAGTTTCCAGTTAAATTAGAAATAAATCTTTTTTGTGGCTTTTTCAATTTAATTTTCTGAAGCTCTATCATAAACTTCTTTGATGCATCCTCCATTGAACCGCTATGATAGGCATGAGATACCCTTAATACAATCGCTGCTATCTCTAATTTATCTAATGCAGTCTTTAAATTAGCGATGGCTTCAACAGAACCAGAAACAACACAATTTTTCGGAGAATTGATTACTGCCAATTCACAGTTATTATCTTTTATTATTTTATCTACCTTAATAGCATTAGCCTGTATTGACAACATCGCGCCCTTTGGCATTGACTGCATCAATTGTCCGCGAATAACAATAATTTTTATTGCCTCTTCTAGACTAAAAATACCGGCCAATGTTGCAGCTACATACTCCCCTATACTATGTCCAATATAGCTGGCAGCACTGATATTTAAAATCCCAAGTAATTTAGCTAGTGAATACTCAATAACAAATAATGCTGGCTGAGCCCACTGGGCCTGATTGATATCATAATCACCCGTTTTATCGTCAGCAAATAATGCTGGAAATAAAACTTTTTCAAATTGGATATTAGTACATTTGCTGACCAATCTAATACACTCATCCACGATTTTTTTATAGTCATCATCATGTTGGTACAAATCCAACCCCATATTAGCATATTGACTACCTTGTCCAGAAAACATAAATACAATATTATGCCTTTCCTGCCTATTTATTTTATTACCAACAACTGAACTTTCTAATTTATCAATTGCCTCTTTGTTTGACCCGCAGACAACAGACAATCTATAATCAAAGTGCTTTCGTCGTAACTGCAAAGTATAGGCAATATTTTTAATGTTACTTTTAGTTTTACTTAAATGCTCTACAAAACTTCTTCTATATGCTTCTAACGATAACTGACTATTAGCAGACAAAGGTAAAATATAATTATTAACATCGCTCTTTTTGACAAATTCACAAATCTTTTTTTCAGCAGCTGGGATATATTCGCTTACTATCACATGAGCATTGGTACCACCTATACCAAACGAACTAACTCCAGCAATCCGTGGCATATCATCTACCTTATCCCATTTTCTTGCCTTATTAGCTATCTCAAAGTTTGTTTCGTCTAAATGTAATTCTGGATTGGGTGCCTCATAATTTATCTGCTTAGGAATAATTTTATACCGCAACATCTGGCATACTTTAATTAAACTAGCGATACCAGCCGCTGCGCCTGTATGGCCGATATTAGCTTTAACTGCGCCTATAACACACTTGTTTGACTGACCACTATTTTTATCAATACCATACTTAAAAGCCTCGCTTAAAGCCTGGATCTCTATGGGATCACCCAATTTAGTCCCTGTCCCATGACATTCTACATAACCTATCCTATCTGAGCTTATCTTGGCCATTTTTCGGGCAGTAATAATACATTCTTTTTGACCAACAACACTAGGAGCAGCATAACTGACTTTACGAGCACCATCATTATTAGTGGCATATCCCTTGATAACCGCAATAATATTATCCCCATCTTTTTCTGCATCAGCTAAACGCTTTAGCAAAACCACACCAACACCAGAGCCATGGACAGTTCCAGATGCCCTATAATCAAAAGTGCGACAATGACCATCTTGAGAAAAAATCATCCCCTCTTGATGAATGTATCCAATCTCTTCTGGCAATAATAAAGCTGAACCACCAGCTATTGCCATATCACAATATTTACCAGATAAACTTTTACATGCCTCAATAACTGTTACTAAGCTTGTAGAGCAAGCAGTATTAATATTATTTGCCGGCCCAGTCAACCCTAATAAATATGCAACTCGGGTTGCTAATGCATCTTTGATGCTTAAATTTCCTATACCACTAACAATTAGTGGTTGCCGAGCAAAATGGGTTACATATACGCTATCACCACCACCAGCAAAAACACCTATGCTAATTTTATTTGTCAAAGAAATATAACCAGACGTCTCTAACACACAGCAACAATGCTCTAAAAATTTACGGACTTGTGGATCCATGTTCTTCGCTTCATTTGGTGTCAACCCCCAAAACTCAGGATCAAATTTGTCAGTATCTGCAACATGGCCAGATCTTGCTATAAAATTAGGATTTTGTAGAATTTCGTCAGATATACCATACTGTCTACATTCATCCATGGTCGCGGTTGACAACCCTTCGTTGCCCAAATTAATCAGATCCCAATATTCTGTAACATTTTTGCAACCAGAAAAAGCTCCCGACATCGCAATAATAGCTATATCATTATTACTTTCTATCTGCCAAGAAACATCTTCGTCTTTTACAACTTTATCTTCTTCATTTTCGTTGCTAACAAATTCAGTCAACTGCTCAATAGTCGGGAATCTAAACAAATCCGCAATTTTAATATTGTTAAATTTTGGCATTTTTGCTAATTCATGTTGCAACCTGATAACCAGCAGAGAAGTACCACCAAGTTGGAAGAAATTATCGGTTATTCCAATATTACTCTTAGACAATCTCAATATCTTAGACCATATTGCAGCCACTTGACTCTGCAATCGGCTAGTTGGTGCTATATAGCTATCAGTAAAATCTACCTGTGGAAGGGATGACTTATCGAGTTTACCACTTGTTGTCAGGGGCAGCTTATCTAAATATATTATCGTACTTGGTAACATATATCCTGGCAAACACTCTTGCAAATATTGACCCATTTTTACTTCATCTAATTTTCTATCAGCCAAATAGTAAACTACCAAATATTTGGTACCAACTTCATGTTTATCATCATTGGTATTTTCATTTACCACCGCTATAGCCTGTTTGACTCCTTCAAACTTTATCAATTTGTTTTCTATCTCACCTAACTCAATACGATTTCCTCTAATCTTAACCTGAAAATCATTACGCCCTAAATATTCAATATTACCATCAGGCAACCAGCGTACTAAATCTCCTGTCTTATACAATCTATTATTCACTCTTTGCGACTTCTCTCGATCTGTTTGTAGTGGATTGACAATGAACCTAGCAGCTGTAAGTTGTAAATTGTTTAAATATCCTCGTGCCAAACATATTCCACCTATATAAAGTTCTCCTACAGCCCCAATGGGCAGAGGCTGCAAATATTTATCTAGTATATATAGCTTGATATTATGCAAAGCTTTTCCAATTATTGATACATTTGCGTTCATCTTCGTTAACTTGGTCGCTTCAAAAGTGACCTCTCCTGCTTCTGTAGGACCATAGTAATTAGCACAAAGAACGTTCGTGTTAATATTACTTAACAACCTTGGATATAATGCTTCACCGCTAAAATTAAGAATTTTAAAGTTATTAAAAAGCTCTACTCCCTTAATGCCGAGAATGGTTTCAAATTGCGATGAAGTAAAATGACACACGTTTACCGAATAATTTACAATCCGTGCAGCTATCTCGTCTATATCAAAAACATTCTTGGCAACAATTAAGGATGCCCCAGTAAATAAGGCAGTAAAAATATCAGAAAATGAAACGTCAAACATAAAGTTTGTTTTAAACAAAACCTTTTCATTTCCCAACATCTGCCCAGTACTTATCATCTCCAGTATTCTATTAACACATGATCCATGCTCAAGCATAACCCCCTTAGGCTCTCCCGTGGTTCCAGAGGTATAAAGCACATAGATAAGATTACTACCAATCATAAACACTTTAGGATCAAGCTGTTTTTGCTGCTCTAGCTTAGCTTGCACTGATGTACTATCCATAGCCACAACCAATCTCTTCCCTCTTGCCTGGTAAATTTGCTGCAATCTTTTTTGATAATCTGTACTAGTAAGAATAACTCTAGCTTTTGCATCATTTAAAATATAACCTATTCTCTTATCAGGAAGACTCGGATCTATAGGCACATAAGCACCTCCCGACTTCAATACTCCTAATATAGCGACCACCATCTGCTCACTTCTATCTAAACATATAGCCACCAAATCATCGGGTTTAATTTTATAGCTGCTGAGCAAATAATGGGCTAATTGATTGGCTTTATAGTTCAATTCTCGATAAGTAAGCTTAACATCTTCAAACATCACTGCAATATTATTAGGAGTTTCTAGTGCTTGTTTTTCAAAGAACTCATGGATAGTTTTATCACATGGATAATCTTTTTCTGTTTGAGTAAACTCGTACACAATCTGTTGATATTGTCGTTTATCTAAAATACTATAATCGGAAATCAATCTATCATTTCCACTAACCAGATCTTCCAGCACTTCCAGAAAAAGCTTCTTATAGCTAGTAATAAAACTTTTCAGCAATTCTTCATTAATAATTTTTTTATTAAATCTTACCCTAAAATATAGATTACCCTCTACTAACTCCTGCTCAAATAATGGCACGTTCTCATTAACCGTATCAACATGCAACTCGGTAGAAACCTCTGCTTTCGTTGTTCCGTCAAAATTGAAAACCCTATTCCGCATATTGGCTTGAGTAAACCAAATATTCAATAAGTCCCTATTGTCACCTGAAATAATGTTGGTTATTGGATAATGATTATAACTAACCCCATCCTGTCTTAGAGATCTAAAAAAAACCAAAGTTTTCTTAAATAAATCTGTAATAGTCTTTATCTGGCTAAATTCATATACAATTAAACTAGTATTGACTTGTGCTCCATAAATAAAATCAACACCATCTCTTATTGCCACTGGGTAAGCTATTGCAAATTTTTTCTGATTGGTATACCGGTGTAAAAGCAAAGCAAATATACATAAACTATAAATATATGGAGTAACCACGCACTCTTTTATTTGATTTAACTTGGATAACTCTACTGCACCATAGCTAAAGTCTAATTGCGCCATCAGGTTATCCGTATGCGACAAATTAGGACTACTCTCCAACTTAAAAAATGTTAAATCAACACCCTCTACTTCAGGTAAGTACTGATACCAAAAATTTTCGTATTTATTCTGACTCTGTATAACCCGAGAAGACAAGGTGAGGGTTAGGTTTGATATCAAACTTACTTGTTCTTCAATACCATATTTTGCAGCATGGCTTGGATTATTATAATAATTTGCTATTGCGGTAAATACACCTTCATTTAAAGACAAAGCATCTAAAAGGATATGATGAAGCACAACAATAAATCGATGAATACCTTCATCAATTCGTATTAATTTAAAACGATATAATGGACCACTATATAATTCAAATTTTTTCCTAACAAAAGCCAGCAGTTCCGATTTACTAACCGGACCATCCACATATTCTAACTCATAAATACTATCATTCCTTACCCAGTGCGGCTCACCACCGATCTCCTGAATATGGCTATTTAGTAAAACCTGCTCTAAAACATACTTCTTTAACGCTTCTCTTAACCTTTCCAAATCTAAGACACCATACAACATTTGATCCATAACAATATTGTAGACGCTACTGTCTGGATTCAATTGCCATTCAGTACAAAAAATATTAGCGTATGGGGATAGTTTAATTTTATACATAAGAACCTATTTTTATACAACTTTATTTCCTTGCTTCAACCTCTTTTCCCTCTATAAATAAAACACCTCCCTGATAATTCGAAATACTCACACAATAAAACATTTATATATGCAATAATACACTACTCCAAGAATAACCAACCCCGAAACCAACTAATATGACTCTCGCTCCAGAACTAGAAACCACCTTGTTAGATATCAAGTTAGACAATGCAATAGGAATAGTGGAAGATACCGTATTACCATAATCTTTAAGATCAATACAAAACTTTTCCCTGGGAATATTTAGTTTATCCCGCAGGTGATTGAGCATAAATTCATTGGCTTGATGAAAGATAAAATGATCTATATCAGCAATTGACAGATTACATTTTGCTAATAGCTTGTTTACAGCATCAGGAACCGATCTAATAGTAAAGGAAAATATCGCTGGGCCATTCATAAGCATTTTTTTTGGCAAACAACCTGCTTGTTCAAAATTACGCAGCCCACCATTAGCAACAATTAAATCGTTTTTTCCAGACCCATCAGTACCAAAAACAAAAGGCCCTATTAAATCACTTTCTGAATCCTCAGCTTTAAGAAAGGTTGCAGATGCTCCATCACCAAAAATACTCCTTGTGCTTATATCATCATCATCAAGGTATTTACTGTAAGTTTCCGCAGTAAGTAATAAAACATTATTAACCTGACCAGTCTCAATAAGACCTTTTGCCAAAGATAACCCATACACATATCCGGAACAACCCAAATTATAATCCAATGCTCCAGCTGTAGTAGGTATCCCTAAACGTTCTTGCAATAAACATGCCGTGGTCGGCAAAAAATAATCTGGACTTTGTGTACAAAATAAAATGAACTCTATCTCTTCAGGAACACAAATCTTTTGCTTAAAAAGTTTTTTAGCCGCTTTTTCCGCAAGATCGGAAGCACACTCGCTGCTATCAGCAATATGGCGTATTTCTATCCCAACCTTATCCTTGATTTTTTCTGCATCCCAAGTAGAAAAATTTTTTGCTAAATCATAATTACTAACAACCGTCTCTGGCAGATAGTAAACTATATTTTTTATTTTTGCTTTCTTCATAAATACCAAAGATAATTTGACCAACCATCAAACATCTAATATTTAAGCCTTTGTGATTGCTTTATTAAATAAATCACCAATAGTACTGATCTTCCCCAACTCCTCTATGCCGAAATTAACCCCAAACTCTTTATCCAGAAAAGCGATCAATTTCAACATAGCAAGAGAATCGAAAAGCACACCATTACCCAAAGAATCACTACAAGTAACCGTGCCTTGCTCTACCCCGCATATATCGTCTATTAACAACATGAATTCTTTTTCGTTCATATCTACCAAACAATATAAAAATAAATGCCATTAAAAAAATGATTAAATAAATTCTTAGATATCGGTAAAATATAACAAAGTATCATAACATTATCATCGATATTTATGCTATATAGGTTAACATTATTTAATATTTATTGAAAGCCCTATAAAAATATGGGCTAATTTAAAAAGTGCAAACAAATCTTGGCAAAATTTCATTAAAGCCATCTTGCTAATATCAACTCTAATCTCAACAATAGTTATTAATGCCCTAAAAAAGCAATAGTTATTAATGCCCTAAAAAAGCCATAAAGCTCACTTAATTACTATCTAAATGTAGTAACCACTTAAAGTACTTATAACTCTATTTTTTAAAAATTCATATCCATACAAAACAAGAATTAGTAGCTTAAATTCTAGGTATCTCCATTACTATTATTATACTATTCGTAACAATTTCACCTAAGCATTTACTATTCATAAAGATATAGTTATTTCACATGGTTCCGTTTTTTATCGAGCATGGAGATAATTTTTGCTTTAAAAAACAGTTTTTGTATGCCTCTAGCGTCAGTTTTTCCGCTCTAAGTGGATTCTTACATTCTCTTTTCCACATCTCACAAATATATTCATTATATATCTCTGGCATGGCATTATACGCCTCCATGCTAGCATAAAAAGACATACAATTCTTGGGCCAGGCTTTTATTGGAATTTGATTATAAATACCATCTATATTTATACTATTTAAGATATCTTCCATCCCATGAGAACATAAATACCTGGGTTTTTTTCCAGACTTATGGGGCATGGTTCCTAAAAAATTACGCATTACATTCAGAGAAATTGTACCACCATTATTTATTGCTATGGGAGGTTTAATATGCTCCCCACAAGTATTAATAAAATTGGGAAGACTATTGATGATGGTTATTTTTTCCTGGTCAAAAGCTCCGCCAATCAACTTCTCTATCGGCTTTTTGGCGCCTGGACTATCAAAAACAATAGCCTCGATACCAAATTTAGCCGCTATTAATTGAGACAAAAATCCACCCAAAGAGTGCCCGGTAATAAATATCTTACTGACTGGATACAGCTTGGTAAGATTGGTTATAATGACTTCTGCCGACCCACATTGCTTAGGAATTTTGCCAAGAACTATTTGTAAATCGCTATATAAATCATCTACCATTACTTGGGCGGTAAGATTTGCTGCCAGTTGAACCGACCCAAGCAAGCCATCAAACACCATTTGCAAAACTTTAAAATTATAAAAATCGGTTCCACGAATAGCAACCAATAGCTCATCACCGCCATTACGCAAGATGATCGCATAAAAGCCATCCCTTTTGTTATCCATTACTTCAAGAAATTTGTATCCTTGAGAATTTAGAGAACTAAAATAATGATTACTAGTAATTATGCTGTTATATTTTTTTTGCGTAACATCTTGGCCGGCAAGATATGCCGCTTCGGCAGCAATTCTTAGTTTTGAATTAGGCACCACCCCACCCCCACACCTCTAGGGCATACTATCAATTGCTTTTTTCTCCGATGGCATAAGATGGCAACGATCGAGACCAAAAAGTAGTGCTAAAGCACCAGCAACGTAAATAGAAGAATAAGTGCCAATAACAATACCGATCATCATGGCTAGAGAAAATCCATGTAACATCTGTCCACCAAAAATAAATAAAGCGGCAATAACTGAAAAGGTTAAACCAGATATCATGATCGTTCTAGATAAGGTTTGGTTTACCGATAGATTTATAATTTCTTCTGGGCTCGCCTTACGAACCTTACGGAAATTTTCCCGAGCACGGTCATAAACCACAATTGTATCGTTCAATGAATAACCGATCACCGTGAGTAATGCCGCAAGCGCAATCGAATCAAATTCGACATGAAAAAATGAAAATATACCCAAAATCAGCATCGGATCGTGAACTAAAGAGATTGCCGCACTAACTGCAAAACGGTATTCAAAACGAAAAGCAATATAAATCATTGTACCAAGTAAAGCAACAATAACGGCCAAAATACCATTAGTTACCAAAGCTTTCCCCATCTGTGCACCAATCATTTCTGCGCGCTGTAGCTTAGCACCAGTAAGAGCCTTTAAAACCTTATCAGTCAACTGTTGCTGATTTAAATCTTTATGTAGTTTTAATTTAACAACCACATCTTTGGAACTACCATATGCCTGGGTTACTGCTTCTATCCCAGACTTTTCTAGTTGCTCACGAATTTGGTTAAAATCAGGAGGGGTAGCATAGTTAACATGAACCTGCATACCACCGGTAAAATCCAAACCTAGGTTTAGACCATTAATTATCAAAGACCCTGCCGAAAAAATAAATATCAGCGACGAAAATGCAAAAGCCCATTTTCGTTGTGCCATAAAATCTACATTTGTTTTGTGAGTAAAAAATTCCATAATGTACCGCCTATATTTTAATTTTAGTTATACCCAACTCTTTTCAGATAAAAAATTAGCGAAGCCATAACTTGCGTCTAAATTCATTCTACGCAGGTTATATCCCTATGGATAATTTTTTAATATTCCTACTACCATAAATCCAATTAACAATTGCCCTTGTAAATACGATTGAAGTTAACATTGAAGTCATCAGGCCAATAGTTAACACCACCGCAAAACATCGCACGGGACCAGTACCTAGCGCATATAAAACTATTGCCACAATTAAAGTCGCAACGTTAGCGTCAACAATAGTGGTAAAAGCACGCTGATAGCCAGTATAAATACTAGCCTGTGGACTTGTTCCATTACGCAACTCTTCACGAATACGTTCATAGATTAAAACGCTCGCATCCACTGCCATACCAACAGTCAACACCATACCCGCCATTCCTGGTAAAGTTAAAACTGCACCTAAAATCGATAAAATAGCCGTCATAAATATCAAGTTTAACATGAAGGCTACACTAGAAATAAGACCAAAAAACCGATAGTAAAGCACCATGAAAAGCATAACAAAAAGATAACCAACAACAATCGACATTATACCCTTATTGATGTTGGCCTTACCCATACTAGGACCCATAGTAAATTCTTCGGCAAAACTAACTGGAGCAATCAACGCTCCCGAACGTAATAATAAAGCCAAGTCTTGGGCGTATTTTTCACCACGTAGTCCGGTAATCTCAAAATGGTTACCAAGAGCAGATTGAATAGTTGCGACACTAATAATTTTTTCGACCTGACGATTAACCGTTGTAACCTTACCATGTACCGTCTGTTGCTCTGGTTTGGTTTCAACATAAACAACCGCCATCTGTTTTCCAATATTTTCAGAAGTAACCCGATGAAAAGTACTCTCTCCACCACCACCAAGATGTACCGCTACTGCCGGTCTACCATCATGGGAAACAGCTGCCGCTGCATAAGTTATTGAATTTCCCTGAAGAATGGCGTGATCTTTTAGTAATAATCTCCGTCCTTCATATTCATATAATCTTGAGCCAATTGGCATATCACCAGATGCCGCCGCCTCAGCATCATGCTCAAAATCAAGCATCTGAAATCTTAACGTAGCGGTTTTACCAACAATTTCTTTAGCACGCACGGTATCTTGGACCCCAGGTAAATCAACACTAACATGGTCTGCCCCTTGCCGCTGTACTACCGCTTCACCAATACCAAGTTCATTAACCCGATTACGTAAAGTATTTACTGTTTGCTCAATAGCATAGTCAGCTACATCAAAGACCGCTTTTTCTGACATTAAAACTTGTAGTTTAAAAGTTCCGCCGGTCGTAATCTTATTGAATAAATAATCTTTCAAACGCTTACTAAGCTCTGCTTGCCCCTTTTCTAAACTTTCAACATCACGGAAGGTAACTGATATCCCGTGGGGATGAATACGATCTATCGCTAAATAACGGACCCCTGATTCCCGTAAGTCGCTAATAATTGAACGTAAGTCGCCATCCTCTCGCTTTTTGATCATGTCGTTAAGATCAACTGCAAGTAAAAAGTGCACACCGCCACGTAAATCTAACCCCCGTTTCATGGGACTTGCGCCTAAAATTTGCAGCCATTTTGGAGTGCGTGAAGCAAGGTTTAAAGCCACAACATAATCATTACCTAAAGCATTTTTGACAATATCTCGAGCTTTTATTTGCGTTTCTTCATCAGCAAGGCGTACCAAAATGTTATTATCATGCTGTTTTTCAATTTTGGTATATTTTAATTTATGCTCGGTTAATACTGTCTTGGTCTGTTCTAAAACATCACTAGCCGCACCCGTAGTACTACTGGCTGAAATCTGAATCGCGAGGTCTTCACCAAATAAATTTGGCAAAGCGTAGATAACCGCAACAACCAGTAGAAATACCAGCAACAAATTTTTCCATAATGAATAGTGATTTTGCATAGTTTTAAACCCTATCTATAAAATTTTATTAAAGCTTCCTACTGCGCTGCTTTAATAGTACCGCGCGGCACTATATTAGCAACTGCACTTTTTTGAATAGTAACATGAGTATTCTCAGCAATACTGATCACCAATAAATCATCGGTAATTTTTTCAATCTTACCCAAAATCCCACCAATAGTTACAACCTCATCCCCTTTTTGCAAACTACCAATTAAACTTTTCTGTTCTTTAGCTCTTTTAGACTGTGGACGAATAATCATTAAATACATAAATACCACAAAAATAGCGATCATTGGTAACATTGACATCAACCCTTGAGTAGTACTTGGGGTAGAAGCTGCACCAGCGGCGGTATCGGCAAAAGCATCACTAATTAAAAAACTCATAACTATTCCTCTTTCTTATATGATCGATAAAAATCTGTAATAAACTGTGCTAATTTACCCTGTTCTAGAGCTTGGCGCAAATTTGCCATTACTTTTTGATAAAAATAGAGATTATGGATGGTATTTAACCTCGCCCCCAAAATCTCTCGCGTCCGATCTAAATGGTGTAAATAAGCGCGCGTATAGTTTTTACATGTGTAACAATCGCAATTTTGATCCAGTGCCGATAGATCCTTTTTATAACCGCTATTACGGATCCGCACAATTCCTTGGGAGGTAAATAAACACCCGTTTCTGGCATTACGAGTCGGCATTACACAGTCAAACATATCTACCCCATGTAATACGCCGTTTATCAAATCTTCCGGCGTACCAACTCCCATTAAGTATCTGGGTTTGTTTTCAGGAATTTTCAAGGCTAAATGGTTCAAGATTTTAAACATTTCCTCTTTTGGCTCCCCTACCGCCAAACCGCCAATGGCATAACCGTCGAAACCAATTTCTAACAGCGCCGCCAGGGAACGATCACGTAAATCCGGAAAAATACTGCCTTGAATAATACCAAACAGAGCATTTTTATTGCCTTCATGCGCAACTTTACTTCTTCTTGCCCAGCCAATAGATAAATCTACCGATTCAAGCGCTTTACCGTGACTAATTGGATATGGCGTACACTCGTCAAATATCATAACAATATCAGAGTTTAGATCACGCTGAATTTGCATTGACACTTCTGGACTTAAAAATACATTAGCGCCATCAATTGGTGATTTAAACCATACCCCTTCTTCGCTGATATTACGTAAACTACTTAGGCTAAACACCTGAAAACCGCCAGAATCGGTCAAAATTGGCCCTGCCCAATTCATAAACTTATGCAGTCCACCGTGAGCTCTGATAATTTCCATACCAGGACGCAGCATAAGATGAAAAGTATTCCCTAAAATTATTTCTGCACCAATGCCTCTAACCTCTTCCGGAGTCATCGCCTTGACCGTACCGCAAGTCCCAACCGGCATAAAAGCAGGGGTGTTAACAACATAACCTGAAGGAAAGGTAATACGCCCGCGACGAGCAAGGTTGTCTTTGGTGATCAATTCAAACTGCATATAACCCCTTAATCTTCAGTAAACGCATGGTGTAATCAACATTATGTACCCGAAGATAATTGACTTTCTCTGCCGCTAAAAATCCAGAAAATATGGCGGTTTCAAGGTCACGCTCCGCGAATTTTTTAGAAATAAACCTATTTAAAAAAGATTTGCGGGAGTGTCCAACCAAAACATCTACTCCGAGTTCACAAAAAACTTTAATATTATTGATAAGAGCTAACGATTGCTCAGCATCTTTACCAAAACCAATTCCAACATCAAAAATCAATCGATCTTTATTTATACCAAAATTAATTAAATTATCGATTTGCCACCTACCCCACTGATAAACACTAGATACCACATCAACATCATCCGGAAATATCACTTTTGAATCTGCGGGGATTCCCAAATTATGCATAAAGATAATTTTAGCTTTACTATCTTTAACTATGTTTTGCATCTTCGAATCAACCAGGCCACTAACATCATTAAAAAAATCTATATTATATGACGATAATTTTTCAGCAATTTCTGGTCTGCGCGTATCAACACTTAATTTTGGTTTGAAATTTTGATTAGACCAAAAAGATGGCCAAGCATCTAATATAGGCTTTAGTCTACGCCACTCTTCATTAATCGATAGCAACTCGCTACCCGGCCTCGTGGATTCAGCACCAATATCAATAATATCTGCACCATCACTGAATAGCTTTTTGGCTTGACTACAAGCTAAATCAAAACTATTAAACTCACCCCCATCAGAAAAAGAATCGGGCGTAAGATTTAAAATTCCCATCATTATGGGCGTATCAATTCGATGAGCAATCTGTACGGTATGTAATGGCGCTTTGCCATCAAAACGGGAACCGAACTTTTTAACTAATTCGGCAGCGCTCTTACCAACAAAGGGACTATTTGGTTCACAATACTTCCAATCTGGAGCAATATCCACTAGTGGCCATAATGCAAATGGACGATCAAGAAGTCCACAGTGAGGAATATTCAATTTATCAGACCTCCAATACTCTTCATCCCAGGCAAGCATATCAATATCGATGATACGTGGAGACCATTTGATGCCTTGACCTCTACCCATGGAGGTTTCAATAGCTTTTATTTTATCAAGCAGTTGTTCTGGTCTTAAATTGGTAGCTACTCCAATAGCTAAGTTTAGAAATGGCTGATTCCAAGTTTCTGGAGAGTTATCAAGCAAAAGTGCATCTGATTCATATATCGGAGAAACCCGCTTTACTTCAAGATCTGATATCAGCCTAATATGCGCTAAAGCATTACGTAAATTTGTTAGGCGGTCACCGACGTTACAGCCGAGACCCAAAATAACCATATATACCCTCCGTAAAATAGATTAGTCGCTGATCTCAAATACGCTTTGCGCTAATTCTGGCAATGGATATTGCTTTGCTACTTGTAAATACAATTTACAACCTTTAAATATAGATTGTTTGATCAAACCAAATAACTGCATCCCCAAAAACTCGACAAGGGTAAACTTCTTGGTATGGCAAAAATTTTTTATTTCTTGCGTAAGCGTGTCATAACAAATCGTATCAGAAATCTTTCCAGTTTTACAAGCAAGTGGCGGCTTAGAAAAACTAATCCTTGCAGTTATTAGTACCCGCTGTTTTTTTGCTCGTTCTTTAGCTGTAACCCCCAGATGAACCGATAATTCAAGCTCATCAAGAGTCAGCGCACATTTACATTTTTGGCAATCATGCATAGTAATCACTTTAAAAGACTTAAAAATTCATGCCGCGTCTTCGCCGAGGCACGGAACAACCCTAACATCGATGAAGTTTTTACCACTACTTTGGTTTTTTCCACTCCACGAGCAATCATGCATAAATGTTCTGCCTCAATCACCACTCCTACTCCATAAGCACCTGTCACCTCTAACACACATTCAGCAATTTCCATGGTTAAATTTTCTTGTACCTGGAGGCGCCGAGCAAAAACATCAACAATACGAGGAATTTTTGAAAGACCGATGATTTTACCCTTTGGCAGATAGCCGACATGGCACCTACCAATAATGGGTAACAGATGATGTTCACAAAGAGAAAATAACTCAATGTCTTTCAGCACCACCATCTCACTATTATCACTAGTAAAAAGCGCTTCATTTGCAATGTCGCGTGGATTAAGATTATAGCCTTGGGTTAAAAACTGGAAAGCTTTCGCGGCACGACGTGGGGTTTTTTGTAACCCTTCCCGTTTAGGATCCTCGTTAATAGCAACGATAAGCTGATGATAAAGATCTGAAATTTTCTGGGTCACCTCATTATCAAGATCAGATTTTGTTTTCATTATTCATGCTATCCTATAAAAATTGGGGGCCAATAAAACTTCCAATAACTTTAATTGCTACTAACAAAATTATTTGTTAAGCATATAATCAATTGACACTACCACTCTTACCACTTTATTTATACTGCCAATCTGATCATTTTCATTGCCATAACTTTGACCAGCATTACTATTAATATTTAAAATTTGAAATACACCCTGACTAGCACGGCGGATAGAACCAAGTTGACTTTCGGCATTAGCCGCAAATTGTTCAGCAACCAGGCGAGCACTTTTTGTCGCTTGTTCAAGCATCGCTGGCCTAACTTCATCAAGTTTAGTAAAAAAATAGCAAGGGTTAGGTAAATAATCGTTTTTATTCATTAACACAACACCTTGCTGGATTAATTCGGCACTCATTTGACTAATTTGACGCACCAAATCAACGTTGGCGGTACGTAAAGTAACGCCGCTATTTATAATATACCTATGGGGAGCTTTATTAGCCCCATATTCACGAGCGTATTGATCAACCACTTCCGTACGCTGTAATTCAATTTCAGCAGGATCAAAACCATTCTTAGTTAAAAATGAAGTAATCATCTTTTGATTGTTAAGACTTTCAGCAATCATTTTGACAAGATCGTCACCAGCAACTTTGTAACCGATATCCCAAATTGCCGAATCAGCTTTGACCTGTCGCTCAGCTATTCCCTTAACACTTACATAACAATCAGCTGCACGCCACTTATAAACACTGTGCGCTATAAACCAGCCAGCAACCGCATTACCTAAAAAAACAGCAAAAACCAAAATCACTAAAACAAAAACACTTCGCTGCTTACAACTGGATGTTGGTTCCATAAAAAACCTCTCTGATATGATACTTATAGGTTAAACATCATGTAATTATTCAGCACACTGCAAGTAGCAAAAAACGCTACTTGCAGTGATGCTGATATATCGCTACATTGTGGTAGGTATAACAAATTACTTCTTACCACTTGATTTCCCAACTTATAACACCAAATTTATTTGGGTACCACTTAGCTTAGCCTTTACATTCAGCATAATTTTTGAGTAGCGCTTTTTGCTACTCAAAATTATGCCAAATGGTTACAACATCATAACAAACACCAGGAAATTTTGAAACATTATTGTACTAAAAAAACAAATTTATAGTAAAAACGAGGGTAATAAATTGTACCTTAAAGACTAATTTGTCGACGTAAAACCACAAAGCTATAGGAATATTTTTCAAGCTTAGCCTCCCGTTTATCGATAACTATCCAATCCTTTTTTTCCCACCTTGGAAAATAGGAATCACCACTAATATCGTTAGCAATAAACGTTAAATACATTGTATCAGCATATGGCAAAAACTGCTCATAAATAGAGGCACCGCCAATAATCATTACTTCTACATCCACATTCTGATAACGAGCCAAAACATCAGAAACAGAATGAAAAACCGTGCAACCTGGCAACACTAGCGATTGATTGTGAGAAAGCACAATATTTTCTGAATTTTTTATTGGCTTACCAATAGATTCATAAGTTTTGCGCCCCATCACTACTGGCTTACCACAAATAGTCTTATAAAAATACTCTAGATCTTCAGGAATATCCCAAGGTATTTTATTATCTTTACCGATAACACCATTTTTAGCTATCGCTGCAATTATAGAAAAAGGCATAGGTAATCATTATGCGATTAATAGTTACAGCTGTAAAGATGAGTAATATAAAAACTAATTAACGACTAGCACTAATAGAACCATCCTGGATTTCTATTATTCTTTTTGCATGTCGTGCCATACTAACATCGTGGGTTATTATTATCACGGTTTTCCCTTTGGCATTAAACTCACCAAATAGATTGATAATCTCGGCTCCTGACTTACTATCCAAATTACCTGTCGGCTCATCAGCTAGAATAATTTCTGGATTAGTTACGAGCGCGCGAGCAATTGCTACCCGTTGCTGCTGCCCGCCAGATAATTCGTTAGCATGATGAGAAAAATGTTGACCTAAACCTATATGTCGTAAAATATCTTTGGCCTGCTTTCTTCTTTCTTCCGTTTTTATCCCCCGATAAACTAACGGCAAAGCAACATTGTCAACGGCAGTCATCTGCGGCATTAAATTAAATTTTTGGAAGACAAAACCAATATATAAATTACGAATTTTAGCAAGCTCATCGCCAGAAAGTTTACTCACCTCTTTTCCCGCCAAAAAATAGCTGCCAACGGTTGGCGTTGAAAGGCACCCAATAATTTGCATCAGGGTTGACTTACCAGAGCCACTAGGTCCTAAAATGGCGATATATTCACCACGCTCAATTTTTAAATTTATACCGCGTAGCGCCTCAAAATTTACCTTGCCGGTATGGTAAGTTTTCCCAATATTATGTAATTCAGCAATCACTTCATTCATAAATTAACGCCTCTGCAGGATCAATTTTTGCTGCTTTTAATGCCGGAAATAACCCAGCAAGCAAACCTATTATTCCTAAAACCACAATCACAATTGCTAAAACCAAAACCGATAGCACTGGTTCTGGTTTGCCCGTAAAACGAATCAACTCCCCTTTAAACGGAATTAAGCGCACCACATAAACAAAAATCTCTGCCATAACAATACCAACTATACCGCCAACAAAAGTTGCTACTAACGATTCATAAATATAACGAAATAAAATATTCTTGGTAGTTGCCCCAAGAGCCATCCTTACTCCTATCTGATGAGTTTCCCGCCTCACCGCCGCATACATCACATTAGCAATACCAACCCCAGCAAGAAGCAGCGTTAAACCACCAATAATCCCCAAGAAAATTTGCATATTGATAAAAAATTTATTTACCTTCTCCTGCTCTTCAGCAATATCAGAAAAATTCACAACACTGGCATCATCTGGACTTGCTCCATGATTGAATGCTACAACTTTTTGAATATTAGCTTTGAGTTGCAATAAGGCTTTAAAATCTTTGTATGCTACCGCAATAAGATCAATCTTTTCTGGATTCTTTAATAATTCGTAAGTAGAAACAGGAATCCAGTTAAAATATTCGTCAGGCATACCCCCAGACATCTGTGATTTCTTTTGCATCACGCCAATAATCGTGAACAGACGGTTATCAATATGAACTATCTTACCCGCCGGATCTTCCCCGGGGAATAATTTATCTGCCATCACCGCACCAATTACCACTACCGAACTTCTTTTTTGTAAATCTAAAACCGAAAGAAATCTCTGCTTTGACCCAACTTTGATATTATGAATAGTAGCATACTCAGGAGCTACCGCTCTAAAATGGCCATAACTTCTTCGCTCTTGATAATGCATCATCGTTCCAAATTCATATTGAATCGTCACTCCTTTAACATTGGGAAGTGCAGCAATAGCCATTGAATCCTGCTTAGTAAGTTTTAAAGGTTGGTTAGCACTCATACCCCGATAATTTTTTGAGGTTACACCAGAAGATACAGTAAGTAACCGATCACCAGCGTTAGCCATGGTTTCTGAAAATTTTAAACGTAACCCTTCGCCAATCGCAAGGGTGGCAGCAATAGCAAAGGTTCCCCAAGCAATAGCAGCAATAGTCAAAATTGTCCTGGTTTTTCCGTAAAATAATTCTTGGATAATTTCGCGTAGTATTATCATGTTAGCAACGCCTCAATCGGATCCATTTTTGCTGCACGACGTGCTGGGAAAAAACCAGTTACTAATTCAATCAATGCTAAAACCAAAAAAGCTATCGCTGCCGTTAACCACGAAAGCTTAGGCGCACCAATCCAAGCTGGCAAAGTTATATGCTGCAAAAATGTGGTGGTTAAAAATACGGAAGCTAAACCTATAATACCGCCCACTACCGCAATCACTAACACCTCTAAAAAAATCTGCAAAAATATTTGCTGGTCAGTAGCACCGATAGCTTTACGTAGTCCAATCTCGTAAGTTCTCTCGGCCACAATTAAAAACATAATATTAGCTACCCCCAGGCTTCCCACCGCCAACACCATCATGCCACAAACACTTAAAAATATCTGAATCCCCAGCAAATACCAGCTGATAGATTCTTGTATTTTACTAGACCCCCAAAACCCCATCGCTTCCTTGTCATTTTTATCAAAGTTGTATTTTCCAGCAAAATAACTACGCAATATTTGCTCTGCTTGCATCGTGCTTACATTCGGCTTTGTCACCACAAAGAAATATTTTTCAATGTATTTATCACCGTACATTTCTTGATAAGACTTATATGAAATAAACACATCTTCATCGCGATCAAGTTTATTTTTTTCGTCATCAGCTAATACGCCAATGATCGTAAAAGAAACCCCATCAATTAAAAATTTAGCCCCTAAGGCATTACCATTCTTACCAAAAAAAACTTGCTTCACTTTATTGCTAATAACCGCCACTCGCGCTTGACGCTCTACATCAATTTGAATAAAAAATCTGCCGCCAGTAGCTATTTTAAGTTTAGCTAACTTAACATGATCAGCGGTAACTCCCCATACCCCTTTCATATAGGCTTTGCCCATATAGCTTAGAGTCGCCGACTTATTTAACATTGGAGAAACCATTTCAATGCTCGGTAAAACTTTAGGCAACGCTATAACATCAGCAATAGTAATCCGATTGGTTTGACCTTTGGGATACCCCCGATATGATTTTGATGTTGCCCGCTGCCAAACTGCCATCGAATTACCAGCAATATCCATTAGATCATGCTTACTTCTCTCACAAAAACCAGTACCAAGCGCCATCAACATGCTCATAATATAAGTACCAAAAGCAATACAAAAAATGGCCAGACTTGACCGCAGCTTGTGGCGCCATAAATCATGGAGAATTTGCGGGATTAAAATATTCATATATGCCAAAAGTCGCAGGTTATGCAAAAATATATTATTGGTTCTGCGTAACAACCGTAGTATCGTTCTGATCAACAACCTTAACACCAAACTTCAATCCGCTCTTAATTTCTATATTAATGCCATCACTAATTCCTACTTCAACTGGCTGCTCTTGCGGTTTTTTACCGTTTTTTACTGGTAGTAAAACGTAGGGTTTGGTATCTTTAAACTGAATTACCCGCATTGGTAACGTTAATACATCATTAACTTTTTTAATTTCAATACTTGCCGTTGCCGAATATCCTGAACGTAACACTAAATCTTTTGGTAGTTGCAGATTAGCAATCTCAATACTAAAACCAACATTAAATGGTGAATCTGAAGAGGAGGAAGAGGAAGATGAACCACCTTGCGATGAGCCAGCCACACCTAACTTTGAATTTTCTTTATCCGACTGTAAGGCAACTCTGCTAATCGTGCCTGTAATTTCCTGATCAGGCAAAGAACCGATTTTAATTTTAGCAACCATTCCCGGCTTTACTTTAGCAGCATCTCGTTCATCAACTAAACCTTGAAAGATCAATTCTTGCATATTGGCAACTACAAATAACGGCGTAGCCGTTTGATAGCCATTAACTGAAATCACCGGATCACCAATATTAACACCACGATATAAAATATAACCATCAATTGGACTATTAACTACATTAGCAATGGCTTGGCCAGCTACAACTGTCTCTCCTTTAGTCAATAACGCTAATTTTTGTTCAGATAAAACTCTTTGGTTTTTTGCTGCGTCATACTCTTTTTGTGCTGTTATATAATCTTGGTGATTTGCAGGAATTACCCGAGCCTCCAATAGCTGTTGTTGCCGTTTAAAATGGGTTTCCTTGTGCTTCTCTTCTGCCATATCATTAAGCAAGTTCTTATAAGCCTCAGCGTACTGAACTGGCTCAGGAGTTGGCTTAACTTTAATTAAAGGGGTATTTTTTATGACATACTCTCCCTCTTCATGATAAATAGCTTCAACGATACCTTCAACCTGAGATTTAACGGTACTAAAATTGCGTGTTTTTATGTGCCCAACCGCTTCCGCTTGCTCAGTAATAGAGCCTTTAGCAACCGTGACTGTTGGGGTAACAATTTCTGGTTTTTTAAAATAAAAAAATGCGCCGACCAATATCGCAACCAGACAAACTGCCAAAATAAATGGCCATTTTTTTATGTTTTGCAAAAAATATAGAGTCATAAACAATATCTCAATTTTGATAACATGCGCTAGCTGAATTAATAGTGCTGGCCACTGCTCTTTTTAGGATTATTTTGGTTTAAGCAAATTTACCAAAAAAATCTTTAACCGATTCAAACCATCCTTTAGAAATTGGGCTATGTTTTTTACGATCTTTAGCTAGCAATTCGTCAAACTTACGTAAGGTCTCTTTCTGTTCACTGTTGAGATTAATCGGCGTTTCTACTGTAGCCTTACAAAAAAGATGCCCTTGACCACCACGCATCCCTTTTATTCCCTTACCAGATAAACGAAAAACTTTTCCCGACTGCGTTTCCGCAGGAATTTTAAGTTTAACCTTACCCTCTAATGTCGGAATTTCGTATTCTTCACCAAGCGCCGCCCCAGCAAAAGTTATCGGGACCTCACAATATAGATCTAAACCATCACGCTTGAATATTTTGTGTGGCGCAACGGTAATTTGTACATATAAATCTCCAGCTGGCGCGCCGCGAGCTCCAGCATTACCCTCTCCAGCTAAGCGAATTTGATCGCCATCATCGACACCTGATGGAATTTTAACTGATAACGTTTTTTGTATTTGATCTTGTCCCCGGCCATTACATTTTGGACAAGGGTCAGAAATGGTTTCTCCAGCTCCATGACACTCATGACAAGTTTGCTGAATAGAGAAAAATCCTTGTTGAATATACAATTGACCACTGCCACCACAAGTTTTACAGGTTACTGGTTTTGATCCTTTACGAGCACCAGTACCACCACACTCCGCACAATTAACCAATTGCGGTACTTTGATGGTAGTCGTTGCACCAAAAACTGCTTCTTCGAGCTTAATCTTTACATTTAAAATTAAATCGTGCCCTCTTTGTGGCCGATTCTTTTGTCTAGCACCACCACCGCGAGCATTACCAAAAATATCGCCAAAAATATCCCCAAAAATGTCACCAGCGTTTTCAAAACCACCAAAACCATTAAACCCACCGGGGCCCGCTCCACCACCTCCTCCGCGAGCAGCGTTCTCGAAGTTGTCATGCCCTAATTGGTCATATAAAGCACGCTTTTTATCATCAGATAAAACAGCATATGCTGCTTGAATTTCTTTAAATTTATTTTCGGCGTCCTTATTGTCAGGATTACGATCAGGATGATGCTTCATCGCCAAACGGCGATAAGCTTTTTTGATTTCGTCGCTTGCTGCACCTTTGGTGACGCCTAGAATATCGTAGTAGTTTTGTTTAGCCATTTTATCCTTTTATTTTCCTTAAATATCAACCCTTCGGGCTGTCGATTTATTTTAATTATTTCTTTTCCTCATCCTTAGCCTCGGTAAACTCAGCATCTACCCACAGCCCTGCGCCTCGCAAGAAGCGCTCGGCTTAGGCTGGGCTGGTGAAGCCTTCCGCTCTTCGAGCTGTTGATTTAATTTAACTATTTCTTTTCCTCATCCTTAACCTCGGTAAACTCAGCATCTACTACCTTTTCTTTGGTGCCTTGATCATGTTCGGCGTTGCCACCACCAGCTGCTTCGGGATGAACATCAGCGCTAGAATCTTGGCCCTTCTTGGCATAAACGCGCTCGGCCATTTTCGATGAAGCATCGAGTAACTCTTGGGTTTTTGCCTCAATTACACTCTTATCATCACTCTTTAGCACTTCTTTAAGTGCCGAAATTGCTGCGATAATTTTCGTCTTTTCGTCTTCTTGAACTTCACCACCTAAATCTTTCATGGCTTTTTCGGTAGCATGAATCATACTATCAGCATGATTACGCGCCACCACTAATTCTTGAAATTTACGATCTGCTTCTTTATTCTCTTCAGCATCTTTTACCATACGCTTAATTTCTTCCTCTGATAATCCACTGGCAGCTTTGATAATAATAGACTGTGCCTTACCAGTTGCCTTATCTTTGGCAGAAACATTTAAAATACCGTTAGCATCAATATCAAAAGTAACTTCAACTTGTGGGATACCACGCGGCGCTGGAGCAATATCGGTAAGATCAAATCTACCTAGTGATTTATTATTAGAAGCGGTTTCGCGCTCTCCTTGTAATACATGGACCGTAACCGCAGTTTGACCATCCGCAGCAGTAGAAAATACTTGGGAAAACTTAGTTGGTATCGTGGTATTTTTTTCAATTAACTTCGTCATTACCCCACCTAAAGTCTCAATACCTAAAGAAAGAGGAGTAACATCAAGCAACAATACATCTTTAACTGTACCAGCTAATACACCTGCTTGAATTGCAGCACCAACAGCAACTGCCTCATCAGGATTAATATCTCGTCGTGGTTCTTTACCAAAAATTTGCTTCACGAGTTCTTGCACTTTCGGCATTCTGGTTTGACCACCAACTAAAATAACTTCATTGATATCTTCAAGCTTTAATCCTGAATCTTTAATAGCAGTTTTGCAAGGAGCTATAGTTCTTTCGAGCAAATCTTCTACTAAAGCTTCTAACTTCGATCTAGTTATACGAATATTTAAATGCTTAGGTCCAGCTGCATCAGCGGTAATGTATGGTAAATTGACATCGGTTTGTTGTGTCGATGATAATTCAATCTTAGCTTTTTCAGCAGCTTCTTTAAGACGCTGTAATGCCAAAGGATCTTTATGTAAATCAATACCACTCTCTTTTTTAAATTCATCAGCAAGAAAATCGATGATACGTATATCGATATCTTCACCGCCCAAGAAGGTATCACCATTAGTAGCTAATACTTCAAATTGGTGTTCACCATCAACTTCAGCAATCTCAATAATAGAAATATCAAAAGTACCGCCCCCCAAGTCATAAACCGCAATCTTGGTATCACCCTTCTTTTTATCCATACCATAAGCAAGAGCGGCAGCAGTTGGCTCATTGATAATTCTTTTTACTTCAAGACCGGCAATTCTACCCGCATCTTTGGTTGCTTGCCGTTGTGAATCGTTGAAATAAGCTGGCACCGTAATAACCGCTTCTTTCACCTCTTCACCTAAATATCCTTCAGCAGTTTTTTTCATTTTAATCAAAATTTCAGCTGAAATCTGTTGCGGCGCCATTTTTCTGCCATGCGCTTCTACCCAAGCATCACCATTATCAGCTTTGGCAATTGTATATGGCACCATTTTGATATCACGTTGTACCACCTCATCTTCATATTTCCGACCAATCAAGCGCTTTATTGCAAAAAAAGTGTTTTTCGGATTAGTAACAGCTTGACGTTTAGCAGGTTCACCAACTATTGTTTCTTCATCCTTAGTAAAAGCTACTATTGATGGAGTTGTGCGATGACCCTCACTATTTTCAATTACCCGAGCAGTTCCCCCAGCTTCTAAAATTGCCACACATGAATTGGTCGTACCAAGATCGATGCCTATGATTTTTGACATATTTTTCTCCAAATATCTTTATTAATACTAGCTATATTGGGGACAACAAAATGAATTTCAAGAGTAAAATGTAAATCATCTTAAACCTAAAAGCGTATATGGACTCATCACCCATATACGCTTTTAGGTTAAAACCAGATAGCTATAGCCACTAGGCTGAGTTTTTGGACAGGCTCTTAGGAAATTTTAAAGTAAACTCCGTATACTTATTAATCTCTGATTTACAACTAATATCACCACCATAAACCTGCATCACTTCTTTACAAAATGCCAACCCTAAACCAGATCCTAACTGCTTTCTACTAGAAAACGGTTCAAAAATATCAATCAATACTTCTTCAGGGATACCCATAGCCGTATCAGTAAATCTTAAAATACTGTAATCATCATCTTCGTCGAAACTTATCTCTATCTCCCCCCTTTCAGTCTCTCTAATTGCATGAATAGAATTTCTAACTAAATTATACAACATATACTGCGTCAAGGTATCATCACCTTGATAAACAAAGTCTTTTATTCGACCTAACTTCACTGAAACCAAAGACCTCTCTTGCTCTAAGAAAGGGTAAGTTGCTAAAATTTTTTCCACATCTGAAGCTATCGATAGTCGCTTGAAGTTATCCTTTATATGCACTTTCGCAGTTAATGTTTTTAATACCACCAACATATTATCTATGGTAAAAGAAGCTATTTTAATCGCATGTTTGATCGACTTAAGCCGTCCATCTATTGCGTCTTTTTCGACGCTGGAAGCCCCAACAAAAGCTGGGGAAATCGCTAATAAATCAGCACTGATCCCAATAATTGCTAGCGGCGTCCTTAATTCATGCGCAATACTTCCAGCAAGCATGCGCATGAATTTTGAAGTTTTCTCAACAACCGCTTGTTCCGCTTGTAATTTTTCAACTTCCTTACGATCTGAAATATCTAAAGCAGAGACAACCACACCAATAACGTTATTTTTATCATCAAATAATGGGATGCGGTTTGCAATATAATGAGACTCCTTTCCATTTGGCAAGATAATGGGTTCTTCTTCAAGGTTTACTTTTGCTTTTCCGCTTTTTATAACCTCTAAATTAGCATCTTCCCACTTACTTATATACCGGCTCATCTCGGGAAGCTTTTTTTGGAAATCCTTATAAGTCAAACCCACGATGTCTTTCCTAGATTTTAACCCCATAAATTTGGCTGCATTATTATTACATCCCAAAATGGTAAGATTTTTATCTAGCCAATAAACATTGCCAGGCAAACAAGCAATAATATTCTCTAAATAATTTTGAACATCTTTTACATAAGCCACCGACGACTTACCTTCACTATAAACCTGACCGGTAATTTCTTCATTAACTTTTCCTAACAATTCTTTTTCTGCTCGCTCACGGGTCAATTGTAGTTGCCGCTCTGCCAACTTACGATCAGCTATATCAATAGATATACCAAGAATACCAATCACATTTTTATCTTTATCAAATAAAGGTACTCGACTAGTCAACAAAAAAACCTCTTTGCCGTCCGGCGTTATAAAAGGTTTATCCTCGATATTTAATTTAGGCTTACCAGTATTTACAACTTCTAAACTATCCTTCCACCACAAATCAATAGAATCGGCAAGCCACGGCATCCTCTTTTTAATTTCATCAAAAGATAACCCCACTAGTTCCTTCCTAGATTTTAATCCGAAAAGCCGGGCATCATTATCGTTACACCCTAAACAAACACTATTTTTGTCTGTCCAGTAAATGTAACCTGGCATATTATTTATAATACCTTCTAAATAACTCTTGATTCCTTCTGCATAATCTTTAACTGATTCTCCAACAATTTTGTCTTGCCCAGTTATCAGCTTATACTCTTCTGCAAGATACTCGACATCTGCTTGCTCTTCAGCGTAAATAATAAAACAACCTTCTGGGTTATCAAAGCTAAGGTTTGATTTAACTTTCCAACCTAATCTACATATTTTATTAGCCTGATTAAAATCTTTAGCGCCATCTTCTACAACTACACTTATGGCCAGCTTATTACTTTTTTGGACAAAGGATATTGCTAAACTTAAAGAAGAAAAAAAAGATTTTATAGGTTGCTGCAAAACCGTTTTCCTCGTCACGCCAAAAAGAGTCTCAGCTGCTTTAGTAAGATCCATAATATGGTAGTCCGAAGATAGACAAAATGCTGCTTTCTCAAAGCCGCGAAAAAGCCACAAAAAGTCTTTATCGGCACCAACTTTTCCTTCGACTTTTTTCATATTAAGACCGCCAGGCTTTAATTACTTACTTTGTCCCAAACATCCGGTCACCAGCATCACCCAATCCCGGCAAAATATAGCCTTTTTTATTCAGCTTACGATCTAACTTTACTGCAAATACTGGCACATCAGGATGCTCCTGAAAAACACGCTCTACGCCCTCCGGGGCAGCCAAAATACAAACAAAGCTAATTTTTTTCACACCAGCAGACTTCAATTTATCAATAGACCTTACCGCTGAACCACCGGTTGCCAACATCGGATCACAAATATAAAACTGTCGATCTTTGCTATGACTAGGGATTTTAAAATAATACAAATGTGGTTCTAACGTAACTTCATCACGGTAAAGACCGATATGAGCTACCCGCGCTAGCGGCATAAGGCTTAAAAACCCATCTACCATCCCAATGCCAGCCCGTAATATTGCTAAAATTACCGGCTTTTTACCGGCAAGCACTGGCATCTCACAACTTTCTAGTGGAGTTTCAATAAGCTCATCAACCAAAGGTAAACTTTTGGTGGCCTCATAAACTAATAAAGTACTAATCTCATCTACCAACTCCTTAAACTCTTTCTTTTTCGTATCTTTTTTCCTAAGCAAAGTAAGTTTATGTTGCAGCAACGGGTGTTGTACCTCGTGAAAATTACTAAAAATTTCATGTTTTTTAATCGGCATTATTAGTCACCACCTTAAAGTTAACAGCTTTTGCTCCCTGCTCCTCCCAAGGACGAAGATAAATTAAAGTTATACTCGTTAATTGCGGCACAACAAACCCCTCAGCTTTAACTTGGAATGTCCATTTTTCGTAACCAGGAGCCCCCACCAGCCTTTTGTTTTCAGGCGGATAAAATTTATGCCGCACCGGCTTAATCAAATTAGCATCATACCCTTTTAACAGCCATGAATATCCAGTTGTTGGATTAGATTGCAAAATAATACTAAATGTCGATTCCGATTTCTTCACTATAATAGTTTTTAAAGGATCGCTAAAAACCATTTTTTGATCATCAGCTTGAATGGCAACTGCAATTAGCAACAAACTTAACCATAAAAATCTTGCTCTACCTTTTATCATTACTCCCCCAGCTCACGACTCTTTTTACCCATACGCAAATTCGCTTCGATATGCTCTAATGAGACCTTTTTAGTTTCTGGAACTAAAAAATATACAAAAAGTAAACTCAGGAAGCATAATATACTATATAATAAAAATACACCTTTTAATTGTAACCAATGTACTAATGGCAAAAATGTAGAAATAACCAGCATATTAGTACCCCAGATAGTTGCCGTTGCTAAACTCATAGCCAAACCACGAACCCTCAAAGGAAACATCTCAGAAATCATCAGCCAACCTATTGGGCCAAAACTAATAGCAAAACTTGCGATATAAATAGTCACACTTATAAGCAATAACCCTTTAAAAAACCATGTTTCCTTTGGTAAAAACCAAAATGCCATACTAATAATTAATAAACCAAGAGTCATGCCTGTCGATCCTAATAATAGAAGTGGCCGACGTCCCCACCTATCGATCAGCGGCAAGCCAATAATAGTAAATATAGTAAGTACCGCTCCGATACCTAAGCTTGCCAGTACTGCCCCAGAAACATCCTCAAATCCAATAGATGTAAAAATCAGTGGTCCATAATAAACAAAAACATTAATCCCAACCAACTGCTGAAATGCCGCAATACCAAAACCAACCATCATCGCTGGTAATAGCCATGCTTTTAATAGCATCTTCCAATCTTTACGCTGCTCACTGACACTTTCTTTGATCTCAAATAACTCTAATTCGATATTACTTGATGCCATGCGCACCATTTCTAAAACTTCTCTTGCGGCATGCTCTCGGCCAATAACCATCAGCCAACGGGGACTTTCTGGCACCAACAGTAATCCAATAAAAAGCATTATTGCCAAAATAACTCCCACTCCAAACATCAAATGCCAATGATCACCAAAAGAAAACCCATAACTTACAACATAAGAAATAAAGATGCCGATAACAATAAACAGTTGATTAAGTCCCACCATAATACCGCGCCTACTAAAAGGAGCTAATTCGGAGATATATAAAGGAACCACATAGGAAGATATCCCAATGGCAAAACCAACTACAGTTCGACTAATAACCAAAAGCTGAAACGTCGAAGACAAAGCACTACCCAAAGCTCCACAAAAAAACAAAAGTGCGTTAAACATCAAAAGATGGCGACGACCACAATAATCTACGATCCTTCCACTAATAACAGCACTAATACATGCTCCAAACAATGCCGCGCTTGTTAATAAACTAGTATCAAAAGGGGATAATTGAAGCTCTTTATTGATAAAAAGGATAGTTCCAGAAATAATGCCGGTATCAAAACCAAAAAGTAACCCACTGATGGCAGATACAAATACCACCCAATAAATAACTCCTTTATTTTTTCCAATTTTAAACATACACCATCCACACATTGTTCACAGATCAATATCTAAAATTCATTTTACTTTACATAGGGCGCTAATCAATTTTCTGACTTCGCCCGGGGTATGAACCCCGGGCTCGCCCAAGGGGGATAAGCTCTGCTTCTCCCCCAAGGTCAATCCACCATCGCTTTATCCTCGCAGCAAGCTGCGAGGAAATTTAGATTATACCCACGCTACCTTCTCTCGTAAATACACCGGCAAGGCTTTTTCTGCTACAACCACTTTTTCCTTACCCTTAAAAAAATCATCTGCTGCTAATTGCACCACATATTTAGCCTGAACGTACTGTTTAGCTACAAATTTCACCATATTTTTGGCAAAAAACTCCTGATAAACACCAAATCCACTACCAATACCGACAAAGTCTTCTCGATGATCAAAATTAGCCTCACTTGGTCTTATTAGTCGATCAGGCGCAATGGCTTGCATAATCTCAAAACTATCGGCCCGGTACTCTCCCCAATAAACCTCCTGCATCCTCGCATCTTGAGCAACTAGTACTTGAGCTAAACCAAGCTCTACAAAAACCTCTTGGGCTAAAGCTCGTAATGTTGAAATCCCAATAACCGGAAGCTTAGATGAAAAAGCAAGACCTTGCGCAACACTTGCAGCTAAGCGAATACCGGTAAAACTTCCGGGCCCCTGACCAAACGCAATAGCATCAAGCTGTTTATAATCAAGATCGGCCTCAGACAATATTTCATCAATCATAGGTAGAATAAATTTAGTATGAGCTGATGGTGCCATCATAAAACGATCACAGATGCTATTATCATAAGATAAAGCTACAGAACACGCATCAGTTGAGGTGTCGATTGCCAGAATTTTCGCCATACAGTTAACATAACATATTATCTCTATAACCACAAAAGCAAGAGAAAGTAGCCAGGGTTGCCTTTCTTAGATCGCTTGTGGTTAATAAAGAAGCCAGGTAGAATCACGAGAAAATTCATTTAAAAACCTATGCGGCAAACAAAGTTATTTACAGGAAAAATCACTTTCCAGGCAGTAGTAATCTTACTTCTCGCCTCCTGTTTCTACCTTTATGAATTCGTCGTCCAAGTAGCTCCTGGAGCGATCGCCCAAAATCTCATGCACGACTTTGCTATTGACGCCACAAAATTTGGCTTTATCTATGCGTGCTTTTATTATTCCTATACCCCGCTACAATTAACTACCGGCCTCCTATTAGATCGTTATAGCGCAAGAATCATTTTAACTTGTGTTTCTGCTATCTGCGCCTTTGGAGTATTACTATTTGCCTACGCTCCAAATATGTATGTTGCCTCTATTGCTCGTTTTATCATGGGCGGCGCATCATCTTGCGCTTTCATTGGGGTATTACATTTGGCAGCACGCTGGGTACCGCCGGCTTATTTCGCTCTTTTTGCCGGCATAGTCGAAATGATGGGTTCTTTTGGCGGAGCTTTAGGAAGCGAACCTTTTGCAGTATTGATAAAATATTTCGACTGGCGCACTATAATTACCTGGTTTGCCTACATTGGATTCGTCTTGGCTATTCTTATTGCTCTATTTGTTCGTAACCAACCATCAGATCTAAAAACATTTACCCCACCAAAAACTGAAAAAAACTTTATTTGGAATAATTTAAAAATAGTATTAAGCAATCGAGAAACATGGCTAATCGGCATTTACTCGTTTTTAATCTGGGCACAAATTTTAGCATTTGCTGGACCTTGGGGTGCACAATTTATACATTTAAGTTGTAACCTTGATAACGTAGCTGCAACAAGAGCAATCATTTATATCTGGGCTGGCGTCGCTATTATGAGCCCCTTTATCGGTTGGCTTTCTGATACTATCGGGAGACGTTGCATTATCATGACTACTTGCGCCATCGCAGGAGCAGTTGCCATGACCCTCATAATATTCTTAACTAACATTCCATCTGTATTCCTTAACATTCTGATGTTTACTCTTGGCTTTGCTTCAGCCGGACAAACTTTATCATTTGCATTAATTAAAGATAATAATTCACCACACACCAATAGCACTGCCAATGGATTTAATAATATGTGCGTGGTTGCTGGTGGATTTATACTTCCGGTTTTAATAGGAAAAATCTTAACCATAACCTGGCAAGGACTGATACAAAATAATGTTCCAATATATGATTTATACGGATATCAGATTGCACTTTCAATATTACCAATATGTTATCTAATCGCCGCTCTCATCAGCATTTTTGGCATCAAAGAGACCAATTGTCGGATGATTTGGCAAGATCGAAATCTACCATTCATAAAATAAGGGGTACAGCACCACCATTAACATACCTCGAGAATAAATTATGATGCGTAATTATGTTGCACCGCCAGCCTTATTCACAATCTCATAAACATTTTTCGAGAGCTTTGGTTCCTGGCTAATTCTGATCAATTGCTGGTGCATCAACTGCTGCCGTTTTTTATCAAACTTCTGCCCTTGAGTCAAAGGTATAGTAATTGATGCCGCAAGCTGTGGATTAAACTTATCAATAACCAAAACCTGGTCTGCTAAAAATTTATAACCTGCACCATCTATTAGATGGAAGTTAATTAAATTATTCTCACAAAAAACACGAAGCAAAGACCTTACCTTGTTGGGATTTTTGATATTAAACGCCGGGTGCAGCATCAGTTGCTGTACCCGCTGTAACGTGCCCGGCAACTTGATCGTAGCATTTAATAATAACCATTTATTAACTAGATTTGGTTGGTCCTGCCACCTTTGATAATAAGTTTCAAGAATCTTTTCTTTTAGGTCATAGTTAGAATTAGCAAGAGCCCCCAAACAAGCTTGAACATCAGTCAGATTATCTGCACGTTCTAGTTGGCGCAAACAAAGCTCAAAGATATCAGGGGTATTTAGATGCATTAAATATAGTAAACACAGATTTTTTAAAGCTCGCTTCCCCATAGAAATAGGATCAATACTATAAGGTTTGGTTTCAGTATTATTTTTATAACACTCTAGCAGTTCTGTCTTTAACACCTTAGCCAATTCTAATTTTATAAATTCTCTGACATTATGCAAAGTTTCAACATCAACTGATGGCAATGTTTCAAGAAAATAATTATCAGAAGGTATTTGTAACATTAACGCCGCCAAAGCTGGATCGATTTTATTATCACCAAGGATGGTTTTAAATAAACGCCCCCAAACTTCGGAAAGAATATGTGTTTTTTTAGCAACAAAATCTTTATATAATCGCAAAAAAATATTAGTCATTAATTTCTGACTAGCATCCCAACGATTAACCGGATCTTGATCATTAATCATCAATAATAATAGCTCATCATCAGTATACTGATATTCGATCTTCACCGGCGCAGAAAAGCTCCGCAGTAAAGAAGGTATGGGCTTAGCTCCAACTCCCGGAAAAGAAAAAGACTGCTCTTTTTTATCAACAATTAATGTTTGGGCATGCGCATTTTCACCGGCGGGACTAACTAAGCCAACTACAAGTGGCAAATAAAAATCATGTTTAGCCTTAGGATGTTGTTGCTCTACTTTTAAATGATAAGTTTTATCATCAGTATAATTGCCACCAATATTTAAGACCGGGGTTCCCGCCTGCTCGACCCACAGCGAAAACTGTTTTAGATCAGCTTTAGTGACTGCGCTCGCGATTTGTAAAAAGTCCTGAATGGTTGCCGGCTGCCCGTCAAATTTCTTAAGAAAGTCTCTCATAATCTGCTGAAAAGTTTCGCGACCGAACATGGTTGATAACATCCGACATACTTCCGCACTTTTTTCATAAACAGTGGTGGTGTAAAAATTATTAACATCAATATACGATGGTAACTGCAGCGGATGAGCAAGAGGACCAGAATCTTCGGCAAATTGCCGAGTACGCATAAGATTTATAGAATCAATACGATTAATGACTTGCCCATGCGTATCTTCCATAAACAGTTGTTCACGCAACGTAGTCAACCCCTCCTTCAAACCGAGCTGAAACCAATCCCGACAAGTAACACGATTACCAGTCCAATTATGGAAATATTCATGCGCAATAACTGAAGTAATACGATTAAAATAATCATCAGTAGTAGTATCTGGTGAAGCAAGCAATAAATTACTATTAAAAACATTTAAACTTTTATTTTCCATCGCTCCAGCATTAAAATCATCAACTGCTACAATTTGATAAATATCTAAATCGTATTCTAAACCAAAGGTTTTTTCATCCCAAGCCATCGCCTGTTTTAAAGAGGCCATCGCGTGATGACATTGATCTAACTGCTTTGGATTGGCAAATATACGAAGTGTAATCTTGCGACCAGAGGTGGTCGTATAGTAGTCTTCAATCTTGCCATAATTACCAGCAATCAAGGCAAATAAATATGCCGATTTAGGAAATGGATCTTGCCAAGTTGCAGCATGCTTATTATTTTCTAAATCTTTCTTGGAGATCAAATTACCATTTGATAATAAAACAGGATAGCTGGTTTTATCAGCAATAATTTCAGCAGTAAATTTAGTGAGAACATCTGGACGATCAATAAAATAAGTAAGACGACGAAAACCATAAGGTTCATTTTGCGTACAGAAATTGCCACCAGTCAAATATAGCCCAGTAAGAGATAAATTTTTATCGGGATGAATTTTAACCGTTGTTTCTAAAATAAAATTATCTGATACTTTTAAAATAGTTAGAGTTTCGGGCGTAGTTTTGTAAGCATCACTAGCCAATAACTGGCCATTGATTTTAACCGACTTTAGTTCTAAACCTACTCCATCAAGCGTAATAGATGAACTATGATCATTGCTCACCGGGTTTCTTTTAACTGATAGCTTGGCATTAACCACCGTCTCCTGTGGGTCAAGAAGAAACTGTAAATTTGCAGCCTCAATCAGAAAGGATGATGGAGTGTAGTCTTTTAAAAAGATAGGACGGTATTTATCGTTGGCCATGTTCTTTACCCTTTTATTTTGTTTTTTTATTTGCAATATGTTCGTCTTTTTTTGATGCTGTAGCGTTTTCTCCTGCCAAGACTCTGCCAAAATCACCGGTGATATAAAAAAAGTAATTGTCAGCAAAAAAATGAAGATTTCCTTTATTAGCATACCCCTCTTCCCAGCAGCATTTTTGGCCAAGTATAACTCCTATTTATTCATTTCTCGAATATTATTTTTTTATTATCCCACTTGTGTTACCATTTCTATTAAATAAGATTTCGCGGAGAAAGTTAATGTACGATATAAGTATAATCGGCGGCGGAATTATTGGCTCGGCAATTGCAAGAGAACTCGCAAGATATAATTTTAAGATCTGTTTAATAGAAAAAAATGAAGATATCGGCACTGGAACTACCAAAGCTAATAGCGGCATAGTCCACGGCGGATACTCAGACAACCCCAAAACCATAAAATCAAAGTTTTGCGCCAAAGGTAATCTCATGTATAAAAAGCTTAATGATGAGCTTAACTTTGGCTTCATGCAAACCGGGGCTTTCGTCATTGGTTTTAATGAACAAGACAAACAAAAAATCCAAGAACTCTTTTCCTATGGCAAAACCAACGGCGTTCCCGATTTACAAATCGTCGATGGCGACTTCGTCAGAGATAAAGAGCCGCATTTAAACCAAGATATAACCGTAGCTCTTTATTGCCCGACATCTGGCATCACCTCACCTTATGAATTTGCTATTGCTCTCGCAGAAAATGCTGTACAAAACGGCACTGAATTAAAACTAAATACCAAAGTAACCGCAATTAACAAATTAGAAAACCACTTTGCCCTAACAACTAATCAAGAAAAAATCTCCACTAAAATAGTAATCAATGCTGCTGGTTTATACGCCGATGAAATTGCCAACATGGTTGGTCTCAATGAATTCACCATCAAACCACGAGCCGGACAATATTTATTGTTTGACAAAGAGGAAGGTCATTTAGTCAACACGACAATTTTTCAGACGCCGAACGAAATTAGTAAAGGAATCTTAGTAACCAGAACTTATCATGGCAACTTACTAATTGGACCAGATGCCACTATGGCTCCAGATAAAGATTATTCGGATACTACCGCCGAAAATATTAATACCATTATAGCCACGGCCAAAAGATCTCTACCATATTTTGATCTTTGCAAAGTTATAACCTGTTTTGCCGGCAATCGCGCATTTGCTGACACTCACGATTTCATCATTGGCGAAAGTAAAGTCAAAGGATTTATTAATGTTGCAGGCATTGAATCACCAGGGTTAACTGCCGCCCCGGCAATTGCTAAACACATTGCAGAAATTGTAACTACAAGCGGCCACCTAACCCCAACTATTAAGCATGACTTCAATCCTTACCGTAAACCCTACAAAACCTTAGCCAACATACAAGAACACGACCTCAATGAACTCATTAAAAAAGAAGATGACTATGGCTGCATAATCTGCCGATGCGAAACAGTTTCTTTAGGAGAAATTCGTGATAGTCTACATCGAAATATTCCAGTTGACTCTTTAGACGCAATTAAACGCCGCACCCGCGCGGGCATGGGCCGCTGTCAGGGGGGATTTTGCACCCCGAAGATCATGGAAGTAATTAACAAAGAGCTAAATATTCCCAAAGAAAAAATAACCAAAAAAGGTGATGGATCTTGGTTGGTTTCAGGAAGAACTAAATGAAGAACTATGACCTGATAGTAGTCGGAGGGGGACCAGCCGGCATCGCCGCAGCCCTTGCCGCACACCAAAATAATATCAAAAATATTTTAATTATTGAACGAGACTGCGAACTTGGAGGTATTCTAAACCAGTGTATTCATAATGGTTTTGGGCTACATCATTTCAAAAAAGAATTAACTGGACCAGAATATAGTAATTTAATTATCCAAGAGCTCCTCAAAACCAATGTTGAATTCCTAACCAACACTATGGTGCTAAAAATAGAACCTAATCGCACTGTACACGCAATTAATAGCAATAATGGTCACATGAAAATTAATGCTAAAGCAGTAGTACTTGCCATGGGATGTCGCGAAAGAACTCGGGGCGCAATTAGAATTCACGGCAGTAGGCCAGCCGGAGTATACGCTGCTGGCACCGCCCAAAGACTGGTAAATATAGATGGTTATATGCCTGGGAAAAAAGTAGTAATTCTCGGCTCAGGAGACATTGGCTTAATTATGGCCAGGCGCATGACCCTAGAAGGAGCAAAAGTTGAAGCAGTATTTGAGATACTTCCATATTCAAATGGGTTAAAAAGAAACATTGTCCAATGTTTGGATGACTTTAATATTCCACTTATTCTTAGTACCACCATTACCAAAATTCATGGCGAAAAGAGAGTAGAAGGAGTAACTATCGCCAAAGTTGATGCTTCTCTAGTCCCTCAGGAAAACACCAAAGAATTTATTCCATGTGATACCGTCTTATTATCAATAGGTTTAATTCCAGAAAATGAAATTTCTCGCGCTGCTCTAATAGATATTGATCAGAAAACTAATGGCCCCGTCGTCGGCGAGCTAAGGCAAACATGCAAAGAGGGTATTTTTGCCTGCGGCAACGTTTTACATGTACATGATTTAGTTGATTTTGTCAGCGAAGAAGGGCAACTTGCCGGACTTGGTGCAGCACAATATATTAAAAATCAATTAGATACCAGTTTCACCCATACCACTACCGCCGCAAGTGGGATTAATTATATTATCCCCCAGAAAATAAATATAAATAATGTATCAGATACAGTTAAACTATTTATGCGCGTTAAAAATATTTTTGAAGATAGCATAATTAACGTTTATCTTGGCGATAGAATTATTGCTTGTAAAAAAGAACGTAAGTTTTTACCAGCAGAAATGGTAAGTTTTGATATTAATAAACAAGATTTAATAAATAGCACAGAAAAAGAACTGATAATAAAGATAGAACCGATTAAATAATTATGTCACCAATAAAAACAAACATGGTTTGCACCTGCTGTCCACTTGGCTGCCAGATGGACATAACCAAAAGCGGGGGTGAATACTTAGTAACTAACAATAAATGCCCCCGTGGCAAAAAATACGCCCTTGAGGAGCTAACGGCACCCCAAAGAACCATAACTAGCACCGTAAAAATCACCGATAGCCATAATCCCGTAATTCCAGTTAAAACCGATCAACCAGTTCCCAAAGAGAAACTCTTTACCATTATGAAAATTCTTGCTAGTGTTACAGTTAAGTCGCCGGTTAAAGTTGGTGATATAATTATAAAAAATATAGCAAGTACCGGAGCAAATATAGTTGCTACTAGGACGGTTGATGCGAATAGCGCAGCCGACAAAGTATAAACTTAATTAGCGAAGGATATGGAGAGGTGTCCGAGCGGCCGAAGGAGCATGACTGGAAATCATGTATACGCTCTGCGTATCGCGGGTTCGAATCCCGCCCTCTCCACCAAATAAAACTTAATAAAAACCTCAGATAAAAAAATATTATTTTTCTTAGGACTCATGCTTATGACCTTAATTTCCTTTGCCAGCACCCAAATAGAACCGTTGCTTACTCATAATAGTACAGATAAAAACTTCGACTTGTCTATTTATGAGAAAAATCTTCGAGAAAGAACATCCTTAACCGTTCCTCTCGAAAAGGCGCTAGATATTCTGAAGCAACTATCCCAATTTGAACTCGGTCGATTTTTACTAGCAAACAAAGGACTTAACGGCTACTGGACCTCATATACCATCATCCACGGCCCTAAAAAAACAAGTTTAACCCCTTTAGAAAAATGGCTGCTAAATAAAGCACCATCAGTAAAAGCAACGCAAGCCCGTTTTCAGATTTTCCAACAACAACTTCAAAACTATTTAAAAAGTGAAAGTAAAGTGGCCTCCATTCCTTGTGGTTTAATGGATGAGTTATTGGGACTAGATTATAGTAACACCAAAGATATTAGAATTACTGGCATCGACCTAGATGAAAAATCATTACAATTAGCCAAAGAAAATGCCACAAAATATAAAATTGATAATATTGAACTTACGAAAAAAAATGCCTGGAATCTAGGCGTTACTGAAGAATACGATATCATTACCAGTAATGGCTTAAATATCTACGAACCATCTAACGAAAAAGTAATCCTGTTATATAAAGAATTTTATAAAGCGCTTAAACCAAATGGCATATTAGTTACAAGTTTTTTAACACCGCCACCAACCCTATCCAAACAATCCCCTTGGGAAAACTACAGCACCGAAGATGCTTTAAAACAAAAAGTTATCTTCAGCGACATTATTCAAGCAACTTGGCAGGTATTCCGTACCGAAGCTGAAACACGTGAACAGCTTAAAATAGCTGGTTTTACAGTCATTGATGTTATTTGTGACGACCAAGGAATATTTCCAACAGTTGTTGCACAAAAAATTACCAGAGATTCTTTCAAAAAAGGTGATTTATAAAATCGGCAATAATAATATTATTATTAACACCTGACATACTTTATTTCTGACTTACAATCGTCAAATTTACCCCCTACACCCCACGTCATTGCCCGATTAAGCTTGTCCCGTTATGTTTTAAAACGGGATCGGGCAATCTCATCGAGATCGACCGGTCAAGCCGGGCGATGACGAATAATGTCAGGTGTTATGAATAATAATAGACTCCTTGCATAACCAAGCATTTTGACATAATACAAAGCGCACATGAAGCGAGCAAGCGGAGTTTAACTTTTAGGTAAATGAGCATTGCGAACGAATGTGCAACGCAGTAGTATGGCAAAAGACGCAGGTTATGCAAAAAGCCTAATTTCTCAACTTGACATTATATCGACAGATGCTACGCTTTTGATCAAGACTATGTCACTCAACTTACAAAACAAAAATAATATTAACCGACCATTATCTGAAATAGCAGTTAGCTATATCATTAACTTAGATAAATCAAAAGAACGCTATAATTATATACAAAAAAATGTAATCCCCTTGGGACTCAAAGTAGAAAGAATATCAGCGGTAGCAGGAGATACCTTATCAGAAGCAGAGTTAAATACTAAAGCTGATTTAAAAACTTTTGAACAGCTACTCGGACACCTACCAAATCTAGGCACAATAGGATGTTCCTTAAGCCACATAAAAACTTGGAAAACTTTTTTAGCTTCTAACTTCGAATATGCGATCATATTCGAAGACGACGTAAGTTTTGACTACACAAAACTTTTATCAACTATCGAAGAACTAATACCAAACAATTCTCTATGGGACATAGTCAGCTTCGATTTGCTACATCATGGCACACCGCTTACCATCAAAAAGTTATCAAACAATCAAAGATTAGTTTTTTATCTCACAGAAGTAACAAAGTCTGGAACTTATATTATCAATAGGAAAGCTGCAGCAAAATTATTAGAAAAAGCTTTGCCAATAAAAATGCCTATAGATTACTATCTTACCAGTGCCTGGGAGTTTGGCCTTAAGTTCTCCGGCATAGAACCTCGACTTGTAAATCAGACATTTGGCAATTCTGATATTCTTTGTACAAAACAGCTAAAAAACAAAAATAAAACCTTATCGTTTAAAATAAGGCGCAACGCATATAAGTTACGATCTTACACAATAAGATTTTTGTACAACTTCAAAATATATATATGTACTAAAATTCGAAATAAATAACAATATTATTATTTATTATCAATAAGTTAAATAATTTATGAGTTCTTACGCTTGGTACTAGTTATTGATAAAACCATCTTGGGCACCACCTGCTTGGGTTCTTGGCCAAATATGGACTGTACTGTATATAATCATAGCTATTACTTTTGGTACAGTTTTTTACAAGGTGATTAACAAAAAGTTGCCTATAAATATCTCCGTACTGCTCCTATTAAATCCTATATTCAATTTCTCCTTTTTTCCTACACAATTCAACCATCAAAAACAATTTTATTGCCATAGTCGACATTATTTTGGTTCTTATAACTATCATATGTACTACAATCCTAAAAAGAGCAATTGGAACCTACCGCTCTTTCTATTCTTTTTAGGATGATTATCATTTACCCACGCCATAAAGGGATAACTATTGCCAACATTCCACATCTAATCTTGGTAATATTCGCTACCGTGCTGCAACTAACCATAACTTATCTCAACTCATGATAATATATTAATTATCAACATGTTGTATCAAAAAATTTCTTTAGCAGATTTTTCTATTAATTTATATCATAAAAAGTTTGCTGCCATAAACCTTTTTAGTTAGAATCGTTTTGCCTTTTGCTGGTCCTTTTATAACGATATTTTGTCAACCCCGCCAGGTCTGGAAAGAAGCAACGGTAGCAAAAGATTCGGGTAAAAAGTAAACTAGCAAGAGGCTTATTTTAAATTTGACCATTTTTTAAACATCCCTCTGCATTCTATTCACCTGTAACCTTCAGATTATATTGCATCATTCGCCACAATAGTAGTAAAATGACCAAAACGTTTATGGATAAAAATACATTATTTCTCAATAATATAATTGCGTTATATGCCAAAAGAGAAAAGGACATTAGTTGAGGAACTAACTTGGTCAGAAGTTAGAGATACGGTGTCAAAAACCAGCAGAGAACTTTCTGACATCATAGACGAGATATCGCCGGGGAAAGAATTCATCGTTTTCAAAGTACTCTACCCTTTTGGATCAAAAATATTAAGCGAAAATTCATTCTATTTACCAAAAAATAGCGAAAATGAAAGCAACGACAACATCAAAGGTAAATTATCTTACAGCAAGGTACCTTTAGGCATAATTACTAAAAATACTGCAGAGTTATTCTTCGATATTCATAGGAAAATATTTTCTCTGGCAGTCTTTGGCAAAGGCTTGGAAATTGGTATCTTGGAACATCTCGGATGGTCAAGCAACTATAATATCACCTCTGGAGCTCGCTCCTTATACATGCTTCCAAAAATTAGCGAGGCACTATCACATAAGCAACTAAAAAAGAAATTTGGAATAACAGAGTCTCCACCCAAACATTTTTACGATCACTGGCAAGTGTTTTCCCAACTTTCTCAAAGCAGTAATTTTTCGAGCCATTGGTTTTGCGAAATAGTTTTTTTATCAAATAAATGGATAGAACCAATAAAAAAAGATCCAGCTTGGTCTAAATTAGCGTTATACATTAGTCAAAAAGGCTGGCAACAATCAGGCTATGGCCGCAAAAAAGCAGCTTTAGACATAGTTTGGGAAATATTCGTTAAGTCACTAAGCAATAAAGAGTTGAAATTTGATCCTTACGTTGTGGATACTCTGAAACATATAATTTATATCAGTACCGGAGCTATCCCCGCTAGCGCACCATCAATAGGGACCGAAGAAGCCGGACCGCTAAAAAACATTCAGATGATTTACGAAGATTCTCAAGGGTACGGCCTTGAAGAATATATAGCAACCATCATGCACCCTCAGTATTTCTCTACCAAGAGTCAAAATTCCGTTTACTATTCATTGCAACTACCAAATCTTTTAGAATCTCTCCCGAGAACCAAAAAAGTCACTAGCGTCATAGATAATATACGAGAATTAAGTGAACTACTGAATTGTTTTTTAAATAAAGACACTGAACCATGGTCGAAAATACCCATAGGCAATACTTTATTGATCGACATTATTAAGGAGTTACAAATAGACTACTTCCATGGTGATATGTTCGCATATGGTGATTTAATCAAGTCTAGCCTAAAAATGCCAGATCTTGATTCGAGACTAAAATACAACCCATCAAACAACAAAAAAAGGGTGTTCGCTAGCAACAGTTCCTTTTTACGAGGATGTGTAAGAATATCTGCTAAATCACCACCTGCCGAACCAAGCAAAGATCAACTACTTAATCTATAAAACCATAAGTATTTTCTTCTCTGCTAATCAACTTCATAAACCAATTTAGCATATTATCTACTCCCTCCGAAAAAAGTTCCCAGTAACTACCTGAATCGTTATACACAAATTCAAGTGTGTCGCTAGTTTTAAAGCCGTATTGCACACATCCATGCATACAACAGCGGTAAAACTAACGACGACGCTTGGGGATATCGTATCATCCTGAACGATATAACTCCCTCAATAACATTCAGCACGTTGCACAGCCAACCTCATTTATCTCAACTACGCTAACTACGCAACTTACTAAAACCTTCGTACCACCTAAAACAACATTTCTAAATTTTATCTTCTACTTTCTATCTTCTTCTTATCTGAACTCTTAAGGTTTACTTAAGCTTTACATGGTGCATATTTAATATCATCGAAGAGGGAAAAGATATATCGTACTTTTAATCGATTATTTATCCTATAAGATATTGTTAATAAATCATTAAAAGAAATTAACCTAAAAAATATAATTATTAAAATTTAGCGGTAGTTATTAGTATGGGTATTTTGCACCCAAAAATCGTTATAACAAAAAATCGTTTATTTTCAAGCTATTAGACATAAATGATCACTACAGGAAATGATGCTTTATTTATAAACACAATAATTAATTAAAAAATAACTGCTTTACAGGTAATTAAAGACTTTATTTTTATCTTTTTTGTAAAGGGTTTAAGGAGTGTTTTTTGAACACCCAGCATGATGGCTGCAAAAAAATAATGATTTTTTAAAATCTAAGGATCAAACCTTGACCTATATTTTCTAACAGCAAGACACAACGATTACTGTTCAAGATGATAATTAACAAAATTATCTAGAATAGGAAACATCGCTTTATTAGTAGAAGCAAAACCGTGAGTAACTATCACAAATGCTTTGGGACGCTTACTAATACTATAACCACATAAGCAACTAATACCAGACATATTTCCGGTTTTCGCTTTTATGTACTCCGAAAGCCTGGTTCTTTTCGAAAGAGTGGTATGTGCCTCTCCAGGACTAGGTAAAGCAGTAACAAACTCTCGAACATCGTAACCTTTTTTCAATAACTCAAAAAGCTTTTGTGGTTGCACTTTGTTATAGCGAGACAACCCTGATCCATCAACAAACAAGGAATCTACCATATCAACACCAAAATACTTAGAAACCAATTCTTTGATAACAACGCTACCATCGCTCCAATCTTCTATAGCATGCTTGTCCTGCGAATGTATAATTTTTAGATACAAATTATCAAATACAAAATTATCAGATTTTTTAAGAGCCGGAGGAACAATGCCAGCAAGTGCTTCAGACGCATGCGTACCCCACAAAACCAAGTCATCAGGCAACTCCGATTGATCTCTTACAATAGTAACCGCTCCTCTCCTAACTCCGGATGCTCTTAATACCAATTTAATTTTACTTAATAGATAATAATCTAAATCCATTGGTGAGATCTTAAATTTTAATGGAATACTATTTTTACAAATATTACCTCTCGCCTGAATACGGTTATTGACAATAAACAGCTTTACAGTTGATGGCTTAGAAGTTGTGGTTATACTAGAATCTATACCATACCCAGAATCATTGGTAACAATTGCGCGCCGCCGCCCACCTGCCTTTTTACCAGGCCTTACCGTAATCTCAATAAGGTTGTGATCAATATTGGCACTAGAAATTGGTTGGGCATAGTTAGTTCCCACGTCATCTATTGTAATATTTGGAGAATATGGCGTCGTTTTAAATAAAGAAACATTTAATAAAACCTTACCAGCAGCGGTCTTACCCCGAATGGTTTTTAAAAGCTGGACCAGATCCCATGAGGTTAATGTCGGATCCCCTGAAAATGAGATAACAACATGACGAGCTTGATGACCATTCTTTGTGACATATAAATTGGTTTCATAATGATAATCAGCTCCAAACATTTTATAAGCTAGTAAGGCGGTAACTGTCTTTTGACAACTTGAAGGAGTAACATAAACGTCAGCTGCACGCTCGATACGAGCCCGGTCACTATGTATATTACCAAAAACATATGAATAAAAGGCCGGTTTTTTATCATAAAGCATGTTTTTATAGCCATCAGAAGCACATCCTGAGATCAAAAATAGCACGCCAAAAAACAAAATAAATATCTTTGCTTTCATATACATAACCATACTCTACACATTAAAAACTTCTAGGGGATGCCCTTCTTTCTGATAAATTTGAAAACGTTTACGCCCTAGCACCTTCAAATTGTCATCGTTTGGTATTACCTCAATCAGGTGGTTAAACTGTTGATAAGACGGAACCATCTCAGGTGTCATATTAACCAAAATATCATTCATGATGTTTGGTGGATTACCGTAACCAATTAATACTTGATGATCAGAATTAGAACCCTGGCCATAAATCTCGTGAGGAACAAAGCTAATATCACTAAAAGTCCAAAGCTGAGCGTCAAAATTCTGGGCCTCTTCGGAATTAGCAACATGCACATAAATTTTATGGTTATTACTGTACGCCTTCTCGATTATCCGGCATGCATATAAAGCCCGCCCTTTAAGTGAACTCTCATTATTTAGGATATAAAAAGCTATTTTAGACATCATATTTTCTGGTATATTCCTTTGTCGGAAAAATAGATTTATGATGCCTCAAGAAAATCCTAGTAGCAACTAAAAAATCTGGTATTATCTTGAGAAAATAAACCGGAGAGATGGCCGAGTGGCCGAAGGCGCTCCCCTGCTAAGGGAGTATGGGTCAAAAGCCCATCGTGGGTTCAAATCCCACTCTCTCCGCCAAATTTTGTATCCATTTAATATATGGGAATAGCAAGGGGTTAGTCAAAAAAGGTGTGGACCACCAAAAATCTTTGCCGGGATTAAGTTATTTTTTTAATAGCGACGGTGTTTTTTCCCTTCCCATTTTTAGCTTTTTATACTAGATACTACATCTTTCACACCCTCAATCTTTTTAGCCAAATTGATAGCTTTTTGTTCCAACTCTTTGTTATCTACATTTCCGCTTAAATAGACCACCCCATCTTTAGTTTCAACTTTGACAGCCATACTTGCCACCTCTTTGCTCCTAAATAACTTTTCTTTTAGATAAGCCCCTTTAACCTTAGCGGTAATATATGCATCAACCAATGGATGTTCGCTATCAGGCACTTCTAATTTAGAGGTATTAACATCGTTTACTCCGGGTATAGATGTAACCACTTCTACAACGGAGCTTGCCTGATTTTTAGAAGCTAGTGTTCCTTGTAAATGAACAACACCGCTCACAGTTCCCACCCTGATTTCTCCTGAAGGGATCCCCTTTTCTTTCGCCAATGCCGCTTTTACTTGTACGGTAATTTTGGCATCATCGATAATGTCAGGCTCTTTTTTTGATAATGTTAGCATATGACTCTCCTCTATAATTGATTAGTAATAAATTAAAAAGTTAACTTACATTTACTTAAAACAAATCATTTTTTTTGATGTGGGAAAACCATGTTTATATAAGGATATACCCTATAAAGTATGGCGCAAGTCACGAGCACCATCGGAATGTAAGCATCAACAATTTTCACCCAAACAGTCCAGCTTCGATCAGGAAAGTGAAAGTCAAGGATTTTTCCAAAACTCCAGATAATACCCAGAATAATAGTTATAGCTGTACTATACTCAGTTACCCAGCTTTTTTTACCGGTAACTTTTTCGTGGGTTTTTGCTATTAACTTAACCTGTGCTCCAAGGGCCACTGGAGCAGCAGGCATCGCTAACTTTTCTGAAGCCTGATGCGCAGTTTTAACCACCTCACCTACTTTTCTTACTTGCTGTGTTTTCATTTTACCCCTCCCCCAGCTTCATTTTGTTTTTTACTTTTCTACCCAGCCACCAGTTCCATTTTCTTTTTGATATTTTTTCTTTACAGCCGACCATGCAACCTTATGAGCTACAACTTCTGGTGAATCTTTGGTTTTGTTGCTCCCTCTTCTTTTAACAGGATCTTTATACTCTTCAACAGCATGATTAAAAGCTTCCACATATATGTGCTGCGCGTGCTCGGGCAATTTTGTCCTGACTCTTAAGGGTAAATCTCGTGGGTATTTATATGGCATTTTATTTTCCTCCTAAACTAGGAATATTGCTAAGTCTAATATTAGACTACCAATTAGTCAGCCCTATTTTTTGTTACACTATTTAAAAATTTTCTCATCACTTACTAATTGTCAAGCCATTTTGTATATTGCTAACCCCCTGGACTGACTTAACTGAATTAATAATTTCGGTAATTTGTTCCTGTCTATTAACTTTACCCGACAAATATACTACTTTATCCTTAGTTTCTACCTGGATAGAACCTGGCGCCGTAATATCCAAAAGATTATTTCTTATAAGCATCCCTTTAACCTTAGCAGTAACATAGGTATCAGTTAGTGGCATTTTACTATTTTTTACTTTCAAATTCCGGGAATCAACCGCCTTCACCCATTTATTTGCTTGAGAAAAAATTACTATTTTTTCAGCCTGAAGAACGGTGTCTACCAAACCAGACAGAGTTACATTCCCATAGCTAGAGGATATCTCTATAGTAACTTTTTTTAAAAGCGGGTCATCTCTGATTTTCTCTTTAATGTTTGCGACAATCGTCGCATCGTTGATGCCATTGTGAACAACAGAGCTTTTGGCCATAATCTTAACATCTTTAGTTTTTGCGTAACTGTCGCCATTAGCTAAACCTACAGACATATGTAAAGAAGTTACTAGCAAAGCGCCTAACATATAAATCGCACTTTTTTTCATAATTTGTTCCTCCATATATTTTATTACTTAAAAGCTTGTATACCTTTTAGGCTTCATAACTTTCTTATCATTGACCGATTTTTATTGCAGATATTACTTTTACAACATCGGGAATCGATTCAGTAAGTTTAACTATATTATGAGCCCGTACTGGATTTTTAACACACCCAGTTAAATACACCACTCCATTTTCAGTTTTTACCAGAACCCCCTCAAAGGCACTCATGTTATAAAGATTTTCTCTTATTAAAGCTCCTTCAACTTTAGCGGTTATATAATCATCATTTAACATGCACCTCATCGACATTTTACTTTTCCCGATCTGTAAATCACACACCTCAACATCTTTTACACCCCTAACGGACTGAGCAGCAGCAACTATTTTTTCTGCTTGTATATCATATTCTACCTTTCCTGAGATACATACCACGCCATTTACAGCAGTTATAGTTACATTAGAATTGCATAACTGTGGATCAGCTTTTAATTTATTTTTAACATGTAAAACAATTGTAGCATCGTTAACAGTGCTATGAGCAAGGTAAACACTATCTTCATGCTGAAGTTGTTCACAAGCAAAAATGGGATTTACCATAAGTAATGCACAGACTAAACCAACACATTTATGTTTCATAACTCCTCCTTATTTTATTAATTTTATATAATTATTGTTACCAACATCTAAAACTTCATTTACCGTCTCTTGCGCCCTGTAAAAAAGAATATCTAAAAATAACCTGATAAAAAACTAATTAGTTTACTAGTAAAATTCATGAACAAAATTTGCTAATAAAAAATCAATCCTTTATCCTAAAAAGAGCAGTAGGCTCCAACTGCTCTTTTTAGGATTATTTAATCTTTTCATACAACCATTACTTCGAGATAGACAGAGGAGCACTTATAGCAATGGTTTTGATTGTAGAAGCCAAAATATCTGGATCTGCAATTTCAATTAGGAAAATTGGACCTCTCCTATAATCACATCATGGCCGCAGCCACCTCTAGCTTTCCTACCATGATCGTGATCATAGGCGTTAAGTGAAATCATTAACAATAAATAGGTGACTATTTAATCAATTTTTTGCTTCGCCCGAGGGATAAACCCCGGGCTTGCCCAAGGGGGATAAGCTCTGCTTCTCCCCCTTGGCAATCCCCCATAGCTTTGTCCCCACGCGAAGACCGCGGGGAAATTAGTATTATTTATTTTTTTTAAAACTCCTTACTGAGCTTTTGCCTTATTTCAACTTTTTATACTAGATATTACTTCTTTAACCCCTTCAACTTGTTTGGCCAAGTTGATAGCATTTCTTTCTACCTCTTTTTTATCTACGTTTCCGCTTAAATAAACTACTCCATTTTTAGTTTCAACCTTGACTGCCATACTTGCCGACTCTTTGCCTCCAAATAATCTTTCTCTTAGATAAATCCCCTTAACTTTTGCAGTAATATATGCATCAGCCAAGGGATGCTCGCTGCCGTATACTTCTAATTCATACGTATTAACATCCTTTACCCCAGGAATAGACGCAACCACTTCAATAGCGGTGCTTGCTTGTTCTTTTGCCGCCAATGTTCCCTTTAAAAAAACAACACCTTTTGAAGTTTCTACGCTAATTCTTCCTGAAGGGATTCCTTTTTCCACTGCTAATGCTGATTTTACTTGCAAGGTAATTTTGGCATCATCAATAAAACTAGATCCGTTATTATTGCCACGAACTGGACTAACATTGTCTGCATAAAGCGGTTGACTATAAGTAAAAATAGAACTTGCTGAAAGTAAGACACAAACCAGTAAAACATATATATCTTTCATAACCACCCCCTTCTATTATTTTGATTTAGAACCATCGGCCGAAATAAATTTAATAAACAATTAGCGAAACATTTATCTCACTTCGTTTGTTTTTAAAATTGCAGCCCCTGCCCCCCATAAAAAAAGTTAACTGAAAATAGCCAAACAAAAAACCTGATTTTTTGTCAGCGAATTTAAGCACTAAAATTCACCAACAAAAAAATCAATTTTTTATACAACCGACCTCAAGTAGTCTTACCCACAAAAGCTCACGCTTTCAATTTACACGATTTTAAATAAAAAACTGGAGGAAAATACTATGTTAAACTTAACTCGTCATAACCAACCTTTAGCATCAATTTTCGATGAGTTTGAAAAAAATATTAATCAATTTCTGCCTTCTTATTTCAAAAATGACCCTTCAAATAATAACGTTTATTGGACACCTGAAATAGATATTAAAGAAGAGGACCAGTTTTATGTTGTTACAGCAGACATGCCAGGCATGGAGAAAAAAGACATTAAAATCAATATGGATCAATACAATAATCTTGTTATTGAAGGAGAAAGAGATACGGAAACAAAAAAAGAAAAAAAAGGTTATATTTGTTTTGAAAGATACAAAGGGACATTTTTCAGAAAGTTCTCATTGCCCGGGGTGGTAGATGCTCAAGGAATCAAAGCAAAGTACCAAAACGGTGTTTTAGAAATAAATATTCCAAAATCAAAAGAAACCGTAACCAAACAAATTAGTATTGAAGATTGAAGTTTTTGGTTTAAAACAACTGCTTTTTTTAAGAAGTTATATTTTATTATAAGAGAATCTTGGCACTAAATTAGTTTATTAAAATTGGCTGCGGGTGATTTTAATTATCAACGAACTTAACTAAATAGATACACTTATTAATAGTAGGAGGCCGGTATGCAAAACACAAACAGCGAAACAAAGATTAAAGAAATCAATTGTAATGAATTACTAGAGATTATTAACTTAGATACTAATGCAAAGCTGATAGATGTACGAGATCAACCCTACTACGAAAATAATCATATTAAAGGTGCTATTTCCATTCCATTAAAAGAGCTTCATGAAAGAGACCTCGGGTTTTTAAAAAAAGATGATACCATCATTACTTATTGTTCTGAACTTAAATGTCCAGCAAGCACAACCGCCGCAAAGATTTTATTATCGCTAGGATATAAAAATGTGCTCGATTATAAAGGAGGCTTGGAAGATTATAAAAAAGCCAAACTACCATTAGAAAGCTCGGCATATGGTACAAAATAATCTTCCAAATAAAATAAGTTTTTGGCTAAGTCTATGTAGACAGAAAGAAGCTGGTTTTCTCTTATTCTCTTTCTAAAAACATAGAAAATTTTTAAGCTGTCATGACGTTTTTTAAAATAACCAGCCTAGAAGTAGTATGGAAAATAGAGGAAAAAATAGAAATAAAAATTATAACGCTTCCCTAAAATACAGAAACTGATACGCCATCTCGGTAGCCATCAGCGGCTACTTTGCATAAGCTAATAGCGCGGGCTGAAGCCTGCGGATACCACTGATTTCAATTTTGGACTCCGTATCTTAGGGAATTGCTATAAGGCTTAAAATTAACGTTTATTTGCTGTTTAACTGGAGGAAAATAGCATGACTTTTTTAAAATACTTAAATTTTTTCCTCCCCGCCCCACATATCGCTAGATTACCGCAAGAGGAGGTTAATGCAAAATATAAGAAAATTCGTTGGCAGGTATTTATTGGTATTACTCTAGGTTATACAGGTTTTTATCTAGTACGCAATAATTTTGCCTTTGCAATGCCATACCTTGCTCAGCAAGGCTTTACAAAAACACAACTTGGACTTATTTTTTCCGCTTTACCATTAGCATACGGGCTTAGTAAATTTTTAATGGCGATTGTTTCTGATCGCAGTAATCCCCGTTATTTCATGGCAACAGGCTTAATTTTATCAACAATGGCTAACTTTTTTTATGGTTCGAGCTTGGTTTTGCATAGTTTCATTTTGATGTTGCTGGTATTGTTTTTTAACGGTTGGGCGCAGGGAATGGGGTGGCCAGCCTTGGCTAGAGTTATGGTGCACTGGTTTTCTAGAAATGAGAGGGGAACCAAAATGTCTATTATTGGCGCCATGCAAAGCATTAGTAGAAGTATAATTGGACCATTAATTGTTCTTGGTATATCTTTTTTTGGTTCTTGGCATAGCATTTTTTACTTTCCCGCTATAATTGCTCTAGTGGCTGTAGCACTAGTGTTACTATTAGTAAGAGACACCCCTCAATCAGAAGGCCTACCTCCAATTGAAGAATATCATAATGAATATCGGGGCAATGAACCTGGTTGTTTGTCTACTACTGATCGGGAAAGAGAATTGACCCCCAAAGAGATACTTTTTAAATATATTTTTGTTAATAAATACTTATGGTATTTATCCGCTGCTGACATCTTTGTACACTTAGTGCGTTATGGAATAATTAGCTGGGCGCCAACATATTTAAATGGGGCAAAAGGTTTTACTCTCGCGGAAAGTGGCTTAGCTTGTTTTTTATACGAAATCGCTGCAATTCCAGGGGTACTTTTGTGTGGTTGGCTTAGCGATAAAATTTTCCATGGTCGTCGTACACCAATTTGTATTATTTATATGGTAGGAGCCTTTTTTGCTATTATGCTTTATTGGTTTGTACCCGTTGGTGCTCATTTATATGATAAAGTAGCATTAGCGGCTATAGGATTTTTTATTTATGGCCCGGCAAAGTTGATCGGGGTGTGTGCATTAGAGGTAGTCCCCAAAAAAGCTGCAGGAACTGCCGCTGGTTTGACCGGGCTTTTAGGGCATGCTGGTGGCACAACCATGGCATACATTGGTATCGGAAGCATAGTCGATAGTTTCGGTTGGGATGCGGGATTTGTAATGTTATTAATAGCTTGTGCTTTAGCTATTTTAGCTTTGGCCTTTACCTGGAATTTTGAATCAGTGAAGCCACCACTTTTTATATTTGCAAAGAACAAGAAATTATGAAAAAAGTAAAATAAGCACCGAACAATACCGAATAAGTTTCACAATTTTCACAGCCTATTCCTTGGCAAGAAGCTAAAAAATTAAACAGCGAACACATCAAGATTTATGCATCACCTATACTAGTAAATGGTAGCAAGATACTAGAGTACGCATAGCACTGGGACCGTGCAAAAAGATTGATAATACTAAAAATCCAATCAGGCTAGACTTAATCAAGTAGTTCGACTATTATACTGAAAGCTTAGCAGTTTTGCCATACGCGCCCGTAGCTCAGTTGGATAGAGTACCTGGCTACGAACTAGGGGGTCGGGAGTTCGAATCTCTCCGGGCGCACCAATACCATCTTGGTTTTCAGCAATATCGCTAAATTTTCCTGATACATTTTCGCGGAACTTCTGAGGGGGTTTTACAACGTTATCTATTGGAGTTAGCGCTTATTCCAAGATCGAATCATAATAAAATCCTAATTTCCCCGCGGCCTTGGCGCGGGAACAAAGGCTTCCCGCCTTCCCTCTTCTTACCCTCTCTAGTCGATAGGTCCCGCAAAACATAACCTTGTCACCTCAAGGCTCGCTGCTTTTGTTTCTAAAATTATGTTATAGCAGTCCCCTAAAGTATGGAGGTTGAGCTATCCCATAAAAAGCATATTAATCATTTTTGCGGCTAAAAGTCCACCTCATTATTTACCGTGATTTTTAGTGTAAAAATTGGACTAAGATAAGCGGCGTTATTTTGTGATTAAATTTTTTATGGGTAATGAGCCATATCTTTAGTGCAATAAAGCAAGAATTTATCTTAGCAAAAATTTTGGTAAAAATTTTGCTACTTATGTGCTAAATAATTTATTTACATAAATAACACGTGGAAAAAGATATGAGGGCAAATATAGCAAAAATTTATATTAGTAGAATCATAACAGCCACGCTTTGTTTAATAATTTTGGTTTATAACCAATATAGTTATGCAGATATTGAAAAGAGGCTATATATAGATGGCATAACTGGCAAAAAATACACCCTGATTGCCCCTTGCGGTGCTAAAATTATTACTCCTGAGATAGCGCAAGAAATAATTAAGGCATTAGTAGATGAGAGCCACCAAACGCCAGTGGGATGTTTAGTGTTAGGTAAAAGAATTTTTAATCCTAATGCCTTCAGCATGATAATAAATGCTCTACAAACAAATCTAACCGTAATAGATCTAGTGCTTGCTCTAGATAATATCGGGGTTGAAGAAGCACAAATGGTCGCTGATCTTTTGCGAAAAAACCATACTTTGAAAAAAATAAACCTCGGAGGAAATAATATGGGTAATGGCGGTACCCAAGTTATTGCAAAAACACTGCAGGAAAATTCAGTACTAACTAAGCTTGACTTACATCGTAATAGAATTGGTATAGAAGGAGTTTCGGCAATTGCCGAAGCTTTAAAAGTAAATAGAAATATAACAAGGCTTAATATTGCATTTAATTATGCGGAAACAGAGGGAGCATTGATAATGGCTAGTGCTCTACTAATTAATAGGACATTGATCGATCTTAATATTGGTGGTAATAATATAGGAAACGAAGGCATGATGGCTATTATAAGCGCTTTATATGAAAACAAGAGCTTAACCGACCTTACACTATCTTTAAATGATATTGATGCTGCAGGTGCAAAAATAATAGCTGAGTTTTTGCGAACGAACCCTGTGTTGACAAGACTTGATTTAGCCAATAATCATATAGGTACGGTAGGCATGCAGGCTATTGCTGGATCTTTGTTGGAAAATAGGACATTAACAGCTCTTAACCTATTTGATAATGAAATTGGTATCGAAGGAGCGCAAGCTATAGCCAATATGTTACGTGTAAATAATACATTAGAGGAACTTGACCTAATGCTTAATAATTTTGGTGTTGAAGGCATCCAAGCAATTGTTGAAGCTATGGTGTACAATGTAACTTTGCGAAAGATAGAAGCAGACTGGCTTGATCGACTACCGGTAGTTAAAATTATTTTAAAAAGAAATGAACTTATCGCTTCTATAATGCGCCATATAACTGGTTCTACATTATTGTTAGGAATACATCCAAGAACTGGTATGTATTCGCCCTTGCGTTATTGTAGTGGAGATATAGTAAGAATGATTATGCAAATGTGTAAGCGTGGCGACTTTTACAGTGAAGATTTTTACAATTTAATCATGTCTGGTACTAGAGAGGAATTATTACGATATTTAACCATAGAAGAGCTGGAGCGAGTCAATGAAATTAGAGGGCTACAAATACAAATATATGAAGCTTTGAATTGGCAAATACCAGAAGGACTGCAACTAGTAGAGGCAGAGATATATCCTGTAAACATGGTAGCTGCCACAGCGGCGCCGCCACTAACTTTTGAAGAAGAACATATTGAGACGTTATCGACAATAGAGCCAGAGCAATATGCTGCTGTATCTCATTATGAGGATAACGCTACTATTACCACAGATATGGCGCAACCAATGACACCCGGGGAAAGACCGCGAAAAAGGAGGCGAACAGAAAAAGATAATAAATTTATAAATGTATCGCTAGAGCTGCAAAATAGGGTAGTGATAACACAACCTTTGACTGATGCACTCTGACAGTTAAACAATTTTTTATATTGGTCTATTGTGGCAACTTTTAATAAGTGGTTGGTCGACGCATATATTTTATATTAGGAGATTATTGTGAGAATCGTACGAGTAAAGGGGACAGAAGATGAAGGAAGCGAACCAAGTGTATTTGAGTTGACAGATGATCTTGGTGCAGCTGCCGCATTAGTCGATGGACATTACGACGAAAGTGAATTTGAGGTTGAAATGGATGACCAAGATACGGCAGTGCCTAGTAAAATAGCTATTAATGGCTCAGGTGAAGGATTGTTATTTACCGGCGGGATAAAAACTTGCACGGGGGTGTTGATTGAAGGGGATATCACTTCAGCTAAAATAGGAGAAAGGCCAAGACAATTTCAAATATTATATCACTGTCCGGCGGAATTTTTATCAATGGAATGCAAAGATATGACGTCTGAAAAAGAAGTCACCCAATTTTTATGGAAACGTATTCTTACTTGTTTACCAAGTGATAAGTTTGGTGATGTAAAATTGAATATTGCAAATACCTATATAGTTGCGTCTAGTACGGAAAGCACTAAAGAGGAGTATACAGCTATTAGTACAGCTATGGGATATCGCGGTATAGTAAATAACGTTATTATTGGTGGAGGTATAGAGGATCCAACATTAATATCATATGCTACTAACAGGAGAAGTAGTAATAACAGTATAGAAATTTATACTGATGTAAAAACTCAAACAGCATGTGTATATTGTCGACCACCAGAGAATGATAGCTTGAGCTTGTTGGAGCAAGTTAGTGTCGGGTACGATTCATCGTCAGAATTGGAAGAGCAAGCTGGCAGTTTAGCAGGTAACGAAGAAAAAGATGAAAGTAGTTTATCTTTCGATCCCGATGCTTCTCAAGCAAATGAAGAAGCCGCATCATTTACGTTGCAGCCACAGCAGAAGCCGCTTCAAAATCCTGAAACAGTGGTGGTCACAAAGATCCCACAAGGAGTGCTTAATGAAAAACACAGCGAACATCATGAGCTAGCAAAGAAAAGGCAACCAGAAAGAAAACCTGAAGCATCCCCACCAAAAGAGAAACGCTTCCGTATAGACAAGCCAACTACACCGCAAGTAAAAGCACCGACAAAAGCGCCATCGTCGCCAGCACCAGCAGCAGGGCAACCGAGGGGAGAAGGTATGGCAGCCGCACCCACGTTACAACCAAAGACTCGTGTAAACCTACGGAAAATGGCTGTAACATGGAAACAAAGCGGAGCGGAACAACCTATCCAAGAACAACAAAGGAGCGGTGGTAAAGAAAAAACTGGACAACACGAAGGAAGTGAAACCGCACGAACAGCACCTTCAGTTAAGCAACAAGTAGACGAAGATCCACCTAGACCACACTAATCCCCGGTAAATTTTGTTACGGGGCTCATAAGTCAGTAAGTAGTTTAGAAGTTGGTTATGATCCTTATAACCCCAAAATCCTTTAGAAAATTAACCGCGAGCTATCATCATAAAGAAAGTTCCGAATTAAATACTTCCCCAAAAGTTAAGCCCTAAGGAACCTCTCGACGGCGGCATAAGTCGTGGCATGGCTATTAAGTTCGGAGGAGAAAGCTGTAGCAGTTGTTGCTGCTGATTAAAAATAAACTCTTCTGATGGCCGATCTATTTCCATAGGCTGAGGCAACATTTCCTCTTCAACATTGGCGGCCACCGGTTGCGGTTGCAGCACTTGATTATTGGCACCTGCTGTTTTTTCTACCCGTGGTTTTTTACTTTTTGGTCCTGATAGTTGTGATGTTGGCGAATGCGCTCTTTTACGCCCTATCATTGGCCAGCCTTCTAATCCCCTTATAAGCTTCTCGACGCGCGCAATTTCTCGATTTAAAGACTCCAACTCTGGGGAGTTCACTGCGACACCATTTTGCTCCTCTTGTTTCTCCAGCGCCAGCTGTTTCCTTTTAAGCTGCTCTACTCTTTCAACTAGCTCAGATAGAAAATCTTCAACTGTATTTTCTTCGTTTGCTCTTGCTCCCGAGACCTGCTGCTCATCATTTATAGATAGCTGCAATTGTTTCATTAATTGCTCAATAGTCGCTTGAGCTCTAGTAATTTCCACACCTAGCTGCTTTGATTTTTCCTCTGAATTATCACCAGATTCTTTTTGCTTTTCTAACTTACTTCTTGCATCATTGAGCTCTTTTAACTTGGCTTTTGTATCTTTAATCCGTTGCAATAGTTGTTCTGGCTTTTCTATCCTTAATAGCGTTAACTGTTGATATTCTTTAGCAATTTCTTTGAGAACATCTAGATGAGCTTGAAAATAAAAAATACCTAGCCTGATACGATCTTTGCCAACAAAATCGGTTACTTGCTTAAAATGCGCTTCTTGCTTTTGGAGCATCATAGTGAGCTCTTTTATATCATATTCAATCGAATCATAATGACAGTCTAAACAATTCGGGCGTGGTTTAGTTGCGACAAACCCTTGCTGCTGCTGCAATCTATTAACTGTATCATATACAGACTCTTCTTTTACTCTTTCCTCGAGCACTCTTGCTGGCTGCATTTTACCATTAGCATCATGTCGAGGGAGAATAAAATTCCTAATATTAGCGTATTCTTTCCTTCTTACCACATTCTCTATCGTTCTAACTTCATTTATCAGTTGGCGGTCTGTGATATCTAAAAATGCAAGTTCATCCTCAGCGCCATACATAATCATTTTATAAAAAATCTCTTTATCTTCTTTTAAAACCTCAGAATCTATTATTGCTTTTATCACGTCTTGTGACAGCGCTTTTGCTGGCGAATTTTCTCCGGCAGCACCATTTAAAGCAAAACATAATGTACGACCATAAATATTCCTTTTTATATATTCTTCTGATAGCAAGCTGATTAACTTATTTCTTGATAAATAATGTGCCAACATAATAGCTGGTTCATCGGCAAGGTTATTACAAGCCGCTAGCGCTCCAATATTAGATGCAACACTTAAAGAGCGTAAAGTATAATTTTTCTTCATGGCAAAAATAAAATTCCTGAAATACTCTGGCTCAAGAGGCTCTCCCAAGATAGTAAGCTCACTCAGAGAAGGGTTGGCTCTTAAATACTCGGTAAGGGTTCTAACACTTTCATCATTCAAGGGGTTGTTTTCAATGTCCAAACAAAGTGATCGCACGTGGGTGTTTTTTTTATAAGCTTTTATAATGGCTTGAACATCTTCGTTTCTGAGATTATTATCCACAAACTCCAAGCCTTTAAACCTTAAATTTTCTGCAATAGGCTCTAAAATGATTGCAAGAGCATCAGGCTCAAACTCCCCTTCTTGTTCAAAATATAAAAAAAGAATTGGTTTACCTTCAGCATCAGTGCGCGGTTCCCTTATTGTAGCTGCCAGCTTACGCGCTTCTTCTTTATCAACAATAGCGTAACTGCAGTGGCCATAACTTATTGCTAAAAAACAAAATATTGCCAAAAAGATTTTATTAAACATACCATCCCCCTACTAATTTCCAATAAATCAAATTATAAAACTCTCTAACTAAACCAATACCAATAGTTTAGCAGAGGAAATAATTAGTATTGTTAAGGAATTATTAAATGGAAAATTAGTGCAGAAGGCAATCGGCCAGAAAAGCATATGAGTTTAAAACGCTAAGCTGCTTGCAAATTGCTTTGTATCATCAACTTGGAGAACTTAAGGAACCTCCAATGACCCACAGATTTTGCTTAAGGGGCAACATAGACTCTGCTGATGGCAGGCCTATTTCCATAGACTGAGGCAATATTACCTCTTCAACATTTATGGCTACTGGTTGCGGCTGCAGCTCTACGGTGTAAGTTGTTACGGTAAGGGGGCTGTCGCAATCCAAAAGTGAGTGTCATTCCCGCATGCTTCTAGCGGGAATCCAGTCAAAATAAAATTTTATTGTAAAGTTTTGCAGCTAAAAGGGAAAATTTTCAAAAGAAAAAAACGGCTATAATCTTGTGTTTTTGGATAAGAAAGCTAATAAACAAATGTTTTTTTTGAATAAGAAAAAAAATTTAGAATGTACTTTTTGGCGTAGAATCCCTTAACTTAACGGCAGTGGAGCAGACTTAACCAATAATAATAACTTCATAATAATGGTAAGCATGCCACCAAAATATCCAACCCGGTGCTGGCCCCTCTATATCTTGACTCAACATCAACTCTGTCACTCAATATTGCTTGGGGCGGGAATTTCGGGTTGCTCCAAGGGGAAGAGGCTGCACCTCTCCCCCTTGGCAATCCACCATTGTTTTATTCCCGCGCGAAGACCGTGGGAATAAATTTAAAGAAGAGTACACCAGCTCTACATCGATGAAGACCTAGACGGTAGATGAAAATCAAGCCCACGCTCTTCATTAGTCACAACTGGGGCAAACATGAAAGAAGTACGACGCCTAGAAGCTGGTCGTGTAATGAGGTCAGGAGCCGCTGTTGCAGCACCAACTGGAGCAGGTTGGATATCGTCGGAAGGTGCAGCATTTTCTTCTGTTACTTCAACTATATTAACTACATTCTCATGAATTCCCAAAAGTTGCTGAAAAATATGCAACTGCAGTTGCTCTGCATACAATCTCTCTCTAAATAGTGGTAATTCGTTTCGATAAATCACACTAATCTCACCCCTCTTCTTAGCATTTATACAACTATCTTCTTCACTTATCCCACATAACTTATTAATAAGGCTCAAAAAAGCTAAAGCAACTTTATTGTTAGCGGGGTGAGTATGGAGGAATGCCATAAAAGCGCTATAAAGATCTAAGTTTGTGAATTCTTCTGTAGTGAGGGTTCTTCTAAATTCATCGATCAATATATTTCTTGTTGTGTAGTGATCAACTACAAATTGTGCATAAAATGAGGCTCTTTCTAAATGTGCATAGTCAGGATGACTATCCAACCTGGTATACGAATCGAGCAAAACAATCTTTGTTAATGTTATATTGGTTGTTGGTAATTTAGAAAGCAATAAAATAAGAAAGCTTGGCCTAACATTTTTTAAAGTTAAACTCTTTAGCGATTTATTTTTGGCTAAGGCAGCTAAAAATGCTTGCCACCCTACCACCGTAAGGTTTTTTTCCAAAGAAATGCGACCCAAATTCAACGCAGTTACGTTGGGGTTTTCTTCTAATGCGGCAGCTAATGTTTGTAAACCAGCATCCCCAAATTCCATATCTGGAATATTCACAGTGGTCACATATTTATTATGCCTTAAAAAATCAGCAACCGCCGCAGTGCCTTCATCGCCAAATGGTACTATTTCCCCGGCCACAAACAACCGTCCATCTCGAATGACCAGCTCTACCATTTCTGGTTTCGCACACTCTTGAATAACTCTAAGGATATCTTTCAGCGCACCTAAATTAAATGTTACTGTGTCCTCAAAGCGTATTCCATTTATGGTATTATGAGTCAAAATTGCTCTTAATTCATTTACTGCGTCTTGGTCTATAGTTCCTAAATAATCTGTTTTTTTAAAATGAACATAATTGTGTCCACCTTCTGTTATTATGATAAAACCGGCTGCAGCATATTGACTGTATAAAACCATCACTATACTAAATAATAGCAACATAACTTTACCAAAGCACTTGTCTCTCATCGTTTTCTCCGCAGTTAATAAATTTTTCTTTGTAACTTACTCTACCAGCTATTGCACCACTTTGGAATCCAGGCCAAAGAGTTGCCCAAAGAGTTGCCCGCTGGGCTTTAGGTTTTTATATTATATCCGATATTCCTCGTATGGATCCAAAATATGTTTTCAATAATTTTTAGCAAGTACGAACTCCGGTTGGTTAGATGACCATTTTTGACCAGGATAGCGTCCGGAACTCAGCTTTAATTTCGCACCAGATTTGATACACCTTTATAGTCCATGATTTGTTTACTTAGATGCAACCTTAGCCCGGGAGTTACTGGTATAATCCTAATTATTTTGCTTTACACTGAAAATTAGGCTAATATTTAGCGTATGAAAAAACTAAATAGAAGCATTACAGCAGCCATTAAAACTACGCTTAAACGCGGGAAAAGCACGCTATTACTTGGGCCAAGGCAAGTTGGCAAAACTACACTTTTGACTAGTTTGCCCACTGATCTTGTTATATCCCTTGCTAGACCAGCAATTCGTCAACGGTATGAACAAAACATAGAAATTTTCTCTCAGGAAATTGAAGCCTTGGCAGAAAAATTAGGTAAAAAACCACTGATAGCTGTAGATGAAATACAAAAAGTGCCTGAGCTTATGGATGCAACACAAGATCTCATCGACAGACAAATTGCACAATTTATTCTTACTGGTTCATCTGCACGTAAGCTTAAAAAGCAACAACAATTAAATTGGTTACCAGGCAGAGTAGTTTATTTCCATTTAGATCCACTTACAACTTGTGAATTGCCTAAGTCATATAAAAAAATTGATGAAATTCTAGTTTATGGCTCTTTACCTGGTATTGTTACTGATGACAATAATGAATCTCGCGAACATGACCTCGAAAGCTATGTGATTACTTATTTAGAAGAAGAGGTGCGCCAAGAGGCCCTTGTTCGTAATCTACGTGATTTTGCGAAATTTTTGCAATTGGCGGCGGCAGAATCAGGTCAATTAGCTAACTTTAATAATATTTCAAAGGACATTGGTGTCGCACAAACTACTATTGCTGCTTATTACCAGATTTTAGAAGATTGTTTAATTGCAGAACGTATTGAGCCTTTTGCAAGAGAATGTTCCACAAGAAGGCGCTTGGTTAAGTCATGCGAATATTTATTCTTTGATTTAGGAGTGAGACGCATGGCTGCTCGAGAGGGCACAAAACTGGCAAATACAACTATGGGGCATTTATTTGAACAATTCGTAGGATTAGAATTGCTGCATCTAGCCAGAAGTCAAGCAAAGCGGATTACTTTAAATTTTTGGCGCGATTTAGAAGGTCGTGAAGTAGATTGGATATTAAGTTATGAAGATAAAATTTTGCCTATTGAAGTTAAATGGACCGATAAACCTGCTATTAAACAAGCGAGGCATTTAAAAACATTTTTAACTGATTACAATGTAAAAAATGGCTATATTGTTTGTAGGTGTGATAAACCAAGAAAGCTAGATGATCAAATTACTGCAATACCATGGCAAGGAGTTGCTGAGCTTGTAATAAAAAATATAGTAGGGGTTTGACTCTATAATACAGATCACATAGTTGCATTTACAATTTGAATCTGCGTTGCTAATATTTACAATAAGTGCTATTAAGTCGATAATTACTTTAAGTGCTTTATGGTTAAAATCAGTTATTGATGATAGCTTATTTTAGTTTGGATCGGCTTTGTTGCATTAATAAAAATGCTTTTTATTTTTATTAATGCAACAAGTCCGTTTTATACTACACTTCTCCATATATAAGCTGTAACCATTACATACTTAAATAACCCAACGCCATCGATCAGCATCACTTTACTCACTAATCAACGAAATATCTCCACCTCAAAATTTTTCAAGTTCCTATACATAAATTTAATCTTCATAAAAAATTGCGCCTACACTATCAACTATACACAACGAAATTATCGATTAATCTTACGTCTCCTATCCGCACCGCTCCATAACGACGACCTTGAAATTCTTCGACATAGTCAACCATAAAACCAAGCTGTTCTAAACCTTGCCTAATTTCTGCCGCTGTTTTCTGTGATGACAATAATTTTGGGAACCGAATGGCAAGCTGATATTGCTCGACCGTCAGCCTGTTATTTCTTGAGCTTAGAGCAAGACCATTGACATCACGAATGGTCGGACATGCTATAACCTTAGTATCAAGAAAAAAAGCTTTAGCCATCTCGGTAACTAACTGCAACTGCTGATAATCTTTTTCACCAAGATAGACTTGAGCAGGCTTAACCAACAATAATAGCTTCATAACAATGGTAAGCACGCCATCAAAATGTCCAGCCCGGTGCTGCCCTTCCATCCCTTGACTCAACATCAACTCTGTCACTCGATAACGATAAGAATCTGGGTATAGCTCCTCATATTTTGGCAGTAATATATAATCAATACCCATTGCTTCGGCAAGCGCATAATCCTCAAAAAACGTCCGAGGATATTTTGCAAAATCATTTTCATCGTCAAATTGTGTTCGATTAACAAAAATACTCAGCACCGAGGTGGCGTTTTCCTGTTTAGATCTTTTTAGCAAACTCTGATGACCAGCGTGCAAATTACCCATGGTCGGAACAAATCCAACACTTCTGTCTTCAAGCAATATCTGCTGCCGCACTCTACGCCACTCAGCAATGGATTCAATAACTTTAGTCATTACTCTCTCTTAATAGCAATATTTAGAACTAGGGAATTTTTGCCTTTTTACATCCGTAATGTATTTTTTTATAGAAGATTCTATAAGCAAGCCGCCTTGCATGTAGGTTTTTACAAATTTTGGTTTTAATGTGCTTTTTTTGTTATGCATTCCTAATAAATCATGGAGAACTAACACTTGCCCGGAAACATGAGGTCCAGCCCCGATGCCAATAGTAGGGATATTTAATTTATCAGTAATTTCCTCCGCCACCAGATTTGGCATACATTCCAATACTATGGCAAAACACCCAGCCTTTTCGAGCATTATTGCCTGCTTAAGCAATTTTTGAGCATTATCTTTGGTTTTACCTTGAACTTTATAACCACCAAACAGATTAACTGATTGCGGAGTTAATCCAATATGTCCCATCACTGGAATACCAGAAGCAACAATATGTTCAATAATTTCTTCGTTCCCAACAACTCCCTCGAGTTTAACGGCATTTGCTCCTGATCGCATAATTTTTTCTACAGCATCCATGGCTATCGCAACCCCCTTGCGATACGAACAAAAAGGTAAATCAGTAATGATAAACTTATTAGGAGCACCTTTTGCGACAGCTGCCGTATGACTGGCCATTAATTCTATGGTTGCAGGAATGGTAGTTTCGGCACCATGCATTACCATCACCAAACTATCACCTACCAAAATACAATCAATGTCGGTCTCAGAAAGAATGCTTGCTGTCCAATAATCATAACAAGTCAGCATCGTAATTTTTTCATTTTTTTGTTTCATTTTTTTAAATTCATCAACACTCATTTACTCATCTCCTGCTGGTGTTTTGCAAAAACCTTAATAAAACCTTGATAGATATCTTTATATAAATCATCGGCAAGTATTTCTAGATGCATTTTAATAGTATTTTGATCACCCCGCACGAGTGGACCAGATAAAGCATTTTGCGGTTGTTCTAGTAAATTAATTGCCGTCTGCTTTAATATTGGAGCAATTGCTTCTAATGGCAAATTTAAATCACGATGAAATCTATGTAAAACATGCTGCCATAACATCGTGCTAAAATTGTTTCCCATAGCAGTTAGCGCATGATAAAGAGGCTTAGCGCTTCCAGGTATTTTGTATGCGTAATTTGGCAGATCAGGCAATAGTTCTTCTAAACCTGGGCCACCTTGTTCCAAAATAAAAGGAATACTACGATAAGTATCTAAGTCATATAGACTTCGACTAAAAGTCATTAAAGGATGAGTGCTAAATAAACCGTGAATAACCATTGCTCCAGAAAAATGAACACAACATTTTTTTAACAAAAATGGCTTATTTTTTATGAACCCTTCTATTGCTTGATCAGAAATCAGAAATAATATATGAGTACAATTTTTACTGTATTCTATTAATGCTTCATTACTATCAACGCTTCTCGACCACTGTTTATATGACAATTCAAGTAGCTGCAAATAATGCCCGAAATGGGTTGCCATTAAACCTGAACCAATAATAAGATATTTTGGTCTTTGCTTCATTTATTAAACCTCTTTAAGTAGTCATAATATATTTTATTACAAACTAATTCTATCAACAGAGAGATTATTGACAAAATCCTCAATAAATCAATTTGTTATATAGATTATCGGCCTATTCATAATAGTATACATGATAGTGTCAATCGATTTACCCCTATTTTCGCTCAACATTTTGGCGCATTCACTTAATTTTAAACATATCTGTTTTGGATAATTACACACAGATTTGGAGAGGTTTTAAGCAGCAGCTAATCGCCCTTGTACAACTCTTATGCTTTAAGGTAGACTATCCACCCAAAATGCAACTTACGATTATTAACAAATTGACTTTATTACAAAAAAGGCACCTTGAAATTGCCGATCTTTTGTCACAACCAGAAATTATCAATGACCAAAATCGTTATCGCGAACTATCGAAAGAATACTCCCAGCTTGACCCCATTATCTCAGGTTTTGTCGAATACAATACCAATCAACAAAGAATATTAGATACTGAAAAGATGTTTCAAGAGGAACAAGATGCTGAGCTAAAAGCGATGGCTAGCGAAGACTTGTACCACCTAAAACAACAAGAACAAGAGCTAGTAGCAAAACTTAAGGCCTTGCTGTTACCCCATGATCCCAATGACGACCGCAACGTATTTTTAGAAATTAGAGCTGGGGCTGGTGGCGATGAAGCAGCTATTTTTGTCGGCGATTTATTCCGGATGTATACTCATTATGTCGAAGACGCTGGTTGGCAACTAGAAATCATCAACTCAAGCGTTGGCGAACATGGCGGCTACAAAGAAATTATTACCCGCATTGTCGGTAAAGGAGCGTATTCAAAACTAAAATTTGAATCGGGAGTACATCGAGTACAAAGAGTTCCCGATACCGAAGCGCAAGGACGAATCCACACTTCAACCTGTACAATTGCGGTTATTGCCGAAGCCGATGAAATCGATAAAATAGATGTTAATCCCGCCGACTTAAAGGTCGATACTTATCGCAGCTCGGGTGCTGGCGGACAACATGTAAACGTTACCGATTCTGCAGTACGCATTACCCATATACCAACCGGGGTAGTAGTAGAATGTCAAGATGAGCGTTCACAACATAAAAATCGCGCTCGCGCCATGTCATTATTAAAAGCTAGATTGCTAGCTGCCGAACAAGAAAAACAACGCAAAGAACAAGCAGAAACACGGCGTAATTTAGTAGGCACTGGAGATCGTTCAGAAAGAATTCGTACCTATAACTTTCCCCAAGGAAGACTTACAGATCACCGGATTAATCTAACACTGTACCAATTAGACAAAATCATGGAGGGCGCCCTAAAACCGGTTATTGAGCCCCTAATACAAGAGTATAATGCTGACCAATTAGCGGAGTTAAGTAAAACCTAGGAGGTTAAAATATGTCGAATTCATGGTTATTCCAAATACCAGTCCTTTTGGTTTTCATTACCGCAATAGCGTTTTTTTTAGGCGAATACATGGCAAAAGTCTTTGCCGGCGAACGTACACTTTTATCCCCCATCCTGGAACCGACAGAAAAAGTTATTTATCGAATGTTTGGCATAGATCCTAATGAGGATATGACATGGAAAACATTTACGATACACTCTCTGTTATTTGTTTTCGTAGGAGCAGTTGCGTTATTCCTCCTTGCACGAGCCCAAGCCTTTCTGCCTTTAAACCCAGAAAACTTTCCAAATATTAAATGGGACACCGCCATTAATACTGCCATCTCTTTTGTCACTAACACCGATTGGCAAGCATACAAAAGCGAAACCACCTTAAGCTACCTAACTAAAATGCTTGGCATAGGACTACAAAACTTCCTTTCGGCAGCGATCAGTATGGCCATAGCAGTAGCATTAATCAATGCCTTTGTAAAAAAAGGCACTGATGGTATTGGTAATTTTTGGGTCTACTTAACTAGATCAATAATTTACATTCTACTGCCACTATCCATAATCTTAGCCATACTACTAATTTCTCAAGGAGTTCCTGACAATCTTAAGCCATACACCCATTTAAAAACTTTAGAAGGCAAAGAACAAGTTATCGCGCAAGGACCAGCTGCTTCCCAAATAGCAATCAAACAATTGGGCACTAATGGCGGTGGTTTTTTTGCTGCTAATTCTGCGCACCCCTTTGAGAATCCGACACCACTTACAGATATACTTAGCATCCTAGCACTACTTGCAATCGCGGCAGCTTTCCCTTTCACTTTTGGTGCTTTAATCAAAGACCGCACCCAAGGATGGGCAATATTTACCGCTATGATGTTCCTCTTTATTATCGGCTTAGCATTTGTAATATGGTCAGAATCAAGCAGCAACCCACTCTTTGCTAAACTACATATTCAAAACGGACTTAATATGGAAGGTAAAGAGGTAAGAATCGGCATTCAATCATCAGCAGTCTTTGCAAGTAGCGCAACGGCAACCACCACCGGAGCTGCAAGCTCTTCTTATACCAGCTTAATGCCGCTTACTGGACTAATTCTTATTTTTAATATGGCAATCGGAGAGGTTATTTTTGGTGGAGTTGGCGCAGGATTTATCAACATGATGTTTTATATCATTCTTTCGATGTTTCTTGTCGGTCTGATGATTGGAAGATCGCCGGAAATTTACGGCAAAAAACTCGACAGCCACGACATGCTGTTAACGGTCATCGCACTTTTTATACCTAACATTCTGCAATTGGCTTTTAGTGCTATAGCATTATCAATGGAATCGGGGGCGTCTAGTTTAGCTAGCCCAGATTTTCACAGCATAACCGAGATATTTTATAATTACACATCAGCAATAGGAAACAATGGCTCCTCACTTATTGGCCTAAATACGGATAACAAGTTTTATAATCTAACCATAGCATTTGTAATGTTACTCGGTTATTTAGCAAAAAACATTTCCGCATTAGCAATTGCTGGATCAATTGTCCAAAAAAATAGCAGCCCTTTAGCCACCCGTTTTCCCACTACTGGTCCAATATTTATTCTAGTCTTAGCTATTGTCATCTTATTTATTGGGACTTTAACTTTTTTACCGATTTTAGTATTGGGGCCAGTATTAGAACATCTGTCTTTACTATCTGGAAATATTTTTTAAATGGTGATCTGATATGTCTAATAAAAAAATATGGAACCAACACCTAATCTGGCAAGCAACCAAACAATCTTTTATTAAACTAAATCCATTCTCATTATGGCGCAATATTGTAATGCTCATAGTTGAAATAGGAGCAATAATCACTTTAATCATTGCCATAACCAACTTTTTTGCCCATAAAAGCTATGGCTTTGATCTTCATATTAGTGTTTGGCTATGGTTCTCGGTGCTATGCTCTAACTTTGCTGAAAGCTTAGCCGAAGGTAAAGGTAAAGCACAAGCAGAAACGTTAAAGCAAGATCGTAGCGAAATTTATGCAGATCGAGTAATAACCGATACCGAAGATGCAACCGAATCGGTACCAGCTTTAATGTTACAAAAGGGAGATATTGTTATCATCAGTGACGGCATGATAATTCCTTCAGATGGAGAAATTATTCTTGGCGTAGCCTTGGTTGACGAATCAGCCATTACCGGAGAATCAGCCCCAGTGGTACGCGAAGCGGGTGGCGACAAAACCGGAGTCACTGGCGGCACCAGAGTTCTTTCTGGCACCCTCCGTGTTGAAATCAAAACTAACGCTGGAGAAACATTTATTGATCAAATGATCAGCATGATCGAAAGCGCCAAACGACAAAAAACTCCTAATGAAGTAGCTCTCGAGATTTTTTTAATCAGCTCTACCATTTTATTCCTTGCCGTAGCAATAACTTTACCAGTATTTAGCAACTACCTCCATTTCAAAATAGATACCACAGTACTGATAGCACTATTAGTATGCCTTATTCCAACTACCATTGGTGGATTACTCCCCGCAATCGGCATCGCCGGCATGGATAGATTATTAGCTCACAATGTTATTGCGGTAAACGGCCGAGCAATAGAAGCCGCCGGGGATGTAAACGTAGTCCTGTTAGATAAAACCGGAACCATTACTCTTGGTAATAGACTAGCCACCGAGTTTATCACTGCCCCAAATGTCAAAGAGAAAGAATTGGCTCGGTTTGCTATGTTGTCTTCTTTAGCTGACGATACTCCGGAAGGACGTAGTATTGTGATTTTAGCCAAAGAAAAATTACAGATTCGTGGTCGTGATATTAGATCGCCGGCTGGTGCAAAATTTATTGAGTTTCGCGCCGAAACCCGGATGAGCGGTATTGATATTAACGAAAAGCAAATTCGTAAAGGAGCTGCAGATGCAATCGAAAATTTTATCAAAATACTTAAAATAAAATTTCCAGAAGAAGTAAAACAAATAGTAAATAAAATAGCCAATGGGGGCGGCACACCATTGGTTGTTGCTAGCCAAGATACAGTATACGGAGTTATTTACCTCAAGGACGTATTGAAAGAAGGGATTCGTGAACGCTTACTGCAATTAAAAAATATGGGAATCACCTCGGTAATGATTACTGGCGACAATCCATTAACCGCTGCGGTTATCGCCGCCGAAGCTGGGGTAAGTGATTTTATCGCGCAAGCAACCCCCAGCATGAAATTAAACCGGATTAAAAAATATCAACAAGATGGCTATATGGTCGCAATGATTGGTGATGGCACTAATGATGCACCTGCCCTCGCTCAAGCTGACGTTGCCGTAGCTATGAACGCAGGAACCCAAGCAGCACGTGAAGCAGCAAATATGATTGACTTAGATTCAACCCCAACTAAGTTACTTGATATTGTTGCCATCGGTAAACAGATTTTAATAACCAGAGGATCGCTTACTACTTTTAGTATTGCTAACGACATCTCCAAATATTTTGCGATTATTCCGGCATTATTTGCCGTCGACTGTCCAATGCTTGGTGTTTTAAATGTGATGAACCTCGCCTCTCCTGCAAGCGCCATTATATCCGCAATAATCTTTAATGCGCTGATCATACCATTATTGATTCCGCTGGCTTTACGTGGCGTACAATATAAACAAATCTCGGTCGGAGATCTTTTAAGAAGAAATTTAATGGTTTATGGTGTGGGTGGCATAGCGCTACCTTTCATTGGCATTAAACTTATTGATATGTTTGTAACATGGTTAAACTGGGGGTTATAAAGCATGCAAAAATTAATTACTTCCTGCCGAGCTTTTCTTGTTTTTGCGCTTTTCCTCGGGCTTATTTATCCATTATTTATTATGGGAATAGGACAAGTAATTTTCCCGGTTAAAGCAAATGGTAGTTTATTAAAAAACCACGACAATACTATTATTGGTTCGAAACTAATCGCTCAAGAATTTACTGCCCACAAATATTTCCACAGCAGATTTTCAGCAATAAATTATAATGCCGCAGATTCCGGCGCTAGTAATCTATCAATCTCCAATGCTAAGTTATATAAGCAAACCAAAAAACATATAAACCATATAAGACTAGAAAACGATTTCCCAGACGACATGAAGCTACCAGCTGATATGGTACTCGAGTCGGCCAGCGGTCTAGATCCACATATCTCTTTAGCTAATACCATGTTACAACTACCGAGAGTTGCCAAACATCGAGGGCTAACACAGGAAAGAGTAAAAAAATTAATTGAGACAACTATTGATGATGACTTTATTGGCATTTGGGGGGCAGAAGGAGTGAATGTGTTGAAGCTTAATATAGCACTTGATAAACCATACCCTTCGTAAAATGAATTTATCCGTTGTCGGCTATGCACTCGCAATCCGCATTTACTAGAAGTAAACTCCGGTTGCTCGTAGCCTGCCTTCGTGGCTAAATTCATTTTACGAAGGGTATAGGCAACTTACGTGAAGACTACAAAAAACTTTTGCTTTTTAAATATATTCAGAGATACAAAATGAACACAGAAAACGATATTGATATAATTACCCCAGAAGAAGTAGCGCAAAGCTCCGCCCTACAAACAACTGAACGGGGTCAACTGAAAATTTTCCTTGGCTACTGTGCTGGCGTTGGCAAAACCTATCGCATGTTACAAGAAGGAATAACCAGCAAGCGTAATGGCATCAATGTGGTAGTCGGTATTGTCGAAACTCATGGCCGAGCAGAAACCGAAGCCCTGGCACGTGAGGCAGATGTATTACCACGTAAAAGTATCCAGTATTCAGGAATTACTATCGGAGAAATGGATTTAGATACCTTGTTAGAACGCAAACCACAATTAGTTCTGGTTGACGAATTAGCACACACCAATATCCCTGGCTCAAGACACTCTAAACGCTATCAAGACGTTGAAGAATTGCTTAATGCTGGTATCAATGTTTATACCACCCTCAACATTCAACATATTCAAAGTTTGGTCGATATTGTTTATCAAATCACCGGGGTAAGGGTTGAAGAAACTATTCCCAACCGCATTTTGGAGTCAGCAGTAGAGATTGAATTAGTTGACCTTTCGCCAGAAAAATTACAACAACGCTTGGCTGAAGGTAAGGTGTACATTCCACAAAAAGCTAAGTTAGCGATGCAAAAATTCTTTAAAAAAGGAAATTTGCTGGCGCTGCGCGAACTATCTTTAAAATATACAGCAAAACGTGTCGATACCGACTTACTCTCATACCGAGAAAGAGAGGAAATTCTCGAAGTCTGGCCAGTAGAATCTAAATTATTAGTCGGCATCAGCTCTAACAAAAACACCGAAAGACTATTGCTTATTACCCACCGCATGGCGGCTGACCTTGAAGCAGAGTGGTATGCAGTACACGTGGAATCGCTACAACAAGTAAGATACACTGATAAAGCTCGCAATCAGCTTTATCGCAATATCAATTTAGCAGAGGAACTTGGCGCAAAAGTTGTCGCTTTAAGCGGCAATAATATCGCCGATGAAATTATCAAATTTGCTAAACAAAAAAATGTTTCCTTGATTATTGCCGGTTTATCACAACGCTCTGCTTGGCAAGAATTTATCAGAGGTTCCGTGTTAAATAAGCTGGTTAAAGGCGCTCCGATTAATGTCCTGGTCGTTGGCGGTAATCATCCGGTTGCCTCATCCACCAAACCCCAATCAGACAAACCCTTAGAATATAAACCTTATATTTTAGGATTTTTAAGCCTGATGGCGGTATTCTTGTTCAGCTGGTTATTTCCTGAATGGATTTTGGAGCATAATCTATTAATGATTCTATTTTTACCAACAATTATTAGCGGAATTCTTGGCGGCATCTCCGTAGGATTATTTACCTCAATCATCTCTTTGGGCTTATATGATTTCTTTTTCATTGACCCTAAATCTTCATTTGCCATCGCCGATCTGCACTATATCTCAAACTTAGTACTGTTTGTTTTAATTGTCTTAGGAGTAAGTTGGGTAGGAAGAATGATTAGGTGGCGGGCTGACAGCGCCAGACACCGAGAAAGATTTGTTTATGCGCTATATAATTTTAGCCGTGAAATTATCGGCGCTGAAAATTTCGACGATATTCTAAACCGCGCCATGAGAAGCACTTCAGAAGCTTTTGAAAGCGATGTTGCTATCATGCTGCCAAATAAAGCTGGACAATTAGCAGTGCAAGTCAAAAATAAATCCGACCTTGTTCTAAATGAGATGGAACAAGCGGTAGCTATCTGGGTTTATAAAAATGGACGTCATGCTGGTAAAGGAACGAGCACTCTTTCTTCAGCAAAATGGTATTATATTCCATTAAAAACCAGAGATAGCGTCTTAGGGGTCATTTGCTTAATGAAACAAGGTTCAGACAATGTATTTTCTCCCGAACAAAGGCGGTTGCTTGAAGCTTTTGCGGGCGTTATCGCTTTGGCTTTGGCAAAAGCTAATAAGTAGTAACTACCGTGCGGAAGAGATAGCAGAAGAAAGATCCTTCTCTATATCTGCCACAACATCCGGATCATCAATACTTTTAGCAGAAGAAGTGCTTAGCTTATCTTCGGCGGCAAAACCATGTTTTACTAACTCTTCGATAAAAGCTTCTATTTCCTTTTGGTCGATAACTCTTTTTCCGCCCCACCTTTCAATCTCGGCTGACAAATGTTCATGAATAAAATCATGCAACTTACTGGGATCATCAAAAGTTTGTCCCAGCTCAGCGACAATTTTAGGATCTAACCCAATTATACGCTCAAGATAACTCTTAACCTGCAGCACTTCAATTTTTTTAGCACTCTTTTTTACTACCTCAGAAGCAAATGAAGCAACCTTAACAGCCAACATCGCCGCTAAAACATACTGCGGAGTAACTGCCGCTCCAACATCAACTAAACAACTTAAAACAACGTTAAACGCCACAGTTCCTAAAAGAATATTGACACCTTTTACAGCATATTGCCCCGCGGCATTCCTAGATAACCAACCTACCGCATCTCTAAAATCGCCATATAAATAACTCGTACATGCGGCAAGTTTGCTATTTTTAAGATGATCCGGCAGATATGATCCAATGAAAGAAGCGACAGATGCTCCTGCATTAACTAAAGCAGAACCACCGTCAACTATTACATCAGCAAGATAGGAAGAAAGCTCATCTCTCTTTGTAGTCCACCACTCGGCCGCCTCCTCTGGCATAAGCATATCAAAAACAAAATTACCCGCTAAATCTAAAGCAAAACAACGGATATCTGTGTTTGATACATCAATTTTCCCGGTAACAAATTTTTCAATATCAGTAGCGAGTAATTTAGCTTTTTCTTCACCCAAAAGCCCAACATAAGCACCAACACCAGCCACTTTACCAGCAACATGAGATACCGCATGAGCTATAGGTTTTTCCTCCACAACACCAGTCACCACACCGACAGTCTCAAAAACTGACGCTGTTCCTTTGGCAGCCCTACCCCATCCCAAAGTTTCCCCTAAAGCCTGTCGACTCTTCGATAATATCCGATATGCAATATCATATGTCCAACTACTACTTTCTGTTGCTACTGGCTGTACCGCAGCTACCGCTGGTTCATTTAACATAAAAATCTCCAAAACTTTTTTTATTTTTTCCCTAGGTTCGCTCTTCTAAGTTCGATCCAATTTAAATAATTCTCCACCATTAGATGTTGTAATGTTTTCCTCATCACCTCATCAATATCACTAAGCTTCTTATCATTATCTGCAGCTAATTTAATAATCGACATAAAATAAGCTAATGAAAGATCAGGAATATCCGCGAAAGTCTTCTTCAATATGGGATCTAAGAGATATCCCTTTACATACCCAGAACAAAAATCAATCAAATGCCTGTTATTTGCTAAACGTAAATTTATAGCCAATCCATCCTTGATCCATAAAAATAGATCACTTTTCCTATCCACCAAAGCTAACTTTGACTCAATGTAGGCATACAAAGCTAAGGCTGCTTCATATATATCTTTTTGTTGCTCCATCGATTGAAACTCGGGAATACCGCCAAAAATAAAAACTGTCCATTCTCCTGGGGAAATTGGACATGGTGCAGAAGCTATAGCATACAAAAATCCTTGCACCATAGTAATGTTCATCCCAAACTCATTACGCTGCTTATTCTCAATTAAAAAATCGCCAAGAATGGCGAGCTTAGATGAGCTATCTATATTTTTTTGTATATCTTGCAAAATATTTTTCATACATTATTCCATGTTTATATTAGAATTTTCTTAACCTTATCCTCTAACCATTTGGACCTAAAACCAATATACTGTTTGTCATTATAATATAATTTAACCACAAAATCATAATTTTGTGCTTTCGCATAAAAATTGTTATAATGCTGTCATGCTACGAAGGGATTTTTTCGAAACCAGGGAGGGGATCAAGTGAACGGTATTATTAAATCAAATCAAATTAAAATTACATCATTTTTGGTAATGGTCAGCTTGTTTTCCAGTTGGATCATATTGAAATACATATCGGAGCATATTCATATCCCTCTAATTCATCTCCTAACAAAATTTAACACTGGAGGTTACAGAAATAGCAACCATAACTTTTAAAAATAAGGGTCAGTTATGTTTTTAGCAACCGCTAAAAATTTAACAAAAAAACTAAAAGCAAGATGCTATAAATTTATATAAGTTTTACCACCCAAGTAAAGCTTCTCTTTAACTAAAAACAACATGGAGGTTGTCTTTGGTATGGATAAAAATGGATCAACATTACCATTAATTTTAGCGTTTTTGCTGGTAAGCGGAGTTAGTGCTGCCAATCAAGACCAAGGTCCTCTTGAAAAAAAAACCGATTATCTGCCATTTTTACAGGTTGGTGGCACACGGTTTTTCAATGTAACAAGTTCTAACTTCGCTGCCAGTCTAGATTTTTTCATTCCTATCTGGCAAGAACCGACTAATCTAGTTTTTACCGATCTAAGAGTATACGATCGCTCGGGTAAACAGATTGAAGGAAATTTCCATCTCGGATATCGCCATCTCCTACCAGAAAAACAAATATTATACGGATTTTACAGTGCCTTCGATTGCAAACGTACTAATTTAAACAATAAGTTCACTCAATTAACTTTAGGTGGAGAATTTTGGTGGGATAAGGTTTTTCTTGGCGGTAACTTTTATCAGCCGATTGGAAATACCGCCAAATTTATGCAAGCCACAGAATCAGCAACACTTAAACAGGTGTCTAGTAACATCTATAATATCTGGATAACAAATGACGAAAAATACGAAAAAGCTATGGGCGGAGTAGATGCCGAAGCTGGTTATGAACTCACCAAAGGATTAACCGGATATATCGGCGGTTACTATTTTAAAAAAAGTGGCGTTGATACTGTTGCCGGACCTAAAGCAAAAATCACCTACGATTGGTCGCGAGAAAATGGCCAAAAAATCGGGGGCTTGTTTGATAAACTTGGATTAGAAACCGGGATACAAAATGACAAACCAAGAGGAACCATTTGGTACCTAAGTGCAAACTTTAGAATAGGGCTGCTCCCAACAAGAAATACCAATCTCCAAGGAGCTGCCCGTCACATGATAGATCTAATAAGACGAGATGTTGATATCGTCGCTTCTGAAGCCAAAAAAAGCAATCAAGAAGCTTATAAAGAAAACGATGAGGTAGTAACAATTGGGATAATTGATGATGACGCGCAAAAAATTATATCAGCTGCAGAACAAATCGATGGCCCTCATATTATTTTTACCAAATCATCTCATCCAAGCGATAACAATTTAGAAATAAAATTAAAAAACAAACTTCATGGCTTACAAAAAATGAGCAAAACAATCATCCTTGGCGACCACTTAGAAGTCTTATCCCCAACTGGGCAAATACATAAAATAAAAATACCAAAAACTGAAGCAAGTAAAGGCACAACAACATTTTTCTCAGGCTTACAAAAAAAATTAGTCGAACAAAATCAGGGGGACCTAAAAATCGTACTTGACATAAATGACTTCAAAGATGAATTACTCCCTAAATCAGGAAAACAGTATCTCAGCACCGAAACAGAGCTGAATTCGGAACAATCACTAAAGAAACATGAACAAATTGCTGTGATTGAAGCGCTAAAGGAATATATCCCAACTACTGTAGTTGAAGATATCAAGAAGCACGAGCTGCGCGTTACCAAACCAACCTCGGAACAACTAGAGAAAAAATATTCGGCCATAGAAACAGAGTTAACACCAGAACAACCACTTAAAAAATACATCCCAGCAGCTGTCATGGAAAAGATCAAAAAATATGAGCCGCTTGTTACCGAACCAATCCCAGAAAAACCACAAAAAAAATATCTGGTCACTGAAATAGAACCAAAACCAGAACAGCCAGAAAAAAAATATTTGCCTATAGAAACAGAACCAACGCCAGAACAATCAGTTAAAAAATATACCCAAATTACCATGCTTGATGAGAGCAAAAAATATTCACCGGGTTTAGCTGAAATATCCGCGGAACAAATCTTAAAAAAACATCAAGAGATTGCTGTTATCGATGTAGCTGACAGTATCGATAAACACGATTTAGACTCTATTAAACCAATTCCTAAACGATCAGAGAAAGAATATGTAACCGTCGAAACAGAATTAACTTCCAAACAGCTAGTTAAAGAATATACCCAAACTACCA
>JAJXWM010000057.1 GCA_021781615.1 Pseudomonadota bacterium
CGTCTGATCTCCTGTAACACTCGACTTCGATTCACTGATTTCCTCTCGTTTTTAGAAAATCAGTACCTTATCAAAATCGGACAACTCGCGTGTTACTTAAACCGGACAACTGGCATGTTACCAACAATTTGCCCAAAGGTTTATTGCCTTATTAGTATATGTATGTTACCATGATTTTGTTGTAGGTGAGATGGATGTCACCTGTAGATGCCAGTAAATTTAAGTGCATATTCTCTACTCGATTGATATCTGTAAATAACCTGATCGTAGTTCTAGACCATACTAGATTCTTTATTGAAAGACTTTATAAGCGCTACATCTAAATTAATTTTATGTATTTCTGTATAGGGACGTTTTTTATTAGGGAGGAGTTGTTATGTACATGGACGCAAGAGATCGTGAGCTTACTTCTTTGTTAGAACTCAAACAAAAAGCAGATGGATTATGGGTTGAAGCGGCAGCAGAAGAAGAGGGAACATTAAAACATCATGAATTATCTGAAAAGGCTATAAAAATATACAATATATTATATGAAAAAGTTAAAACGCCCTCTGGTGAATTTAAAATATTTAAGCTGTTAGATGGCCAAGATTTAAAAGAGTTTACCGATATATTTCTAGTGTTGGGCGAAGCTTATTCATATATAGGAAGAACTGCTATTGAATATAATAAGCGTGCTGGTGAACTGTATAGACATGCCATAAAGTTATTAGCAACCCAACCAAGAGATGTTTCAGACATAAAAATTAATTTATCTCAGTTGAAAATTATTTTTACCAAAAAACAAGAGGCCGATATATTGTGGGAGAGAAAAACAGATACCGATAAAGACCACGCAATAGAATTATATAAGGATGTATACAAAGAGGTTAAAGCATATAATTTTCAAGAATTATTTAAAAGTTTAGTATTGATAAATCCAGCTGATACGGAGCTGGCTGTCCTACAAGCAGAGCATACAAATGTAGTAATAAATGTAATTTTTCTTTACAAGGTTCTAGGCGATTGTTTTTTTGATAGTGGTAGAAGTGATTTTTCTAGCGATTGTTACAAACATGCATGGGATTTATTAAGCACACATAAGGATAAACCAGAGATTTTTGGATGCCTTGAAGCCGAGTATCGTAATAATATTTTATTTAACTTTGTTGAAGCAACTTATCTCATCACGGAAAAAAGTGACATAGCAAAACATACTGAGATAGCAAGATTATTGATAGAGGTATTGTTTAACATAAAAGTTTATGAAGGAGAAACCGCTTCAAGCTTACGAAGAAGAAAAGGGATAGCAAGAGATATTCTTACACAATTGCAACACGTTGGTATAAAAATAGAAGGATGTAGAGATGAAAATGTCTTTATATATGTACTTAGTAGGTTGCTTGATGAATCGCGGCTAAAAGAGCTACCGCCAATATTCTTTCCTCGATCATACGATACTCTAAACCAATTAAACACTTTAATTGTTAAAATTCTGCCTCCAGAAAGCCTAGAGGAAATAGGGCGGTGGATAAATACTGAAAATACGGTAGAACAAGTTATTGCGCAAATAGGCAAAGATAAAGCGCTATTAGAAGATAAGCTGTATCGGCAACAGCAAGCACAGCTTGGTAAAAAAGAATTACGTCCTTATCAAAAAGAAGCAATCCTTAGTTACGCCGAAAAGGTCATTAGCGGAAAAACCAAAGGTTATGTTCAAATGGCTACGGGTTGCGGCAAAACATTTACTTTTATTAATTTAATTAAATTATTAGACTTAGATAAAAACCTGATCGTTGTGCCGACTAAAACCATCGCCAATCAAACAATTCAGGAATTATTGCGTAGTGATTTGTTTGACGAAAGAGCAATTGGTCTTTTTGATAGTGATAAGACCGACCAATTTGATCCAAGTGTAAAAGTTATTGTTACTACTTATCAGTCAGTGTTAAGGCAATGGCAATTGCCGCCAAGTGATCGAAAGTTAAATTTTCATGAAGCTAAGTTAATTATTTTTGATGAAGCCCACCATGCGTTATCAAAAGCAATGTCTGAAATAGTTATTGACAGCTCACTGCGCTCTTTGGTGTTAGGTTTTACGGCAACGCCTGCTTACGATACGATCAGAGATCGCCAATCTCTTTCTGAATTAGAGGAACTTTTGGGTCAGGGTAGTTGTATTTTTACTTATGATATTACCAGAGCTATTGATGATAAGATATTATGCCCAGTAACAATAAAATACTTAAATTTTAGAAAGAGGTTGCATATTCAGCACCCAGAAACAACAGGTTTAAAAAAAGTTGATCTTAGTGAAGTTAGACTACAAAAAAAAATAAATACCTCTTTCTACAGTAACATTATAGCTGAAATTTTAGGTAACAAAGTAATAAAGATTACTTCCCATGGGGGAGCTCGGGCTATAGAGGTTCCATTAATTAGCAAAAAGGTAGTCATTTTTTGCGCTGGCATAAAACATGCTCAAGATTTAGCAGATGCTATTAATGAAAAATTAAAAGCCAATCCCTATTATTTGGAGCGACTTAAAGTATCTGAAAAATTTAAAATGGCCGCTGCAATTACAGGCAAAATGGATGGTGGGGAACAAAGAGCGATTATAGAGGGCTTTAAAAAAGGAGAAATTCAATTTTTGCTCGGTTGTGACATATTAATTGAAGGATTCGATGAACCAAGTGTAGAAGTAGTAATTAATTTACGTCCGACATATTCAAGTTTGCTACATAAACAACGGTGCGGTAGAGGTCTAAGAGGAGCAAAAGATAAGACATTAATAATTATTGAATGCACCTGGCCTAATATAAAAAGAGAGCAGGTCTATTTTCATCACTTTCTTAAAGGGCAACAACAGCACGGCACCCAAGATACTTTTGCTATTTTACCTTTACCTGATTCTGGCGAATATACTATCAGCGATACGGTAAGTGCTTCAATATTGCCGCGACATGGATCGGTTGCTGAATTAGCGACGAGGGGCGACGTGATAAGGAAACGTTCTTCGGTTAGCAGCTATGAAGAGCCTGAAAATAAAAGACGTCGCAAATTTCTTCAAGGGCAGCAACAGCACGGTACCCAAGATACTTTTGCTATTTTACCTTTACCTGGTTCTGGCGAATATACTATCAGCGATACAGTAAGTGCTTCAATATTGCCGCGAGATAGATCGGTTGCTGAATTAGCGACGAGGAGCGGCGTGATAAGAAAACGTTCTTCGGTTAGCAGCTATAAAGAGCCTGAAAATAAAAGACGTCGCAAGGACGAACCACAAAGATTAATTCCTAAGGTGAGTATACCAGCTATCAGCAAGGATCAGGGTCATCTTGGATTATTTGAAAGATTGATGGTTTGTCTCCAAGGAGAACGTGTTGACGAAGCAAAAAGAATTATTGAGCATCTTGAAGATCGTTGCGGGTTAACCGCCATGTTATTGCAAGCCTGTAGTTACGAAAGGGAATCTAGCGAACAAGCGATACAAATGTTTATAGATCGTGGCGCTGACCCGATTACAGCGCTTTTAGCATTATGTAGAGTAGAAGTAGCTGAATCTAATGTTGGTAATGCTCTAGAAAATTATACAATCATGAATAATTTGGTTGATTTAATTGCGCCTGACAAAATTGATGAAGTATTCAGAGCGATTTGTGGAGACGAAAAGAGCAAGTACAATCAAGTTAGTAACTCCATATTAATTATGATTATTAAAGATAAAATTACCAGAAGTTCGCTGATTTCTACCTTTTATGAAGCTTGTTGTAATAACGATTTTTTTACGGTAATCAATTTACTAAAATACAGCACTAGAGATATGATTTATCAATTTATGGAAACATATTATCAACAAATAGAAGCAAAACATGATGGAGCTCTTTCTTCTTCGTATCCTCCAATGGAACAACGAGTAATGGTAGATTTTGACCTAGATCACGCCCTATTAATGGCCTGTGAACGTGGACATTTTCAAATAGCTAAGCTATTGCTTGAATATAATCCGGAGACTCGTGTTAGCCGCGAAGGAACGCTTGACCTTATTGAAAAAATATCACCTGCTAATGAAGAAGAAGAAAAAGCTAAGGAAGTAGTTAAAAACTTTCTAAGCGGGAGGTATGCTATGGGCAGTATATATATGGGTATGTAACCAAACTGTATTGATTTCTAGATCTCTTTTTATATCTAAATAACTAGTTATGCCGTGAAATAATAGAATTACACATAACTTTGTATGAAATTCACATAGCACTCTAAAGGACTTTGTTCTACCTTTAAGATTGTCGACCACAGCTTACCCAGATTTCGCCCACAGATATTGATAAAATATTTGATTTTGGAGCATAACTTATGGGTTTTGAAAAGTAAGCCGCTAATAATACCATCTATAGGTTGGATTATTTTTATGTAAAATACGTCAAACCAGGAGGATTTTGTCGATAAACTGCGGTAATAAATCTTT
>JAJXWM010000005.1 GCA_021781615.1 Pseudomonadota bacterium
TAGATTTTTTTGATTATTTGCAAAAGAACCATTTGATAACAACAATAAACAGCAGGTAACTGCTGATATAATGACCGATCTATTTGGAATTAAAAACATACTCATCTACACCATGACAAAATTAATAAGTTGTTGAAAAAGTAATACCTTAATTTGACTCAACCTACAGAACCGATATGTTTGTTGATTATCGCGCCAAACTCCAGCTCACTTTTTGCAATACAGTTATAGACATCACATCGCACAACATTACGCATGATATCAACGAATTAAGCAATCCTATAGCAGGAGATACCCATAATAAGCCAACTGAGATTCGCCGCTGTACTAATTATATACCATTTTAAGACGGATGCAGGGTTAATTCGTCGCGGCAATAATTCAAAAAGCAACTGGAAATACAACAGGTTATAGCTGTATTAAGAAAAGATTAAAAATACGTTTTGGCCTACTTTTTAAAGTCCATTGAGGTTCTTTCAAAACCCAGTATTTTGTCATGATCCGAGGCACACATGAAACGAGTAAGCGGTTTATTTCCAGGTAAATGAGCGTTGCGAACGAATGTCGAGCGCAGTAGCATGTCAAAAGACGCAGGTTTCGAACTTTATTAAAATAAAAATTAATCCCCAACTCCGTAGGAATCAAATAACAACACCCACCTAATATTTTTTATCGACTCGCCCGAAGGGCGCAATGCTTCACCAGCCCAGGCTAAAATTCGCGCTTTTTGCGAATTGCAGGCCTGGGTGATCGGAACGCAAAACAGATCCAAGCTCGAAGAGCGAGAGGCTTCACCAAACCAGGGAAGGCGTTTCGCTCTTACGAGCTTGCAATTATGCGCCTATCATTTACCCAGGCCTGCACCTCGCAAACAGCGCTCGGTTTAGCCTGGGCTGGTGAGGCCTTTTGCTCTTACGAGCGTGAATCAATTTTTTGACTACGCCCGTGGTATGAACCACGGGCTTATCCAAAGGAGAGAGCTGCGCCTCTCCCCCTTTGGCAATCCCCCATTGCTTTGTTCACGCGGCAAGCCGCGTGGAATAAATTTTATTTTGTTTTTGATAGCCTGAGACACATATTGCATTTTATTTTTCCGGAACGTTAAATATTGGGGTTCTTTCAAAACCCAGTATTTTGTCATGATCCGAGGCACACATGAAACGAGTAAGCGGTTTATTTCCAGGTAAATGAGCGTTGCGAGCTAATGTGCAACATAGTAATATGATAAAAGAAGCAGGTTTTGAAAGAACTCTATTATAATTTATCACCTATGGAAACTATAACTCCGGAATCTTGGCTGCAAAAAATCAGCACTGAATTAAAGCCAGCTGATTATGAACTAGTCAGACAAGCGATCGCTCTTTCTCAATTAGTTAACGATGGTAAATTAACAACCTCTGGGCAATCGCATTTAGCTCAAGGCATAATGACTGCCGAAATATTGCACCAATTAAATTTAGACGGCCATACCTTAGCCGCAGCAATTCTCCATAGCAGTGTCCCGCACCCTGATCTAACACTAGAAAATATAACTGAACACCTGGGAGAACAGGTCGCAAAGTTGGTTCGCGGTACCGAACACATGTCTGGCATTAGCGAGCTATATCAAAATATATTACATCGCTCTAATTATCATCATAATGTCGATAACATTAGAAAAATGTTTCTCGCCATGGTTGATGATATTCGCGTCGTTTTAATCAAAATAGCAGAACACCTTAATATTTTGCGTAACGCGAAAGCACTCTCAGAAAAAATTAAAAAACAGCTAGCAACTGAAACGATGGCGATTTATGCTCCGCTTACTAATCGCCTAGGAATCGCCCAACTAAAGTGGGAATTAGAAGATCTGTCATTCTACTATCTTGAACCTGAAAAATATCAAGAAATAGTCGACGCTCTCACCGAACGCTTCCCCGAATGCCACCAATATATTAAAGAAGTAGTCGCAACTCTAGAAAAAGCGTTAGCTAATGCTCACGTAAAAAACTTTCAAGTAACTGGTCGTACTAAACATATTTACAGTATTTATCGAAAAATGCATCGTAAAAAAACCGATCTTGCAGGAATCTATGATGTAAGTGCTCTACGCATCTTTGTCCCTACCATTACCGATTGCTATACGGTTTTAAGCTTGGTAAATAGCGCTTGGCAATACATCCCCGATGAATTCGATGATTATATTGCTGCGCCAAAACCAAACGGTTATCGCTCAATCCATACCGCCGTTTATGGACCAAAAAATCGGATAGTAGAAATCCAAATCCGTACTTATGACATGCATAACCAAGCAGAACTTGGGATTGCAGCACACTGGGTATATAAAGAGGGAAAACAAGAAGCGCATTATCAGACTAAACTAGCTTGGTTACGTGAAGTAATGGATTGGCAACAAGAGATAACTAGTTCTAAAAAAACCCCCTCAACTTTACAACAAATATTTAGCGAACATGTATATGTATTTACTCCCGCCGGGGATGTTTTAGAACTTCCCCACGGCGCAACAGCAATCGACTTTGCTTATCATTTGCATAGCGAGATTGGCCACCGATGTCGTGGCGCCAAAATTAACGGCAATATCACCCCGCTGACCTACGCCCTAAAAACTGGAGATCGAATAGAAATATTAACCTCTAAAGATGGCGGACCAAGCCGTGACTGGCTGATCCCAAGCTTAGGTTTTTTACACACATCGAAAGCGCGCTCAAAAATACTACACTGGTTTAAAAAACAAAGTCAAAAACATCATATTGCCGAAGGACAAGAAATATTAAATAAAGAAATAAAACGTTTAAACCTAAGCAAAATTGACCTGGGAACTGCTGCCGATAAACTTTCTTTTAAAACCGACGACAACCTTTTGGCAGCGCTTGGTAGTGGCGACATTAAATTTAATACTATTTTAAACGTATTATCTATTGAGCTTGAAAAAAATCCCACCGCAATACCCGAAGAAATCACCATTACCACACCCTTTAAAGAAAAATATACCCCAGACATTAATATTCAGGGTGTTGGCAATTTATTGGTTTATACCGCAAGTTGTTGCAAACCCATCCCTGGAGAAAAAATTATTGGCTATATCACTCAAGGGCGGGGAGTTTCCATTCACCGCACCAATTGCCTCAACGCTCTCCATACCCACAAGCTACATCCGGAACGCTTTATTACTGTAGCGTGGAGCAAAAAAACCGCGAATAGATACCCCGTCGATATTATAATTAAAGCTTTTGATCGCCAGGGATTAGTCCGAGATATTAGCAATATTATCATTGACGCAGAATTATCAGTTGTCGGACTAGATCTTGCCATTGATAAAAAAGAACGTCTTGCCAACATTAGAATGTCGATTGAAATCTCGGGGTTACAACCCTTAAGCAGCATCCTAGATAAAATAAGCAAATTGCCAAATATTATCGAGGTATATCGGAATGACTAGTTAGGTTTAGAGTTTTTCTTTAAAAACTGGCTAACGATAATCACGCCACACATATTACCAAAAATATTTACTACAGTTCTGAAACGATCGATAATTCTATCAAGCGGTAATAAAACTGATATCGCATTGAGCGGCACATTAACTATTCTAAACACCACAACCAAACTAACTAAACTAGTCTCGGGAATACCACCTTCAGCCATACCACCAAGAATACTGGCAAGAGCAACTAAGATTTGCTGCGATAACGGCAAATCCACCCCCAATATCTGCGAGAAAAATAGCGCCGCCGCAACTTCATACATCATCATCCCACCAATATTAATTGAGGCACATATTGGTAACATAAATCTAGTAACCGTCGGATCAGATTTTAAGCTATCCGCTGTATCCATTGCCGTTGGTAAAGTAGCAACCGAACTTGAAGTCGCAAATGCGGTAGAAAACACCGGCACACTGTTTTTAAGTATTTTCCATGGGCTTTGCCGACTTACAATAACTGCAAAAACTAACTGCCATAAAGCGTGGATTAATAAACCAGCAACCAATAACGACACAAACGTGATTAAAGCAGTAAAACCATTTTCCAATTGCCCAGAAGAGCTTGAAGCTGCCACCCCCACCCCAACTAAAGCGAAAATTCCAAATGGCGATAAAAGCATTACTCCGTGAAGACAACGGCTAGATACATCGCGTACCGAAGCACATACTTTAGTAATAGCTTGCGCACCCTCCCCGACAATTGAACACCCAACACCAAACATCGTTGAGAAAATCACTACCGGCAACAAATCAAATTTTGCCAAGGAATCAAAAATATTATGCGGAAATATCGCCGATAAAAAATTTGCCAAGTTCAAACTATTAGCGTTAGTTGCGGTATATTGATTGCCCTGCAAAATAAGATTGGGGTCCACACCTTTTCCGGCATCAAATAAGTTGAATAAGACCAGAGCAATGGTAACGGCAACCACTTCGCTAAAGAGCATATAACTAGCGGCACCGCGCACCAAAGATTTTAGATCGAGAAGATTTTTCCCCATGTTACCTAAAGTAACAATCAAGGTAGAAGAAATTAGCGGCAAAGCAAATAGTTTTAGTAAATTGATGAAAATATCGCCTAAAAATTTTATATCAGCAAATAAACCCGGCGTATATATCCCAAGTACTACCGATAAAACCACACTGATTAAAATGAGCTGGGTATTGTATTTTTTGAGTAACTTTATCATATAAACCACTCCACATTTTGCCAACCACTAGCATCGTTTTTTTTCGCTCGAACCCGCTCTTGCCAACCACCAACATGGATCTCCAGTTTATGATCATCAGGATCTAAAAAATATAATGAATCACCAGGAGAGGTATTATCTTTAAAAACCTGCGCGCCGGAGTTAGTAATCTTCGCCGACAGCTGCTCAAATTCTTCCGGACTAACAGTAAAGGCATAATGAGTATAACAAGGATTGGGTATACGCTTAGAGTCAACATTCAGACAAAACCAAAAACCATCTCCAGCATCATCACCCACTAAAAAATAAGCACCTCTATCCCATTTGACGAGCGGCTTTAGCCCAAGCACATCGCGATAAAACGCAAACGATCTTTCGATATCGGCCACTGCAAGGGTGATATGGTTCATCTCTTTTATCACACGAATTCTCAATCACGCAAGTTTTCAAACTGAATCGGCACACCCACTTCACTTTTACGCATTAATGCCATTACCTCTTGTAAGTCGTCTCTTTTCTTGCCAGTAATCCGCACATGGTCCCCCATAATGCTCGACTGTACTTTTATCTGCGACTCTTTAATAAGCTTATTAATTTTTTTACCGGTCTCGTGATCAATTCCATGCTTGATGGTTATTTTTTGCCTTGCCTCGTGTAAGCTCTCCTCAGCTTCACCACGATCTAAACAAGTTAAATCAATACCCCGCTTAGCTAATTTTGGCTCGAGAATTTGTTGCATTTGCTGCAATTGAAATTTGTTTGGCGCAATCAAAGTAATTACATTTTCTGCAAATTCAAAATGAGCATTGGTATCTTTGAAATCGAAGCGGGTTTTTACTTCCCGATTGGCCTGATCAACTGCATTCGTTGCTTCGTGTTTATCAATTTTAGATACTATATCGAAAGATGGCATAAATTCTCACTCCTTATTTGAGGTTAGAAACCAATTATTAGACTTCTTACATAACCAAGCATTTTGCCATAATACAAAGAGCATGTGAAGCAAGCAAATGGAGTTTACTAGGGGGTTAATAACCGCTCTTCAATGAAGTCTCTTAAAAGTGCAATATTTCTTTTTTTTCTGATAAACTATCCCTTATGTCAACACATACCCCCAAACCGCCATGGATTCGCAGCCAATGGCCATGTAATCCAGAAATTGCCGCCATTAAAAAATTATTACGCCAAAATAAACTTGCTACCGTCTGTGAAGAAGCTGCCTGCCCCAACTTAGGCGAATGTTTCAATGCCAGCACCGCAACTTTTATGATTATGGGTGATGTCTGCACCCGTAATTGTCGTTTTTGTAATGTAATTTCTGGGCGCGCTCCGCTACCACTTGATCCCCTTGAACCAGTTAACTTAGCAGACACAGCTATAAAAATGAACCTAAAATATGTGGTAATAACTTCCGTCACCCGCGATGATTTAGCTGACGGTGGCGCAACCCACTTTGTGAGTTGCATAAAAGAAATCAGAAATCGTTCACCACAAACTAAAATTGAAATTCTGACGCCAGACTTTCGTCGGAAGATGGGTATTGCCTTAGAAATCTTAGGGCAAGCACTTTCAGACGTCTTTAACCATAATATAGAAACTGTACCAAACTTGTATTCTCAAGTGCGACCAGAAGCTAATTACCAAGCCTCGCTCAATCTATTAAAAAAACATAAAGAACTCTATCCAGAAATCCCAACAAAATCAGGACTGATGTTAGGGCTGGGTGAGACGAGGGAAGAAATAGCAGAAACCTTAAATGATCTATGTAAACACGATGTCGATCGATTAACGATTGGACAATATTTACAACCAACAAAAAATCATCTGGAAGTTATCCGTTATGTGACGCCGCTAGAATTTGCCGAACTGGCAAAACTCGCTTATAAGCTCGGATTTAAGCATGTTACTAGCTCGCCACTTGCTAGGTCTTCTTATCATGCTGCCACACTGTACTTAGCATAATCCTAAATCCGTGAGTTGAAACCTATTACGAGCGTTTTTAGGATAATAGGTATTAACTAAACTTTTCCACCAAATCATCAAATACCACCGGGATCTCTTTGGCAAATCCGCACAAACAATCAAGCATTAAAGCACGCATTTGTGGATGTGCTTTTTTTGAACAACGCATAGCAAAAATATGACGCCACTCACGCATATTCGCGGTCATAACAATTTCAACTTTAATAGCATGAGGCAACATCTCTCGCGCTTGCTCCGGCTTATCACCATTTTTTAAAGCTATTAAATAACTCTTCTCCGCCTGCTCCATCGCCTTTAACCAATGCTTTTTTCCAAGCTCAGGATACTCAGGATCATCCCACCACACTGGTTTAATAAAGGTAAGCTGATCATCGTAACGCACATAACGCGTACTTTCTTGCGAAAAACTAGCCAACCGATGACGGACAATTTCGTGAGTCACCCCGCGATTAGTAGTTAAACGGACCGAAGCAATAACATGCTCAAGCACCGTTTCATGCCCAAGCTCTAAAATCATCTTTACAAACTTTGCTGCCGAACCTTTAGTAATTCGATTTTCAGATTTATAACAAGTACGACCAGCAAGCTCCATAATTTCAAGCGGTTGAGATGGCTTTTGCAACCATGCCCATGTTTGATCAATAATTTTCATATCTCTACTCCTCACCTAAGCTTTAGGTAGCGTGACACCCTGCTGCCCCTGATATTTACCATTTCTATCTTTATAAGAAACCGAGCACTCCTCCGTCGCCTCTAAAAATATTAATTGTGCCACTCCCTCATTAGCATAAATCTTTGCTGGCAAATTAGTCGTATTAGAAAACTCAAGCGTAACGTGCCCTTCCCACTCCGGCTCAAGCGGGGTAACATTAACAATTATGCCACACCGCGCATAGGTAGATTTACCTAAACAAATCACCAAAACATTTCTTGGAATTTTAAAATACTCCACCGTACGACCAAGCACAAATGAATTAGGAGGAATAATACACACGTTAGACTTTAGATCAACAAAGCTATCCTGACTAAAATTCTTTGGATCAACAATAGCCGCTTTAATATTGGTAAAAATCTTAAATTCTTCGGCCAAACGTACATCGTAACCATAACTAGATAAACCATAAGAAACCAGTTTAGCCTCGTGATTTCCTTTAACCTGCTTAGAAACAAATGGATCAATCATTTGATGCTCGGTCGCCATTTTTGTGATCCATCGATCTGATTTTAAAGACATATTTAACTCCTCAAAAATAAGTAATTATAACCAAAAACAGCACTATATCACAGCTATTAGCATAGTTAATAAAAAACATTTATAATGGCATAAATTTTCACCCACGAAGGACGAGAGGCTTTTAGAGCTCCTAATAATAAAGGTACAGGAGGTTACCAAGGTCGAGGGTAATATGATCAACTACATAAAGATTTTAAGCGCCGGATTATTATTAATCACCACAACCGCTGATGCCGGCTATACTAACATTAGATTCGCTTCTGAAATCTATCCACCCTTCACCTCCCAACACATTGATAAAGAGCTTCAAGGATTCGACATCGATGTTGCCAAAGCCTTATGTAAGATCATCGACGCCAAGTGTACTTTCAGTAATGAAAAATTCAGCGACATGATCCCCTCATTAAAAAACCGAAAGTACGACGCATGGATTAATGCCATCACCATTACTGAAGAACGTCAAAAAGAGATTAGTTTTAGCAAACCATATTTCGCCACTAAAGCCATGCTAATCGCCACCAATAATACCTTATTTAATGCTGCCCCAGCTGAGATAAGCGGCAAAACCATTGGTGTTGGCGAACACACCTGTTATATTCAATATCTAAAAGAAACTTACAACGACATGATTAAAATTAAAATCTTTAGCGACAAAGACGCCCCTCTAATTGCTTTAGAAAAAGGAGAAGTTGACGCTGTAATTGATGACGACCAAACGCTTAAGCATTTGCGTGCGTCACAAAAAGATCCCAAAAAATATCGCTTAATTAACTTACCAGCTAAATATAAGCAATTAATATGGCACGAATATGGAATCGCCGTAGCAAAAGACAATGTAGAATTAATAAGAGTTCTTAACCATGCTCTTGATCATTTAAAAGATGAAGGCACCATTAAAAAGCTTATCAAAAAACATTTCCATTAACCTAGCTTCTTTCCATATCAGCTATACTTTCTCTAACTAATAATTTAGACAATGCTTTTATTTTAGACTTGAGTTTACGTGCGAAAAAATGCTGCTGATTGCGACTAAGGAAACTCCCTTCTTTATCGTGTTTTGCTTTTTTATAACCACAACTATACATCTTCAGTGCCGCTTGTGGCGAGCGTGTAAGATCATTATTTAAAATCCATGTTTTCATGTGAACCTCCGTGTGCTTGATAAATATCCTTAAACAATGCGCAAATTATACACCAGTAAAAATTACCACGTCAAAAAAATATTTTTCACCTTAAAAATCATGTAAATACAATTAAAAAACAGCTGCCTATGAAAAAACCCCAGCGCATTTAGTATGACAAAATTTACAATTGCCAGCACCATCCAAATGATACTCAATAATTTCATATCCCACCCTTGCAATTACACATTTTTTGCAGTTGTAACACAACGTTTCATTCCCCTCAGGATGATGGACATTACCCGTATAAACGTAGCGTAAACCATCCCCCATTGCAATATCGCGAGCACGGATTAAAGTCTCTATAGAAGTAACCGGCTTATCAATCATCTTCCAGGCAGGATAAAAAGCTGTAAAGTGTACTGGCACATCTATTCCTAAATTGTCTTTAACCCATGCTGTTAAATCCATAATTTCAGAAGCCGAATCGTTTTCATCGGGGATTAAAAGACAAATAATTTCAAACCACACCCTGGTATAATTCTTTAAATAAACCAGGGTATCTAATATTGGCTGCAAGTGGGCGCCCGCTATCTCTTTATAAAATCTTTCAGTAAAACTTTTAAGATCAACCCTTGCTGCATCCATATAAGAAAAAAACTCTTTCCGCGGCTCATCACAAATATAACCATTAGTAACCGCGACGGTTCTCAATCCCAGTTTATGACATTCTTTAGCAACATCAATGGCATATTCCATAGAAATAATTGGCTCATTATAAGTAAAAGCGACAGTTTGACACCCATTCGCTTGTGCAGTTTTCGCAATATTTTCAGGAGTAGATCGTTTATTCAAGATGTCATCTTCATGAGCTTTACTAATATCCCAATTTTGACAGAACTTACACGATAGGTTACAACCAGCCGTACCAAAAGAATACGACTTTGACCCTGGTAAAAAATTATTTAATGGTTTTTTTTCTATCGGATCGATAGCAAAACCGCTCGAACGACCATAAGTGGTTAATACAATCTGATCATGTTCACGCATCCTGACAAAACAAACTCCACGCTGCCCTTCGTTCAATTTACAAGCTTGCGGACAAAGGTCGCACTGAACCCTACCGTTTCCAAGTAAATGCCAATACTGTGTTGGATGATTTTGTGTTATCATATACCATGTGTAAAATGAATTTATGCTTCGTTACCCATATTTTTTGCGCTCCTCATTTACGTAAAAGTAAATTCCGGGCGCAAAAAACACGAGCGCCTCGCCTAAATTCACTTTACACAGGGTATAGTTCTGCAAAAATCACCTTACCCTAAACGTTGTTGATTTATGAGGTTACATATATGTTAATACAACCATGCGTCGCCGGCAAATTCTATTCAGAAGATCCTAACATCTTACGCCGAGATGTTTTAGCAATGCTAGCTGATGCTGCAGATAAAGCAAAGATAACACCGCCAAAAGCGATTATTGCCCCGCACGCTGGCTACATCTATTCTGGGCCCATTGCAGCCTCAGCATACGCCTGCCTGACCCAAGTTAAAGACAAAATTAAACGGGTGGTATTATTTGCCCCTTCACATCACCACCCGATAAATGGAATTGCTACCACTACTGCTGACTATTATCTGACACCGCTAGGAAAAATTGCTATCGATCAAAAAACCATAACTCAAGCTGATTTTTCCGATTTAAACATAGCTGACGAAGCATTTAATGCTGAGCATTCTCTTGAGGTTCAACTACCATTTTTACAATTAACCTTAGGAAAATTCTCTCTAATCCCATTATTAGTCGGTTTTACTACCCCCAAGCAAGTAGAAAAACTACTAGAAACCTTCTGGGATGGGCCAGAAACTTTAGTTGTCATCAGCTCCGATCTCAGTCATTATAACGCTTATAAGGTGGCACAAAATATGGATAGTAAAACAGCCCGGGCAATAACCTCATTAAATCCTGACGGTTTTACTGCCGATGATGCTTGCGGCGCAGTCGCTATTAAAGGGTTACTAACGATTGCTGCCAGAAAAAAAATGAAGGGATCACAAGTAGACTTACGTAACTCCGGCGATACGGAGGGCCCCAAAGACGCCGTGGTTGGCTATGGAGCATTCCATTTTAAATAAAAATTATGACTTATGAATAACTACAATCGCCAAGAAAGACAAATTTTGCTAAAAGTTGTGGACGATGTAATTAGGTTTGGCCTAGAAACACGACAGATTTTACCAATAAAACTTGAAGATTATCCGGAAAAACTGCGTGAAAACGACGCAAGTTTTGTCACTCTCGAAATCAACAAAAATCTACGTGGCTGCATTGGTTCGCTTGAAGCGTACCAACCTCTGGTTCAAGATATCGCACACAACACTTATGCTGCGGCATTTCGTGACCCAAGGTTTATGCCTCTAACCAGGGAAGAATACTCAAGCATCTCTAAACACATTTCTATTCTCTCTAAATCAAGCCCAATTTCCTTTAGCTCAGAAGAGGATCTATTAAAACAAATACGCCCAGGTATTGACGGCTTAATTATTTCAGACAATGATTGTCACGGTACTTTCTTGCCCTCAGTTTGGGAATTATTACCCGAACCAAAGCTATTTTTGCAGCATTTAAAATTAAAAGCTGGATTGTCTAGTGACTATTGGTCAAAAACCATTAAAGTAGAAAGATATACGGTGGAGATGGTGGAATAACAATGTTAAGCATAGCTATAGTTGGCCGTCCTAATGTCGGCAAATCTACTTTATTCAATCGTTTCACCCAAACTCGCAACGCAATTGTTAGCGACATGCCTGGATTAACTCGCGATCGCCAATATGGCATAGCAAAAATCGCTGGCCAAAATGCGATCATTATTGATACGGGCGGCATTGGTAAACCCAAGTCGCCAATAGAAGTATTAATGGAAAAACAAACCGAATTAGCCATCAAAGAGTCGCAAATAATTTTATTTTTAGTTGATGGCAAAAGCGGCCTTACCCCTGAAGATGAAATTTTAGCACGTAAACTACGTAAATTAAGCAAACCCATTTTAGTCACGGTAAATAAAATTGATGGGCAAGAAAGCGCTACTGTCACCGCTGAATTTCATGAACTCGGCTTAGGTAAATGTCTTGGAATATCCGCCGAACATAATATTGGCTTTCAAGATCTATTAACCGAGATCGCCAAACAATTACCAAAAGCTGAAGAAGAAATAATTCCAACAACCCAAAAAAACGCCATTAAAATAACTTTTGTTGGCCGCCCTAATGTTGGTAAATCAACTCTAATCAATCGCATTCTCGGTGAAGAAAGATTGATAGTACATAATCAACCCGGCACTACTCGCGACAGTATCTTTATCGATTTTAACCGCTACAACAAAGACTATGTCCTGGTTGACACTGCCGGCATCAGGCGACGCAGTAGAATCGAAGAAAAAGTAGAAAAGTTCTCTATAATCAAAACGCTACAATCAATAGGAGCTACTGATGTTGTTGCATTTTTAATCGACGCCACAGAAAACATTACCGATCAAGATTTAAAATTGTTGGGATTTGTGCTTGATGCCGGAAAGGCTTTGGTGATCGCAGTCAATAAATGGGATAACTTACTGCCATCCCAACGAGATAAAATTAAAAGAGAACTTGAGCGTCGCTTAACTTTTCTTGATTTTGCTAACATTCATTTTATTTCAGCTTTGCATGGTACCGGCGTTGGCGATTTATTTGGTTCGGTTAATAAAGCATATACAAGCGCCAACAAAGAACTACGCACTCCAGAATTAAATAAAATTTTAGAACTGGCAATACAAACTCATCAACCACCCATGGCGCACGGCCGCGAAATCAAGCCCCGCTACGCTCATGCTGGAAATTATGCACCACCTACCATCATCATCCATGGCACACGCATTGACCTTTTACCAGAAAGTTATCGCCGTTATCTTGAGCATTTTTTTCGTAAAGCGCTTAAACTTTCCGGCACCCCAATTCGAATAGTATTTAAAAACTCTAAGTAATATGAAAACACTAATCTTGAAAAAAAATGAAGAACGCCGCCTACTCGCAGGACATTTGTGGGTATACAGTAACGAAATTGACATTAAACTTTCACCCCTTAAAGACTTTACTGCCGGTGAAATAGTTGAAATCAGAACTGCTCGCGATAAAATCTTAGGCATCGGCTATATCAACCCTCGCACTTTACTTAGCGCCCGCCTCTTAACCTCCGACCCAAGCACAGCAATTGATGTTGATTTTTTCGCTAAAAGGATCAAACAAGCATTATTGCTACGAGAAATGTGCTTCACCAGACCATTTTATCGCTTAATTTTTAGTGAAAGTGATCTGCTCCCCGGGTTAATTGTTGACCGATTTAACTCTACCCTCGTGGTCCAACTTAATACCGCCGGCATGGAAAATTTAAAAGAACTTATTATAGAAGCCTTAATTACCGTGGTTCAACCAAAGGCTATTTTGCTGCGTAATAATAGCTCTATCCGCACCACCGAAGGTTTACCTATTTATATCGAAGTAGCATACGGTGCACCAGAAGAGTTAGCAGCTCTTGAAGAAAACGAAATCTCTTTTAATGCCCCAATAAAAACTGGACAAAAAACTGGTTGGTTTTATGACCAACGGATAAATCGCGCGCGGCTGATACCCTACATTAAAAATAAGACCGTTTTAGATGTCTTTAGCTACTGCGGCGCTTTTGGTATAACTGCAGCAGTAAATCACGCAAAACATGTTACCTGCATCGACTCTTCTGAATTTGCTTTAGAACAATTAAGACAAAATGCCGCTTTAAATAATGTTAGTGATAAAATCACCACCGAATGCGCCGATGCTTTCGCAGCATTAAAAGATTTACAACTTGCCGAGCAATTGTTTGACGTAATTATTCTAGACCCCCCAGCATTTATAAAAAGACAAAAAGATATTACCACTGGCACTGAGGCTTATTTACGCTTACATCGCGCAGCTTTCCGCGTTTTAAAACCAAATGGCATTCTGGTAACAACCTCCTGTTCACTGCATCTATCGCGAGATATGCTACTTGATATTTTGCGCCGGGCAATGCTGGCTGAAAAGCGTCAGATGGTTGTTATTGAACAATTACACCAAGCTCAAGATCACCCGGTTCATCCGGCGATTATAGAAACTAATTATCTTAAAGGATTTATACTCTGCGTAAAATGATCAGGATCTATGTTTTAGGGAAATGCTATAAAATCTCGGATTGCAACAGTCCCTATGCAGGGCCTTAACAGTAGTCTTCGGCAATTGGTTAAATTCGCTCTTTGGGATAATTCAAGCGCAAAATCCGCTCGGCATCATGTGCTTGCTTATCAAGATCTAAAAACCGATAAGACTTGACCATGATTTTTAGAGAATCTTTAACTTGGGGGGCGCCCTCAAAGTGCTTAACCACGTAACTTGCACGATTAGCTGCTGCTATATAGGCTTTACGATCGAAATAAAATCTAGCTATCTGATACTCATGCTCTGCTAATAAATTACGCACATAAAGCATCCGTTTCTCTGCATCTTTGACATAGACACTCTTCGGAAATTTATTTAGCAATTCACCAAGATTAAGAAATGCTTCATGTAAGTTGGTAACATCGAGACTTTCAGGTTTTTTCGGATAAACTCTTTGTAAGAGCGTACGATCTTTATCAAAGTTTGCTACACCTTTCATATAGTAGGCATAATCGGTATGCTTACCTTCTGGATACAAATGAATATACCGATTGGCAGCAGCAAGCGTTGAAGCATAATCTTCCGCCTTATAATAGGCATAAATCGCATTTAACTGTCCTTGCTCAGCCTCAGGATCAAAAGGATAGAGAGCATCAATTGCCTCAAAATATCTTGTCGCCTCAGTATAATCACGTTTGGCAAGCGCAGCCTCCCCTTTTTGCAAAATCTGTTTGGCTGTATAATCCTTAAAATCATTTGGGCTATAATCTTTAGCAGCACAGGCAACAATACCCAAAGCACAAAAACCTATAAGTAAGATTTTTTTTATGTTTGTATTCATATTCTCGTTCTTAGAAAAAATATCTAAAATAACCATTAAAATAATATAAAAAATGCAATGCCACAATAATACATCATCTCTATTTGGAATAGAGTATCCTATAAATCAAAAGGTTGCAAAAAGTATTTACAAAACAAAAACCATCGCCATTTTAAATTTATTCCACGCGGTCTTCGCGCGGGAACAAAGCAATGGGGGAATGGGGGATTGCCAAGGGGGAGATACAGAGCTTATCCACCTTGGACAAGCCCGTGGTTCATACCACAGGCGTAGTCAAAAAATTGATTAAGCTGTAACTAGCAGATTTATACCTAAAATTCATAAACCTAGAAAGAGCAGTAGGTTCCAACTGCTCTTTCTAGGTTAAAAATTACCAATTACTTAAGCGTCCGTTAATAATCACCTAATAATTCTTTAATAATTGAGGAGTATAAATTAACTCATGCAAAATGAACATAAGCAACAAATGGAAATTTGCAAAAAAAGTAACACAAAAAAGGAGGTTAATATGAACTTAAACACTGAAAAATCGTTTTTTACGCAAAAAAAATCTAATATCTTTATATTATCTTTATTAGTTTTATCTTCTCTCTTGTGCATTTTTTCTCTATGCACACCTAGTCGCAACATATTAACAACATTGGCCTGGGATAACACTTTATTAGTTGTACCACTTTTTATCTTAACATCTTTATTGTTCTGTCATTTCATGTCAACCGCAAATGAAAATGTACTAGCAATCACGATTTGGCAAAATAAAGCGAGAAACGTACAACTCCTTTTAAATAAAGGCGCTGATCCTAGAAAAATAAGATGTTTCTATGCTTTACCATCAGTAAGAGTTAGTAATCTATTAATGCAAAATGGAGAAAAATCAATGAGCCCAAGACAATTCCTAAATTTAGTCTCTCAAGCGCCGAGCGAAAGATACAATGAAGAAAAACAACGTCTCGAATCTTGTCAGATTTTGCTTAAACAAAAAGAAGCGTTGATACAATTAGCCTTAGAAAAAGAAGCAACACAAGGGGTCAGGACTTAAACTCAGAAGGCCGCAATTGTCTAGCGGCTTTATCTAAAACCCCATTGACATATTTATAACCGAGAGTGGAGCCAAAATTTTTGGTTAATTCTAAAGCCTCATCGATCACTACTTTGTACGGAACATCAAGGCGCTGCATCAACTCAAAAGCCGCCAGCCTTAAGACTGCAAGCTCCACCTCATCTAACTCTGCTATTTTGCGATCGAGAAACGGAGTAATGGCTTGATCAATACCTGCTACATCATTAATAACCCCATCCAACAGATCATTAAAATAGGTAGCATCCACTTTTTTAGAGTTAATTTTATCGAGAAATTGCAGTTTAATGTTAGCTACACTATCAACATTTAACTGCCACTGATAAATGGCTTGTAGCGCTAAAAAACGTGCTTTACGACGTGCGTATGGTTTCATTATTTAGTATCTTTTTGTAATTTCTTTATTTCAGCATTAAATGCCTTAACATCTTGAAAGCTTCTATAAACAGAAGCAAACCTAACATAGGCTACCTGGTCTAACTTCCGCAATTCATCCATAACCATTTCTCCAATAATTTGCGAGCTTACTTCTCGTTCACCCGTAGCGCGTAATTTGTGCATAATAAGCTGCACCGCTTCCTCAAGATGCTCAGTACTTACCGAACGTTTTTGCAAAGCTCGGCGCATGCTGTGGCGCAATTTTTCCTCATCAAAGGGTTGGCGAGTATCATCACGCTTGATCACCCGTGGTATTACCAATTCTGCCGCCTCATAAGTCGTAAAACGCTCACCACAAACCACACATTCGCGACGTCTTCGCACCTGCTTCCCTTCACTAACCAGGCGAGAATCAATTACTTTAGTATCTACTTCATTGCAAAATGGACAGTGCATATGGTTACATTATAACTAAAATTGAGGAGATTGAAACTTTTTACGCAAAGGCAAATCTACCGGCTAAGAACATACCTCAGCAATCGCCTGTAACACCAATTCTGGCCTCAGATCATACATACATTTATTGTGCCTTAAGATGCAGTCCGTTTTTGCACAAGGGCTACATGGTAAGTTTATTGAAAGGGTTTTAAACTTATTTTTAGTAAGCGGTGGCGCAACTTCTGATGGCGTTGGACCATAAATAGCAACCACTGGTTTATTTAAAGCAGAAGCAACGTGCATTAACCCTGAATCGTTTGCTATCACCACCGTTACCAAAGATAAAAGATCTGCCACTTCGCCCAAATCAGTTTTCCCTGTTAAATCTAGACAAATATTATTGCTACGTTCTTGGATTATTTGGGCAAGCTCCCTCTCTTTTGGACCACCAAAAATCCAAACATCCCACCCCTCTTTCTTTTTAGCTATAGCAACATCAGCAAAATGGGTAGGCGGCCAACGTTTGGCGCTCCGATGCTCTGGCCCCGGACAAATTGCCAAAATCGGTTTTCCAGATAAAGATATGTTTAACCGATTGAGAACTAAATTACGCCCCTCCGCTGACACCAGCAGCTCTGGCAAGAGCATCGGCTTTGGTAAGATCTCGCCCTGCTTGCACCCTAAAGTAGCAAAACGCTCTACCATTAGTGGAATTTTCTTGGTATCTAAAATTCGGATATCGTTTAAAACAAAATACCGCAGTTCACCACACCAGCCTACTCTTCGAGGGATTCTTGCAAAAAGTGGAACAAGCGCTGACTTAAAAGAATTGGGTATAAAATAAGCGTGGGTATACTTAGCCACCCTAAGACTCCTCCCCACTTTAAACCGCTCAAATAACTTTACATCACCATGCTTAAAAGGGGAGACTATATAGCGATTAACCTCTGGCATTCTTTTTATTAGCGGCTGAAGCACTGGAATTGCAAAAACATCAATAATACAATTAGGATCTTGCTTTTTTAAAAATCTTATAAGCGCATGAGTCATCACCATATCCCCGATCCACGGGGGCGCTATTATTAGGATTTTTTTGGGGTGTCTCAATTGCATAACTTACTTAATTAAAAAACCGCCCTGTCACTACAAACAAAAAGGGAGGCTAACCCTCCCTTTTTGCCAAGCTTGATACTTTATATATTGAGCTTATAAATAAACCCAAGGGTAAAAAGATCAATAGTTGGTAGACTGCCGACACGCATCGTCTTAGTCCAACAAAGATCCAAAGCCATATTAGGAGCAAACCAATAGTTAACACCCACCGCGCCAATTGGTGGAAACTTGCTATTAGCCTCTTTTTCAGCAAAAAGTCCGCCATTTGCGTGTAAAGCACTACGATACACCCAAGCAAGCCCGGCTTTAACGTATATACCAAAACCATAATCGAGTGGTAAATTGGCTTTCGCCATGAAATCTAAACCATGTTGCACAATGTTTTGGGTTGCATTGTTAGTGCTATTCCAAAACTTTGGAAAACCAAAATAATCGTAACCTAATTCAAGTGATATAAATTGAGAAAATGCATACCCAAGATATCCGCGAGCAGCAAACTGATATTTACTATCATAACTGCTATTGGCAGTTATATATTCATAGCCACTATAGTGCAGATTAGTGGTCCCAAATTGTCCACCAATATAGATTCCAGGATTATAAGGCGAACCACTTACGCTATTATCGGCGGTAAGGGCTCCAGATGAATCATCGCCACCAACCAAATCATCAGCCAATACTATCTGGCTTAAGCCTAAAACCAGCACAACTATACCCAATATTTTTTTATACATAATCAAATGCCCTCATTTAAATATTATTACAATCTTTTGTAGTTTAGGCTATGTATCAAATAAATCAAGAGAATAAAAAAAGGGCGAATATTATCCGCCCTTTTTACAAAACTAATTTAATCTAAAAGATTACAGATCAAATTTGTATCTTAAACCGACCATGAAGGCATCAGTGTTTGGTTGATACTTATTGTCTTGTTTTGCATTGCCGTTGAAACGTAACCACTCAACGCTAGCAATAACATTTGGAGTGATGTAGTAATCAGCACCAGCACCATAACCAACATTAAATGCTTTACGATTTGTTTCAGTAGTATTACCAAAAAGCTTGTCTTTATCTAACTTGGTCATCAAGTAGTTAACACCAACTTTGGCGAAAAGATCAAAGTTTTCAACAACCGGCAATTTACCCTTTAACATTAAGTCAACATCATGGGTAAGCTTGGCCTTATTAGTTTGGACAGCTCCTTCGTTAAACTTTGCTTGATTGAAGAAATAAGTGTAACCAGCTTCTACAGCAAAGTATCTGTTCATATCGTAGCCTAAGAAAGCTCTACCTACGACACCGTTATCACTGCCAATAGAACTGCCAGCAACATTCAAAGTTTTCCAATTGGTTAAACCAAGACCACCTGAAATACCAAAATAAGCACCGGTATCAGAAGAAGCAACAGCGGCTGGAGCTGCTGGCATCTCTTCTGGGAGACCGCCGGCAAAAGCTACTGAAGTTAAACTAAGTGCAGCAATCGCACTCACGACTAAAAGTTTTTTCATATTTTATAATCCTCTATTTTTTCGAAAAAATTTATAATAAAACACTAAACAACGCTTGGATTCTACCATTTTAAAGAAAATAAGCAAATCAAGCCCCTATACAAACCAAAGAGCGCATATAACCACGCATAAATCCTAAAGTCAACCAAAGAAATCTTAGGGAAAACTTAAGAAAATCATACTGCTTGCCATTTTACCTGGTCAACAATCTCCTCTCTTACGCACCACGCCAACAACATACTTAACATTGCTAATATGGCGCTTTACTCGCTCTAAATGCGCTAAATTTTTTACTAAAAGTTGTAAAGAAAGCAAACTATATTTACCCCCGTAACTACTACTTATTCCATCAATATTGGCATTGGCTTTTGCAATAGCCTGCGTTAGCTCCGCAAGAGCCCCCAATTCATTAACTACTTCCAAGCTAAGTGCTACTCGAAAATCACCGCTAACATCGCTGGCCCAACTAACGGGCAAACATTTCTCTTGTTGTTCGCGTAAATTGGTTAAATTAGCACAGTCTTCCGTATGAATATCTACACCATACCCAGCGTTTAGATAGCCAACAATAGGATCACCTGGAATAGGACAGCAACAATCAGCAAAAGTAATCGCCACTCCTTCGGCCCCGCGAATTAACAATGGTTTATTATTCACATCGGTAATAAGCGTATCTTTGCTTTCACTCTTATTAATCAACTGATATGCCACCAAAATCGCAGCCTTATTTCCTAGGCCGATATCTTCATATAGATCATCAGAACTAGCAAAACCATTCTCTTTGATAAAAACATCAATAACTCCACAGCTAATTTTTTGAAAATCAAAAGGCAACTCAGCAAAAGTCTTTTCCAAGAGCTGCTTACCAAGAACAATCAACTCCTCTCTCTTTTTATTTTTCAAATATTGCTTGATCCCGCCTCGAGCTTTGGCAGTAACAACAAAATTTAACCATGCCGGATTAGGCTCTGCCTGTGGTGAAGTAATAATCGCAATTGTTTGACTATTCGATAATACCGTAGATAAAGGCAAAAAACGGCGGTTGACTCGAGCGGCAACACAAGTATTTCCAACTTCTTCACTCACCGCATAAGCAAAATCAACCGCAGTAGCACCACTCATCAATTCTAAAATCTCACTCTTAGGGGTAAATACAAATACCTTATCAGGATATAAATCTACTTTTACGTTTTCAAAAAACTCCGAAGAACTGCTAGCATGTTGTTGCATCTCCAGGAGCTTATTTACCCACTGCTGCGCTCGTATTTGCGTAGTACTAAGCCCTTGCCCCTCCATTTTGTATAACCAGTGCGCAGCGATACCATCATCCGCCATTTGATCCATGGCCTTATCACGAATCTGAATCTCAACCGGAGCGTTATAAGGACCATGCAAAACCGTATGCAAGGACTGGTAGCCATTAAACTTAGGCGTCGCAATATAATCCCTAAATTTTTTCCCCAACAATGGCTTATATAAATTATGAACCACGCCTAAAGCACGGTAGCAATCATCTACATTTTGTACAATAATACGGAACGCATATACATCCATGATATTATCAAGCGAAGCCTTATGAGTTAGCATTTTTTTGTAAATACCATAAAGGTGCTTATTCCTACCTAAAATTTTAATATCCTTTAAAACACTTTTAGAAAAAGCATTACTTAATTCTTGGGTGAGCAGCGCAATTACCTCTTTGTGCTTACCATGTGCTCGCTCTACTGCTTGCTCCAAAATCTTATAGCGACGTGGATAAAGCACTGAAAATGCCAAATCTTCCAACTCAATGCTCATATTATACATCCCGAGTCGCTTAGCTATAGGGGCATAAATATCGAGAGTTTCTTTTGCAACCCGGTGGCGTTTAAAAGGTGCCGCACCAGAAACGGTGCGCATATTATGCAATCGATCTGCTAATTTAATTAAAATCACCCGGATATCACGTGACATCGCTAACACCATTTTGCGAAAATTTTGTGCTTGCGTTTCGTCTTTATCAGGAGCTTCAATTTGGGTTAATTTGGTAACGCCATCGACCAAATTAGCGACTGCTTGCCCAAACTTAGCTATTATTTCTTCCTTAGTGACTGGCGTATCTTCAATAACATCGTGGAGTAAAGCAGCAATGATACTCTGATAATCGATGCGCATTTTGGCAAGAATAATAGCAACAGCCAGTGGATGACTTATGTATCTTTCACCACTATCACGACTTTGCCCAGAATGGTGTTCTAAAGCAAAAAGGTAGGCCTGATAAATATGTTCTATTTTATCAAGGTCAAGGTAATGTAGGTATTCGTAAAGCTCCTTGTATAGCGACATACACCCTCCGTAAAAGAGACCCTAGCAACAGAGCAGTCGCAATTATTCCGCAGCATCCGAGGTATCAGCATTCTCTTGCTGTATCGAATCTATCTCTTCTTGCGCTTCCATCTCTTCTTGCTCTTTTGCCTCTTCTTGCTCTTCAGATCCTACTTCCGGCTCCGTTTGCTGAGTTTCTTCGATAATCTCTTGAGGAATAACCTCTTCAGCATCACTTGCCACAATTCTCGGTATCGTCTTTTGTTCTTCTAAAATACTTTTATTGATGAGACCAGCAGCAATTTCTCTCAGTGCGATAACAGTTACTTTGTCGCCTTCTGCCGGCACTAAAGGATCGGCACCCTCTCGTATCAATTGCCTTGCACGCTTACTGGCAATTAAAACTAGTTCAAACCTATTGCTAACATGCTTCAAGCAATCTTCAACTGTTATTCGAGCCATACACAACCTCTTCTTTTTACTAGATATTTTTTAATAATTCTTGGATTAAACTATTATGTTTCGCTGTTTGACTGTTCAATCGTAGCCTGTGACTACGAATAATAGCCTGCAAATCCAACAACGCATCCTCAAACTTATCATTTATTACAACATAGTCAAATTCTTTGTAATGAGAAATCTCTGAACTAGCTGCTGCCAACCTCTCCTCTATCACTTGGGAATCCTCTCTTTTTCGTTTTTCCAAACGAAGACGTAGTTCAGCATACGATGGGGGCAACAAAAATATAGTGGTGCATGCTATACGCTCCCGCACTTGCCTCGCCCCCTGCCAATCTATGTCTAAAATAACATCAAAGCCAGCATTAAGGCTCTCCTCAATCGCTTGGCGAGATGTTCCATAATAGTGCCCAAAAACATGGGCATACTCTAAAAAAGCCTGTTTTTTAATTAATTCTTCAAACTCTGGGGCAGTCACATAAAAATAATGCTGATTAGCTTTCTCGTTAGCCCTAATTGGGCGCGTAGTATGGGAAACCGAAATTTTGATGTTTTCTACCGTTCGCGCAAGCGCCTCAGTAAGGCTGGTTTTGCCAGTACCAGAAGCTGCTGCAATTATATATAATGTACCTTTGTTCATATTTGATATTTATGCTACCATTTTTTTATGTCCACCAAAACTAAATTTGTCTACACCTGTCAAAAATGTGGAGCCGAGTATCCCAAATGGGCGGGACATTGCGCTGATTGCGGCGCTTGGAATAGTCTCGTTGAAGATGTCGTAGTAAAAAGCAACCCCAGATTTTCCGGATATTTAGCCACCACGACCGAAACAGTCTCATTACTAGCCGAAGTCACTTCAGACACCAAATCCAGAATACCGACCAGCATTGAAGAACTAGATCGGGTTCTTGGCGGTGGTTTGGTGGTAGGTTCAGCAGTATTAATAGGTGGCGACCCAGGAATTGGCAAATCTACACTTCTTTTGCAAGCCCTGTGTAATCTTAGCCAACACCATAAAGTTCTATACATCACCGGCGAAGAATCGTTACAACAAATCGCCATGCGTGCACGCCGCCTAGAATTGCCAGAAGATAAATTATTTTTACTCGCAGAAACGCAAGTTGAAAAAATCATCAATATCGCCATCCAAGAACAGCCTGAAATCATCGCCATTGATTCGATGCAAACGATGTATACCGAAATCATACCATCAGCACCTGGCGGCGTTGGTCAAATAAGAGAATGTACAGCTCAGCTTGTACGCTATGCAAAACAATCAAAAGCAGCTTTATTTATCGTGGGCCATGTCACTAAAGAAGGAACCTTAGCCGGCCCCAAAGTTCTCGAACATATGGTTGACTGCGTCCTATATTTTGAAGGGGAACAAGATAGCCGCTTTCGCGTAATTCGCGCCACCAAAAACCGTTTTGGCGCCGTAAATGAACTTGGCATATTCGCTATGACCGATCGCGGTTTAAAAGAAGTGTCTAACCCATCAGCAATTTTTCTTGCTAATCACGATGTGCCAATTTCTGGTAGTGCGATCATGGTCACCTGGGAAGGAAGCCGCCCACTTTTAGTTGAAGTTCAAGCCCTGGTAGATGATAGCCACTTAACCAATCCACGCCGAGTTACAGTTGGGCTTGATCCCAATCGCTTATCGATATTATTAGCGGTTTTGCATCGTCATGGCGGGATTCCAACTTATAACCAAGATGTGTTTATTAATGTGGTTGGCGGCGTGCGTATTACAGAAACGGCAATAGACTTAGCCTTACTTTTAGCTATATTATCAAGTATCCGCAATCGCCCACTTGAGCAAGGGTTAGTAGTTTTTGGCGAGGTTGGTTTAGCCGGCGAGATCCGTCCAGTACAAAGCGGCCAAGAAAGAATAAGAGCCGCCATAAAACATGGCTTCAAAAAAGTTATTATTCCCAAAGCCAATGCTCCGAAAAAACCGATACCAGAAATAGAGATCATCGCCGTAAAAAATCTTACCGAAGCACTACAGGCAGTAAGATAACACTAAAACAAAAATCCCGAATGAACCTTGCAACCCCTCTGCTTGAGAGTACAATATGCTCTTCACTTTTGTTGCTCATAAACCAGCTTTATGGAGAACGTTTATGTTTAAGAACACACCTACGGTCGCTGATTTTGATCAAGAAGTTTGGGACGCGATGCAAAAAGAATTACAACGCCAAGAAGAACACATCGAATTAATCGCCTCTGAAAATTACGCCAGCCCGAGAGTTCTCGCCGTTCAAGGATCAGTATTAAACAATAAATATGCGGAAGGTTATCCAGACAAGCGTTATTATGGTGGTTGTGAATATGTAGATATGACTGAAAATCTTGCGATTGAGCGTGCCAAAAAATTATTTGGCGCTGACTTTGCAAACGTGCAACCTCACTCCGGCTCGCAAGCAAATGCTGAGGCATATTTTGCTTGCATCAAACCCGGAGATCCGATCATGGGCATGGATTTAGCAGCTGGCGGACATTTAACGCATGGATCTAAAGTAAGTTTTTCAGGGAAAATCTATAATGCAGTCACTTATGGTTTAGACCCAAAAACTGGAGAGATTGATTATGCACAAGCTGAAAGTCTAGCTCGCTCTCATAAACCTAAAGTGATCATGACGGGCTTTTCTGCTTATTCAAGAATTGTAGATTGGGAAAGATTTAGAAAACTGGCCGATGAAATTGGCGCCTTTTTAATTTCTGATATTGCGCACGTTGCTGGTTTAATCGCTGCTGATTTATACCCCTCACCAGTAAAAATTGCCGACATCACAACTTCTACCACCCACAAAACTTTACGGGGACCACGCTCGGGTTTAATTTTAGCTAAATCAAATCCGGACCTAGAGAAAAAACTTAATTCTTCTGTATTCCCAGGATTACAGGGTGGACCATTATGCCATGTGATAGCAGCTAAAGCGGTAGCGTTTAAAGAAGCGATGACCCCTGAATTTAAAGCTTATCAACAACAAGTAGTAAAAAACGCTAAAGTGATGGCCAAAGTTATCATGCAAAGAGGATACGATGTTGTATCTGGCGGCACCGACAATCATTTATTTTTGCTTAGTTTAATTAATAGAGACATTACGGGCAAAGAGGCTCTAGAGGCACTGGCGAAAGCTAATATCACCGCCAACAAAAATTCAGTACCAAACGACCCTCGACCCCCGATGGTCACGAGTGGCCTTCGTTTAGGCACTCCAGCCTCTACCACCCGCGGTTTTAAAGAAAATGAAAGCGAACAGGTGGCAAATTGGATCTGTGATATTTTAGATGATATCAACAATCAAAAAACAATTGAGTGGATCAAAAAAGAAGCGCTGGATTTGTGCGCAAAGTTTCCGGTGTATGAGAAATAGCTAGAATAAGACAAAGGATAATGTATGTTGACTTTAGCTTTAATTATTACCCTATTAGTCATCCTTACGATTTTTTGGCGTTTATACTCCAAACGTCAAACCTTACCGTGCCCAACCTGGCTGTCGTGGTTAGTTGAGCTAGACAATCCTTTAGCTCCCGCCCACAAAGCTGATGCTATCGTTAAAAACTTAAACCTACACCAAGGAATGTCAGTATTAGATATTGGTTGTGGCACTGGCAGAGTCACCATCCCAATTGCTCAAGCGGTTGGTCCAACAGGAGAGGTAACAGCAATGGATATTCAATTAGGCATGCTGGAGAAAACCAAGCAAAAAGCCACCTACTTGGGATTAACCAATATCCAATTTCTACATGGGGAAATTGGTGCGTATAGCTTAGCGGCAAACAAATATGATCGAGCAATCTTAGTAACAGTTTTGGGAGAGATTCCAAAACAAAACCCGGCCCTAAATCATATTTTTAACGCTCTCAAACCTGGGGGAATATTATCCATTACCGAGATAATTTTTGATCCGCACTTTCAATCGCGCAGAAAAGTAAGCGCGCTTGCCCTGGCCGCAGGTTTTGCGCAAAAACAAACCATCGGCAAATGGTTTGCCTATACCACAAATTTTGAAAAACCACCAAGCTCGCCTCCGTAAAGGAGCTTACTGAAAAGAGCAGCTTTTCGCAGCTGAATGCCAAAATCAGGGAGATTTTGGCTGGCTTTTTTACGCGAAAAAGGACGCGAGAGCAAAAATAGTTATGGTTTTATTTTTTTGCTGTGTTGTCATATATTAATCCTGATTTTTTATGTCTATTGTAGCCAACAAAAATATAGTTGCTATACAGTGGTAACAAAAAAAGGTATCGACTCTTACATTTCAAACAGGCAATTGACCTCCCCCCCAATAAACTGGACAGAAATGAATTAGAGTTTTCCCCAAAATGGGAGGTTGACATTTTGGCGTATAAAAACCGTTCAGCTCCTAATTAAAAATTTCCCCGGATAATCTAAAAAATTTAAAATTAGTTCTATTTTCCTTACAAGCCAATGCAAGGCAAGCTATGGCGTAACGATCTCCACAAAATCCCCATGCTCGAATCTGTCTATTTCTGCCACACTTTTCTATATCCTTCATTTTTAGTCAATAGTTCATTATGATTACCTTCAGCTCCTACGCCTCCATTTTCCAAATAAATAATTGTATCCGCATCAGGAAGATATTTTACATTATGCGTTATAACTATTCGGGTCAATTTCTCATAATTCCTTTGTATGTGGTCAAGTATTTGGAACTCAGTATCAACATCTAGTGATGCCATAGCTTCGTCTAAGATAAGAACTCTTGGGTTTCTCAACAAAGTTCTAGCAATACTGATTCGCTTTTTTTCACCACCAGATAACTTTATACCTTGTTCCCCCACAACGGTCATATATTTATCTGGCAAAGTATTAACCCATTCTTCAATATTAGTTATTTGTGTAACCTTTTCAAAATCATCTCCAACAGCATTTTTGTCCATACCAAATAATATATTAGAATAAATAGTATCATTTAATAAAAATACTTCTTGGGGAACTATTCCTATTAGTTGTCTTAATTCCGACAATTTAATGTTTCTTATATCCTCTCCCTGAATAGTTATTTGCCCTTTTGATACATCAAACAAACGGTATAACAATTTCATTATCGTAGATTTTCCTGACCCGTTAGCTCCTACAATCGCTACAGACTTTCCTTCAGGTATATAAAAACTAATATCTTCTAAGGTATGATTTTCTTTATCAGGATAGATAAAAGAAACATTATTAAAAGATATATCAACCGTATTTTGTTTAATTGGTTCGGCTAACGGGTTATCAACTATAGTTTCATTTTCATTAAGTAACGCCATAACATCCTCCATCCGCGTAAACCCTTCTCTTATATTACGCAAGATAGTAACCCCGATAGCACTAAGAGGAATCAAAAATTGGATTAAATATCCATTGATCAAGACAAAATCACTAACCACTAACTGCTTATTCATCACTTTAAAACCAACTACTAGCGTCATACAGATAAAACCTATACCAGCGATTATTGCTTGCCCCACAGATATTGCATCTGTACGCACCAGTTGTTTAGTCATGGCATTTTCTCTAGCCATCAGCCGTTTTTCACATTCCAGTGATACTAGTTTCTGCGCCGAATGATAATGAATCCCTTCAACGTTCATTAATACATCGGTCATATAATCACTTACTCTCCGGAGGCATTTGTTACCTTGCCGTTGCGCTTCTACCACCCAAGGAATACATAACCAGGTAAAAAGCGCATAACATAAAAATATTGAAAACAGTATCACTGCCATTGTTACTCCATAGTAATACCACGAAATACTTACAGCGATGATGCTCTCTATAACCATTGGAAATATAATAAATATCAAACAAAATAGAATGGTAGGAATAGACATCTGGGCTCTCTCGAAACTATTCATGATACTACCGGTAGTATTAGAAACATGATATTTTAAAGAAAGATTTAGTATCTTTTGAAATACTTCAGCAGCAAATCTGTGAATACCTCTCTCAAATGCTCTATACAAAATGATTTGGCGCAACCCAATGGTTAGATGAGCCACTAACCACAAGATTCCATATGATGTTAACAATAAAACCAATGTGGAAAATAAATCGGGACGGTTAAAATATTCAATTATAAATTTTAAACACCACGGCAAAGTTAAGTTTAACACGGAACCGACAATAACTAATGCCATACCCGCGATTATCCTAAGTTGCCCTTCTTTACTATCTTGCCAAATAACTGAAAACAACTTATGAAATATTTTATATTTTCTAAATAGTTGATGCTGTTGTTTATATGTCATGACATTGCTCGCGTTAATTAATCATTTCACACGTAATTATCGAATTATTACCGAATCATCAAGCAGCCAAACTATATTTTTAGTTGAGACTTGAGATGTTACTAACCCTAACTTAAGCAACTTTGACATTTCATGTCGTAAGATTCTTTCGGCTGGTATCCGTGGCAATTTTGCCACTATCTCTTTGAGAGGTAAAGCACCAGCGGCATTCAATATTTCTAATATTTTTTCCCAAATCTACGAAAATAATTTCAATTTTATGCGTTAGCAGGATAATTCCTAGTCCTGGCAGAAATGTAAGTGTAAAAAATTTTGTTATGCCAAAATTTGCGACAGAAACTGCAAAAATTAATGCAGAACAAAACCCTTTTAAAGACCTAACGGGGCAGGTTTATGTTAGTGCAAATTAGTATAAATGGAGGGGCAAAATCCTAGTTCCCACAAAACTTCTACAAATTGATTTAGGCGAATTAAACGATTGCGATGTAAGCCACGAATATCAAGTTCGCATCCGTAGCTCAGATGGATAGAGTACCTGGCTTCGAATCGTAGGCTTGTTTCGTAGTTGTTTGATTTGATTATATTTATAACGCGGGATGCCCACTACATTTGGTCAACAATGCGCAACAATGGTTAACCCATCCCCACAAAAGTCCCACTATGTAAGCGCTCGGTTTGTCTAACAGAACCTTGGTTAAAATATCCCAATAATGTTGGTGCAATTTTGATATTCTTGGTGCAGTTAATGCAATCAATGCATATTTAATCCCGGGGCTTGGGTTTACAGATGTCTATACTTATATTAGTCAATACTGCATCGTGAAATAACAGCTTAAAGTTGTTATTTATGTTGTATGAACATATTATTTTTTGTATTTCTTGAATAGATGTAACTTTATTTATTAAGGCAAGGTCTATATATAAATATTTTAATCCCGTAGCTATCCCTACTACACAACCCAAGTTGATTTTTCTCAGGTGATTGTCTAGCGTATCGCTCAAGCTTTTAAGATCTTGAGAAATTGTATTACCAACTTTTTTATTAAATTTTAAATAGACAAAAATTTCATTCTGACGAGAAAATCTTTCGGAATCAAAAAAATTTCTTTCTAATAATGGCTCAAGCATCTCTTTTGAAAATAGCGCATAAGATTCTATATCTTCTCTATGAAGATACTCGTTTTGTTTTTTGGGGTTAAACTTGGCAACAGTCCAGGAATTAAATGAAGCGAGAAAGTATGGAATGGTTGGCAAATTATTTTTAATATTTTTTAGCTCCTCATTAACTTTTAGATTTAAAGTAGATATATTTGCATGATCTTTATTAGCCGAGCTTTTTTTGTCAGCAATTTTAATGTCTATATACCCTATCCATTTATCTACAACTTCTTCTCCTAGTACTAGGGTGGTCAACAAGAACATGTATGCCGATATATTTTCAGTGTTTTTGATAGATGGCAGATAATAAACAATATCTAGTCTATTTAAATTATTTCTGGATATTTCAAATTTAATAGTGTTGATGTCAGTAATCTCATCCCACCCCTTTGTTTCTTTAATAATATTTGATACATTATTTATATTTTCAGATAACCTATAACCATAAAACTCCCATTCTTCTAGTTCTGGAGCATCTGCCAAAATTTTTCTTATAAGTAATTCTAAGTCTCTTTGCCCTTCGCTCGTAATTACTAGCCGATGTTTCTTTTTAATTCCAGAATAAAATTCCCACATTAAATTCTTATCTATGGCTTGAAGATTTTCGTGCATCCACCTAGGTAAATCTAATTTACTTTTATGGTTTGAAGAGAAATAATCTTTAATGAGGTTATTTGCTGTAATAAAGCCATTCCACCACTTAGCAATACTTTTTTCTTTATGACGGTAATCCTCTCTAGATAAAAAGGAATATATATTTTCTTCTTTGTTAATTATATTTTGTGGCATCATTATTTCCTGAATATTGTTTTTATTTATTTTAGCTGCAAATATGGTTGGCGACAAAAACACTAGGAGTAAAGCGCAAAATAGGAAAATAAATACAGCTAAGGTTTTTGGGGCAGATATATGATATCTAAAATTAGCAAACATATTTTACTCCTTGTCAATCACGAGAATTCAAGTCCGACAACCTACCGAAGCTAGGACTAACTTTTGGTATGAACCCAGGAGTTGCCCAAGTGGAGAGCTATGCTTCTCCTCTTGGTAAACCCCCATAGCCTTATCCCAGCAGCTTGTCGCGGGAAAATTAATATTATAGCATATAAATAATAAATGGGGTTTTACTAAGGAAGCCGTAATTAACTATTAATCCCCACAAAATCACCACAATATGTTTTTTAGCGAATCAGACAGTCATAGTACAAACCGCTTCAGTATCGGTGCCGAGAAGAGGGATCGAACCTCCTGCTTACTGATTACGAAGCATTGGCTTGCTTTTTAGTTGCCTGATTTATAACTATTTTCTATCTTTGCTAAATTCTGTTTAGCTTCTTGTAACGCAGCTTGCTCGCTGGCTATAATTTTTTCAGCCTTTTGTTTAACAATTTCGGCAGCTACTTTATCCCGTTCAGCTTGCTCCCAACCTAAACTACCTTGGATCTCTGCATCTGCTTTAGCTATTGCCGCGATCGCTTGTATTCTATCCTTCTCAGCTCTCTCAACACGAACCTCTGCGGTTACCAGCGCTATTGCCGCCTGGCATTTATCGTTGATTGGATTGGCATGGTGATGATCATCAGGGGATACCCATGTTTTTATTTCATAAACATCACTAATATGAAAGTAATCAATGGAGACTCTTTCTAAGACCTCCTTGATGACCTCTCTTTTTTCTTTATCTTCTTGTATCTTTGCTATCTCTTCCCCAAGTTCTTTTTCAATCCTTTCTTTCTCTTTGTTTAAATATTTCACATGAGTCTCTTCAACCTCGAGATCCTCTCTCTTTGCCTTTTGAGCAGGCCCCTCAGCTTGGGCATTCACAATTTCGGTAATCTTAGCTTCGGTCTCAGCTATTTCTGAGGCCATCGGGGTCAAATCCCAACAACTAACAACGAAAACCATTTCGTTTCGTTGTTAGTTGTTGGGAGTTGACCCTGTATGCCTGTATGATCTGGCTTCGAAGTAGCAGCTTACTTTGTGGTTGTTTGATTTAATTATATTTATAAACTCGGACGTCCACTACTTTTGGCGTACGAAGTGCAATAGTGGCATACCAATCCCCACAATTCTCCCGCACGCGAAATACTCCATTTGTTACAACTCTTCTTTAACATGACCTGCGCCACATTCCATGCAAGTATTCTCTAGTTTAATACAACTACTAAAACCTGGTCTTCCTTTATCGTCGCCATGTTTCAAAAAAATATCAAAAAATTTAACCAAGTATTTATTTATTGATGCAGTTATTTCACGACCATCTCCTGTACCAAGCAGATCATATTTTTTTGCATATTCATCTATAGCACTAAGTTTTTTGAGTGTTGATAGATCACAAAAGTTCATATGCTTACTATAACTTTTATCCTCTTTATCTCGAGAAATTGTAACTAAAAAGCCTTTTTCACCTAGTTTAAAGGAAGAAGGTTTTTGGTCTTTGTCCTTAACCCTCTCATAAACATCAGCTGCCACAATATACATAAAAGGCACCTTTAATTCTTCTCGTGATTTGCTATTAGGAAGGTCTGATACATCAATAGAAGCTACTGCCTGAAATTTTAATTCATCTATCTTAAACCCATTACTACTATCATACGCAATCTTAATGATTACATCAGAACCTATGGAGTGACCAAATCCACCAATACGTTCCAAATCCATTGCAGAAAATATTGAATCATTTAGAGTATACAACTTGGGATTATGAATTACATCATAAACATATTTGATGTCAGGAATTAATAGCTCCTTTAGCTTTTCGTATAGTTCATAGCCCTCTTTTTCCGAAAGTGAATTTGTATCCTTGCCAAACATTTGTTTAGACAATGCTGGAATATCAATTGAGGAATTAATGCCAATTACTATATACCCCTGGCTTGCTAATTCAGTAATAAAGTTTTCATAAAACTGGATAGGCAAACCGGCGCCCGGAGAGAATATAAGCACCGGAAATTTTTTCTCCGAAACAATTGGTGCATTGCCTACTGTAAAACTTTTTATATCATCAAGCTGATTAATTTTTTCTGTAATTCCAACCTTTGTAAGTTCTGTCTGTAATAACCCAATAGCAGATAGATGGTAAGGCGCATAAGGAGATTGTATGCTTTTCTCGATAGGATAATAAATGCGAACATTAATTTTTTGATCTTTCAAAGAGAAATCTTTAAAACCGACAAGATACTCCCCAAAAGGTCTAACCAAAATATCATCAGTATTAATTTCGGTATCAGCAATTGTAACACCGGTAATACTTAATATTAGCAGCAAGATGACGCTCGATCTTATAAATTTTTTCATATTCTTCCCTTTGAATACTTTAAAACTGTAATAAGGTATTAATCTTATAATATAATCATTAAAGAAAACTTAAGCTCTGAAAAATAAAAAACCGTAAGCGCCATGCTTACCGATTGCACAGTTCTAAATTGACAATTCTAATAAGTACGCTAGCTGTAATAAATACCTACCACAAACCTGGAATTGTTCCTTTTGGGGTTGGTTTTAATTCTTTCGAGCATTCTACTATCGGACACTTCTTGCCATTATTAAATAAGATCAACATTTCATTAGGATATTCATCTCCTTTTAATATACTTCTTTGTGGTTCCCGATAGTTCCCGATTCATTTTCCATGGATTACTTTTTTATAATCCATAGCGAATTCCTTGCTGCTCCTTGAATTCCCACAAATCCATTATTCTTTAAATGGGTTAAATCTTTCTTTATCATTGCTTTATTAAGCTCTTAAATTTATTAGCTTGGTATTATACCAAAAAACCACTTCAAACATACCCAGGGGATTAACTACCGATAAATATAATCAAATTTTAAAAAATATGTTAAGCCGATGTTTACACCTGTAAGTGCAATAAACTCTAAAATAGTACTACCAACAGCAGATCATGTACTTTAAACTTAAATCTTATTCGCTGAATAAAAATGTTTCCAATATGAAATTTTGCAGTCACTAAATTTGTCAAAAACTTTCATTATCTTGGTATGGATAGAAGAATCTTTAACAAAGAAGTTAGACCATTTCTTACTTAAATACCAATAGGGAGCCAAGGAAAAGCATTTGATCGATTGGACTTAGACGAATGGGTAGATTATTATAAGGGGCGTAGTGGGCGTTCCATTAATAAGAGGCTAGAATTATGGGACGCACAAATTTGGCAGGATTGTCAAATTTCGCAACTGCCGAAGGCAGGCCCGCAGGGCGAAGGTACAGGAAGTATCTGAGTAACTGCAGCAGGTGTTAGCTTTGAGGACAGACAAGATTTGCTTGGACATAAATCAGGAAGAATCACAGCTCATTATTCGGCTGCTGAAATAGGTAATCTTATTGCAGCAGCAAATAAAGTTTGTGAAACTAAGCAGGACGTTAGTAGTCCAACTTTAACACTATTGAGATGCACAAGCAGGATTAGTTCCTGCGCAAGTCAATGCAAGGCAAGCTTATGCAAGTATAAATTTGTCTTGATAGTGGAGTTTATGGGAACACAACCCCCACAAAACTTCCATAAATTGATTTAGGTGAATTAAACGATTATGATGTAAGCCACAAATATCAAGTTCGCGTCCGTAGCTCAGATGGATAGAGTACCTGGCTTCGAACCAGGGTGTCGGGGGTTCAAGTCCCTCCGGACGCACCAGATTCTATGCGGCTTTCAGTCTTGCTACTTAATTTACCTAAATCAATTTGCGGGACTTTTGCGGGACCAAAGCTATCAAGCCCTTTATTTATGCTAGTTTGCGCCATCATAAACCTGTCCTAAATTGATTTTTTCAGGATTTGATCCTGCATTTGTACATCGTAATAGTGTTAACGTTGAATTACCAATACCCTGCTTAGCTTCACAAACTTTATTTGCAGCTGTAATTAAATTTCCAATTTCAGCTGCAGAATAATGCGTTGTTATGCGTCCAGCTTTATGTCCAAGTAAATCTTGTCTATCCTCAAAACTTACTCCAGCAGCTCGTAATCTCCTACCAAAAGTATGCTTTAAGTCATGGACACGCACATGAAGACCTATTCTCTTTCTGGCTCTTATCCAAGCACTACTCAGCATTCTTGTAAGAGGCTTATCAGAATAGGTAAAAACATATTCTGAATTTTGACCTCTTATCTCGTCAATTACTGACAGAGCAACTTTATTTAACACTACCAAACGATCTTCCCCATTTTTTACATTAGTACCTGGGATAATAAATACTGATGTATTTAATTCCGGTATTTTCATTTCCCACTCCCATCTTAATGAACATATTTCCTGATCACGACAACCAGTGTTCACAGCAAATAATGCCATCCGTCTAAGATGAGCTGGTAACATATTAAACAACCTCTCTTGCTCCTCCCAATTTAACGGGTAGGGCTTGCGAGCATCATTGACCGGTAGCAACTTGATTTTCGGCGCGTTATTTAGCCAAGTCAAATTATTGTCATCTATCCACTCGCTTGCAGCTAAATTCAAAATATGGCGAACTATTTGTAAACCAAAATTAATGGTTTTATTTTTTCTACCAATTTTCTTTTTATCTGCAATAAAAAGTTGCAAAGCTCCTATATGTACGGCTTCTAAAGGAAGATCACCTATATACTTATCCAAAATTTCAAGTTGCTCAGCATCAGACTGGATACTTTTCTTATGCTGATTTTCTTGCAAAAATTTTGTGGCAGCCTCCCTGAATATTCTCTTAGGGCGAACACCATACACAGCAACTTGTCTCAGACCTTCGATTCTATTTGCTAAATACTTCTCCGCTTCTTCAAGCGAATCTGTTTCAGTACTTTCGCAAATTCGTTTCCCGAAAATCTGTTTATCAACATGCCAGTATTCTCCACGTTTGTAGAGTCCTGGCGTTTTTTTGCGTCCCATAATATTAACCTCTTATTAGAAGGACGCCCACTACAGGCCTTATAATAATCGACCCATTGATCTAAGTCCAATCGATCAAATGCTTTTCCTTGAACTCCTATCGGTATTTCAATTAAGAATGGTCTAACTTCTTTGTTAAAAATTTTTCTGTCCATACCAAGATAGTGTGGGATATCCCTAAGTCTAATTAGTCGTGGTAATGTATAACTATACTTAGCCATAAAAATTATCTTTCAAGCTACATAAACAAACTTCTAAACTTTTTTATGGTAATCTCTTTTTTGTCAAAAGTTTTTGACAAATTTTATTTGTTTAGATGTTTGTATCAGAAGGTTTTTTACTTTGTAAATTGAGCTAGAGTTTAAGCTAGGGACTTTAGTATCAATTAAACCAAGACGAAAATTTTGCAACCAAAATATTTCTAAAACCCCGCCTAAAATCTAATTTAAGCTTATTACACTGTAGAAATATAAGTTGTTACTTTTTGAATCAGTAATCTATTTATTAGCTAATTATAGGCAAAGAGCACACCCCACGTGACCTATCACTTTTCAGTTTATCTGTTTGATTGCAAAGGCAAATAGTGCTAACTTTAAATTTTTTGAATTTTTAAGGGAAATTTTTAATTAGGAGCTAAATAGGGTTTAAAATAGCCGCTAATCAGCCGCTAATTAAACTTTATTATTAAAAGCATTATAGTAAACTTCAAAAATAGCTGCTCTTTAGCAGTAGAATAATAAATATGAGCATCCAGTATATCTGCCTTGTAACAATTTCGACATATACAAAATTAAGACGATATTCATTTCGCTTTCTATTGTGCCAGTTTTGTTACACGCTAACGCTTATACTCAATGAGTTGCAAATAGTTGCGATTTTTGCTACTATTTGCAACCACAAGATAAGAGCAAAATATGAAATTATCAGAGTATATTGAACAACTACAGGCTGGTGGTCGTTATACTTTTACGAAAAAAGAAGCACAAAAAGCTTTAAACGCCACTAATATAGCTATTAAATACGCACTATCTAGGCAAAAAGCCAAAAGTAAACTCGTTGACCCTGTGCGCGGTTTTTATGTCATTATTCCTCCCGAATACCGAAAAGCTGGAAGTTTACCGCCAGAACAGCTTATTGATGATCTCATGCGTTATTTAAAAGGTTATTACTATGTTGGCCTGTTAAGTGCAACTGAATTATATGGGGCTGCCCATCAAAAACCCCAGATTTTCCAGGTAGTGACGAACCAAAAAAGGCGTGATATAAGTTGTGGTAGTTTTAAAATTTCTTTTATTACTAAGCTCAATATAAAACAGATGATGATACAACAATTCAAAACGCCGCGGGGTTATTATTTAGTATCTTCGCCAGAGGTAACCATTATGGATTTGGTTTTATATCCAGAACATGGGGCAGGCATAAATAACGTTTTAACTGTTTTAGTTGAACTTGCTGAAAAAATAGATGTAAAAAAACTTTTGCAACTTGCTCGCATAACTAAAGAACTAGCCTGGGTACAACGATTAGGTTATATGTTAGATTTTATCGGTGAAAAAAAACTTAGTAATAAGCTATATGATGGACTAAAAAATTTTAGGTTACAAAAACGTTATTTATTATCTAATGACCAAGCCAAACAAAATAAAAATATAAAACTAGATAAAAAATGGCAATTGTTTGTAAATGCTAAGTTAGAAACTGACTTATGATAGCGCGAGACTACATAATAGAATGGGGGAAAAATGTACCGTGGGTAGAATCTTTACATATAGAACAAGATTTAATTATATCTCGCGCATTAGTAGAAATATTCAATCACCCTAAACTTTCATCGTCTTTAGCTTTTCGCGGTGGTACTGCTTTGTATAAACTATTCATATCCCCTCCAATGCGCTACTCCGAAGATATAGACTTAGTACAAATCCAAGCTGGAAATATTGGCGAAATAATGGGAGCTATTAAAGAAGTAGTTAACCCTATACTTGGCAACCCAAAATGGAAGCTTAGTGAAGGACGTGCTACTTTATTTTACAAGTTTCAGCCAGAGGAGCACCCAGAAACCACTGCCAAATTAAAAATAGAAATAAATACGCGAGAACACTTTTCCGTTTTAGGATTTACCACCAAACATTTTTCTATGACTAAATCGATGGTTTACCGGTAAAACAGAAATCCAAACCTACCACTTTAACGAATTATTAGGCACCAAATTAAGAGCTTTATACCAGCGACGTAAGAGTAGAGATTTATTTGATATGTGGACAGCAATGTCTCACGACGATTTTGAACCGATTAAAATTATTGAAGCATTTAAAAAGTATATGGGACACGAAAATAAAAAAATAACTCGTAAAATCTTTGAACAAAATCTTGCCGAAAAAATGTTATCGCCGGAATTTACTCAAGATATTAGTCCAATTTTAGCAAGAGAAGTAAAATGGGATATTACAAAAGCGGCAGAACAAGTACAAAATGAACTGCTCAGATTATTAACTAATTAACCACATATTCTATGGAGTAAAATAAAATTAAATCCAATTACTTAAAACCACTTGGTAACTCAACTAACAGACTTTGTCCTCATATCCCTTACCTTAATTTGCATTAAAAGGGCCACCAACAAAAGTTGCTGGTTCTATAGCGAACATCGGCACGTAACAAATCAGCTATTTCCATATGTCCATTTTCAGTTGCATACATTAAAGCGGTTTTACCATCATAAATATTCTTTTTATTAACATCAGTTCTTGGATCATTAAGAAGAGTTTTTAACAGTTTAGTTAGGCCATACTGGGCAGCAACATGGAGAGCGGTTTTACCTTTAAGAGGCCAATTAATAATCTTTGGTTCCGATTGAGCGTCATCGCAATAAGCATTCGGGTCTGCTCCTCTTTTCAAAAGCTCAGCAGCAATTTCATGTCCTCTATCCCCTAATGTGGTAGCAGCAAATAATAAAGGCATTTGTGCTTGACCGGAACTAAATTGTGAATAACGTAAATTTGGATCTAGACCTTGTTCCAGACAAAGCTGGAGTGGCTCCAACAATCCTAAACAAATTGCGCGTACAGCTATCTCTAATAGACGTTTTTTATCAGCAATTGTTTTTATAAAGTCAAAAATTTCTTTCTCTTTAGAATAAGATACCGGTGGGCTTTCCGAATCTCTAAAAATAGTTATTTGTATAGCACCACTATCGTAAAGTTTTTCCCTTAGATAAAAAACAACATCAGCAATTGATTCTATAGACGTAGACTGATATTCACCCTTAAGATCGTTAGGATCGTAAAAATAGTAGCTTGCCCCCTGTTTAAATAGCCCGGCAGCGTGAAAAGGATATTCTATATACACCCAATCATCATCATGAACCATCTCTCTGACAAAACCACAGAATTGTTCTTTGGTTAAAATTGGAATAATGCTATATTTTTTTTGTAAAGTTTTACCGTCAGTATCAAGCTCACTTAAGTAGATAAGTTTGTCCATTTCCACAGACAATCCACCTAAATATCTTTTTGGATTTTGAAAAAAATCAACCAGATATCCAAATTGCTGCAAATCGGCTAAATCACCTTTAGATAAAACTATGTCATAATTCTGAATCGAAAGGTTATTCATGATTTTCTTAAACCAAGCGCTGTTATAACCATAACTTTTATGCCACCACTTACTATACAACCACACGGTAGTAAGTCCCATACAAGAGCCAGGACTGTTTTCCCAAGCTCGAGCAATTTCAATTGAGTCTTTTATTAAATCTTTAATTGGATCTTTACAGAAAATTTTACCATTCTTCAGAGAACATTCCATATGCCCCTCTTCCAAATAGGAGTCTGCGTTAGACAGCAACGAAACAAAGCGTGCCCGAAGAAAAACTTGTCCAAGATCAAAATTACGCCTCTTAACATATACTGCTTCATCTAATTCAGGATTGCTAATTTTAGCTATTTCCTTTCTTTTTTCTAAGATCGATTTAAGATATTCATTTTTCTCTTCCGAATCAAAATTATACTTACCAGCTCCGGAAAGTAGTGAATAGTATAACGAAGCTAAGTCGTGAAAATCATCGGTATACTGCTGCTTCCTCGTATACCGCCATCTTAAAACAGTATCTAAAAATGCATTAAAATCTAAGCCATACTCAAACAATAAGCTGGCCATTTTAGAGGATGGCAGTTCATCTACTCTCTCTACAGGAAGATATATTTTGCTAATATCAAGCCCATGATCTAAAAGTGGCTTCGCTACTTCAAAATTATCTTGGCGGATAGCTTGTAGTAAATCATCAGTTTCACTCGCCAACCCGGATATGGAATAGGTAAGAAATAACAAGCCAAAAACTAAGCGATAAAATGAGTTATTCATGTATTTCATTATAGATCATCCCAAACAAAAAAGGTTAATAAAAACTTAACTCTCTAAATCAAATACCTATGTTTGAACAAAAGTTGGTATTAGTTAATTTTTATAATGAGTTAAGTTTGCATTTTAAAAAAATTATTAAATTAAAAACTCCGCGGGATTTTTGCGGGAGTGAGTGCACCATTGTTAACCATTGTACGCCAAAAGTAGTGGGCGCCCGATGTTAAAAGTATAATTAAATCAAGTAACTAAAAATCAAGCTGCGAACTTCGAACCAGGGTGTCGGGGGTTCAAGTCCCTCCGGACGCACCAGTTCTGGCACGGCTTCCAGCGCAATTGCCTGATTTGCCAAAAACCAATTTGTGGGGGTTTTATGGACGTTTTTATGAAAATCAGTAATACATTTTAAATTCGGTGTATATATTTATTCAAAAATACAACGGGTTATACAGCTCGTATCTATATTTTTGGGCCCGAGTATAATGTTAAATTTATTTGTTACATTAAATTCGGACTTTCCCCAATATAGAAAGATGTCGTTTTTTATCCTTTTAATACATATGCCGTCAAGATATTGAAACCAATTTTTATCATCCACTATGATATCGGTCATAGAGTTAACGAAAAGAGCTAAAATACAATCATGTGTAATATAAAATCCTGGTCTACTTGTATTATCGAGGTCATAAGCGATTTTATTTAACAAAATATTGGTTCCTCCTTCTAAGTCACTCATTCCTGCGAACTTTTTCCCTAATTGCATTTCAATAAATATATCTTTTCTGTTAGGCAACATTTTAAAGTGTTCTGCAGCTAATATATTATCTGCTACATATGCCCCATCTCCTCCTAAAACACTATCAGATATAATTGATACTTTAGCTGGATATACAGAAAACATATGCTTAGCAGTCTCTAAACACCTTAGTATAAAACTAGTTCTAACAATTTCTATTTGGGGATAAAACTCTGCAAGTTGTTGCCCCAACTGTTTAGAGCTTTTCACTCCCAACTCAGTGAGGGTAATAGTTATATCATCATAAATATTATCAGCTAATTGTTTTTCAGCATGGCGCAAAATAAAAATGCATGACTCTTGCGATTGCTGTAAGTTATTGAAATTATTTATTAGCTGGATAATACTCATAACTAGTTAGGGATTAGTTTTATTATATAATTATTGCTATTTAATAAAGCAATATCTTCTATTTTAAACCCAGCATACTTAACTAAATCATCGAACTGATCTTTTGTTCTTTCCTTACCTCCAGTAAGTACTAACATATTAAGATCTAACATTCCCCCATCCCCGGTTTTTTCGTTTAAAAGCATTTCCACTAAATAAATATTACCATGAGGTAACAGTGCTTCACCCGCTCTCTTTAATATGGTAATACAAGATTGCTCATCCCAGTCATGCAAAATGCGGGATAAAAATATAGCATCACCAGCCTTCGGCCATTTTTTAAATATATCAAAACTAGCAAAAGTAAATGGTACTTTGCCTTTACTGGTATTAATTATATTTTTTATTACGGATTCGCTTTCTAATAATATTCCTTTAAGATGCTGGTTTTTGGCCATAAGATAAGTAAGCAAGGTCCCATCTCCGCCCCCGGCATCAATAATAATTTTATGGTTACTTAGATCAATTTTATCCGCAAGGTTCCAATAATCATGCCGGGCATAAGCTCGTAAAGCTGTATGATATGTTAACAAACTACTATTATTTTTTTCCAGCCATGCAAATATAGGAAGTCCATTTTTTTTAGTGTACATCTCTGAATTAGTTTTAAGTGCTTCAGTCAAGCTAGCCCAAGTAAAATATGGTTCAGAAGCCCAGTGGAGAGAGGCCGCAGCAAGTGACATCTTATTATCGCTTTGTAATAATTTCCCTTTTTCCGTCGGAAACAATATGTCCCCCTGTTTATATATCAGATCTAATTCGTATAATGCCCTTAATAACCTTTCTAAAACTGCCAAGTTCAAGTGAATTTCGATGGCTAACTTAGTCTTATCGCAAGGTAAATATTCAAACACTTTTAACTCAACAGCAGCTTTAACCGTTTGAGTTTTCCAGTAGCCTACTAAATCTGCCGATAACTGTTGAAGTGGGGTAAAAGACGGTTCCTTTAATATTGTATGAGTGACCCCATGTTCATCGATAATTAGCCTTGCTCCATATTGGTTTTCGACACATGCATAACCATTATAAAAAGAATCTATCATTTTATAACGTTCTGGATAAATTGGTTGACCATTAACATCAATATGACACCATCCACGTTTATCTTTCGCACGAGCGAACCCTTTATGAAAAACATCTAGATCCTCAAACCACTTATTATGAACATAACAACCATCCCGATAGATATGCGTATGTAAGCCATCTTGCTTTTGTATAACGGCAATGCCATCTCTAAAATCTCCTGCATAGGTATATTTTGAGTTATAAAGAGGGTTGCCATCAAGATCAATATGAAAATAATATCCCTGGATGTCTTTTACTACACAAGCATCATTTTGATAATTTCCACACCATGAATAGGACTGAGAATACAATTTTTGCCCCGTCGGTAAAATATGGAACCATGAGCTATCTTTAACTACGGTCGCTCGTCCATTATAAAAACCAAAACAACGGGTATAACGCATGGTATATATCGCATTTCCATTTAAATCTATATGATAAGCTCCAGTATCATCAAGCACCGCCGCCATACCAGGAGAATGAAAATTTAATACTTGTAAAAACCTTGTTGTATAAAGTGGTTTACCAGCTAAAAGATGATGAGAACGATCGCTTGAAACGGTTATTTTATTTAAATCAATTTTCATATGTGTTCTCCTCACAAATTTCCTTAGGTCTACGCATATTACAAGCAACACATACTTCATTTTGCATATAGTTTTTAATTAATGCTTGATAAGCCTCATTCTGCCAAATATCTAATACATTTTTATCATTAACGTTACCAAATTCTCCTAGTTTGCGACGCAATAAGTCAGGCGCACAACAAGGACTAAATCGGCCATCTGGTGCAATCCAAGCTTCTTTCCCTAAAAATGGGCAGACTCCGTCAAGAGATAAATTCCGTGTTGCAGTTTCATCTAAAATTTCAAAATTTGCTAGTTTTAACAACTTGCCATTAGATAAACGATTTTTTACTACAATATTTCTTATATTTATTACTGCCTCATTCCACTTGGCTATACTGTCAGAATTTCTTCGTAAAGAAAGCGGTGTCAATTCTTCAAAATTGATCCATAAATGATGTCCTTTAACCCGGTCTACGCCCAAAGTAATTGCCAATTTTATAATATCTTCTAATTCACAAAAATTAGTTTCCATAAAAGTTAATTGCAATGTAATTTGGCAATAATTTTTACTCTTACTTGCTAATTCATTACGAACTTGAACAAAATCCTTAATGTTTTGTATCCCTTGTTCAAAATTTGAGCCCTGCATAATTTTTTCTTGCGTTTTTTTAGTGGCACCATTCCAAGAAATTTTTACGTCGGAGGTGACTGGAATGATCAAATTAGCCCAAGCAATTGCTCCTCTAAGTGGAAAAGTGCCATTGGTAGTTAAGTTCAACTTAACATGAAATTCTTTGCATAATTCGATAAGCTCTGGAAAATTCTTATATAGCAATGGTTCGCCCATGGTTGAAGGAATAATTTCGCGTAATCGGGAGTTTTTAGCGCTTGCCAAGACTTTTCTAATTAGTTGAATGGGCATTATCGCCTTAGGATTCCCTGCGGCGATTCTATTGGTTTCTACAGCACTATACTTAGAATGATGCTCGCACATGATACAATGCAAATTACAATCATTGGGATTAGTATCAAATGTAATACGCCAAAACCCTTGTTCAAGTTGCGCCATATTTCCTCTTCGTTTTTAAAGCTTGTCTATAAATTTCTTCAATAGCAAGCACATGAGTATTAATATCAGGTATATTATGATCACTAGAAGAAATATAGCCACGCTCCCCTAACTTAGGAGCTAAAAAAGGATTATCTAATAAATACTGCATGGTTGTTGCTAAACTCGATATATCACGATGTTTAAATAATAAACCATTAACTTGATGTTTGACATATTCTGACATACCTCCAACGTCAGCAGTAATTACTGGAACGCGAGCTTGTAATGCCTCATGAATTACTAAAGGTGAATTTTCATACCAAATGGATGGCACAACAATTACATCTGTTTTATTAAAAACATCCTTAACAATGTCCTGGTTACTATACTCCGATAACCATTCAATGCGCTGATTTATTGTTGAAGGAAATTCTTTAGCAAGCGCTTTTAATGCGTTAGTGCTTTCTCCCCGATTTCTACCCCAAATGCGTAATAAGGCATCTCCTTTAAGCTTACCAAAAGCACTGATTAGTAATTGAATCCCTTTAGCTGGAATATGAGTACCAATATAACCAAAGGTAAATAGCTCTTCTTTTGATATTCGCAATCTAGAATTAAAACGCTTCAAATCAAAGCCATAATCTAAATAAATTAATTTATGATTAGGTATACCTCCTTCGTTCTTAAATTTTTCTAATAAAAATTTTGAGGGCGCAATAAAATAATCGATTCGATTAATTATTTTATTTATATATTCTCTTCTTCTTTTGATCCAATTAGCCCAATAGGTGCTATCAGATGCTAATTCTTCTTCCGCACCAGAAAAATATCCACTATAACAGCGCATCGAACATTTTAGGTCTTTTTGCCCATCGCAAAGCCCCCATAACTCATGAATATTTTCCGTTTTTTTTTGAATAAATTGCCCGCGAGGACACATTAACCAATAATCGTGTAGAGTATAAATAATTGGGATGTGGGAAGGTATTTTAAAAATAAGGGAACATGATAGATGGTTAAGGTGGCCGATATGAACTATATCTGGCTTAAAATCTAATAAAACTTTTTCGAATTGAGTATCAATCTCTGCAAGACGGTAGCGGTAACGATATTTCTCTATCGGGACATTAATAATATTTAATTTAATTCTATTTTCGCTCGAATCAACTTCCTCATGCATAGTAAAATCAGGGATAAAAGTATTTTCTTCCCTAGTAAACACTTGTACCTCATGATTTTTAATTAGCTGTTGACATAAGGTTTGACTATAAACTTCTGAGCCAGCATTGTAACGCATTGGATAACCATGAATAATTTTCAAAATTTTCATTTACCCTCCAAAAACTGCTGTACTAAGTTATATATTCCGGTAGCAACGGGGATCTTTGCCTGCCAATTTAATAGTTGACTAGTTTTATGAGTATTACCCCAAAATCTAGTTACATCGTAACTACGACAAGGCATTTCTTTCAATTTTAATTCTTTACCAGCCGCTTTACTTGCTAATACTGCTAATTGGTATAATGTCGTAGGAATACCAGTAGTCAGATGTATTGGAGGCAGCAACTCCTTATGTTCTAGTAGATTAATAAGTTTTATTGTTCCATCAACCACATCCTCTACATGCGTAAAATCAAGGGTATTATCCTTTCCTTCAATTTTAAAAGGGGTACCAAATGTGGCAGCCCGACAAAAAGCTGGCGTCACTCTATCGGCATGATCACCTACGCTACCATAAACACTGGAATATCGTACAACTGCAGTATTTAAATATGAATATCTTGCTTGTAAAATTTCTTTTTCTGCTTCTACCTTAGAACGTGCGTAAATATTCATAGGTTGATATCCCGCATCAATTTCAACCGGTAGCTGACGTTGTTGCCCGTAAACTTCCCTGCTACTTGCGTAAATAATCCACGGCTTTAAAGAAGATTCCATAGCAACTTTTATAATATTTTTCGTGCCCACCACATTAGTTTGCCAACAAAGATCTGGATCTCTTTCCCCCCACACCACTCTTGAAACTGCTGCTAAATGTATTATACCACTACAATCTTTAACTTTTTCCTGTAAACAAGCAGTATCTAAAATATTTCCATAGCTTTCATGTGGCTTAGGATATCTAATATCAAAATGCCGTACTAATCTACCCATTTTCTCTAAAGCTATGCACAACTTATTACCTATTAATCCTTCCGAACCAGTAACTAATATATATGCCATATATTGCCTCCTAGATAGTTAAGAACTATTATTAACCAAAAAGTTAAATCTAGTTAATGATACTATGGCGCCAACCATAATACCCATTAATAAGCCCAGCCAAATTCCAGCCCCACCCCAGTGTAATACAAAAGCCAATAGATAAGAAATTGGAAACGCGACTATCCAAAAAGCAAGAATACTATTATACATTATTACTTTAGTATCATTTAATCCTCGCAAAGCTCCTATCACTATTAAACGCACACCTTCCACAATTTGTAACACTGCTATTAAAGGCAAAAACTTTTTAATATATTTTATTACCAGTTGATTTTCTAATGCCTGCGTCCCAAAACCGAAGGCAGCCAAATATTGAGGAAAGAAAAAATAAAGCATAACCAGGGGTAAAATAACACAAAACCCAATTCCTAAATTTATCCAAACAATTAACTTTAACTGTGAAAAATTATTATTTCCTACTTCGTTACCAATACGAACCGTAGTGGCTTGTAAAACCCCAAAAATAATAGTTAAAGTAAACACTAAACATTGATAAACAAATTGATGCGCAGCTAATAAAAAAATGCCGAAATGACTCATCATAAATGCGGCTGTTGAAAACAAAGACAGCTCGATACAACACATAGCCCCCAAAGGAAAACCTTGTTTTATTAATCCCCAAAACCGTTTAAAACTACATTGTGACAAACTCAATCGCCAACAATATCCATCCCATTTTTTCGAGTAATAAATACTACAGATAGCAATAATAAGTGTACAACTAGCAGCTATACTTATTCCATATCCTATTCCAACTAAACCTAACTTCGAAAAACCATATTTTCCAAAAACTAAAACATAGACAAAAAATAGCTCTAAAATTACTTTTAAACCACTTAATAAAAATACTGTTCGGACCGCAGACATGCCGATTAATATTTGTTCAATAATTAGCAATAAGTTAAGTGGCAAAATGGATAGAATTAATGAATGACAATACGGTTTAGCTAATTTTATTATTATTGGGTCTTGATTAGTCCAGGAGACAATTGTCGGTATTAACCATATAATTAAAGATATAGGTATGGCAAGTACAATAACCAAAAGAAAACCTTGGTTTATAATAATATTAATACCTTGTTTATCTCTTGCACCATGTTTTTGTGCCACTAACGCACATACTGAACTTAACATCCCCATAACAAATAAAATTAACGTTATATAAATACCCCAAACCAATGCATTTGTCGCAAGTTCACCAGCACCAACATGAGCAAGTATAATAGTACTGCCAATATTTCCAACAGCATAGAATAGTTGTGTACCAATTAGCGGGATTACCAATTTTAAGGATTGACGTAATTCAAAAAGAATATTTGCCGAACTATAGTTTAATTTCATTTTTTCCAAAAAAGTATAAGTAATAAAATTGTTTTTAATTGAAAAAACCTTGTAGCTCAATGACATTATGTACTAGATCTTCCGACCATACATTCTTTTTTAGCCCCATTGTTGTAACCATAACTAAAAAGATTTGTTTTTTGGTTTTTGTTAAAAACTGGATGACCACGCCGCAAAAAGAGCGGCTTCTAAATTATCTTTTCTTGATACGCTTCTCATAACTACAACCTCAGCTTATAAATTATCATCAATCAGCGGGGAATCAGAGAAATCCAATTTCCTATAATCGACCCCACGAAAAAATGCATGGTAAAGACTAGCCCCCTAGGATCTAAACAACATCTTTTCTAGCTCGATTAACCCAAAGGTAATTACCCCAGAAAGAATAATATACCCCCAGGCCGTAAAACCTATGGCTACCGTATCAAAGAAATACTGCATAATAGGAACATAGGTAAATAATAGTTGGAATACTGCGACAATCCCAATCGCTATCAATACCGGTTTACTACCAAAAAACGACGATAAATTAAATGAAGATTTTCTAAGATTACGACAATTAATCAAATAAACCACTTCGCCAAAAACAAAGGCGTTGACCACCACTGTCCGCGCAATACCTAAATCTGGATGAAGATGAGAAATAAAAATAAATAAACCAAATACCACTGCGACCAATATCAGCGATACCGAAAACGATCGCCACAACAAATACCAAGACAATAAAGGCTGTTTTGGATCTCGCGGCGGACGGTCCATAACATCGCTATCTGCTGGCTCAAAACCGAGCGCTAAAGATAAGGTTACTGCGGTAATCATATTAACCCACAAAATTTGTACTGCGGTAATTGGTAAAGTTAAACCAAATAATATTGCCACCACCACGGCAAAAGCTTGGGCAAAACTAGTGGGCAAAATAAAAAGTATCGCTTTTTGTAGATTATCAAAAATAATTCTGCCTTCACGAACCGCATGCTCAATCGTTGCAAAATTATCATCAGCAAGAACCATCGCCGCCGACTCTTTAGCAAGATCAGCTCCTTTACCCATCGCCACCCCGATATCAGCTTGTTTTAGCGCTGGTGCATCATTAATACCATCCCCGGTCATCGCCACTACTTCACCCTGACGCTGCAGTGCTTTTACTAAACGTAATTTATGGTATGGTGCCGTGCGTGCATAAATATCAATTCGTTGTGCTACTTTATCTAACTCTTCATCACTCATCTTATCAATCATCTCACCAGTCAACACCTCGGGATTTTTAATGCCCACACTAAGCGCAATAGTCCGCGCCGTAAGAACATGATCGCCCGTAATCATTTTTACATTGATCCCCGCTTGTTGACACTCTTTTACTGCAGCTATTGCCTCTTCGCGCGGCGGATCAATCAAACCAAATAACGCCACCAAAACTAAATCATCATTAACATCATCAAAACTTAATGTTTGTTTTGCTCCGGCTGCTTTATGCGTAGCAACAGCAATTACCCGCTGCCCTAAAGACGCCAATTTCTCAATATTTTTATGCCAATACTCTACATCAAGAGGCGTAATTTCACCGTTCGCCTGTTGCTCGCTACATTTTTTTAGAATAATTTCTGGCGCGCCCTTAACATAAACAAAGCCACGACCAGCATGATCGTGATGGAGGGTCGCCATAAACTTGTGCTCAGTTTCATAAGGGATAAGGTCGGTCCGAGGAAATTTCTGCTGGCAGAGACGTACATCAAATTTAAGATGCACTCCTAACAACATTAACGCCTCGTCGATCGGATTACCACTTGTCTCATACAGATCACCACGATAGTGTAATATGGCATCATTACATAAAACAGCGCTGATAATTGCCGTTTGTAAATCATGCTGGCTACCCGCCAGTTGCAGTTCTTTATTAACATGATAATCATGCTTGGCCGTTATAATAGATTGCACGGCAAGTTCATTACAAGTTAAGGTTCCAGTTTTATCAGTACAGATGGTGGTAACTGCCCCCATGGTTTCTACAGCGGGAAGGTTACGCACAATTGCTTTTAGTTTTGCCATTTCGGTAACCCCAATTGCCAAAATGATCGTCATAATTGGTGGCAACCCTTCGGGTATCGCAGCAACAGTTAAACCCACAATTGCCATAAACATTTCACAACTAACATTGTGCCAAACTAAAGCTCCGACCAAAAAAACAACCGCCGCAAGGACAATAATAACCAGCGTTAACCAACTACCAAACTGGTTCATCTGCCGAAGTAGCGGCGTAGTAATTGACTCTGCCTGACCCAAAGCCTCACCAATTTTTCCAACTTCAGTATCAATACCAGTAGCAACAACGACTCCTAAACCGCGACCATCGGTCACTAAAGTACCGCTATAAAGCATTGAGAAGCGCTCACCAAGCATGGCGTTTTCCGCGACGGGTAGAGTTTGTTTTTCAGCTGGCAGCGATTCTCCGGTTAAGACTGCCTCTTCAACTTGTAAGTTCTTCGCTTCACAAAGACGCAAATCGGCAGGAACTTTATCTCCACGATTAACTAGCACCACATCACCAGGTAAAAGTTCACTGGCAGGTATAGTCACCTGCTTGCCTCCCCGGATAACTAAAGCAGTAGGCGAAAGCATAGCGCGAATTGCGCCGAGAGCCTTCTCTGCTTTACCCTCCTGGAAAAAACCAAAAATAGCGTTGATTATTACTACTCCAAAAATGACACTAGCATCTACCCATTGCTCCAAATAGGCCGTAATTACCACGGCAACCAGCAAAATATAAATTAACATGTTATTAAACTGCCGCAAAAACCGTAACAACACACTATCTTTTTTATGGATATCTATTTTATTTGGTAAATAGAGTTTCTTGCGTCTTTTAACTTCGTCCGCAAGCAAACCACTTTCCAAATGAGTAGCAAGTTGTTTTAAAGTTTCATCGATACCTAAAGAGTGCCATTTAATTGACATATTTTTTCCTATTTTTAATTTCCACCACTAATCTTGGGACTAAATACCCCGGCAGTTGCTTTTGCATTGCAAGATGCAAGCGCTTAGCCTCACTAATATTAACATAAAAATGGCTCGCACCCTTAACTTTATCAAGCAAGTGCAAATAACAAGGAATAATACCCACATCAAATAACTTTTCACTTAATGCCGTCAGCACTAGACTATTATCATTCACCCCCCGCAGCAGCACTGACTGGTTAAAAATGGGGATATTTTGCTTATGCAATAAATTAATAGCCTTAACAACCTCATCATTAATTTCGTTTGGATGATTACAATGCACCATTAAAACTATGGGTATTTTTGCTTGCAGCAGCCGAGCAGTTATAAGCTCTGGCATAACTATCGGCACCCGCGTATGAATTCTAATCCTTTTAATATGAGAGATGGCAACCAACTTATCCATTATCGCTTTTAACTTTGAGGGTTTGAGCATTAAGGGATCACCGCCGCTTAAAATTACCTCAGTAACTTTAGGATCCTTTTTTATATACGAAAAAACTTTTCCCCAATCGGTAACTTTTTCATGATTATGACGACGAAAACAAAAACGGCAATTTATGGCACAGACCTCAGTTACTAGCAATAAAACCCGGTCATGATACTTACGGATCAACCCCGGAATTGGCGAGCACTTTTTTTCTGCTAGCGGATCAATACCAAATCCTGGCACTTCATCAAGCTCCCGCTTATCAGGTAAAATTTGTAATAATAATGGATCGGAAATATTTTTAGCCTGAATCCTTCCGACAAAGCTTTCTGGAACCTGCAGAGGAAAATCTACAAAATCATCATCCAGCACCGATCTTTTAAAATCTGAGTTTAATATTTTAAATAATTTTTTAAGACTAGTTATCATTAAATAGTAATATTAAAGTTCTTTAAATAATTAGCCGGAGTGTAATCGCAACCACTCCTCTTCAAATTCTTTGATCTTTTTTTCAAGTAGCGCGCTTTGCTTTAAATATTCCTCGAGCTCTTTACGCTGCGACTGCTGATAGATTTCAGCCCCAGACAATACCACAGCTATCTGTTCTTTTTCTTGATGCAGTTTTTTGATTTCTGCCTCTAATAAACCGACCCGCCTTGTATTAAGTTTTGCGCCCGTCTTTACCGACACCTTCTCCGTAATAACAGCTGGCGTTTTTACCAACTCTTTTTTCTCCACCGCCATCTCAAGCTGCCGCTTTCTTGCGCCACTCAACCATTTTTGATAATCATCTAAATCCCCGGTAAATTTCGCAACCTTATGATCATCGACCAAGTAAAACTCGTTAACCACTGCTTTTAAAAGATAACGATCGTGCGCAACCAACACCAAAGCACCAGTATATTCTTGCAGAGCATAAGTTAAGGCGGCGCGCATTTCTAAATCTAGATGATTAGTTGGCTCATCTAATAAAAGTAAATTCGGCTTTTGCCAAATCAATAATGCCAAAACTAAGCGTGCTTTCTCACCCCCAGAAAAGTGGGTTATTGGCCGAAAAACTGCATCACTACAAAAACCGAAACTACCAAGAAAAGTACGGACCTGTTGTTCGCGCACTAGCGGATCAACGCGCTGAATGATATTCATCGGCGACGCTTGCATATCAAGTTGATCGATTTGGTGCTGCGCGAAATAACCGATCTTTAAGTCACGATTAAAAAACATGTTACCCGCATTAACTTTTAAAACACCAGCAAGGGTTTTCATAAAAGTTGATTTGCCAGCGCCATTAATCCCCAAGACCCCGACCGCATCATCAGGATTTAAACTAAAGCTAACGCCACTTAAAACATTAGATTTCCCGTACGACACATCAACCTCACTCATGGCTAATAACGGCGCGCTACAAGGCTTGGTTTTTTGGAATTCAAAAGAAAATGGTGAATCAATTTGCGTAATACTAACCAGCTCCATATTTTCTAATGCCTTGATGCGACTTTGCGCCTGCCGCGCTTTGCTTGCCTTAGCGCGGAACCGGTTGATATACTTATTAAGATGCTCTACTTTTGCTTGCTGCTTTTTATATAGACTTTGTTCTTGCGCCAATTTTTCAGCACGCTGCCTTTCAAAACCTGAATAATTACCAGCATAAACTTCTAATTTAGAGTTACCAATATAGATAACTTTTTCGATAACATTATCTAAAAAATCCCGGTCATGTGAGATCAATAGCAAAGTTCCCGCATAGTTTTGCAACCATTCTTCAAGCCAAACAATAGCATCAAGATCTAAATAGTTGGTCGGCTCATCAAGCAACAAAAGATCGGCGCGACTCATTAATACCTGCGCCAAATTAAGACGCATCCGCCAACCACCAGAAAAAGCATTTACTGCCTGCTGTTGTTCCTCAATCTTAAATCCCAAACCCACCAACATTTTGGCAGCTCTAGCTTCTAAATCATAACCATTTAGCTCATAAAGACGGTTATGTAAAGTTGTAACTAGATGCCCGTCATGACTACTTTCTTCAACAATTTTTAACTGCTTGATTAAATCAGATAATTCTTGATCACCATTCATTACATATTGCAAAGCAGAGATGTCAGTGTTTGGCACCTCTTGCGCTAAATAAGCAATTTTAATATTGGGTTGGATCTCAAAATCACCGCCGTCAGGAGTTGTCTGATTTAAAAGCAATGAGAAAAGACTAGACTTACCACAACCATTTAATCCAACCACCCCAACCTTTTGTCTTGCAAAAATCGCTGCGTTGGCATGATCAAACAACAATTTGCTACCGCGCCTGAGGGTTATGTCTTTAAGAATAATCATGGTTCGCGATAGTACTGGAAAAACAGCTATAAATCCAATTATCGTAATTTAGCTAAAAAACTCCTGACAAAACTCCTTTGCTAACCAAGCGTTACCAACCTGTCGCGGCCCGGTCTTTTTTCCATTATTTTCTCATGCTGGTAGCTTTGGATTATACGATGAAGAATGCTAAAACAACACCTAAAAACTGCCGAAAGCCATAAAACGCAAGGCGATTACATTTCTCGCTTGCATTTATTCGTACAAACACATAATGTATGCGTTTTTACTACATTAGTTATCATTTAGAGGAATTTTATGGCAATGATTTCCACCAACGAATTTAAAAATGGCGTAAAAGTAATGATGGACGGTGATCCATGCAGCATTCTAGAAAACGAATATGTTAAACCTGGCAAAGGACAAGCATTTAATCGGGTAAAATTGCGCAATCTTAAAACTGGCCGCGTCCTTGAAAAAACCTTTAAATCTGGCGACACTTTAGAAGCCGCTGATGCTCAAGATACCGAACTGCAATATCTCTACAATGATGGTGAAATGTGGAATTTCATGTCACCTACCACTTATGAACAATATACCGTTAGTAAAGAAACTATTGGCGATAGCGCCAAGTGGCTAAAAGAACAAGACATTTGTATCGTAACCTTATGGAACAATAACGCTATTGGCGTCACACCACCAATATTTTCCATCCTCAAAGTAACCGAAACCGACCCTGGGATACGCGGCGATACTGCAACTGGTGGCAGCAAACCAGCAACCCTAGAAACTGGCGCCGTAGTGCGCGTTCCGTTGTTCATCAACATTGGTGATATTTTAAAAATTGATACGAGAACCGGTGAGTATATATCAAGGGGAAAATAAAATCAGAACCCGCCTGTTGCTGCGCGCTAAAATCTTAGCAAAAGTTCGGGATTTTTTTGCCAAACGTGGGATCCTTGAAGTTGAAACTCCACTCCTCTGCAAAGCAACCAATCCTGCGCCTTATTTAAGTAATTTCTACTGCGACAATTTATATCTGCAAACTTCGCCAGAATTTGCCATGAAAAAACTACTGGCGGCGGGCAGCGGTGATATTTATCAAATTTGCAAAGCATTTCGTAAAGAAGAATTCGGGCGCCTACATAATCCAGAATTTACTATGCTCGAATGGTATCGAATTAATTTCGATCACCACGACTTAATGGATGAAGTGGAAGAGCTATTAAAATACACCATCAATTCTTCTAAGGCTTCACGTTACTCCTATCAGGAAATATGCGAAAAATATTTAAAATTAAATCCCCACAAAATTACCGTAAAAAAATTAAAACAATTAGCAAAAGAAAATGATTTGCTGGTAGCTGGTATTAGCGATGATCGAGACACCTGGTTACAACTGCTGTTTACTCATTTAGTTGAACCTAATTTGGGAATTAAACAACCGGTTTTTATTTATGATTTTCCTGCATCACAAGCAATGCTTGCAAAAATTCGTCACCATGGAAAAATCAAAGTTGCCTCGCGCTTTGAAGTTTATTATCGAGGAATAGAACTCGCGAATGGTTTTCATGAATTGAGTAACCCGCGAGAGCAACTACGAAGATTTAATCTTGATGTAAAAAAACGATGTGAATTAAATTTGCCGAAAATAGAAATTGATTATGATTTTTTAGCTATCTTGTCCAAAATACCCAGATGTTCAGGGGTGGCTGTGGGCTTTGATAGACTCTTATTACTTGCCGCAAAAACCACCTCTTTAAACGAAATTTTGTGCTTTCGCGAGTGATTTTTGCACAAAAAATCACCTCCTATCTTTTTGTATTTAATAACAATTCATTAAAATATAGGAATATTTTAAAAGTCTTAATGTTCTCTTCATAATTGTTTGGTATAATTCGCGCGAAACTTGAGGCTACCGTAGTTTTAATGCTTCTGCTTTTTTTAGATACGGAAAACATCAGGAAGCATGTTTATTAATATAAAAATTTATATTTTTAAAAAGAGGTCATAACATGTTAAAAGCTCTAAATATTTTTCGTCCAGCACCACACATCCCAAGATTGCCAGCTGAATTAATTGACCCCACTTATAAAAAAATCCGTATCGAAGTTTTTATTGGTATTCTTGCCGGTTATATTTGCTTCTATCTCGTACGTAATAATTTTACACTTGCCATACCGCACCTTTTAGAAGAAGGTTTTACTAAAACGCAACTTAGCATGGTTCCATCTGCTATTGCGCTTGCTTATGGTTTCAGTAAATTTCTCATGGCAATTGTTTCTGACCGGAGCAACCCCCGATATTTTATGGCCACCGGTTTAATTTTAGCCGCGATTATTACCTTTCTCATGGGCACTACTCATGTCACCGGTTCTTTAACTTTAATGGTGATATTAGCTTTTTGTGGTGGCTGGGTTCAAGCTATGGGTTGGCCAGCCAGCGCTCGAGTAATGGTGCATTGGTTCTCCGAAGGTGAGCGAGGAGCAAAAATGTCGATTTGGGCTTGTGCACAAAATGTTGGCGGTGGCTTAATTGCAATCATAGCTTTCGTTGGCATGCACTACTTAGGAATGTCCTATCATGGCGGCGTTTTTTATCTACCGGCAATGCTTTCTTTAGCAACCGCAGGGTTAGTATTGTGGTTTGTAAAAGATACTCCTCAATCAGAAGGATTACCTTCCATTGAAGAATATCATCATGAAAAAACTGAATGTGATACTGCTTGCCGCCCAGACACCGAACGGGAACAAGAGCTGACAGCAAAAGAGATTCTTTTTAAATATGTGCTCGTAAATAAGCATTTGTGGTTCCTGGCGCTTGCTAATATCTTCGTATATTTCATTCGTTTTGGTGTTGGCAGCTGGATTCCTACCTATCTTATGGAAGTAAAAGGTCTTACTGCAGCTACCAGTAAACTCGCTCTTGCTTGGTATGAATATGCAGCAATACCAGGAATAATTTTGTGCGGTTGGTTAAGTGACAAATACTTTGCCAGCCGTCGTGCACCCATGTGTGTTTTTTACATGACGGTGGTTTGCATAGCTCTTGTTGGTTACTGGTTTGTACCAGCAGGAAGCGTCATATTATGTAACACAATATTAGCAATCATAGGTTTCTTTATATACGGCCCAGTAGTATTAATTGGTATTAGTGCGGTAGATATTGCCCCTAAAAAAGCTGCAGGAACTGCCGCCGGTTTAACTGGCCTTTTAGGATACGTAGTTGGCACCATGGGAGCAAATTTAGGCGCGGGCATGATAGTTGATAATTTCGGTTGGCAAGCAGCAATAATTTCACTTTTCGCAGCAGCTATTTTAGCTATATTTTTCTTGTCAATGAACTGGAATGCTGGGGTGGTGAAGAAGGTTTAATAGAAGGGGGGCAAGCTCTGTAACAAATAAGCCCCCTTTTTCCTCTACCTAATCTTTAGTAAAAAATCTCTGCATCCTCCAAACGAAGTAGCAGTAGTATAGTTTAAAGGCCGCACCCCAAGGGGTATCGTTACATTTTTAGGTATTGGAACTGTCAGAGCTGTTACTTGCGGATCATTTTGCTGATCCATTACATATTGGGCTGACAAAACCTGCCACAAAAAATAAAATTGTTATTACACATTAAATCTAAAATGCACGACATCGCCATCCTTCATGACATAATCTTTTCCTTCAAGCCTTAATTTTCCAGTCTCGCGCGCGCCCTGCTCACCGTTACATTTTATATAATCCTCATAAGCAACAGCTTCAGCGCAAATAAAACCACGTTCAAAGTCACCATGAATTACGCCAGCCGCCTGTGGAGCCTTAGTTCCTTTTTGAATAGTCCAAGCACGCGCTTCTTTTGGTCCAATAGTAAAAAAAGTTTGCAGCCCAAGTAGATCATAGCCCGCATGAATAACTCGATCTAACCCTGATTCAACTAAACCAAAATTAGCTAAAAATTCAAGCTTGTCTTCTTCGTTAAGCAGAGCAATCTCTGCTTCAATGGTTGCACAAATTGGCACTACACTCGAGTTCTCTGCTTTGGCAATATTTGCGACAACATCAAGATAAGGATTATTCTGCATGCCAACTTCATCAACATTTGCAATATAAAGCACCGGCTTGGCGGTTATCAAATGCAAATGTTGTAAAACTTTCGACTTCTGGTCAACATCACAAGCCCGAACGGGGATCCCTTTTCCTAAAGAATCTTTAACCTGCTCAAGAACAGCAAAATCTGCCATAGCTTCTTTATCGCCACTTTTGGCAAGCTTAGCCGTTTTATGGAAAGATTTTTCTACAGTATCTAAATCAGATAAAATAAGTTCGGTATTAATGATTTCAATGTCAGATTTTGGATCAACTTTGCCGGCAACATGGACTACATCTTCATTGCTAAAACATCGAACGACATGGGCAATGGCTTGAGTTTCTCGGATATTTGCTAAAAATTGGTTGCCCAGACCCTCCCCTTTAGCAGCACCTTTGACTAGACCAGCAATATCAACAAACTCTACTACCGCGGGTAATATCTGCTTAGAACCGACAATCGCTGCCAACTTTTTTAAGCGCATATCAGGAACCGGCACTATACCAACATTGGGATCGATAGTGCAAAATGGATAATTTGCCGCAGCAACTTGGGCGCGCGTTAAAGCATTAAAAACTGTAGATTTTCCAACGTTGGGTAGGCCAACGATTCCGCATTTAAAACCCATTAGTGCCTCTCGTAAAATAAATTTATGTTAAAAACCAGTTACGATAATACTAATATATTAGCTTATAAAGCAATACAAAATTATTATTTAAGCCTTATCCTAGATTAACATTACCAGTAACAGCTTGCTTAGATTGAATCCATAGCCTCAGCAACAACAACTAATGATGCTGCGGCTGGTTACGTACAGCTTGAGCCACACTACTATAGGTATCATGACCAACCATCGGACCAACAGATAACCGCTGCTTGATACCACTTACTGATATCTCATCGCTTAAGGCCATCGTCATAATCACCCTCATATTTTCCTGTATCACCCTCTCAAGACGATCAGTTAAATCATCTTCTAAAGCTCCTTTACTTCTCTCGGCAATTATATACTCTGCACAAGCAAGACAAAGTTTGTTCATTACTCTTAAAAATATATTTTGGTCCTGCGGCAGAGCAAAAGCCGGCCTATCAAACAAAAAGGGCGTAAAAAGATACAGCGCCATCTTTTCATAATTACGCACCAATTGACTTAACGCATCATATAAACTCATCTTGGGATTTTCTATCTTTAGCCTATCTAGAGCAGCTCGCAAAACTTGGCCCCTCATCTCACCCCGAGACGAATCACGATTGGAAAACACTACAGATTCATCTCCCACTTTGATCTTAAATATAGCATCATTATTAGGATCATATGCATACTCTATCTCTCTTAAAGCATGATCTTTCATTAACTGTATTTCCCAAATCGGAAAATGCTCATCCTCTTTACTATCGGTAATTTCGTTATCCCGTTCAACGGTATTTTGTAAAGGCTGTTTTACACATGCCTGAATAAAAACCTTAATAACTCCAGGCATTTTAAAAATACCAACGGCTGCATCTACTAACTCTTCCTTCGTCGAAGCCGCTCCGGCTACTGGTCGGCCAGCCAAAGTTGGCACGCTATGAGCTGCCGACCTCTGCCAATATTCAACTGCTAATGAAAAAAAACAAATTGTAGCAATTGCCGCTAAAGCATAGAGAGCTACCCAGGTCATTAGCTCTGATATTGGAATAAAAGGATGCAAAAATGTAGTTACCGTAGGTGAAAAGTAAGCGCCAACAAAACCAACTATCGAAAAAAATCCCCACATAATACTACTGGGCTTTCTAAAAAACTCCCGCATAATCATTCCTCCATAAACAATTTAAATCGGCAGCTGTAATTTTGGATTAAGTTTTAATAGCTCTTCTTTAAAAAGATATTGAATACGCGCTAAATCCTCTTTGGTATCTCCTTCAAAACGCATAATCAAATATGGGCTGGTATTAGAAGGACGAACCAAACCAAAACTGTGGTCATAATCAACACGTATCCCATCAATAGTATTAACCTTACCACCAGGAAACTTAGCATTTTGCACAATTTTTTCCATAAACTGAAATTTCTCTGCCTCCGGTACGGCAATTTTCAACTCTGGAGTATTAACACTGTTTGGTAGCTCGGCAAATAGTTCGCTACAAGTTTTTTTACCTTTAGTCATAATCTCAGCAAATCTGGCAGCGACATAAACCCCATCATCAAAACCAAACCAACGCTCTTTAATAAACATATGACCGCTAAGTTCACCGGCAAGCAATGCCCCCGACTCTTTCATTTTAGCTTTAATCAAAGAATGACCGGTTTTATACATAAGTGGCACACCACCATGTTTAGTAATTTGATCAGCTAAATGTCGAGTACACTTTACATCAAAAGGAATAATTGTACCGGGATACCTGTTAAGAAAATCCATGGCAAAGAACATCAACAAACGATCGGCAGCGATAGCCTCACCCTTATCGGTAACCACTCCAACACGATCAGCATCACCATCAAACGCAAAACCAACATCAGCCTGCTTTGCTTTAACTGTAGTAATTAAATCTTCTAGGTTTTTTGGCACTGACGGATCTGGGTGGTGATTCGGGAAACTACCATCAATTTCACAATAAAGTTCCGTTACTTCACAACCAAACTCGCGGAATAATTTTGGAGCAACTTTACCACCAACACCATTACCACAATCGATAACTACTTTTAATGGTCGTGATACTTTGACATCACTAATAATTCTTTTTAGATAATTATCAATAACCTCCATCTGCTCAACTTTACCCGCACCAGATTTTAAATTTTTGTCGATAATTCTTTGATAGAGCTTTTGGATCGCGTCTCCATACAAGGTTTCGCCACCAATAACTATTTTTATACCATTATAATTTGGGGGATTATGGCTGCCGCTAAGCATTGCTCCAGATTGTGACACGGTATTAACCGCCGCATAATACAAAATCGGGGTGGTAACTTCATCAACATTAGTAACGTTGCAACCACTAGATAAAATTCCTTCAATTAAGGCCCGGAGCAGAGTAGGGCCAGATAACCTACCATCACGCCCAACTGCGATAACATTTAAACCACGATCTAAGTTTTCACTCCCGATTGCTTTACCAATAGTATAAATGTTGTCAGCGGTGAAGGTCTCATCAACAATACCGCGAATGTCATAAGCCCGAAAAATCTCTTTTGCAATAGATGTAACAACGTTATAGTTTGCCATATTTATGTTCTCCCTGTATGTCCAAAACCACCTTTACCGCGCTCTGATGCTACAAAATCTTCTACTATCTCAAAACTAGCCTGTAACACGGGAACAACAACCAACTGCGCAATTCGCTCCCCCGGCGTAATCGTAAACGTTTCACTACCACGGTTCCAACACGAAAGCATAATCTGCCCCTGATAATCGGAGTCAATTAAACCCACCAAATTACCAAGAACAATCCCATGCTTATGCCCCATGCCAGATCTTGGTAAAATCACAGCAGCATAACCAGCATCTGCTAGATGAATAGCAATCCCGGAGGGGATTAACTCTACCATTCCTGGCGTCAGGATTAAATCTTTATCAATACAAGCTCTTAAATCCAAGCCGGCAGAGCCAGAAGTAGCATATTTTGGTAATGGATAAGTAGTACCAAGCCTTTTATCTAGTATTTTCAATTGAATATTCATAGACCCAATAATATACCGTTAATAACCACAAGACAAATCCCGGTATTGCCACAATATTTAACTAGCATAAGCTAGCAGTTATGCCAATCACAAGCTGGCCAACTACAAAACGTCCGCGTGAAAAATTACTAAATCACGGCGCTAAAACTTTATCTGATGCCGAGCTATTGGCAATTTTTATTCATACCGGAATTAAAGGGAAAACTGCAGTTGATTTAGCCTACGCCCTACTTAAACAGTTCGGGGGAATCCGTAATATATTTGACGCTGATGAAAAGGAGGTTTGTAACATGCCGGGCATTGGCAAAGCAAAATATGTTTTATTACAAGCGGCTCTAGAAGCTTCACGCCGCTATCTCGAAGAACAATTGATAAACACTAATGTCATTACTAGCGCCGAAGTTGCCCATAATTATTTAACGGCAAAACTACGCGGACATAAACGGGAGATTTTTGCTTGCTTATTTTTGAATGGCCAACACCAGGTAATTCATTATGAAGAGCTGTTTTATGGCACGATTAATAATATTGCTATCCATCCACGAGAAGTTGCTAAAATTGCCTTACAATATAACGCCTCTTCGGTAATTTTTGCTCATAACCACCCTGCCGGTCCGCCAACCCCAAGCCCTGAAGATCGACATTTGACTACAACGCTAACTAAGATTTTGCGCCCACTAGATATAAAGGTACTCGATCATATTATTATTGGTAATAATAGTTATGTTTCTTTGACTGATGAATGAGTCAATTTTTTGGCAATCACCCTTCGCTTTGTTCCCGCGCGAAGATCGCGGGGAATATATTTTAATCGTTTCTAATCCTCTCTATGACCACCGAGCGTGAGTGTGCCTGACCGAGACGCATCTTCATCCTTCCTCGAAACTTCCGCAACCACTTTATCAACTTTTGGCACCTCCTCCACCTCTTGCTCTCTTTGAGGCCTTCCCTTACCTCCAAATGGCCCTTTAACATGGGCTGCTTCCTGGATTTTTCTATATAGATCATCTCCTAAATCTGTTTTTGAACAAGCCTCACGCATCACTTGTAGCTTTATTTTATTGCTTTGTTTTTCTTCCAACAATTTATCAGCTAAAAGCTGCTTTTCTTCTGGAGTAAGAGCATCCTTTACCGACTTAAACCATGCTTTAAATTGCGCGGGATCAAGCTTAACTTTTTTCACTAAATATTCTCTAAATTTATCAGCTAAAAGCTGCTTTTCTTCTGGAGTAAGATCATCTTTTACCGGCTCAAACCATGCTTTAAATTGCGCGGGATCAAGCTCAATTTTTTTCACTAAGTATTCTTTAAATTTATCAGCTAAAAGCTGCTTTTCTTCTAGAGTAAGAGCATCATTTACCGACTTAAACCATGCTTTAAATTGCGCGGGACCAAGCTCAACTTTTTTCACTAAATATTCTCTAAATTTATCAGCTAAAAGCTGCTTTTCTTCTGGAGTAAGATCATCCTTTACCGGCTCAAACCATGCTTTAAATTGCGTGGGACCAAGCTCAACTTTTTTCACTAAATATTCTCTAAATTTATCAGCTAAAAACTGCTTTTCTTCTGAAGTAAGAGCATCCGTTACCAACTTAAGCCATGCTTTAAATTGCGCGGGAGCAAGCTCAACTTTTTCCTCCAAATAATCTCCAAAACTAGAGCCTTTTAATTCTCTTAAATGATTGACGAAAACAACGACTTCCTTAGGGCTTAACTTATACGCTTTTTCCTTACCCGACTTATCCACAACTTTTATCTCTTCCCCTCTAACCACTTTTTCGATAAGAGGAGCATCGGGTTTTATTCCCGCGCTCTCTAATGTTATTCCCATAACATGAACCAATTCTGCAAGTTGAATGCCAGCATTATATCGATCGAGTTTACTGCCAGCTAAAATTTTCTCTACTGTTTGTTCATAATTAATTTTAGGCACAGCACCAAAAGTCCTAAAAAGTTCAACCTGATCACCAGCAGTAAGCTCTCCTGCATGCTTAGCCATAACCTCGCCAAGTAAATGGGAAACATAACCTTCCCCCTCCTGAAATGGCAAGTTAACGTCTTTTTGGTCCATCAATCCCTTAATCAGGATTAATAACCGCACTTGCTCACTTGGCTTAAGCTTGTTGAAGCGAGACTCAAAATCTACCTCATAACTTACACGCAGTTTATTTTCTAAATTAGCTTTTTTCCCCACCGGTACCATCATCGCCATCAATAAATCAACGCCCTGTAATTGAAAAGCGTTATAGGCTTTTAGGAAATTATTTTTATGCTCTGTTAAATCTTGTTCACTCCGAAATGCTCGATCTACAGGAGCAGACAGCATTAAACCAATATCCTGCGCATCTCTAATCAATCTTTCTTTCCCATCTTCGCCATCTTTTGTTGCACTTCTGCCCTCGATCATTAAAGTATTAGGATCCGTCATTTTGCTCAAAACCATGAGCCCAACTAGCCCGGCCTGGTCCCCATCTAATTCTGTAATAGCTTTAGCTTTCGGACGTCGTATTTTTACAAACTCGGCGATATCACTAAAAGATGGATTAACCCTTAAACGCCCTTTTAGACTCTCGATCTTCTTTAGCGCTTCGTCTTCTGCCGCAGCGAAGTCCTTGCCCAACTTCTTTTCTGCCTTTGTATACAAAAACTTTTTCCTTTCTCGCGCCGACTTTCCCTGCAAAGATAATTTGATACGCTCACCTAGCGATAATTTCACCCCTGCTTTTTCAATTACTAGGTTTTCTTTAGCCTCTGTCCATAAGGGTCCCCACAACTCTGGACTCTCATCAAAATCAAATAACTCTTTTTGGTTAGGATGGAAATACATATATGACTCTGTTTCAAGGACGCTTCTAGAACGCCCCGCCATACAGTGACAATAAACATCAGCTTGCTTGTCTAAAAAGCCATACAAATTTTCTTGAAATGCTCGCATACTAGCAATAGTTTGATTCTTCCCGGTGGTTACATCTAACACCGTATGATCAAACCACTTTAATCTTACTAAATCCTCGGGTTCTTCTCCGGAAACACTTGATGACTCATCATTGGTCGTCATATTTAGTCTAACTATATGCCCACCCTTCTTTCCAACTTCAGTACGCATCTCCTTTAGCCTAGAATCAAATAGTTGAGCCCCCAAAGTCCAAGCACCATGCTTCGGCGTCCGGGGTATGATTTCATCTTTCAATTCCAGCTCAGCTCGACTCAAATGCTTCATCCATCTTGTACCGGCTCGAGACATAAGATCTGGCCATTTTCTACTCCTGGGATTACTTTTCACCACTTCCTGCTTTTCTTTTATTGCATTTAATTCAGCGGCGCGTACTATTTTGCATTTTTCAACTAAATATTGCTTAAGATCGCTTAGCTGCTTTTTATCATCATTAGCCATAAGCAAAATTTCTCTTGCGTTTTCTTTTATTACTCGGGCAAGGTACTCTCTCGAGCTTACTTCAGGAAACCCTTTCTCATTTTCTTCAATAACATAGGCCTGACACGCAAGTGCGACTTTGCTCAACATGGCATGAGCAGCTTTTCGCGCTGGCAGCTCTGCCAGCTCCTCCTTGCTGGCATCTCCCAAACCAAACACCTCTTGATGATATAAAAAAATAGGCTGTTCAAAATAAACAACCTTCCTATTAGGATCGCGCACCAAAATACTTAATGCCTCGTACAAATTCATACTTGGGTTTTTACTCTGCAACTCAGTAAGAGCATTTCGTAATCTTTCTCCTCTCAATTCACCAACATTTCCCCCTCTATTAGAAAGCCCAACAACATCATCGCCAAGTTTAACGTTAAATACAGCTGTATCAGACGCCTCATATACCATTTCCCCCAAGGTATGCTTTTGCATAATTTCTATTTGTTGTGCAGAAAAAATTTTTTCAGTAATTGTATGTTCCTTTTCAACAGAATTGGACATAGGCTCTATAACAACCTCATCAACAAACATGTTTGCAAAGTCAGGAACCTCTGGCATACCAGCAGCAGATTGGAGGTAATCGGCAAGAATATCTATCACTTTTTCAACCTCAGCTTCAGCTAAAAATTTTCCCTCAGCTTCGGCAATCGCAGCAATCTCAACACTCTCAGCGTTTCGGGGATCAGCTAAAATTTCCTCTACAACCTGTCGCTGCTTATCGGTACAGTTTCTAAGAGCCTCATAGAACTCATCTTGATTAGACTGATATTCAACTCCAAGCAAGGCTTCTAATCGCTCGACGCCGCCATCCGGCAACGTCGCTATCAGTACGAGAGTATTTTCATCAAATAATTCTTTGCTTTTTACCCATTTTGTTAAAAGGCCAATTTGCCCGTCGGTAAGAGTTGTCCCTTTTTGCGTGTTATAAGCGTCAAGCACCCTTTGAGAGAACATCGATATCTCATTAACATTAACCTTCCCTAAAATAACCATTCTTTGCAACATGTTAAAAATTTTTTTATAATCAGTCTCAATGCCAATAAGTTCAAGTTCATAAACTGCCACCTGGCAACCTTTTTGCACATCCTCAACAATCTCTGCATTCTCAGGCTTACCCAAAAATTCCCTGACCGCCATGAACTGCTCATCGGGACACTCTAATAACTTTTTTATAATATTCGCATCCAGCAAAGCTCCTCGAGCATCACCGGCATAGCTAACCCCAAGTAACTTAGACAACTCTTCTAAAGGTTTTGTTTGTTTTAGCACATCCATGTTAACCCCTGCTTTTTTAGCTCAAAAAATATTTATAAAACCACCGGACTCAACTCAGAGCCAAAAGCTTTTATAAGCTCCGCCTGATCGCCAGCAGTCAACTTTTTCGTTTTTCCCAACGCACGATTGGCATAAATTACCGACTTACCGCGCAATGGCCCTAAGCCTAATGGTGGTTGAAATTCCTCTAATTTTCGCAACAAAATAGCAAAGCGCGCTTGTTTACCAGGTTTTAATTTGGCAAAATATTTTTCAAAATGTTCAATATCGACCACTTGTACTCTTGGCGGAATAACCATCGACATTAATAGGTTGATACCATAATCCTGATAAGCTTTGAAAACAGCTTCTAGACTAGAGATTTGTTCTTCAACATCCTGGGGATCTCTAAAATCACCATCTAAAGGAGCCTGGAGCATTAAACCAAGATTTTGTACATCATGATATAATCGTGCTCCATCTCTGTTGGCAATAATATTGGCATCTTGTTTTATATCACTTGCAAGTTTACTAAGTGACATCAAACCTAAAAACCCTGCCTGATCACCCTCCATATTTGCTAATTTTTTAACACTTGGCCGCTGAATTTTTACAAACTCCGCAATATCACTAACAGCAGGATTATTTTTTAAACGCCCGAGCAAACCAGGAGATTTCTTGTTCAATTTATCAATAATTTCTTGCGGCCAATTTTCAAAATCAAATAATTTTCTTTGCTCGGGATAAAAATATATAAAAGCAATCGTCGCCACAAAACTGCGGGATTTGCCAGCCATGCAGTGACAATAAAAGATGGTTTTCGGTGAGGCGGCGCTAAATTCTCTATAAAAAGATTCTTGCAACTGCTTCATCTCTCTAATCGTTTGATTCTTACCGGTGCTTGCATTTAAAGTTCCATGATCAAACCAGGGGAGTCTATCAACTTTACTTAAAATCCCTTCCTCTAATAATTGCTTCATTTTTAAGTCGTTAGTTACCACTTCATCTTTGTGAAGCATGCTTACGAGGTGAATCCCTTTTCCTCTCATTTCTTTAAATATTTTCCTTAAAGAAGCTGCGTCTGGCTGCGCGCCTAAAACCCAAGCGGTATGATTTTTAGTTGCAGGAATAATTGTGTTATGATGATTTAAAAATGAAATTTTTGCTTTCCAAAACACTCTAACTTTTGCAGGAATGTAATCACTCCATTTCTTACCCGGATTTTTTTCAAGCGGCATCTCTTCCTGTAGTAATATTGGTATATCCATACTTACACCTTCTCCTGTTACTTTTATGATAAAATCAAGCAGTTATACGACGGTAATAATACACCAAACTGGTTTATTTATCAAAAAATATCTATAAACCAATTATAAAAAGCAATGCCTTTAAGGCCTGGCCTCGCTAGTTATTTTTTCAAGAGACTTCTTTCTTGGATTCTTTAATAAATAATGCTAATAACATGCTAATGATTAAAATGGCTATTAAAATCAACATGACTGGATAAAAATTGTAAGCTTGCTGGTTTACAGCAAGGCGGTCGATGACCCAACCCAAAAAAGGCATATAAGCACCACTAAGAGCAGTTAAAGTAGCAACAAATCCCGTAGCAGTGCTAACCAGCCGCGGAGAATTATTTCCGGCGATCAGGGGATAACTGACCACCTGCGCGCTTGATGCTAATCCAAAAGCAAAAAATAGCATAATAAATATGAATAAGGATGAGGTTGTAATATATGTGATTGCTAAAAGCACAATAATCATAAAGAAATTACCTGTAATTAAAGGAAGCTTACGGGCATGGAGCTTGTCTGATAACCACCCAACCAACGATGAGCCTATTATGAACCCAAGAGTATAAGCGCTTATAATGTAGGACCCGTCTATCTTGGTAAAGTTTTTTGCTTGTTGTAAATATAATATTCCCCAACTTGCGCTCAGGAAAAGTATAGGGAGGTTTAATAAAGATGTATAAAATCCGATAAGAAAATTTTGAAAATTGGCAGTCGTTTTCTTTATTGATTGCCAAATAGTTGTATGGTTGTTAGCACTGGAAGCTTGGCTTCGAATATTTGGTGAAAAATCTTGAGCAAATACGATAGCAAAAAAGCAAAAGGCTATTCCCAGCCAGAAGTTTAGTAATAAGCCTGTTCGCCACCCGAATCTTTCAATAGCCAGCAGTAAAGGTGTTTGAGAAAACAATGTTCCCAAAGTGGCATACGTTATAACGACCCCTGTAATCAGTGATGTTTTCTGAGGAGGGAAGTATCGTTTTATTATTTGGAAACAATAAAGCATACTAAATGATCCGACAATTCCAGATACCAGCCTTGCCAGCGCCATTAAAGCTAGAGATTTTGTAAAAGCAAAAATCAAGATGCTGAAATTGATTATTATATACGAGGCTATCAATGTTTTTTTTGTAGAAAGCCTGTCTAAAATAATGCCGGCAAAAAAAACGAACAGGAAATTTGAATAATAATAACAGGCAAATAGAAACCCGATTGCTGCGGCGTCAAAATGAAACTTGGCGCTCAAATAGGGGGTAACTGCGGTAAGGTTTGTAGAGCTATTTATTAAAAAAAAGAACGAAGCTGCCGAAAATATTGTTAACCAGGGACGTATTTTGGTCAGGCATGCGCTGATGTAAGCTTTAAGACCAAGCTGTCTCATAAGCCACCTACTGGATGTATTAACTGAAGTGATTATGAAATCTAAGTCATAACCACGCTCTGAAGACCTGTTATAATATTTTTAGCATTATGATGGTCACTCCAGTTCCAAAATACTTTACTTTTAATCCGCCAACAACTAACTTTACTATAATTCTTTTATATCTTTTGCCGCTTTATCAAGAGCATTCCCCGTGTCTTTTGCTGCTTTACCAAGGGTTTTTTCTGTATCTCCGGCTGCCTTATCAACAGCCTTTTCTGCATCTTTTTTTCCCTTACCAAAAAAGCTCTTCCACCCCTCAGTGACTCTATCTAACCAATCGGTAAATTTGTCTCCGCCACTTACTAAAGATAATTCATCTTTTGTTAGTGCAACTACAGATGTTTTTTTGCTTGCTTCGTATTGCCGAACATTAGTATTCATATTGCCCCCTCTATGCTGTTCACATAGAATTTGAGTTTAATACTTAGCACCTTTTGTGAAGTTCTTGTAGGCACCTTATTGTTTAACGCCGGTTTTCATAACCCCACTCTCTATTATTTTTCTCCATTATTTTTGATCCCTCAAAAAAGATTACATCAAGGAAAACAAATAATAAATCAGTTCTTTTGTTAACGTATTTAACCAATAAAAATCTTTGGTATTTTGCGTCATAGGAAAATTTTATAAACCTCCAGCGCTATAACACATTTCACTAAGACACAGATTAAAAGATTAAGAACAGGAAAAATAAAAAAATCAATTTTCTGACTTCGCCCGGGGTATGAACCCCGCTCGCCCAAGGGGGATAAGCTCTGCTTCTCCCCCTTGGCAATCCCCCATCGCTTTGTCCTCGCAGCTTGCTGCTAGGAAATTTAGATTTTACTTTCTTTTAGCAGATCATGGCAATAGATCAACTGGCTAGCTAGATGCTAAACCGGCTATCAAATAGGGAAACCTGTCGATTATTATGCCTTTTCTGCTGCCTTTTGTATGTGCTCGCCTCCTTTTTGCATGTCTTTACCAAAGCCAGCCGTAGTGTTACAAGCGCTTAAAAACAAGGTAATTGATAAAATAAAAGTGGTTGCCAAAAATTTAAAATTGATTTTCATAAACATTTCTCCAATTATGCGTATATTTTATTATATGCTATATAAGCAAATTTTAAAGATGTGCCGATTGCTGCAGTTCGTATAGCGAAAGAATTATAACCTTTGCATGTCCCAGAGTCACGCGGTAATAATAAACAAGAGTTTTCCTTGCAAAAAGGATAAAGAAATTTCCCGCCATCTCTTCATAAAAATAGGGCGATTGCTGACCGAATGACAACGTTTTTTTAAGCAACTCCACTAGATTCAAGTAATTCAAAACGTAATCACATACTTTTATAATATTTTCCCCTAATAACCAGGACATTATTTATTATCACATTATTTGAAACTCGCGTGCGCAATTTATTTAAAATATCATGGGCAACAACAAATCCTTTTAAACAACTGCTTGGTGATAAGATAATGGCTAGAACTCTTGAGCGACAAGCTAAAATTAAATACTTAGCCATCAACACAATGAATCAACTAGAAATGCCTGCATATTCATGGTTTTTTGAGATCAGAGCTCACCCCCTTTCCTTTCTTAACCGCTGATACTGTATTTACTTCGAAAGATAAAAGCTCTACTATAGATTCGTATTTAAAAACAGACATAAAGTAAAATTTGGGGAATGGGTTTTTTAAATATTGGAGCTCACTCCATAATATATTAACTACGACTAAAAGATTAACATGAAAAAATACTTGGCAGCCAGCATACTAGTTCTAACATTTCTTTGTTTACCTCCTTTACTAACAGTTGCGAGTCAAATAGAAGCAACAACGATAGTTTTAGCTGGTGATATAGGAGGAACCAACGCAAGATTGCAACTTTCTCAATTTAAAAATGGAAAAAAACATGTTTTGGCTAAAAAAACATATAAAGTAGCGGAATACGACAATATAGCTAAAGTTATTACTGTTTTTCTTTCAGAGTTCAATTACGGTAACGCTGCTATTAACAATGTTTGTTTTGCCGTCGCCGGACCAATAAAAAACAACAAAGTGCAGTTTACTAATGCAAAATGGTCTATTGATGCCGAACAATTAAAAACCACCCTAAAAATAGACAACATCAAGCTAATTAATGACTTTGAAGCGATCGGGTATGGAATTGAAACCTTAACCGCTGAAGATTTGTATCCTTTACAAAAAGGCACTCCTGAAAAAAACGGCTTAAAAGCATTTTTAGGCGCTGGCACAGGCTTGGGTGTAGGTTTTGCCTATTTTGCTGAGTCCCAATATGTTGTATATCCCACTGAAGGTGGGCATACTAGCTTTACTCCTACCGATGACATACAAATGGCGATTTTAAAATATCTACACACAAAATATAATAGCAACATTTCTACCGAACGCTTGCTTAGCGGCCCTGGTATAGTGAATATCTATAATTATTTCCGCGAAGTTAATCCGTTCAACGATATCGAGAGTAACCAATTAAAAAAATCTCTTGAAGATAGTAGCACGGACGCTGGTAAAGAAATCACCGATTTCGCGCTGGAACATCCCAACGATCAAATGGCTGCAAAAACCTTAGAAACATTTGTGAATATTTATGGTGCAAAATCGGGGGACCTTGCCTTTACGTTATTACCGCGTGGCGGCCTATATATTGTCGGTGCTATTGCGGCAAAAGTTCTGACAAAAAAGCAGTTTGCTGCAAACTTCATGCGTGCATTTGGCGATAAAGACAGCTTGTCTTATATGCTAAAAGATTTGCCTGTTTGGGTAATATTAAATACTGAGGTCGGGTTACAAGGCGCAGAAAATTATGCCTTAAAACTTGCTTTAGTACGGACTAAGATGAGCGATACTCAGGAGAATGGACTACAGTCAATTTATACCCAATAAATAACATTATCTATATTTGATATACCACAAGCAATATATACTAAATTTTTGCCAATAAATAACCCATACCAATATTTATTATCGACATCTTGGAGAAATCTTTTATATCTTGCGTCTTCCTCTTCCCGTTGATCTAAATTGTTTTCTTGCCTATAAGTTTTATTTAATTGCTCCCAGACAGGACAATCAAGTGACTCTAAATACCGAACTTCAAATTTACTCGGTCGCCAAAATACGTTATCTAAGATTAATTGGAATAATATTTTTTTCCCAGACAACGTTTCTTTTATGGACGGTAGTTGTTTTTTTGCGTAGTCCCAAATTGGCTGCACCAGCTCCCATGCGCCAACGACACCTTTTAAAAGTATAGTATCTTCAAGACATTCATCAATAATAATTTTTGTATAATCATATGCACGACCAGTTTGCATAATTAAATTGCCAGCTTTTGTTAGCGCAAAAATTCCAACAACTTTCTTGTCTTTTACTAAGCATTTAAAGTTTCCTGAATAAGTATCGTTAGTTAATTGGGAACCATAAGCGTTTAAATTTGATAAAATAAAAAAAGGGTGGTTCTTTATATTGATCAAGCAGTTCCCGGGCTTATTTTTCAATTTCCTTATTCTAGTGAATTACCTTTATTTTACTATTTGCAAAATCCATGGTTAATAAAAGTCGTCGATCTAAACATTGTTCTAATGCCCAGCGAGTATCATCCATAACTTTTGGTTGATTCATTATTTCTTGTACGTTACTAAAAAACTCTATATTCCCTTCATAGCAGCCCGTAATGGTATTTTGTAAATCACGCCAAAAATAAACATGAATTAGTTCGGTATGCCCGGTAATCGCTTCGGTAACCGCGCCAAGACTGACAACATCTGATTCTTTAACTCGTGCGCCCAGTTCTTCGTTTAACTCACGTATTAATGCTTTCATCGGCGTCTCACCGGATTCTACTTGCCCACCAAATGACGCAAGATATCCTGGGAAACGGTTCCAATCACCCCCTCTTTTTTGCAAAATAATTTTATTATATTTAGTTACCACTACACAATCAACACCATGGAAAGCGTAAGATTTTTCATCTATCTTTGTCAAGTCAACTAATCGTATAAGCTCATTGGTATGGCTCATAAAACCTCTTGTTTGAACTATATTTAGTGTGGTCATTATATTATTATATGATACACCAAAGCGACATTTAATCTATGACTAAAATAGTAAAATAGGTTTCGTTGCCTATTAAAGTTTTGCTTGTTTGAATTGTAAGGGCCGACACCTTTTTCCCTACCACTGTATAGCAACTATATTTTTAGCGGATACAATGGGCATAAAAAATCAGGATTAATATATGGCAACACAGCAAAAAAAAACCATAGCTATTTTTGAGGGTGTACAAATTCGCCGTCATTGGGACGAAGAGAAAGAGCTTTGGTATTTTGCGGTTATGGATGCAACAGCTGTTCTAACTCAAAGCGTTAATCCAGCAGCTTATTGGAGAAAGTTAAAGGAAAGGCTATTAAAAGAGGGTGGAAATGAAACCGTGACAAAATGTCACGCTTTGAAAATGGTGGCACCAGAAGGTAAGAGGCGCCTTATTGATGTCGCCGATACTGAAGTAATGCTCGTCTCATTCAGTCTATTCCATCGCCAAATGCGGAGCCACTTAAACTGTGGTTGGCGCGGGTGGGATATGAACGTTTAGAGGAAACTACCGATCCAGAACTAACTATTAATCGCGCACTGAAAACCTATTCGCAAAAGGGATATAGTCGCAAGGGGATCAACCAAAGTTTGAAAAGCATCGAGATTCGCCAAGAGTTAACTGACGAATGGGAAACAAGAGGGGGTCAAAGAAAGTCTAGAGTTTGCTCTTAACTCCTATACTTAAGCTTCCCTTAATATGCACCTGCTACAATAAATTCATATTAAACTTGGAGCGCTAAAGTATGTCTTTTAATCTTAGCAAAATAATTTTTACCCAAAAACAATCAACAATATTTATTTCATTGTTTGTAACTCTATTTTTGTTGTTTTGTTCGTCATCCTCGTTTGCTTGGGATTCGTCTACTGCCGACAATCAAAGCCAAGAAAATATTATGCGGCTTTTAGGGAAGGGTACACCGTCTTGTTCTCTTTCAAAAGAAGATGCTGAAGAATTTAAAAATTCTGACGGACACTGTTTCGGATTTTCTCTTGCGTGGTTATATTCGAAGTGGTTACAATTTGAACATCCAGAAAAAGTCCGGACATACAATGCTAGTGATTGGTATAAAAGCACAGTAGCAGATATTTTAGGCAGTTGGTCTAATTGTGATAACGTAAAAAAACTCGCCCTATTAGTGAAGAAGCTTTTTGATTCACAGCACGGAACTTTCGAAAAGGAAATGAATCAATTAGAAACGTATGGAAAAAACATACAGAGAGAATATTCGATTGTATCATCGCTTACCTTAGAACAACTTAAACAATTATTAAAAGAAAATGTTATTTATGATCACAAGCTAATCCTCCTTAGTTCACACAATCACACTATGGCGTTATTTAAAGATGGAGATGATTATTATTATTTTGATCCAAACTGTCGAACTGGAGAGCATAAGGTTTCTTCAACAAATGATGTGGCTCAATTGGTTTTTGAAGCAAATAAGTTTGATTTTACAAAACCTTCGCCGTTAGTATTACTAGTATTTTCTTTTGATGAAAAAATACCAAACTATCCTAGCCAACAAGAAATTTTAGATCGCATTAATCCTTCCCTTGCTTCTGAACAAAATTATGCTGATGAAGAAACAGGATTGCCTCTAGCAGCTCGAATAGGTTGCTTGGAATCCGTACGTTATTTTTTAAACAAAGGTGTAAATATAGATACATATGATAAAGATGTCCGTACTGCGCTGATGCTTGCTGCTCAAAATGGTCATCTCGAAATTGTACGATTATTGCTTGAAAAAAGAGCTAGACTTAATGTGGTTGATAAAGATGGTCGGACTGCGTTAATGCTTGTTGCTCAAATTGGTCAACTTGACATTATGCGATTACTACTTGAAAAAGGAGCTGATCCAAATCAGCTTGATAAAAATGATAGCACCCCACTTATGCTTGCTGCTCAAAATGGTCATCTCGAAATTGTACGACTATTACTTGAAAAAGGAGCCAATCCTAATCTAGCTGGTAAAGATGACTATACGGCGCTAATGCTTGCGGCTCTCAAAGGTCATGGTGAGGTTGTACAGCTACTGTTTGAAAATGGAGCTAACCCAGTTCTAGTTAACAAAGATTACGAAACAGCTCGTATTATTGCTAAAAAAAGGGGCTACTTTGAAATTGTCTGGTTACTTTCTGGACTAGCTGATCTTAAGGTTGGTAACGATGACTATACTGCACTTATGTTTGCCGCCAAAAACGGTTACTTTAAAGATGTACGACTGCTTATTGAAAAAGAAAACAATCTTAATCTAGTTGATAAACTTGATAAATATGGCCGAACTGTTTTGCTGCTTGCTGCTCAAAAAGGTCATCTTGAAATTGTACAGCTACTACTTGAAAAAGGAGCTAATCCTAATTTGGTTTATAAAGATGGGGGTACCGCACTGATGTTTGCTGCTGAAAATGGTCATCTTGAGGTTGTTCGATTATTCCTTGAAAACGGAGTCAATTCTGATCTAATTGATAAAGATGATGTTACCGCCTTGATGGTTGCAGCTCAAAATGGTCATCTCGAAATTGTACGGCTACTACTTGAAAAAGGAGCTAATCCTAATTTGATCTATAAAGATGGTGGTCCCGCACTGATGTTTGCTGCTCAAAATGGGTATCTTGAAATTATACGGCTGTTACTTGAAAAAGGAGCCAAACCTAATTTAGCTGGTAAATATAATTATACCGCGCTGATGCTTGCAGCTCAAAATGGTCATCTTGAAGTTGTACGACTACTACTTGAAAAAGGGGCTGATCCTACTTTAGTTAGTAAAAACGGCAAAACAGCTCTTATTATTGCTAGGAAAAATAGTTACTCTGAAATTACAGAAGAAATAGAAAAAGCTATCGCAAAGAAAAAACAACAAGAAATCAATGAAGAACCGCGCACTGAACTTTAAACTATTAGGGTTTTGTGGTTATACCGCCAACTCCAGCAGCATTTAAAGTCGCATCTGTGGCTTTATTCATTGATTCCCGTATAGGGTCAATATTTAAACGCGCATAAATCGCGCTGTAGTGCTAACATTTTTGTGCGCCAGAGTCTTACCTATGATTGATAGATTAGCTCCAGTGGCGGCTTACCAACTTCCGAGTGATTTACGTAGATCATGTATCCTTAATTTTTTTATGTCAGCCTTATCTAAGATTCTTTTCCAAGGTTTTTTGGTTTCTACCAGATGACCTGTAACGCCAGCGCCGGGGAAAACCCACATGCTGTTAATTGAGTTTATTTTTCATATTATTTGTTGTCTATAGTTTTTGCATTTCGGGGTAGTAAATAATTTGTTTTAGAAACTACCTTTTTTCCGGTTTTTGACTCGAGAGCCAACCTCGTTTTCTTGGCAATTCTACCGCCCTCCACTCCAGCAATTTTGTTTTCTGTCATGCCTTTTGCTTCCGAGATCGCTGCTATTTCTCTAGTCGATAATTCTGCTAAAGCAGTAAAAATGAGTTCAGCTTCGATCATGTGATCTCTTAAGTTTTGAGTTTTTAGACCTTTGAGATTTTTATGCTCTTTAACGGTAACATCTGACCACTCCTGATGAATAATATTGGTGAGTATTGCAGACTCCTCCTCTTTGGTTACACTGAAGAAGAACTGGAGCGGCTTGCATCACCCACATTTTATAGCTCTATGGCTAACAGAATTTCCTTACCTTTGATTTGCTTATATTGCTCAACTTAAGTTTGTAACTGGTGATTATATCAGGTTGGCGCAACACAAAATAAGTCATAAGAGGTATAGACTTAATTAATCAATGAACATAGAATCAAAATGAGACTATTAATTATTATCTGGTGATTTTAAGTTAAATACGGAGGCAATCAAAATGTACCAAAGTAACAAACTATTATTATCGATGACTGTAGGAATTTTTTTGTTTTTTCCCGGCTTTTTGTTGGCCGTTGAAAATAGGGAGTATAGTCTTTATAACCCAATAGATATGATGGAATTTACTGAAGGAGTATTGAGCGGGAAACTTGATATTAAGCAGCGATTAGAACCACACGGAATTAGCGCGATTATAATAGCTGCTGGTTTTTTGGGGGATATTGAAAAAACAGATAAATTGTTAGAGATGGGTAGTGATGTTAATGATTCCAGGTTATTACTTTTTATTTGCTCTGGAGATAAAGAGGAGCGCTTACGAAGATTAGACAAGCACCGCGAAGAAATAAGAAAAATCTCTTCTGGTGATTCTTTGGAAATTCGCCGCTACGTCACTAAAAATACCGAGAAAGCTTTTAAGGATACTTTTGGTTATTCTTCACAGCTTAGCGAGCAAGACCGTAGAGAGATCGAAAGAGAGGCTGATGATGTGGTTGCTGTTGCGGTTAACGATCGAGAAGTGATTTATCAATATCTTGATCAAAAGATTGGAGAACTTGAACAGAAAGTTGATGCAAGGAACGGGCATCTTGATGAGCTGAGGGATATGAGAACCCAAGTTAGAGCAGAGGTAAATATTTTTTCCGCTAATCTTGAAAAAGCGCAAGAATACGCAAAGGCAATGGATTGGATTAATAACGCAGCGAACTACCACTACCCTGAAGTGTTGCGTCATGTTCTCAATAAGGCTAATCCAGAATTTGCTGTTAGTGCGGCAAAAACAGCAATCGAATGGTTCGGTGATAGAACAACGGATGTGTGTAAAGAATGCCTGTCTATATTAGAAGAATATATAAAGGAACACAGCGCAAAGCTTGAGAAAAAAGATTTATAGAGCATCTAAAAACTATTGCCTTCTTCCATGTATCCCAATTTTTATATATTATCATCCAACTAGGAAACGGCTATAAGCCCATTATCTTAGTTTAAAAGAAATCTGGGTTAAGCCGTTTCATTCTCTCTTCCATTTCTTTAGTGAATTTTAATCTATTATAACTAGGCATAAAATCTTTAACTGCCTCTAGGCATTGCCATGCCAGATAAGTTTCATAATTCTCTGATAACAACTGAGCAAAATCAATATAAGCACTTGCCATAAAAGGATTGTGCGAAAGAGCCCGGTCAAAATAACTAAACGCTACAGGGTAATTTTTCTGCGACCCATAAATGTTGGCAAGAAACACGTCCAATACGTGTCCATGCTTTAAATTTTGCTTGGCTAGTTCATTAATGAATTTTATGGATTTTTCACCCTCCTCTTTTGATTTGGGCTCAAGTGATCTACTTAGTTTATAAACTTGGCTATTTTGGTCAGAAGCAGCAAATATCTTCTTAAACTGCTCTACAGGCTTCGAATCATATTGAAAGATATATTCATGTATTGCTAAAAATGCATCTAAATATTGTTTTTTATTGATTAAACTTTCAATCTCTTCTTGATATTGTTTTTCAGAAATTATACCTAGCTTACTATGAGCCTTCATTAGGGCAGCATTTAACTTTTTTTGTCAGTATAAGATTTTTTGTACTCCAAAGGAATTTTTATATCATGACTACTTACTTCTTTTATCGATTTTAAGCCTGTCTCAATCGTAATGATTTCATTAAGATCTTTATACTCATATTTTAGATGGGAAAATATTCGACCGTAATCTAATATTTTATTTCTTATCTCTGGGTGAAAGTAAAAATTATATAGGATAAATTTTTTAAATGAATTTTTAAACTCTGGTTTTATAGCAGGACCATCTAAAACAATAGAAGCTATCTGCTGGTTATCAAAAATAAAGCTATGAACATTCCCGTTTATTTTTTCTTTGATGTCCTTAGGAGTGCTACCTCTTAACTTTACGCCAAATAGACTTTCTACAGCAAACTCATTATCAGCAGAAGCTACTTTCTGGTTTTCAATAGCGGCCCATACGGCATTCTGTGTTAGACGATTATGCATCTCTTTGCCACGAAACATTACTTCTGGATAAAATGAGCGTTGCTGATATCTTCTATTACCATGATCTATGTTGGTAATAACTAAATTATCACAGTCATATATTGTTTCAATCTGGTTATCTCTTATAGATACCTTGTTTGGCGCCAACATGACTGTGCTAGTAAAATCTCGTTTATCTACTTTTGGTTTATCTCCAGCAGTCTTAGTTACCTGATGATTACTGTATACTATTTCATATACTGCAGCATACGAAATAGATGGCGTCAAAACCATTATAAAAAGCATGGTAAAAAGCTGCAAAGCATGGTAATACCATACCTTACTAATAACCGTAGAATTTTTCCCACAGATATTAGAACAGATTAAGCTTATATAATTCATCTCCTTGCCTCCGTTTTAGTACAGCTCGTGTCTTATTGCGTCGTCCTGATTCTATGGAACTAGATAATTTGAGCTCTTAGTTAATTTGACCAAAAAGTGTTTCTTCGTTAGCAAAATAAACATTTTGGCTTTCATCAACAAAAGACCACTGTTTTTATAAACTGCGCAACTACACTTATAGCTCATTCACTAATTTCTTGTTTGTTTTATCATTATATCCGATATTAGCAAAAACCAAATTTAGGCGAATTTACGCAGCCGTTAACATGCTCCTGAACCATGGTCCGACTCTCTCTTTCCGTCTTTATTGACCTCGTAAGTTCCATCCCAAAGCAAATGTTCTATTCCAGCAAAACGCTCATCATTACATATAAACTGTCTACAATGATCAAAACAGCCCTGTTTGTTAGTAAACTCAGCATTGCTAATAAACGCATTATTGCCTGTTTGAACAAACGCACCGGCTATTAAAAATTCACAATAGCATTGACCTTGGCTATTCTGACCACCACTAACCAAAAAGATTTCATCAAGATTTAAAAAATTCATACTTATTACCTCTAAAGTAATTTATTTTTAAACTGCTATCCCCAGATAGGGTCCAACATTCATTCTAAACAATTTCTATATAAAAACCAGCACAAATTCGATAATTTTGCATAATTCGGGGGTCGGGTCTGGAACTATAATTCGCCAAGCAATTATCATATTAGAAACTTAAGCACGCACTAAAGTTTTTTCTGTTAATTAGAGTTTTTCAATTGTGCAATAACGAGCAATTTTTGGTAAGGTTTAACTATGTTTTGATGGCTAATAACTAGCACACTCCTGCGGCGGTGCTGCTTTTGGATTATCTTATTGATTACAAAATCGCGTTCTTGCCACAAATTGGCTTTGGCTAGTAATTGTGATACATCAATAAAACTAAATACTTCGTTTATATATCCTTAAGCTTTTAATTGATCCCGAAGATTGCCAAATAATTCTGATAATTTAGTTGTGCCTATCCGACTACGGATTCCAAATCCTGAGCTTTATTTACATTATAGCTAGAATTTTACAAACTCATAATTGCCAATCGCTACGCATAGGTGGCACTGAAGATCATATTCATGTCTTGTGGATTTGATAAAAAATATTTGTAACCATTCAATTCAGCATAATTTGCATAGCAAAAAACGCTATGCGCAAATTATGCTGAAAATTAGGGCTAAACTGGAGTGTATACGAGTATTTTCCAAACTATAATTGTTACAATTTAGCTTAGGTTGATTAAAATAAAAACAAGCTTAATTAATTGATAATTTATTGTATTACTTACTTTTTTTAACAAAAACTTCAGCACAAGTAGCGTTTTTTGCTACTTGTGCTGAATAGATACAAATATTTTTTAAAACCTCGAACTGCAAACTCCAGAAATCATGCTACGTTTAATTGTGTATCTGCTGGACGTTTTTAAAATTCTTAAAAATTAAACTGCGAACACAGCTTATTATGCTATGATACAGAAGAATCTTCTTTATCGTTATTTTAACCCTGGATCGGAGTAACTATGCGAGTAAAATTTAACCAAATAAATAGAATCATATTAACAGTATTCTTGTTTGTTATTTCCATCTCTTGCAGCTATGCAAGTTTAGATCAAGAAAGCATTTCTGCTCTTCGTGCAAGTGGAGAAGTTCGTCTTGACAAAGTTTTCGGAAAAGAAGAGGCTAAAGAGATCGCAGATATTTTGAAATACGATAGTTCTATAACTAATCTTGATCTTTATAAGACTAAGATTGGCGATGAGGGGGCGCAAGCGATTGCCGAAGCTTTAAAAACCAACCAAGTATTAACTTGGCTTTATCTTCCCAGGGAGACGCAAGAGATTCTTGATGGTATAAAAACAAACAAAAAAAATGAGTTAGCTAAGCTTGATAATATTTTACAGCGCTGCTTATTGAATTTTAACTGTGATAGTTCTGGTCACTGTGAATTAAGCAATTGCGTAATAACTAAGAGAGAGCTTACTCAACTGCGTGAGCACTTAGCCCGTGAATAAAATTCAACTAGATTTTTATCCTGCCAGTGATCTGCCAGGGATATAAATATCAAGCTGAGAAATTGTTAAGAAACCCAGAAAATAGTTTCGAGCACCGCCAGGTGTTAATGTGTTTGAGTACTTACAAAGTAGGAATATAGATACTTCAGGAGACTTTAAAGTATTACCAGAACGATGAGTAGTTGAGCGTACTCTACGCATGGATTAACCGCTATCGTCGTCTCAGCAAGGACTATGAATATAACTGCCAAACCAGCGGGGCTATGCTATTTATAGCTATGACAAGAACTATGCTTAGCCGACTAAAAGGCTATTAAAATGGAGCTCTTTCAAAACCCATAAGTTATGCTCCAAAATCAAATATTTTATCAATACCTGTGTTTAATTAATTCAAAATAAATCTACTGCCCGAAGGGCTAAATCCTGATAGCCTAGCCTAAGCCGAGCGCTTTTTGCGAGGCGCAGGGCTAGGGGAGTACGTGCATAAAGATCGAGCCCAGAGGGCGTATCTGCTATCAATTACAAGCTGATGTTTTTTTAATAAACCATGAAATTCCTCCATAAATGTTCTTTTTTGATGATGCTGTTTTTGATTGCTAACATAATTACAAACAATATCTCTGTGA
>JAJXWM010000029.1 GCA_021781615.1 Pseudomonadota bacterium
AAAAATCTATATGCAGCTTTAGTTTCTCCCCAGTCCCCGCAGCTAGATGGGATACTTTCACCAGGACTTTGGCTCAGAGCTTCCAATAAATTAGTCGCTCTAGCATTCAATCGTTTATCACCTAAATTTATCGTTTTAAATTCTTTTTGCCACCAATTCATAATGTTTACCTCCTTGGTTTTTGTTAGCAAATTAATTGTGTATTCAAGATCAGGAAATGGCAAATAATATTTTTTAAATCAAACAACTGGCAAAGCTTTTGGTATGCGAAATATGTATGAACAGGTTAGAGCTCGTTTAGCTTTCGAAGATGCTTTTGGACATACTTATGGGTAAGATTATGGTCCTGACAAACGACAAAGAATGTAAGTGCAGGTGCCAGGTCCTGACAATCTTCTTTCAAAACTTTTTCTTATGCTAACTCATCCCCAAAATTCAGTTTGAAACTCCTAAACATCAAGGTAAAGTTACTTATAATTCTTTCTCTTCATCTTTTTTTGCTTCTTCCTCACGAAGAAGGTTTACTATATCGGTATTATACTCAGGCGTGTTCGCCAATTGTGATGCAAGCTTAAGGGGTGTCATTCCATAGTTGTCACCAATCATTTTTGCTCTTTTACTAAGAAGAAGCTTTACTGTATCAATGTGATTACGCAATACTGCTAAGTGAAGAGCGGTTAATCCGGCTTTATCTTGTATATTTAGCATTGCTCCATTCTTAAGAAGAATTTCTACTACTTTGGTATGACCTTCTATAGCTGCAAGATGAAGAGATCTTCCCCATATAGGATTATCAAAATTTACATCTGCTCCTGCTTTAAGAAGCAACTCTACAGTTTTGGTATGGCCATTTTGGGACGCCATGATAAGAGGTGTTACTCTAATCATCTTGGACGCACAATTTACATCCGTTCCTTTATCAATAAGCAGTTTTACAACATCGTCATGACCATTTTGAGACGCGTATATCAACGCAGTCACATTATCTGTGGTCAGAATATTAGGATCAGCCTTGTTCTCATTTTCCAAAAGTTCTCTAACCACGTCAGTATGCCCATTATTTGCAGCAAACATAAGCGCGGTTTGTCCTGATTTATTTATGGTATCAGGCTTTACTTTTTTATTTTCCAGCAATTGTCTGACAAGGTTAAGATTACCAGTTTTTGCAGCATATATTAATATATTGTTGCCATCCAAGTCTTGTAACTTATTAGGATCAATTCCACCATCCAAAAGCTCTTTAGCAACTTCTTCGGAACTTTGTGTAGGAGAACCATAGAATATATGCAAACCCATTATATCAGATGCACTAAGTCTATTTTTACCAGCAGGTTTGTTCTGTACACAGTCATAACCACGCGTATTTTGGCAGTAGTCCATTATAGATTCAGGGTCACAAGGCATAGGATATACAGCGCCTTTAGGCCCCCGCCCTTCTGGTATATCACATGTAGAGCCGGGATGCCCATGTTCATGCACAAGTCCTAAAGCATGCCCAAATTCATGCATCGCTGTGTATTCAATACAATTTCTAGGATTATGTTGAAAATATTTATTCCAATTTTTAAACGTAAAGTTTAGCTTCATGCCTCTATCCCTTCCATAAAGCTCATTACCAAAATATTCGACCCTTGAAGTAATACGCAACATAAGGCGTTTTATTTCTTCTTCAGTAAGTTCATCAGTGATGCCCTTATTAATCTCCTTAAAGAATGACTTAATCTCGTTTTCTTCATCTATGATAAAAATATGAATGCCTCTACTATTATTAGGAGAACATTTATCCCAACCTTCAAATTTGATTTTTGAATTAGCAGCCCAAGTATCAGCAATCTTATTTCTTACCCACATACGCGGTTCCTCATCAGCCGCGGTCGGGTTTTCCCAACATACATTAATTGTCGTATTGTCCCATAAATTATTTTCTAATAGTGCGAAGCCCGTAGTAGAATCAAAATTACTATTAGCTTCGGCACCAATAGAAAAAGCTTGCGCACGAATAGAAGCAGCTATAAGAATTACTAACACTAGATGTTTATATATTTTTAGGAACATATACACCAAACTCATATTGTCCATTTATTAATCCAGTAAAAAATTTTACTGGGGATAAATCAATATTTTACCTTAAATATCAATTAGTTACATATAGATAGAGAGTCTTTTTTATCTCCAAAAAAATCGTTACTTTGTTGCTGTTACATACTCAAAGGTTCCTGGTTCAACGTCAGCTCCCTCGTACCCTAGAGCCTTAGCTAGGATCATAACCTTACCTTTACATACACCAGAATTAGTCCGTGTATAAGTCTCATTTTTATTAAGCGTAGACAATTCCCACCAAACAGCCCCTCTATCGTGACAACACTTATAATCGCATGTAGGAAATAGATTGGAAATAATTTCTTCAGTTGCTTTTCCATCATCCATATAACACCTACATCTCCCTCCGGCTATCTGTTGTTTCTCGGCATTTGTTAAGACTAACACAGCATGATTATTTTTTTTACTCATCACCAACGCTCCTTCTTTATGTTAAGTCAAGTTACCACCCACAAACCATGGTGAGTTTTCTTACCGGGTTTTGAATGTGCGCCAACCGCACCGCTTCACTATTAATTAGCAGTTCTCGACGACAGCCGCCTGTTCGTCACGTTCGTATCGGCCTGTGCCATCACCTAGCAGAGCCTCAAACCGCAATACTTGTTGAAATTTAGCTGCGCTATGAGTTACACAACAAAATACGCGGCATTGTTCGTGAGCAACTGGATTACTTATTTGTAACTGGCCGATCTCCATGTGTACGAACTCTCTGTCTTGAGCATTTATGCAACGACAATAGGTCATACCTCCGCTCACCAAGGCAACACTAGCATGTTTTAGTTCTTTCATAAGCTCACTCCTATGTTATATTCAAATCCAGTAAGCAAGATTACTGGATTTATACAACAACCAATTAAAAACCTATAACTCTTTCTTATCCAATCCTGCCATGCTAACAATACCATAACATTTACTAGAATTAGCATATTCACTTACTTTATCTTCTTGTATAAATTCTATAGACCATTTATTGCGAGACGCACTCCTTCCAAACCATGATGTGGATTCACAATCATTAGATAATGCATTACAAAATTGATAACAATCAGCCGCCGAATTTCTTTTTCCTGCATTGAGCTTGCTAGTAATAGCACCTGCTGTCATACTTTCCGTGCAAAAACAATCACAGTTTCCACCACTTACTCTATTAATCTCAACTATACTAAGACCTTTCATGTACATTACTCCTATAACAATTTAAATGAAATTCCTCGAAACAAGCTTCGAGGAACAGGACCACGTCATTCCCTAATTTATCCGAGAAATGACGTACTCTAAAAACAAGTAAATTTTAATCTTTGCATAAGTATTAGCAAGGCTTTTTTTACCAAATGTAGCGGCAAAATAGTAATGTCCTCTTTTAGCAAAGCAGAAATGTCCTCTTTATAATGGTCAATTGGAGGGCATAAATATGGCTAAAGATGAGCTCATTACAATGAATAATAAAGAAATTTTGCGGCTACAGGTTATTGAAAAGATTAAAAGGACCGGTGCCAGGTCCTGACAAACGACAAAGGATGTAATTTAAAATTAAAATCGACAGATTTTTTAAAGAAATGTCTTGGTTATGCCTTTTATTGGTATTGTTGAATAAACCTCGTTATTGCCCGGCTACGTCATCACCCGACTTGATCGGGTGACCGGGCAATCTCAAACAAAATTCTGTTATTTACTGAATTATCTCATGGTATAGATCTTGCCGAGAAGGATTTGTTTCATTAACAAGAGATAACCTCCATTCCCTTTTATATTTTTTAAGTCTCTTTTCTCGACAAATTGCTGAATACATATCCTCATATTGTTCATAGTATATCAATTTGTGTAGGTTGTATTTTTTACTAAAGCCATCAACAAAGCCATTTTTGTGTTGCCAAATACGTTTAATTAAATCTGAAGTCACTCCTACGTATAAAGTTGTATTGGCTTTATTTGTCAATATGTAAACACAAGGCAATTTCATAGGGTATATTTTTAATTGTTTCTTTTGCAAGGATACTAATATGAATAAAAAAACTAAATACCGTATTAAAAATTGGTCGTCCTACAATAAGGTTTTAGTTCAACGAGGCAGCTTAACAGTTTGGTTCGATAAAAATAGTATTGATTCATGGTATAGTAAAAGAAAAACCGGCAGGAAGGGTAGACTAATAGAATATTCTGATTTGGCAATTCAATGTTGTTTAACTTTAAAGATGATCTATCGTCTACCACTAAGAGCCACTCAAGGATTTGTAGCATCTATATTTGAATTATTAAAGCTTCCTCTGATAGCCCCTGATTATTCATTGTTATGTCTGAGGCAGAAAAGATTATCTCTAATAATACCAGATAAAAAAAAGCATATCTGAAGGAATGCACTTAGTTATAGATTCAACTGGTCTGAAGCTCTATGGCGAAGGCGAATGGAAGGTTCGCAAACATGGTGCAGATAAGCGCCGTACTTGGTTAAAATTACATCTTGCAATCAACGAAGCTTCTCATGATATTGAAGCTTGTGTGTTAACTGGTGATAATGTTCACGATAGTGAAGCTCTTCCAGAAATATTAAACCAAGTGGAAGGAAATATTTATCAAATAACGGGGGATGGTGCATATGATACGCACGAGTGTTATCAGTGTGCCATTGGTGCTGGAACTGATCCTTGTTTTCCGCCACGCAAAAATGCTTCCAACTACAAACCATCTGATCAAGCATGGATTTTACGAAACCAAGCTATTTCTCAAGTTATTTATCACGGTTTGAAATATTGGAAGAAAAAACACAATTATCATCGCAGAAGTTTGGCTGAAACAGCAATATTTCGTTTTAAACAACTGCTTGGTGATAAGATAATGGCTAGAACTCTTGAGCGACAAGCTAAAGAAATTGGAATTAAATGCTTAGTCATCAATACGATGAATAGACTAGGAATGCCTGCATATTCATAGTTTTTTGAGATTGCCCGGTCAAGCCGGGCAATGACGAGATTTATTCAACAATGCCGCGCGAAGGTCGAGCGCAGCAGTATGCCAAAAGACGCAGGTTTCGAAAGAGGTCTGTTGAAGATAGAAGTTTTCTTTGCTGATTCTTGGCGAAGCAATAGTTTTAATCTTTACTCTCCAAGATGGGGCCAAAAACTTTTCCATCTTTAACATAAAACTACTATCACAACTGCTATGCAGAAGCATTGACAACAACCGGACGGTATTTTGCAGCAACAACTCCTTCTATCCACTGGGTATGGATAAAAACCGGCTCCCATTCCATATATGAAGCACTTATAGATTCATCTGGTAAGTCTACAAAAGGCAAATGTATTTTATCATTGTATTTGCCTGTCCTTTTAGCGATACCGCTCAGCATGAATATTTCGTGGATTGAACCCTCTGAATTATCTTTTAAAGTACCCTGTTTATCGAAATCACCCACGGGGATATCTTGGTCACCTTCTACCTCATCTTCTACACTATATTTAATTAATAATGGGCCGCCATGATCTGCGCCTATAAAAAAACCTTGATGTGGATGAATTTTCCCTGGGGGCTTGATCTGTATGTTATCAAACAAGGGGAAAGCTTCGGTAAACATATAATCCTCTTTCTCTTCCGGGTCAAAATTAGACATATTAGGAAGAGTTACTCGGAAAACTGGTTTTCTACTTCCGCCTAAAAAATAAAGCCGGGCATATGTTTCAGCGTAGTGCACTCCACTTTCTTGTAACGATGTTATCGGCGTACCGAACTGACCATAACCCATGATTGCTCCTTCAAAATAATCAGGCCTATCACCATATAAATTAAAATCAAGAAGCACTGGCACTATATTTTGCGGGATCTTTTTTGCTTTAAACTCTATTATCGCAACATTGCCCTCTGAATTCTCTTCCTCAGCCTTAAAATAAGGGTGAATATTAACTTTACTTATAGCTATCTTTTCAGCGCCCTCACTGTATTCAGGCGCAAATAACAAATAAGCAGATGGTAACTTATCTGCTATTTTTGTCGCAACCGTAGCGGAAGTAATGACAAATCCATAATTACCCTGCTTTTTAAAATAGGCACCAGTACCAACAATCTCCGGTTTTTCCCTTTGACCATCTACCAATAAAATCGCACAGACAGCGGGAATTTTTTTAGCTTTTTCGTGCGCCGACTTCTCTAATTCTAACGCCACAGCTGCTATAGCCGCACTCTGTTCTGCTGTAAAATCATACGCCGAAGAACTATTAGCTGATTGCGCTGGCATTTTACCCGCGGGATAAGAAACTACGACAGCCCAAGAAGAGTTAATAAAAAAAATCAATAAACCAAAAGCAAGGAAAATTCTAGCAATCACGAGAAACTCCTCCTTAGTTAGAATATCGGGGCCTCTTTGAAGGCTATCTATTTTGGTATAATCCTAAAAAGAGCAGTTGGAACCTACTGCGAGCGCTTAATATAATGAATCTAAAAGTTTTCTTTTCTTCAATATCTTATGATTACCCAACCCTGCAATGTACAAACACCGCAAATCTTTGCCTGGGCTGATGAGGCATTACGCTCGGAGAGCTATCGACAACAAACTATACTTTTTTATTTCCTTTTTCTTCGCGATCAAGAAGCTCAACAACTGCTACCGGAGCTTTATCGCCAGGGCGGAAACCACATTTAATGATTCGAGAATAACCGCCAGGACGAGCTTTATACCTGGGGCCTAAAATAGTAAATAATTTACCGACAGCAACATCGTCGCGCAACCGAGCAAAAACCAAACGACGATTGGCAACAGAGTCAACTTTCGCTAAAGTAATTAGCGGCTCAGCAACCATACGTAACTCTTTAGCTTTAGCTAAAGTAGTTTTTATAATTTCGCATTTGAATAACGAAGCAGCCATATTTTTGAACATAGCTTTTCGGTGACTGCTATTACGACTTAACCCTCTACCACTATTGCGATGACGCATAATTACCTGCCCATTATTTTTTAATCTTACTCGTTGATTTCTTGAATTTCTTCCGGCAAATCAATTAATTCACTCTCAGTTTTTGGCAGCTCCAATCCTTGCGGCGGCCAACCTTCTATTTTCATACCCAAAGATAAACCTCGAGTAACAAGAACAGTCTTAATTTCATTTAGCGATTTTTTGCCCAAATTTGGTGTCTTAAGTAAACTACTTTCATCTCGTTGTACCAGATCACCAATGAAGAAAATATTTTCGCCCTTAAGGCAATTAGCAGAACGTACTGTTAACTCTAAATCATCTACTGGACGCAACAACAAAGGATTCATTTCATCCGTTTTTTCCTCAACTTTTGGCTCTTCTGACTTACGCAACTCAACAAAAGCTTCAAGTTGATGGTGCAATATAGTAGCGCTAGTGCGAATTGCTTCTTCGGGATCTAAAGTCCCATTGGTTTCGATATTGATAACTAATTTATCTAGATCGGTGCGCTTTTCTACTCGGGCATTTTCAACATGACAAGATACTTGCAACACTGGACTAAAAGTTGAGTCGACTAACAACTTGCCAACTACTCGCCCTTTTTCTTCATCCTGGACTCTGGTATTTGCTGGCTGATAACCACGACCAAGCGCTACCGTAATTCGCATGCTTAATTTACCGTCTTTAACAATGTTGGCGATAACCTGCTCTGGATTCATTATCTCCACATCATGTTCAAGTCTAATATCACCTGCCGTCACTGGTCCTGGAGTATCTTTTTTTAATTCAAGAACTATTTCACGGCGACCAAACATCTTGAAAGCAACGCCCTTTAAGTTAAGCAAAATTTCAACAACGTCTTCTCTTACTCCTTCAATAGTACTGTACTCATGCAACACGCCATCAATTTGTACCGCAACCACCGCAGCACCTTCCATCGAAGACAACAAAATACGGCGAAGAGCATTACCTAACGTATGACCAAATCCACGTTCAAAAGGCTCAAGCACAATCTCAGCCTTGTTGGCACTAATTTTTTTAACCTGAATAACGCGTGGCGTTAAAAAACTATGATAAATATCCTGCATTCTAACCTCTTTATTTTGAGTACAACTCAATTACCAAGTGAACTTTGAATTCTGGTGGAAATTCGCTAGCATCTGGATAACGTTTAAATACGCCTGTTGCTTTTTTGCCGTCTAAAGATAACCACTCTGGGATAATACCCTTTTCAGCAACATCTATCGCACTAGCCACTCTGCTTTGCTTCTTACTTTTTTCTTTAACCGCAACCTCGTCGTTTGGCTCAACTAGATAGGATGGAATGTTAACCACCTTACCATTAACGGTAATTGATTTATGATTTACCATTTGCCTTGCTTCTGCTCGAGTAGCGGCAAATCCTAATCGATAGACCACATTATCTAATCGCGATTCTAATAAGCGAATTAAGTTCTCACCACTTGAACCCTTGCTGCTATCTGCTTTTTTATAATAATTATGAAATTGACGCTCTAAAATTCCATAATAACGCTTGATAAGCTGCTTCATACGTAGCTGCACGCCATAGTCAGTAATTCGGCTTGCGCGCTCGCCAAATTGTCCCGGCGGAACATTGGCTTTACACTTTGAATCTAAAGCACGAGCCTTACTTTTATGTTGTAAATCCACACCTTCTCGACGTGATAAACGACACTTTGGACCAATATATTTTGCCATCTAATAAATCCTCAACTCAAACGGTTAAAATCTTCTTCTTTTTCTTGGGCGACAACCATTATGTGGTAATGGGGTTTTATCAGAAATATTAACAATCTTAAACCCCAAAGCATTAAGCGACCTACTTGCAGAATCTCTTCCCGGCCCTGGACCTTTAACGAAAAGTTCTAGATTCTTTACCCCGAACTCTTTAACAACATTACCAACCTTTTCGGCAGCTACCTGCGCCGCAAATGGAGTGCTTTTTCTTGATCCTTTAAAACCACAAGTACCAGCAGATGCCCACGCCAAAACATTACCTGCTCTATCAGTAATAGTAATAATAGTGTTATTAAAAGATGTATTGATGTACGCTATTGCATCAGTAATGTTATGTCTTGTCTTCTTCTTAGCAGTAGCAGGACGAGTACGTGTTGTTGTCATAAATAAAAAATCCTAAGTTCTTAAAATTCTTAACCTTTGGCAGGCGCTTTTTGCATAGTTACCGCGGCCTTTCTCTTACCCTTACGAGTACGCGCATTAGTTTTGGTACGTTGCCCACGAACTGGCAAACCACGACGATGGCGCACTCCGCGATAACATCCAAGATCCATGAGACGCTTAATGCTCATGGCAAATTCACGGCGCAGGTCACCTTCGATAGTAAATTTAGCAACCTGAGCACGTAAGGCCTCAATCTCATTTTCATTCAAATCTTTAATTTTACGTGCTGGATCAATTTTTGCTGATTTACAGATAGCCAATGCACGCGGCCTCCCGATACCATAAATAGAGGTCAGTGCAATTACTGTATGTTTATGTACAGGAACATTAATACCAGCTATACGCGCCATCAAAATACTCCAACTTTAATAGTTTCAATCCCCTTTTACATAAAGGGGCCGATAGAATAACGTTAAATACAACAAAAATCAATCAACATTCACTGGATATTTTCCGCGAATGTTTTTTACCTGGAACCCAGTCAAAATAAATATTTCAACTTATCCCTGACGTTGCTTATGCCTCGCCTCTTTACATATAATATGAACCACGCCTTTGCGCTTAATCACTTTACAATTACGACACATTTTTTTAACCGACGCTCTAACTTTCATAAATCATTACCTTATCATCATTCCGCCGCCTTTTAGCCGCGTTTTCTTCATTATAGAATCATACTGGTGTGACAACAAATGGGCTTGAACCTGTGACATAAAGTCCATCAACACCACAACCACAATCAAAAGCGAGGTACCACCAAAATAAAATGGCATATGCCATGCGGACATTAGTACATCTGGCAGCAGCGAAATCAATGTAATATAAATCGCTCCGAAAAAAGTCAACCGCGTTATAACTAAATCAATATAAGAAGCGGTATGCTCTCCAGGTCTAATGCCAGGAATAAAGGCGCCAGACTTTTTCAAATTATCCGATATCTCTCGTGGATTAAATACCAGCGCAGTATAAAAATAACAGAAGAACACGATGGCGGCAGAATAGCAAATCAAATATAAAGGTTGCCCCATCTGTAAAGCAAATCCAACCTTATTGAGCCACTCCATCCCTTTACCATTTCCAAACCACTGGGCTAAAGTCGCAGGAAATAAAATAATGCTCGATGCAAAAATGGGAGGAATTACGCCCGCCATATTTATTTTTAAGGGTAAGTTGCTATTTTGCGCGCCATAAAGCATTTTACCAACTTGCCGCTTAGCATAATTTACCGTAATTCGCCGCTGCCCACGTTCAATAAAAACCACAATTCCGGTTACCACTACAACTATTGCTATTAACAAAAATAGCGAGATAACCTGCATCTGTCCTTGACGAACTTGACTCATTACCTGAACCACAGAGGTCGGAAGCCTGGACACAATGCCAGCAAAAATCAACATCGAGATACCATTACCGATACCACGCTCAGTTATCTGCTCACCAATCCACACTAAAAACATGGTTCCAGCAGTCAAAGTCAAGGTGGTCACAAAATAAAAATAAGGGCCGGGGATCAAAACAATTCCGGTACTGGTTAACCATTTAGAAATACCAAAAGCCTGGAATAACGCCAAACATAAAGTTCCATAGCGGGTATATTGACTGATTTTATGCCGCCCGCTTGCGCCCTCTTTCTTCAGTTGATCGAGATATGGTATCACTGAGGTAAAAAGCTGCATAATAATCGATGCCGAAATGTAGGGCATCACCCCTAAAGCAAAAATTGTTAATCTTTGTAATGCACCACCAGAAAATACGTTAAATAAACCAAGTATTCCTCCCTTTTGCTGATTAAATAAATCAGCGAGACGAGCCGGGTCGATACCAGGAACAGGAATATGGGAACCAACACGGTAAACAAAAATGCCAAGCAACAAAAACAACAAACGTTGTTTTAGTTCGCTTAAACCACCTTTTGCTTCAAGTTTACCTTTTTGCATCATATATTTTGCGTATACAATAATTTAACGACCGCACAACTCATTCTAACCCCGCAGCAGCAGGCTCGGCACCCTATTCAATTTTTCCACCGACCTTTTCAATAGCCTCTCTCGCCCCTTTCGTTACTTTTATACCAACTAAAGTGATGGCCTTATCGATATTTCCAGTCAAAATAACCTTGGCGCTTGTAACATTACCTTTTATTAAATTAGCTTCTTTCAATGCTGCTAAATCGATTTTGTCAGCCTTTACTTTGTTCAAATCGTGAAGCTGCACTTCCGCCTTATCATCAGCGACAAGTGAGTTAAACCCAAATTTTGGTACCCGTCTTTGTAGCGGCAATTGTCCACCCTCAAATCCCATTTTGCGTCCATAACCAGAACGAGCTTTTTGCCCTTTATGGCCATAACCACATGTTTTGCCTAAACCACTGCCCATACCTCGACCGATACGAGTTCTTGCTCTTTTTGAACCAGCTGCTGGTTTTAATGTATTGAGGCGCATTTATTTTTCCTCAATTTTTAATAAATAACTAACTTTTGTAATCATGCCCTTTACCTCGGGGGTATTTTCAATCTCTACCGTGTGCCCAATACGACGCAACCCTAAACCTAAAACACAGGCTTTATGCGCTTGCAATTTTTTATTGGTACTTTTTATTAATGTAACTTTCAATTTTTTATTTTTCGTAGTCATATAAAATTACTGCTTTTGTAAGCCTTCTAGACTGATACCACGCTTCGCCGCCACTTCTTCAAAAGTAGTCATCTCCGTTAAAGCTTTTAGCGTCGCCCTTACCACATTAACTGGATTTCTTGATCCAATACATTTAGCTAAAATATCTCTAATCCCAATAACATCACATACTGCACGAACAGCTCCGCCAGCAATCAAACCAGTACCATCACTAGCCGGAATCATTACAATCTTGGATGATCCAAATCGTCCAATCACCGGATGCTGGATCGTGTGCTGTTTTAATGGAATTCTTACCATATTACGGCGAGCTTTTTCCATCGCCTTTTGGATAGCTGGCGGTACTTCGCGAGATTTACCCATACCAAAACCAACCCTTCCCTTACCATCACCAATTACCACAATGGCGACAAAACCAAAAATTCTACCGCCTTTTACGACCTTTGCAGTACGCCTTACCGAGACTAATTTCTCTCTTAATGTATCGGCATTTGCTGATGTTGTGTTATTTTCTTTCATATTATCTATATTTCCTAAAACTCTAAACCATGCGAACGTGCGCTGTCTGCAAGAGACTTAATCCGCCCATGATATCTAAAACCAGCGCGATCAAAAGATACCTTGGTAATCCCTAAGGCCTTTACTTTTGAGGCTATATCCTTGCCAACCGCTTCCGCAGCCTTGATATTACCACCATATGCACATTCTTTCTTAACTTCGGCATTCAGTGTTGAAGCACTAGCTACCACGCTACCATTTGGCATAATTAATTGCACATAAATATGACGCGGTGTTCGGTTTACGCTCAACCGTGGCATGTTCAATTCTTTAATTTTTGCGCGCGTTTTCTTGGCACGGCGCATTCGCGCCATCTTGGTATTCATTATTTCTTCTTACCCTCTTTCTGCACCACAACTTCACCCTCATAGCGAACTCCTTTACCTTTATATGGCTCTGGAGAACGGAACGCTCTAATTTCTGCGGCTACTTGGCCAACAAGATGCTTATTGGACCCTTTCACTATAATTTCTGTCTGGCTTGGGGTCTCAATAGTTATTCCCGTTGGTACTGGAAATTTAATTGGATGGGAAAAACCAAGCGCTAAATTCAAAATCTTACCCTGCGCCTGAGCTTTAAATCCAACACCAATTAATATTAACTTACGTTCAAACCCTTTAGTAACGCCGACAACCATATTACCTACTATAGCTCTGGTAGTACCAGCAACTGCATCTGCGTTTTCAGCACCTTCTTTAGGAAAAAATAAAATTGTGCTGTCTTCTTTTTTGAGGACAACATTATCATGAACGGTATGCTCGACCGTTCCCTTTGGCCCTTTAATTTTAAGGTCAGACCCACTGATGTTTACTTCAACCCCAGCTGGGACAATTACCGGCTTTTTTGCAACTCGCGACATCCCAGGCTCCTTAATTTACGTAACACAATATTTCGCCACCCTCACCAAGAAGGCGCGCCGCACGATCGCTCACCACTCCCTTAGAAGTGGAAATAATCGCGATCCCCATACCACCATTAACTTGTGGCAACTGATTTTTATTACGATAAACACGCAAACCAGGACTACTAATACGACGTATACTTTCAATAACTGGCTTACCTTTGTAATACTTTAATGAAATAACAAGCTTCTTGTGACTACCTAATTCTTCAACTCTATGGTCGAGAATATAACCTTCGGTCTTTAAAACTTCAGCAACCGCAACCTTGGCTTTAGTAGTCTGCATTGCAACATCAGGCTTACGCCTTGCTTGTGCGTTCCTAATTCTAGTTAGCATATCTGCTATTGGATCACTCATACTCATATAACTTCTTACCTTTTCTTGCGGCCACTTATTAACCTGATTTATACTTTGTCGCCTTCGTTACTCGGCTTCGCGTCTAAATCAACTTAATAAGTGGCTCATAATTCAAAACTTTCAACCAAATACCTTGTTACCAACTCGCTTTTACCAAACCTGGAACATCACCATGCATTGCCGCTTCCCGTAAATGAATACGACATAAACCAAATTTTCTATAAACCGCACGCGGCCTACCGCAAATCTGACAACGGGTTCTCATTCTAACTGCGCTTTCATCTCTTGGGCTTTTATTAAGTTTGACCACCGCAGCCATTTTTTCTTCAAAGCCAACCTTTGGATTTTTAATGATTTCACGCAAATTCGCGCGCCGTACCCGTGCATTCTGCACTAGGCGACGCCTTTTGTCTTCGCGAGCTATCATACAAGTCTTTGCCATATATACCTTTAATTTTAATCTAATCTATTTAACATCTCTCAACGGAAAACCAAAAGCAAGCAATAAAAACTTTGCTTCATCATCTGTTTTTGCTGTAGTCGTAACTGTAATATCTAAACCACGCAAAGTATCAATCTTATCGTAATCAATTTCTGGAAAAACTATCTGCTCTTTGATGCCTAAACTATAATTACCACGACCATCAAAAGCACGCGCACTAAAACCACGAAAATCGCGGATACGAGGAATCACAATCGAAATTAATCGATCAAAAAATTCATACATCCGTTTACCACGTAAAGTCACTTTACAACCAACCGGCCAACCAGCCCGCACCTTAAAACCGGCGATTGATTTTCGTGACAAAGTCATCAAGGCCTTTTGCCCGGAGATTTTAGTCAAATCCTCCATCGCATTGGTCATGATTTTCTTATCTGCTGTCGCTTCACCAACACCCATATTAAGAGTAATTTTGGTTATACGAGGTACTTGCATAATATTTTTATAACCAAATTGCTTCATCATTTTTTTGATGACGGTATCGCGATATAATTTTTCTAACCTTGGCATCATAACTTTTTCATCTTAATTTTACTAAACTTCAATTTGCTCGCCGTTTGATTTAAAACAACGAACTTTCTTTCCATCATCCAAAATTTTCAAAGCCACACGATCAGCTTTTTTAGTAATTGGATTATAGATGGCTACATTAGAAATATTTAACGGAGCTTCACGCTCAATAATTCCACCTTGAGTATTGGTATTAGGATTTGGCTTAATACATTTTTTTATTAAGTTGGCCCCCTCAACGGTAACTCTTGTCCCCTCAGCAACAACGCTTAAAATCTTACCACGCATCCCTTTACTCTTGCCAGATAATATAATTACTTCGTCGCCTTTTTTTATCTTATTCATTTACAAAACCTCCAGCGCCAGCGACACCACCTTCATGAATTTCTCGTTTCTGAGCTCACGGGTCACTGGACCAAAAACTCTAGTTCCCACCGGCTGCATCTGAGCATTGAGCAACACCACGGCATTATCATCAAACCGTATTAAAGAACCATCACTACGACGCACTCCGTCTTTAGTACGAATCACCAAAGCAAATAACACTTCCCCTTTCTTGACTTTACCATCAGGAATAGCATCTTTTACCGTAATCTTAATGACGTCACCAATATGAGCATAGCGATTCCTGGTGCTCCCCATCACCTTGATACACATCACCTGACGGGCGCCACTATTATCAGCTACATTTAACATTGTCCGCATTTGAATCATTTGCAAACCTCTTTTTTACCTGTGTATACCATCTACTTCATAAACACCATCCCCGAATGCCGCTATAGGGACTTAGTCTAAATAATTCTTTAATGTCATCCCCGAATGCTTCTATCGAGGACCCAATCCGAATAATTCTTTATTCCTTAACCGCTTTTTCTATTACCTCAACCAACTGCCACTGCTTAGTCCGCGAAATAGGTCTGGTCTCAGCAATAGTAACCATATCCCCTTCATTGCACATATTGCTTTCATCATGAGCATGGATCTTCGAAGAGCGCTTGATATATTTTCCATACACTGGATGTTTTATTTTACGCACCACTAAAACCACAATAGTTTTATCCATTTTATTGCTAACTACCCTGCCACACAGAGTACGAACAACTTTAATTTTCTCACTCATGACTTTCTCTTGTTTTCTCATTCAAAATAGTTTTAATGCGCGCAATTTTACGACGTGCCTGTTTAAAACTATGAGATCGCGGAGCGCTGTTGCCAGTAACTCCACCCACGGTTTTTTGTAATCGTAAACTAAACAGCTCCTTTTCAGTTGAAGCTAATTCAGCCACTAACTCTTCTTTTGTTTTTGCTCTTAATTCACTAGATTTCATTACATTATAGTCCGCGCAACAAACACTGTTTTAACCGGAAGCTTAGCAGCTGCTAAAGTAAAAGCCTCTCTCGCTAACGCCTCGGTCACCCCTTCCAGCTCAAATAAAACTTTACCTGGCTGAATCAATGCTACCCAATACTCTACAGGTCCCTTACCCTTACCTTGTCGAACCTCAAGCGGCTTCTTGGTTATTGGCTTATCTGGAAAAATTCTAATCCACATTTTTCCGCCGCGCTTGATGTGTCTTGTGATCGTCCGACGGGCAGCTTCGATCTGACGCGCCGTAAGGCGAGTACGATCAGCTGCTTTCAAACCATATTCGCCAAAACTTATGGAAGAACCACTAACAGCTATTCCACGGTTGCGTCCCTTAAATTGCTTACGATATTTTGTTTTCTTTGGTTGTAACATATCTATTCTTCGTCTTTTTCTTCAACCACCACTGGAGCTTCTTCAGCTAAAACATCTTTACCAATTTTTTCGCCTTTGAAGATCCATACCTTAACCCCAATAATGCCATAAGTAGTTTTCGCTTCCGCTAAACTATAGTCGATATCAGCTCTAAAAGTATGAAGTGGCACACGCCCTTCACGATACCATTCAGCGCGCGCTATCTCTGCACCACCCAAACGACCGCTTACATGAATCTTGATACCTAAAGCTCCTGCTTTCAAAGCACTTTGCATCGCTCTTTTCATAGCGCGACGAAACATTACTCGTCGCTCAAGCTGCTGTGCAATGCTATCAGCAACCAATTTAGCATCTAAATCTACCTTCTTAATTTCTTCAATATTAACATGTACTGGTATCCCAAGCATGCCGGCGAGCTCTTTACGTAAAGCATCAACATCGCCACCTTTTTTACCTAAAATTATACCTGGCTTGCCTGCATAAATTGTTACATGCGCATTTTTTGCTGGCCGCTCAATTTGAATCCTACTAATTGCCGCTGCTTCATACTTTTTAAATAAGTATTTACGTAACTTAAGATCAGAATTCAAATATATGGCATATTTTTTGGAGTCCGCATACCACGTGGACTTCCAATCTTGCACAATTCCTAAACGAATACCAATTGGATTTACTTTTTGCCCCATACCTTTAATTCCTCTCTTCGTCCGAAACGGTAACACTAATATGACAGGTTCTCTTCAAAATTTTACACCCCCGACCCTTAGCACGCGCGTGCATCCGTCTCATTCTTGAAGCTTCATCAACAAAAATCCGTGATACTTTTAACGAATCGCGATCAGCACCGCCATTATTTTCAGCATTAGCAACCGCTGACTTTAAAACCTTTTGCACTAAATGTGCAGCTTTTTTTGTGCTGAAATTTAAAATATCAAGCGCGCGGTCAATTCGCAGACCACGAATTTGATCAGCAATCAATCTTATCTTCTGCGCAGAGGATCGTGCGTATTTATGTTTAGCTATCGTCTCCATTATTTTTTACCTTTACCTTCTTCTTTCTGCACTTTGCGTTCACCAGAGTGAGCACGGAAAGTGCGGGTATGCGCAAACTCCCCTAACTTATGTCCAACCATATTCTCGGTAACAAAAACCGGAATATGATCTTTACCATTATGCACCGCAATGGTTAAACTTACCATATCTGGAACAATCATTGATCTGCGCGACCAAGTTTTAATAGGCTTCTTGCTCTTTACAGCTTGGGCAGCCTCTACCTTTTTTAACAAATGTATATCTACAAATGGCCCTTTTTTAACTGAACGTGGCACGTTTATATCCTCACTTTACATGTCGACTACGAATAATCATCGAATTAGTGCGTTTATTACGCCGTGTATGATACCCTTTGGCTGGCTGACCATGAGGAGAAACGGGATGACGTCCTCCAGAGGTTTTACCTTCACCACCACCATGCGGATGATCAACTGGGTTCATGGCAACACCACGAACTGTTGGCCTAATACCACGCCAACGAGAAGCACCAGCTTTACCTAAAGATCGCAAATTATGCTCAGCATTAGATACTTCACCAATACACGCACGACACGCCGCTAAAACTTTTCTAATTTCACCCGAACGCATACGAAGAGTAACATATTCCCCCTCGCGAGCAACAACTTGCACCGATGTTCCAGCGCTACGCGCTAATTGAGCACCTTTTCCTGGACGCATTTCTATACAATGCACAACTGCGCCAACAGGTATGTTATTAAGCGGCAAACAATTTCCTGGCTTAATTGGAGCATCTCCGCCTGAGATCACTTCATCACCAATCTTTAAATCTTTGGGAGCAATAATATAACGACGCTCGCCATCTTTGTATAACACTAAAGCAATATACGGGCTACGATTAGGATCATACTCCAAACGCTCAACAATTGCCGGAATTCCGTCTTTCAAGCGCTTAAAATCTATCACCCGATAAAATCTCTTACTACCACCACCGTGATGCCTGACCGTCTGTCTGCCCATATTGTTACGAGCACTACCACGTCCACGTTGCTTAGAAATCAATAATGGACTGTGCGGCTTACCTTTGTGTAATCCATCATTTTTAACTTTGACGACAAATCGACGTGCCGGAGAAGTTGGTTTAGTTTTTATAAGTGCCATAAATTACGCCCTACCCAAATTGATCGCTTGCCCTTCTTTTACTGTAACGTAGGCTTTTTTCCAGTTTTGAGTTTTACCAGGAATATTTTTAAAAGTGCGCTTCTTACCTTTTACTCTACAAACGCGCACTGACTCAACATCAACACCAAAAACTAACTTTACCGCTTTGGCAATCTCATCTTTTCTGGCTTTATCTCTTACTTTAAAAACATACTGTCGATCAACTTGAACTGCTGTCGACTTTTCTGAGACGCATGGGGCAAGGATGATCTTTGATAATTTAGACTCTATCATTCCAATTTCTCCTCAACCTTTTTCATGGCTGGCACAGTAAATATCACTTTATCAAAACCAATCAAGTTTATGGGATTAATACCGCTCACATCACAAACCTCAATTCTTGGTAAATTACGCGCCGCTAAAAACAAATTAGGCTCAACACTCTCGGTTACAATTAAAACATTATCAAGCTTTAACTCTTTTAATTTTTTAGCAAGGTCCTGAGTTTTTCCGGTAGCAACGAACTCATTCACCAGCATTAAACGTTCTTGCCTTACTAATTCAGATAAAATAGAGCGCATAGCTCCACCATACATTTTCTTATTCACTTTCTGGGTATAATCTCTTGGTTTAGCCGCAAACACGACACCACCACCGCGCCACAATGGGCTACGAATACTACCGGCACGGGCACTGCCCGTTCCTTTTTGTCGCCACGGCTTTTTACCACCGCCACGCACCTCTGATCTGCTCTTTTGCGCCTTGCTACCTTGACGAGCACCAGCTGTATAAGCTTGCAATACCTGGTGGATCAATGCTTCATTAAATTCTTTAGCAAAGACAGCGTCACTAACCTGAATTGCTTCGGAAGAGAAAGATCCCGTGGAAATGTCTAATAACTTAAGCTCCATGATTCTTCCCTCTTTGTTTAACTGCAGGACTTACCATCACGTAACCACCTGGCGCCCCAGGAACCCCTCCTTTAACCATGAGCAAATTACGCTCACTATCAATTTTAACAACCTCCTGATTTTGTACCACACGTTTGACGTTACCTAAATGGCCTGCCATTTTTTTACCTTTAAAAACTCGTCCTGGAGTTTGTCTTTGACCAATAGAACCAGGAGAACGATGCGACAAAGAACATCCATGGCTGGCAAAACCACCAGCAAAATGGTATTTCTTCACCACACCAGCAAAACCTTTACCTTTGGATATACCGCTAACATCGACTATTTGCCCAACCGCGAATAAATCTACTTTAAATTCTTTACCTAAAGCAAGATCAGAGCCTTCATCTTTTGCTAAACGAAACTCCCACAATCCATCCCCCGCACCAACACTAGCTTTTGCAAAATGATTAGTTAAAGATTTGCTAATCTTTGAAGCTTTTTTAGCTCCAGTTGTAACTTGTATTGCGCGATAACCATCATTATCATCAGTTTTAACTTGGGTGATGCGATTTGGTAAAATAGCTAATACTGTAACTGGAATACTTCTTCCGTCTTCGGAGAAGATCCTGGTCATACCACATTTTTTACCTACTAAGCCAATAGTCATTTTACTATCTCAAAATTTATAATATCCGTACAATTTTTTAATCAACACTGATTTGGACATCAACTCCCGCCGCCAAATCTAACTTCATTAAAGCATCAACCGTTTTGTCAGTTGGAAATAAAATATCCAAAAGCCTCTTGTGAGTACGAATCTCGTACTGATCACGCGCATCTTTGTCAGCGTTTGGTGAAACGCAAATAGTCATGCGCTCAATACGATTTGGCAATGGAATAGGTCCATGAATCTGTGCCCCAGTACGTTTGGCTGTTTCAACAATTTCATGCGTTGCTTGATCAATCAATCGATGATCAAAAGCCTTTAACCGAATTCGGATTCTTTGACCTTTTTTTATTACTGACATATTTTTCCACTCTATAATCTTAAAATCTCTACCCAGCCCTGCGTCGCAAAGAACGCGACTTAGGCTGGGCTGGTGAAGCCTTTCGCCCTTCGGGCTTGTCGACTACTCTAATATTTTAGCAACAACTCCCGCGCCTACTGTCTTACCACCTTCTCTAATCGCAAAGCGTACACCATCTTCCATCGCGATCGGAACAATCAACGTTACCACCATCTTGATGTTATCTCCT
>JAJXWM010000030.1 GCA_021781615.1 Pseudomonadota bacterium
ATCCTCACCAGCAGTACGATCAAGTTTTCCAGTAAAAGAATCACCTGTCTTTAATGCTGGGGTGTTAGTATAGGTAAACGTTGGATCAGTACTACTATCTTTACTATATACTTTGGTCTGTCCACTATCTGGCGTTACGACTATTCCAAGCTGGGTAATACTAGCATTAAAACTTGTACTAGTTGGAAATACTGCATAACGACTCGAATTTCCCCCGCTTAAACTAATACCACTAACGGTTATAGTGTTGGCTGTCGCTACGTCCTTACTATTAAACAAGACGCCGCTAGAATTGTAAGCCATAACTGAAGCATCATTATTTATAGAATAACTCGATAAACTAAATATCACACTTCCATGAGCTAAAGTACCATCATAGATTTTACTACAGGCACTACATGTAGCTTTAATAGCAACCTGTAGCTTTCCAATCCCACCAAATGTAGTTAAAGTTATATCACTATTTAAAGCAACATTATTGGAATTATTGATAGTTAAAGCATTAAGAGCGGTTACGCTACTTGGTATATCAACCCCAGAAGAACTACCACCAAAAACAAGGCTTGAGGTTGCTGCAGTAATTAAGTTAGCTGGTGTACCAGCAATAGTCGGACCATTCAATGTTAAAGTATTTGCTCCCACCTTGAACGCGCCTGCTGTAAGTGTAAGTATACTACCAACAGTAATATTGTTACTTAATGCTACACCGCTTGTATTATTTATAGTAAGGTTATTAAAAGTTGTTGGCGAAGTTCCGCCTATTGTTTGTGAAGCCCCACCATTAAAAGTAACCGTATAGGTGTCTGGGGTAAAAGCTCCACCATTATTTGTCCAACTACCACCAACAAAAAAATCTGATCCTGCAACAGTATTTCCACCGCCCAATGTGAACGAGCCAGTGCCAAGAGCTGTAGTCGAGTTAATATTGAGGGTACCAGCATTTATGGTTACTCCACCTGAGCATGCGCTTTCATTACCAATGATAGTAAGAGTACCTGCGCTTACAGTGGTAAGGCCAGTGTAGCTATTAGCAAAAGAAAGTAACAAAGTGCCAACTCCATCTTTGGTAATAGCAGTGCCAGTGCCCGTGATAGCTGCCGTGTCAACTGTAATATCACCTATACCACCCATTGTAAGAGCATAGCCTGCTCCAGCAATACCACCTCTAATTGTCAAAGTAGTACCACCTGTATCTGAGTTGATGCGGGTAGCTGAACCTAAAGTGATTGGCCCACTCCAAATATTAGCACCTGAAATATTACGTAATGCTCCACCATTTGAGATGCCGGTACCATTTAGAGTAAGAGCAGCTGTTTTTGTTACTGTAATACCACCTTGGATTTGTAAAGCAGCTCCGCTTGTTACTGATACCACACCCGTACTCGCACCTAGAGCTGATCCATTTTGAATGTTCAAAATACCTGCTGATACAGTGGTATCACCCGTATAGGTATTAGCTCCGGATAATATTACTAAACCGGTGCCTGCGCTATTAACGGTTACACCACCAGCTCCTGAAATAATACTACTAACCGTAATACCCCCAGTACTCACGGCGCTAAGCGTAAAAATTCCTGTAGAACTAAGAGTCACCGCGCCTGTTGATATAGTTAATGCTCCAGTATTACTAGCAACCACTTGACCACCGCCGGCATTACTAACAGTAATCGGACGAGCGAATGCAGCAGCTGATGTTCCAATATAAGACAAAGTTCCTTTAGTGGTAGCAGTACCGAGTACAATAGCAGAACTAGCATTACCCAAATTACCACTAGCTCCTGATGTAATCGCACCTGAGAAGCTTAAGACTCCAGCATTAACTGCTGTAAGACCTGTATAAGTATTAGTTCCGGATAACACTAACGTACCCACACCAACTTTGGTTAGAGAACGACCACCACCTGTTTGATTGATTACACCGCTAACAGTCAAAGCACCGGCATCTGAACCGATGACAGTAGCTGAAGCTAAAGTGATTGGCCCACTCCAAATATTATTACCTAAGATGTTACGTAATGCCCCACTATTTGCGATACCTCCACCCCTTAGAGTAAGAGCAGCTGTTTTTGCTACTGTAATACCACCTTGGATTTGTAAAGCAGCTCCGCTTGTTACTGATACTACACCCGTACTCGCACCTAGAGCTGTGGCATTCTGAGCATTCAAAACACCAGCTGATACGGTAGTAGTGCCGCTATAAGAATTAGCTCCCGTTAGCGTTAACATACCCGCACCGGTTTTGGTTAGAGACCCAGCACCACTAATTGTGCCACCAATAACCAAGGTATTACTTGCATTAGTAACTTTAACAGTTGTCGTAGCTGCACTAAGAGCTATAGGGGTATTTATGGTATGTTGCGCTCCAGCAGCGGAGGCATAGGTTATACCGCCAGTACCCACAGTAAACTGATTACCGTTTAAAACATAACCTGACCCTGAAAAGGTACCTGAAAAGGTAATAGTTCTAAAAGTAGCAGTAGTAGGAAAATTATTGAAAGGATCGAATATCGTTACACCGGCTGCTGGAAACACAAGATCATCAGTAGTTACGCCAGTAGGAGCCGTACCACCCCAATTAGCTGCGGTCATCCAATTTTTATCACTCGTACCACCACCACCCGTCCACGTAAATGTGGCATCCCAATCAGTACTAAGCTCAGCTGGAACGTAGTCATGCTGGCAATGAATAGGTAAAATCTCCTTCGGTCCATAAGCATGGCTATAACGTACATCTAGATATTCCAAGTAGTCTCCACCATGCCCATTACTCACAGCGTTAATATAGATGTTGAATTTATTATCTATAGATGCAATAGAAGATGTAAGAGTAATATGTTTATCTTCTGAACCATAAATGGTTAGAAGATTGCTGATAGTTGTAAGAGAACCTGCTTCGAATATTATATTTTTACCAGGGGTGACGACGGTTAAATTATAAAAAGCGCTATTTCCAAGAATGTTTGAAACTTGCGAAGAGTCGGTAAGAATTACGTTTGAAGTTCCAGATGCAAATATTCCTCTATTAACCCAATTACCACCAACATTAATAACCTTATCGTTAACCACCGTAAGTGTTACACCAGAATTTATTATAAGGTCCCCTTTTATGTCAATTGCACGATCACCTACCATTCGATAATTAGCAGCAGTATTTATTTTATTTAACGTTAATGCTTTTGCCGATATGCCTGCTCGCAAAATTGATGAACCTTCGCTGGTTAAAGTGACATCTCCACTAGTGCGAACACCACCTAAAAGTTTTATGTGCTTACTCGTTATATTTACCGCGCCACCTTTGCCATCTGACCCAATGGCATCGATGGTTCCAGTGATATTTGCTATAGAATTGTCGCCCTCTATGACTACTGAACCAGCAGTAGTGCCAGAAACATCTATCGAACCACTAGAATCAACTCCTCTACTTGCCTTTAAATAAACTTTGCCGCCCTTACTCACCACGCTATTAGCAGAGATAGAACCAGTATTGACCACACTACTAGCAAGTTTATTTGCTGAAGATGCCAACATGTACACTTGACCACCACCAACTTGGATCGCTTTTTTATTTTCTACTAATGTATCAACTGTTGCGGCATCAACAGCAACCCCAATTAAATTATCCCCACTAAAATCAAGAGTAACTTTTTCTCCTGCAAGTGACGCGACTGAACCCATCTTAGCTACAATAACGCCTTCGTTTTTTACGGTAGGCGCAAGTAGTGCAACAAAACCACCATCAGCTGCAGTAAGAGTTCCATAATTTAAAATACTGCCAGTTGAATTACCACGAGAAAAAACGTATTTACCTTCACGAAAATCTTTATCGCTCATATCCATAGTAGAAGCGATTAAGCTACCAACGTTTACTTTTGAACTTGCACCAAAAATAACGCCGGCAGGATTTATTAGAATCACTTTACCGTTAGCGTTGAATGCACCAAAAATTTGTGAAGGATCGGCCGACAATACGCGGTTTACTGCGACCGAACTTGATGAAGGTTGAATATAATTAATCGTAGCTGCTGAACCAACATTGTAAGTATTCCAATTAATACCCACGGCATCGGTTGCCTGGGTAATATTCATAACCGGGTTAGTAACCGTACCAGACAAATTTATTTTTGCATCACCTGAAGTGATACCTTTTTCAGTAGGAAGCTCAGTAGCCGGCACATCGGCTATAGACGTTGTTGGATATATGAATAACAAAAGGGGGATTAATAAACTAAAAGACAAACAAAAACAGCTCAATTTTCTAAAATTGAGCATAGTATCTGATTTACCAAACCAGTTCCTAAAATTAGCAACATCCATCTGTTTCTATTCCTAATTTTGACTATTATTCATTTTGCCATAAAAATCATTTGGTTCCTATCGTTTTTTTAGATTTTTTCGGGGTTTTTCCTAAATTTTCTTTAGGTTTCTTTAAGTTTTCTCTCAAGTTTGCAATTTTGTACTCTTGCTACATAACTGTGTTGTCAAAATTCAGCACTATAGCAAAAACACCCGTATTGTTAGTTACCACAAATGGTCATATAACATACATTATAAATTTATAACAAAAACCAACAAGAAATATCATGCAAAGCAATATAAAAAATTTAAAAGGTTTTACCCTTATCGAGCTATTAATAGCTATTGCAATAGTCGGCATTTTAACTGCCATAGCTATCCCGTCATATCAAAAATATACTCGTCGAGCGCATTACATTGAAATTGTTCAAGCAACATCTCCTTTTAAACTGGGCGTTGAAGAATGTTTTCAAACAACTGATGGCCTAGAAAACTGTCAACCTAGTGCACATGGAATACCTGCAAATATCGAACCTGGAAATGGGTTAGGGATCATTGACAGTATCATTGTAGAAAACGGGGTAATTACGGTGACTCCGCGTAATTTACATGGGATCAAACCCACAGACACTTATATTCTTTCCCCTAAACCCAAAAATAACCAACTAGAATGGTCAGTCAAAGGCGGCGGAAAAAAGGCAGGCTATGTCAATTAATGTCGGTGAAAACGACTCGATCATAAGACAACTTGATCAAATTTTAAATGATGCCATCAGTAAACGAGCCTCAGATATCCACTTTGAGCCATACCGTGAATATTATCGAGTTCGCTTTCGTATCGACGGTTTATTACATGAATTCAATAAACTTGGTTCAAACTTAGGACAGCGCTTTAGTTCGCGTCTTAAAATTATGGCAAATTTAGATATCGCTGAAAAACGGCTACCGCAAGATGGCCGTTTCACCTTAAAATTAAATAACCAGCAATATCGTGACCGTGACTGCCGTTTAAGTACTTGCCCCACCCAGTTTGGAGAAAAATTGGTAGTACGTATTTTAGATCCGATCAACATTGTTCTTAACGCTGAAGATTTAGGGTTTAACAAAAAAGAACTAAAAATATTTTGTAAACATATTCACCTACCTCAAGGCTTGATTTTAGTTACTGGACCAACTGGCAGTGGAAAAACTAGCACCTTATATGCTGCTATCAACATCCTTAATCAATACACAAAAAATATCTCGACCGCTGAAGATCCAATTGAAATTAACTTAAACGGTATTAATCAAGTTGAAATTAACCATAAAATTGGCTTAGATTTTGCTATGGTACTTCGCGCATTTTTACGTCAAGACCCAGACATTGTCATGATCGGTGAAATCCGTGATCGTGAAACCGCAGAAATTGCCGTTAAAGCTGCACACACTGGACATCTAGTTTTAGCTACCCTACATACCAATTCAGCTCCAGCAACTTTAACCAGACTACTCAATATGGGAACCCCAGCTTTTAACTTAGCGTCAGCATTAAAGCTAGTCATCGCCCAAAGACTTATCCGAAAATTATGTCCTGATTGTAAAGAAGTACAAGCCATACCACCCGAGGTTTTAATCGAAAATAAACTAGAAAAAAATATAAAAATCTTCGCCCCTAAAGGATGTAAACACTGTAATGAAGGCTATCACGGCCGTATAGCAATTTTTGAAATGCTCGAGGTCACTCCTATTGTCAGCAATTTAACAATGAAATATCATAATGGCGGCGAAATTGAAAAACATCTCGAACCGCTATGTCACTGCACCCTACGGACCGCGGCATTAAATAAAGTCTGCGAAGGAATTACCAGCCTGGAAGAAATTAATAGGGTAATAATATAATCCATGCCTACATATAATTGGTCAGGTATAAATAGCGAAGGTAAAAAAATACAAGGCACCGATCAGGCAAATAATTGCCTCCAATTAAAACAGCATCTTGCTAAAAAAAAGATTCTTCTCCTAAAGAGTAACATCAGCCTAAAATCCCTGACCGCACCTCTAGGAAAAACAAAAGCAAAACAGATTACATATTTTATCGAACAACTTTCGATTTTAATCAATGCCAACACCCCGATCATTAAAGCCTTAACTATAATTAGCCAAGATGAATGTAGCCCTAAATTAAAAACCCTGATAATCAGCTGTAAAAAATCGATCACCGAAGGAAAAACCTTGTGTCAAACCTGGCAACAGCATCCGCTATATTTTACCAGCCTCATGTGTAGTATCGCCAACATCGGAGAACAGTCGGGAACCCTGGATATAATGCTTTATGAACTTGCCAATCACCTTAAAAAAATGGAAGCGCAAAAACACAAAATCATCAAAGCGCTACTCTATCCGATAAGCATTTTGCTCGTAACCGTAATCACCACCATCATTCTGTTAGTTTTTGTCATCCCTCAATTCGAAACAATGTTTGAAAGCCTAGGAGCAAAACTTCCAAACTATACGCAATTCATTATTAAAATTAGCATCTTACTACAAAAACTTTGGCCTTTCACTTTGGCAGGCATTATAATCATTATAATCAGCCTGAAAATAAGCTATAAATATCTAGAAAAATTCCGTATCTTCTTTGATAGACTAACTCTTACTCTACCTTTATTAAAGAATATCTCGACCTACGCTTATATTTCTAGACTCACCAAAACCTTGGGCCTAACCTTAAAATCAGGAGTAAGTTTACTTGACGCCTTAAACATCTCAACTACTATTGTCCCAAACCGGCAATATCAAACTGCCATCCAAAAGACCATAAAATTAATCATCAATGGCCAATCTTTATCTGGCGCTTTGCAGGCACAAAATTTATTTCCAACAAAAATGATTCAACTAATAAGTCTCGGAGAAGAAACGGGATCTTTAGATGTCATGCTTGAAAAAATAGCTGTTATTTATAACGAAAAACTAAATGACCTTAGTGATAATTTAAACAATCTTTTAGAGCCGATAATTATGCTGATCCTGGGCGTGATCGTTGGCGGATTGGTCATCGGGATGTATTTACCAATATTTAGGTTAGGGTCGATTGTTTGATCTCGCTCTTCGAGCTCAGATCTATTTACACTCGATCACCCAGGCCTGTGATTCGCAAAAGCTTGTCCCGTTATGTTTCTAAACGGGAACGTGAATCTTAGCCCGGCTGGGGAGATAGGGGTAGAACGATCCACGCTCAAAGAGCGCGACATATAAAAAAGATGAGGGGATTTATCGGACTTGACCCCTGACAGAATTGGACTATATTTACTACCATATCCACCAGGTAACTAAACAACCATGACGACTAATACCACTCAAAACTTGGAAACTCTCGCAGGCTCTATTGAACAAGTTACTTTTCATAGTGAAGAAACTGGTTTTTGCGTTCTTCGTACCAAAGTTAAGGGCCAAAAAGATTTAATTACGGTTATCGGTAGTGCGGTAACTATAAATGCCGGTGAATTTATCGAATGCAAAGGCACATGGATTAACGATAAAAATTATGGCATTCAATTCAAAGCTGAAATCTTAAAAGCAACCCCACCAAACACCTTGGAAGGTATCGAAAAATATTTAGGATCGGGTTTAATTAAAGGCATAGGAAAATATTTAGCAAAGGTTCTGACCAAATCTTTCGGCGAAACCGTTTTTGAAATCATTGAAAATCATTCGCATCGCCTAACTGAACTAGAAGGAATCGGTGATAAACGTAAAGATATGATCTTAACTGCTTGGAAAGAACAAAAAGCAGTACGTGAAATCATGGTTTTTTTACAGTCATATGGGGTCGGTACCGCAAGAGCAGTTCGCATTTATAAAATGTATGGTAATAATGCTATCGATATAATTCGTAATAACCCCTATCAACTTGCTTTAGATGTTATCGGCATTGGGTTTAAAACTGCTGACGCCTTAGCAATGAGGCTTGGTCTTACTAAAGACTCAATAAAACGTGCTGAAGCCGGGGTCAGGCATGTGCTACAAGAATTTGCCGCAGAAGGAAACTGTGCAATTGGCAAAGAAACCTTAACTAAAACCACCGCTGAATTGCTTGAAATCTCAGAAACAATTATTACCCAAGCAATCATTAATGAAACCCAAAAAGGAAATTTGATTTTAGATAGAATAAATGAAGAAGAATGTTTATTTCTCGCCACCTTATATCAAGCAGAATGTTTAAGCGCAAAAAATACCGCGCGCCTAAAAAATGGCAAGCCTCCTTGGGGAGAAATTAATTACGAAAAAGCTATAAAGTGGACGGAAGAACGTATCAGTATTACACTCTCACCTTCACAACGTGAGGCTATTATCTTAGCACTAAAAGAAAAGGTAGTAATAATTACTGGCGGACCGGGCGTCGGAAAAACCACAGTTATCAATAGTATTTTAAAAATTGTCCATGCTAAAAAAATGCAGGTGTCTTTATGCGCTCCGACCGGTAGAGCAGCAAAACGACTGGCGGAAACTACGGGGCTTAAAGCAAAAACCATCCATCGCTTACTTGAATACAATCCCAAAACCCATACTTTTAAATACCATCAGCATAATCCTTTAGCAACCGACATGGTGGTTATTGATGAAGCTTCAATGATCGATATCGTGCTTTGGTATAATGTAATTAAAGCGATACCAAATCATGCCTCATTACTAATTGTTGGTGATATTGATCAACTACCGTCAGTTGGCCCTGGCGCTGTACTTTCCGACATGATCAGCTCAAAAACAATTCCGGTAATTAAATTAACTGAAATTTTCCGTCAAGCTGCCAACTCTCAAATCATTATTAATGCGCATCGAATTAACCAAGGGCAATTTCCAATAGCAACATCTCAAGGCCTACTAACTGACTTTTATTTTATTCAAGCAGAAACCCCAGAAGAGATTCAAGACAAAATGTTAACTGTTGTTACCGAAAATATACCCAAACGATTTAAGCTTAACCCTAAAAATGACATTCAAATATTAACTCCAATGAATAGAGGCGGCTTAGGAAGTCGCGCGCTAAACATTCTCCTGCAATCTAAACTCAACCCCCATTCTGAACCAAAAATAAGTAAATTTGGTACTACTTTTGCGGCTGGAGACAAAGTAATTCAAAATATCAATAATTACGACAAAGATATCTTTAATGGTGATATTGGCATCATAACCAGAATCGATCTTGAAGAAAGCGAGTTAAGAGTGAATTTCGATGGACACCTAGTAACATATGATTTTAATGAACTTGATGAAATTGCTCTTGCCTATGCTACTAGTATTCATAAAAGCCAGGGATCAGAATATGCAGCGGTTGTAATCCCGCTGGCAACACAGCATTATATGCTACTTGCTCGTAACTTACTTTATACCGCCGTCACCCGAGGAAAAAAATTGGTCGTAATCATCGGCCAAACCAAAGCTTTAGCTATGGCGATTAAAAACGCTTCAGTAAAAGCCAGAATAACCAATTTGCAGACAAGATTACAAAACATTATTAAAAATTTCTAATCTCTTTTAAAAATGTTAGAATCAAACCAAACTAAAGATTAGAAATTATTTTAAGGCAAAAAATCATGGATATAACCACCAACTATTACACGTTCATTCCCCTTATTGGAATTATGGGACTAGCGATCGGAAGTTTTTTAAATGTGGTAATTTACCGTCTACCTCTAATCTTAAAACATGAACATGAGGAAGAATGTCTTGATTATCTCCATGGTACCCCAACAACCAAGCGCCACACTTTTAATGTGGCAGTTCCGCGCTCCTACTGTCCCAAATGTAAAACCAAGCTCTTATGGTGGCAAAATATTCCAGTAATCAGCTATATTATACTTAAAGGCAAATGTAACTATTGTAAAAAACCGATCTCTTGGCGTTATCCGCTAGTTGAAATACTAAGCTGCATAATCACTACTTACGTCACGCTATATTTTGGTTTTAATATTCAAGCACTTTCCATACTAATTTTAAGTTGGATGTTAATTGCCGCGATCTTTATTGACTTTGAACAACAGCTATTACCTGACGATATCACGCTACCATTAATATGGTTAGGTTTACTTTTAAACGCCAACTATACTTTCACCCCACCACAAAACGCCATTATTGGCGCAGTTGGTGGTTACCTTTTTCTTTGGATTATTGCTAAACTTTTCAAGTTGATCAGAAAAGTAGAAGGAATGGGTTATGGCGACTTTAAACTACTAGCAGTTTTTGGTGCCTGGCTGGGTTGGCAATTTTTACCCTTAATCATCCTTTCAGCATCATTAATTGGCCTATTAATTGGTGTATCATTAATCCTATGCAAAAAACATAAGTTTGATAAACCACTACCATTTGGTCCCTATATAGCTATTGCCGGGTGGTTGGCATTTTTTTGGGGGCAAACGGTTCTAAACTATGCTCTTGGAATATAAGGATGTATTAAGCTAAGATAGCCGCAGGCTGAAGTCTACGTATATTAAACACAAGATAAAGTTTTCACCCCGTTATGTTTCTAACTCGAGGCTTGCGGCTACCGCATTGATTTTAATCTGGAGAAATTTTGTGCTAAAAATTGGGTTAACTGGTGGCATTGGCAGTGGCAAATCGGTAGTTGCAAAATATTTTACCAAACTCAAAGTTCCAATAATTGATGCCGACAAAATTGCGCATGAACTTTTGCTACCTAAAACCACCACCTACAAAAAAATCGTAAAGCATTTTGGTAGCAATTTCCTCACCCCACAAAAACTTATAAACAGAAAAAAGCTACGCGAAGTTATCTTCTATAACAAAAAGGAACGGGTTTGGCTCGAAAAAACCCTGCATCCTAATATCTGCACCATCATGCTTAAACGTGTCCAAAAAATCAAAGCGCCATACTGCATTATGATCATCCCCTTACTTTTTGAGTCTCGTCCACCGATCAAAGTAGATAGAGTACTGGTAATTGATTGCCCACAAAAATTACAAATTAACCGTGCCCGTAAAAGAGATCACAGCACCACCAAGCAAATACGAACCATCATCAAAACCCAAGCCAGCCGTAGGCTGCGCAAGCAAAAGGCTGATGATATCATCTTGAATACCGGTTCACTAAAGCACCTAGAGAACATGGTAAAAAAATTACACGGGTCCTATTTAAGCCTGACCTAAAAATATGGTACTATATCCTTCGTAAAGTGCATTTTACGAAGGGTATAAACTCCATTAGCAGTTTACCCTAACAATCTGATTGTGGGCAGTATATCGCTAGCGTTTTTTAGGAGCTTATGTTGTACGAACAACCATTAAACGAACAAATACGTCTTTGCTTACGCCTTGAATACCTGTTTGATCAGGCAAGTTATTATCTGTCTAAGGAATCCCCCTGGGATTCTCACCAGATGTTAAAAATAATTTTAGAAATCTTACAAGCAATCGATCGCCCGGACCTAAAAAATAAATTTTTCCAAACCCTTTATCAATACACCCACGCTTTATCACAGTTAGAAAAACTAGAAGATATCGACCGTCAAAAACTACACGGGACCTTACAACAAATAGATCGCCTCGTCGACAGCCTGCATAATAACCAAAAGAAAATCGGTCAAGACTTACGAGAAAATGAATTTCTCAATACCATTCAACAACGCTTATATACTCCAGCGGGAACCTGTAGCTTCAGTTTGCCAGCATATCACCTCTGGATACAACAAGAAAACTCCTTACGTCAAAAACAGCTATTGGCATGGTTCGGACATTTCAATGAACTACAAGAAATAGTCGATATCATATTAAAACTAGTTCGCGAAAGTACTTTGTTTAAAACCGTCGATGCTCATGGCGGCTTTTATCAAAATAATCTAGACCCCAACATCCCTTATCAACTAATAAGAATCAAACTGCAGCCCCAAAAAAATGTTTTCCCAGAAATAAGTGTTGGTCGTTACCGCTTAGCAATCCACTTTTTTACTTTAGACATAAATGGCCGAGCAACTCAAACTTCTGATGATATAAAATTTGAACTCGCTTGCTGTAAAATGTAAATAGAGAACCATTATGAAAAAATATTCACTAATATTAATATCTGCTTTATTTTGTTTTATTTTTGTAAGTAATATTTGGGCAATGGCAGCACCAATAAAAAACCAGCTTACCCTATCTACTGAAGATATTGAAACAATAAGCGATAAAATATGGCAAAACGAAAGCAATAAATCACTTGCTGATTTAACCCATTGGAATGGAGGAGAAAGTTTCCCTTCTTTAGGTATTGGCCATTTTATTTGGTATACCGCGACCAAACGGGAAGATTTCGATGAAAGTTTTCCAAAACTAATCCAATATATGCAAAAGCAACATGTAACCATACCCGTATGGCTAGACAAGCCCAATATCCCGCCCTGCCCTTGGCAATCACAAGAAGATTTTTTACGTGCCATAAAAAATAAAGAACCACAAATGGAAGAACTGCGCCAATTTTTATTAGCCACTAAATCAGCTCAAGCACAATATTTTATCTATCGTGCAGAAACAGTGTTACCACTAATTTTAAAGCTTGTTCCCGACAACGAACGAGCGAATATAGAGCATAACATTAACCAACTAATGCAAACACCAACTGGCATTTACGCTTTAGTCGATTATATAAATTTCAAAGGAGACGGGATAAAAGAATATCAACGCTGCGCCCTAAAATCATCACCAATCAATATTCAAGAAATAGACAAGAGTTTACCAGCAGAGCAAGTTTATGCCTGCGGCTGGGGGTTATTACAAACTCTAAGAAAAATGCTCCACGCACCAAAAAATTTAACCACCAATAACGCATTCAGCTGGGCAACAAGCGAAATGCTAAAAATTCGCGTGGCCGCAGCCCCAAAAGAGCGGAAAACTTTTGAGCAAAAATGGCTAACCGGCTGGTTAAAAAGAACCGGCACCTATAGAGATAAATAAATAGACCATCATTAGACCTCTTTCGAAACCCGCGTCTTTTGTTATACTACTGCGTTGCATGCTCGTTCGCAATGCTCATCTACTAGAAGTAAACTCCGCTTGCTCTCTTCACATACGCCTTGTATTATAACAAAATACTTGGTTTCAAAAGAGGTCTATTACAAAGAGAATAATCCGCGAACTTCAATCCCCAGATGATGCAGCAAATTAACCGCATCCGGAAAGGTAAATATTGCTTTTTTAACTTCGTTTACGGCAACATCGATATTATAGTTAATCGCCTCTGAAAAATCAGCACCAGTAAGATTGGTTTTAACAAACAAACTCTGATCAAAATCAGATCGCACGAGGTTAGCATAAGATAAATCTGCTTCCCGAAAATCAACATCGTGGACTTTACACTCCTGGATATTAATCTCAGAAAAGCTAAGACCAAAAAAACTTGAGTGACTGATATTACAAGAATAAAAATTCAATAAACTAGATAGTTTTATCTGCGGCCATTTAGCTGTTGTCCAATTAATACCCATAAGTTTCGAATTATCAAACAGTACTCGCGAAAATGTGGTATTAGTTACGATAGCAGTATTTAAAGTACAATGGATAAACTCACAATCAACGAACTTGCAATTTAACAATTTTGCATGATCAAAATTAACATCTTTGAAATTACAATTTTCAAATGATTTATTCTGAATTGTCTTAGCACTACAATCTAATTTCTCGAGCAACTGTTCCGAATAACTCGCTTTATCAAGATCAAATAATGTCGACGCTAAAATCATAATCCCCAAATTGTATTATTAATGTTGCTATTGTAACATGAATCTTATCAGAAACCATTACCATCAGCACGCATAAAAAGATAATTAACGGCGTGTTACAGAAATTTGATTTTTAACACAGATGCCAAACCAAAGTAACCGACCACGCTACGATCGACCACCTCAGCCCCAGAGTTTACTATTTATAACTTTAAGGAGAAAATGTATTACCTCTTGCCATATCCAAATAGCTAGTTTGCTGACCAAATATGCGTGGATGACGATCAGGACGAAGATTATAGGGATAGGCAGGTGGCGGCGGACCTGGATCATCGCCACCATCATCTCCTGGTGGATCATAACCACCACCATCATCTGGGAGTAACGGCAGCACCACTGGTACGGCTCCTCTATTTTTTAAATATAGATAAACTCCTGCCATAACTACTACACCAGTGCCCGCTATATACCATCCATAATTATTATACCAAGCAACATTTTCGCTACCCTCAATAACAATAGGAATTGAAAAAGTTTTTAGTTCTCCACTACCACCATCTACGACATAGGTAACGCTCACACTTCCCTCATAACCCACCTTGGCAACTTCAGCCGTCTGTATATGGAAATTAACTTCTTGCTCACCGCCAGGACCAAAATTTATATTTGCAGCCTGCTTAACGCTTAAGCCAAAAACTGGCGAAGACGAGGCGACAAAAGCATTTATATTTTTTCCTGATTTATTTCTAAGACGTAACTTGTAAATACCAGAACCTGGAGCAGACATTTCTAAATCCTGCCTCTCTACCTCTAATACAGGCATATCTGCCTTTAAAAGTATATTGCTATTTGAACCTCTACTTTCATCCGTATAATAAACTTCAACAGTATAAGATTTATATGTGCCATTATAATCATCAGCTACATTACCAGTTAACTTAACTTTACAAGCTTTGTTCGACAAATCACCAGCGAAACATTGACCATCATACTGAGGACTTTCAATGTTAAGTAAATGCTTTTGGTTATTGCTATCAATCAAATTAACAACATAATTTTCTAAAGTCGCATAATATGGGTTTTTATGCGCCAGCAATAAATGAATTCGATGTTCGCCCTGACCTAGGCTCTTAATTCCCATGCCTTTTATTTCTATTCCAGACTCGACTTTAAGATCACCATGGTAATCTGAGGTGGTATCAATAAGTTCAGATGATATGTGAGTCGAATAACCTCCTTCACCTAACTGTGAGCAAATAGGAACCAAAAGAGTTTTTTGTATTTTCTTCCCCCTCTCAACTGCATAAGTAATCACAATATTATCCTGACATTCCATATCCGCAGGAAGGGTCATCTGCGAATAAAAATTAATTTCTTTAGTATTATGAGGCCCGAACTCGACATTAGGAACCTGCCCACTATCTAAACTAAATCTTTTTGAAGACAAAGCGATATTAGCATTTATATTTGCATCTAGACCATTAGTAATATTTAACTTATAAACAACCTTATTTTGAACTGACCTTGCTAAAATAACTTGCGCTTCTAAATCAGGCATGTCAGCTTTAAAAACATAGCTATTTTCCATCCCATACTGCTCATCTCTATAAGAAACTCTTACACTATAAGATTTATATATATCACCATCACTGCCAACCACTTTCCCAATTAGATCAACCTTGCATACTTTGTCAGACAGATTTCCGTCGATACATTTAGTATCATACAGAGTTTTTTCAATTTTGAACTGATGCTCATATCCCAAACTATCAAAAAAACTAACGATATAGCCTCTTAAATTCACATAAGATATTTTACTATTACTGAATGCTAGTTGGATCTGATATTTACCTTGATCTAGCTTCTTAATTCCCATCCCCTTCAATATTATTATCGGTCTTTTATTTACATCACTATATTGATACAAAGGAATATCAGCCCATACTCTATCATCTGCATAACTAAATTGCGGACAAATTAGAATAAATCCCAAAAAGAACAACATCATAAAACTACTATTTTTATAATCCAAACTCATATTATCTAGCTACCTTAGACTTTATAAAGCTTAATAACTTAATATTTACTATAAAATCCTTACTTAACACCCTGAACGTAATTTCATAATTCTTTACCCTAAATTCTTTTATTGTGACAAAACTATGTCTGAAGCCGCCACAGCACCTTGACGACCTGACATATAAAATCTACCTGGGCCAGCCAGTCTAACACCATTCTTGTCCAGAATGTCCTGAAGAGTCTCCGCCTGATCATGGGATGGCGATGGCGGCGGTGATGGCGGTGGTGGTGGCGGCGGTGATGGTGGTCGCGGATGCGGCGGTAATGGTGGTCGCGGATGCGGCGGCGGTTTTTGTAGAAAAACAACTCTTCCTATAACAGCAACAGCAACAACAGCAACAGTAACGCCTACAGCTATCTTCCATCCATAGTTACCCCATACACTGTCACTACGCTTGATAATAAGAGGAATGGAAAAAGATCTCAGCTCCTCTGCATTTCCTTTTGCTATATTATATTCAATATTAATATTTCCCTCATAACCTACGCCTGCAAACTCATCCAACTGCAGGGAAAAAATAATTTCTTTAGCTTCATTGGGAGCAAGGCTTATATCAGTTACTTGCTTATTATGTAAAAAAATAGCTTTTGAATCTAAAGAAATATTAGCCTCTATATTTTTCCCTGAAATATTTTTAATATTTAGTTTATAAAAGCCGGAGCTTGGATATAATACTTCTAAAGTCTCCTCTACCTCTATTTCAGGACTCTCAACAATAAAAAACCGACTATAGTTTTTATTGTCTTTTTCATTTCTATATAAAACTTGTACACTATAAGCTTTATATACAGCACCAGGGTTATTAGATACAGTTCCAATTAATGTAACTGTGCAGGTTTTATTCGATAAACCACCTGCGACACATTGGGGCCCATACTGAAGTTCCTCAATTTTAACCAAATGCTTTCCCTTATCATCAATAAAATCAACAACAAATCCTTGCAAATCTACATAATATGGTCGGTTATACTTCAGTGACAACTTGATATGATATTTGCCTGCACCTTGGTCTTCAATCCCCATTCTTTCTAATTCTATTCCAGATTTTTCCCCAAGATTATTATGCTGATACAAATACAAAGGGGTACCAGCCCGAACCTCATAATCTGCAAGATCTGCGTAACCAAATTGCGGACAAATTAGAATAAACCCTAAAAGGAATAATTTTATAAAACTACTTTCTTTATATTTTAAATTCATATTACCTAGCCACCTTAAACTTTACAAAACACCATAAGAGACCTCTGCATAATTAACTTATTTCGCTCTTTCGAGCTTATAAATCTGTTGCCTCATTTTACCCAGCCCTGCGCCGCAAAAAACGCGGTTTAGGCTGGGCTGGCGAAACATTTGGCTCCTCCGGAGCTAACTTCATCTAACCTCTTAAACCCCTTATAATTGGTAAGTAATTATGCAGGGGCCTCTTTAAGACATTATAGTTTCTATTTAGAAACCCCACAGAATTAATTTAACCGCTATCGCTGCGAACAAAATGTAGACCATTTTGCGTGTGTCAATCCTATTTTTTTAACTACTTAAAAATCACTATTACCAGCTACCTCATCATCAGAAACCGCTGTTTTATGCACTCTTGGCATCACAATTTCTTTTTTCTTTACTGCACTACCATTATCACCCTCCACACTACCTTTTGAACTTTCTCCATTAATTTTTATCTGCCTATGATCATAGGCTGTACACCACCGAATATAACAACCCAAGCCGTCGTTCTTAACAACACCTACATGTTCTAAAAGATAATCTAATAACTTACTTGTCTTGACCGTGCTTTCTAACATCTGACGTTTTTCCTTATATTCTTCTATTTTCCTATATAAATCTTTTTCAGCACCACTGCCAAAACCTCTGGTGTTTAATATATTCATTACTTCAGCTAAATTGCCATTTTTTACAAAAACAGCAATATCTTCTCCAATACCTAAATGGTCATTGACTCCAGGCCTTACTGCAATCTCCTGGTACTTCTTAATAGGTAGCATTGGTGATACCTCAAGCGCAACTGGCGAGTATTTTTTAACTCTTTGTTCCGGCACCATTTCAGTTATGCCAGCGGTATATTTCTTAGCATCCACCGTAGCAATCGGCAGATACTTCTTCAAAGGTTTCTCCGGTGTTAGTTCGGATGTAACTGCCATATATTTCTTTGGTGGTTTTTCTGGAGTTAGCTCGGTAGCAACTAAAGAATATTTCTTAGTATTATCTGCCACAACAACTGGGGAGTATTTCTTAAGAGGCTGTCCTGATGCCACCGCAGCAACAATTGGAATATTTTTCTTAACATTATCAGCTACAATAATCGGCGTATGCTTATTTAATGGTTGTTCTGGGGTTAAATCTGTTCCAACCACCTCATATTTCTTTCGTATCTCTTCTGGTGCTATATCGGTAAATCCAGAAACATATCTCTTAGTATTATCTCTGGTAATTAATATTGGTATTGTTACCTTACCACTTTTATTAAACTTAACCTGTAACTCACGGTTTATTCCTGTTATTTCTCTTGCCGAACTTATATTATTTGGTATGTAGGTAACTTCTATATTACATCCATCATGTGCCCATAAATTTTGACAATCATGCTTTACAGTAAATTCTGGATCATAATTATAATAAGAATGTAAATACCAGGGAACACCAATATCCTTACCACCTATTTGAAAATTACTATCGGTATAGTTCTCAAGCCGATACTGCAATGTTATTTTTTCCTGGTATGGCATCACTACCGACTGTATTGAACCAACAGGTTTATTTACCCCGTGAGGGTCAATATAAGAAAATTTAGGATCGACTATAATGCCATCAGCACCATCTTGCGGCACTGGTATTATTCGTAACAAAGGATCAACTGCATCTTGTACCATTATGCTAAGCTCAAGGGGATCCAAAGTACCCGGAGCTATATCTAACGTCTCTTCTATGTTGCCACCTCCGGTAGGATATACTTGTAGCTTAAGAACACAACTGTCCCCTGCCTGTAATTTATCACCACAATTTTTTCCTTTAGACAATATAGAAGAACCAAGAAAATAATCACGATAAATTGGTCTTTTAAACTCGGCCATAGAAAGAGGTATCTCTTTATCCTTTAGGTTATTGGTAAATTCATACTGTACAGTTTGACAATAACCCACATATATTGAATTAGAAGGAGGTGACTCTATGGTATAAGTTAATGGCTCTATAGGATCGACTTTAGTATTACAAGTACACTGCGGACAAACTGCTTTAACTTTAACACTAACTTCTACAAAACCGATTATCGACCTACCGTTAACCTTATATTCAATTTTAATGTAATCCTTAAAATCAGACGTTTCTTTAAGAGCTTCTGGAGTCAATTTTAGTCCAATGTCTACCGATGAACGATCCTTAGCAAGCTCTATGGTTCCTAGATTATTAATAACCTCTATATATTCACTACCACTTATATCTGTTACCGTTATTGAATCAGAACAATCTTTTTTCCTTATCTTTAAAGTATCATATAAGCCAGCTTGCTCAGAGCTTAATAAGGTACATTTTAATTCCGGCATCTTACCACTAATAGAATATACAACCGCCCCTTTATCATCACTCTTTTTTTTGCCCATATATTCAACAATAAAATCACGATACATATCAACATCTTCTTCATCGAATCTGACATTAATATCAACTGGATGACGCCTGGATTTGCCCGTAGTAGACCTAAGTTTAGTAAAATCATCAGAAAGGTCGACCATTCTTAGACGAGTATTTCCATGGGTATCTTTTATCGTAAACCGTGTGCCAAAGTACTCTATTACATCCTCATCTATTGGCATTGAGGCAATTAAGTTAAAACGACCATCATGCTCATCTACGATCTTAATTTTCGCTGCTTCATCCACCCTGGCAAAAGAATTAATTTTAGCAATCACCGCTAATTCATCTGCACACCCAGCATTACTATAAGAAATAGACGCTAAAAATAATAATAACCATACAGCACAACTGTTAATGCTATTATAAAATTCATATGTTTTGCTATTTACTGTCATTGCTAATATACATGCAATATAAATATTATGGGACTGTGGACTTATAATTTTTAATACAACCAGGATAACATTCAAATATTAAAGTAATCTTAAGAGACAGAAAATTATTTGCCCTTATCTTTACGTTTTTTATTTGACTCCATAGCTATTCTGAAGGCTTCTCCGTCATCTTCGTCTATAAGACTATTAATAGCGGCGGCTTTATCTTGAACAGAAATGTCTACTACTGGCAAACTCAAACTTTTCTTAATAAAGTCCGTTGGTGACAGCCAAGTATCTATATAATCATATGACTTTTCTGGGTTTAGCAGAGGTATAAAAATATTTTGCTTCTTCATTGGTGCATCTGGAGTAAATTCTTGCGCAACTGGGAGATATTTCTTTCGTGGTTGCCCTGGCAACACTTCAACAGCAGCTGGCGCGTACTTCTTAAGCATCTGCTCTGATGTTAGCGCTGTCGCAACTTCTAGATATTTCTTTTGTAGTTTTTCTGATCCTATTTCAGTAACCACTGGTGCAAACTTCTTAACATTGTCAACTACAGCAACTTCGGTATGTTTATTTAAG
>JAJXWM010000058.1 GCA_021781615.1 Pseudomonadota bacterium
GCGGCTGGGAAACGCCACAATGGCTTTACGGCACGATGCATCTACGGGCCAACAGCAAACAACGCCCTTCGATGCGCACCTATCGCGGACTACTAACCTTCGCTTCGCTCTCCAGGGTTAGCAGCGGTGGATAGGTATGCGAAATATGTATGAACAGGTTAGATCTCGTTTAGCTTTCGAAGATGCTTTTGGACATACTTATGGGTAAGATTATGGTCAGGACCTGGCACCTGCACCCGCAGCAAGTCACATGACCGCTCTAGGCGTTTCACGTTTAGTTGTTAGCAAACTCCTTAACCATGTTGAAAATAGCGTAACTGCTATTTATTACCGCCACACCTACGATAAGGAAAAGCAACATGCCATTGACTTATGGAACACAAAACTTAAAAACATACTATCCTAAGCGATTGTATACAGTATGTTGCGACCACGACATATATCCCCTGCTTCATAGTTTAAAATCATCGTAAAAAACAGGGCGTTGGGAGGAGTTTTTCTCAGAAGAAGACTATTCCTCGGTAGTGGAGAGTGGCTACTCGATAGGGTAGCGGCCGTAATTCTATGTCCTTACTTTCAATAAAGAATTGAACATATCCCGTGGCTCTTGCCACACCCCGGTCTCTGGATTATAGCTACAATACCAGGGCTTTTCATATAAGCCCTTTCCATTTGCATCTGGACGACATGAAAAGCAAGCATACCGATATTCACATTCTCTACAGCCCTCAATTGAATCTTTATTAGACAGTCGAAATTCATCATGCATCATTTCAGTTAATGGTTTTTGAGCAAGATTGCCGTAATTATATCTTCTTTCCATAACACACGGGTATACCGTAAGATCTGTAGCAATATATATATTTTTTAGAAAGCAGCGTGTTCCACTAACAGCTATTTGAACTGATTTTTTATTGAGCTGCTGTTGAAAAGTATTTTTGGTAATAATTTTATTCAGAAACATTTCGTAATTATACTGACTTAATTGAGATCTTCCGGTTACTTTTGGACCTTTAGGGCATAACTTATAAGTGCTTTCATCTGTAGGTTCACCAATAATGCAAGATTTATTTTTGATGGTTGCTATTCTATATTTGATATTATATTCATCAAGCAAATTAGTGGCTTTGCTTACCAATCGATGAGCGCCCTTACAATTAACAACTCTATCATGTTCTTCAGGTATGTAGGAATGAATGGAAAGCGCTACATTAATATCGTTTTCTTTAAAAAATTTACACCACTTTTCGTCAATTAAAGTACCGTTAGTATAAACTTCAATAAATGCAAACTTGTTTTTACAATAAGAAATCATTTCTTGCAATGTACCATTTAGTAACAAAGGTTCTCCACCAATGAACTGTATCTTGCTAATCTTAGCTGCCAAAAGGTTGCTAACAGCAAATTTCAGAGATTCGAAGCTCATATTTTCTTGGCAACTATAATCAGACATTTCGTAACAAAAAATACAAGACAAATTACACTTTCTAGTAACTTCTATCCACGAAAATTGCCAGGGATAAGAAATTTTTAATTCTTTAATACTTTTCTTTTCGTGCTTATTTTCTGAAACAATTAATAAGTTATTTTTTAGCAGAAATTCGCATGCCTCTTTTTCTATCGCAGAAAGGTGTTTAATTTTATTAGAAACAATATGGTCAATTAAATTTTTTGTATATTGATTTATGCTATATAAAAAACCTTTATTGAGATCATAGATGGCTGACATTTTCTTTCCACCAACGATATATACATCGGTATTCATCTGATAATAGCTCATATCTAAATATACTCCGCAGACATTTTTCTGTTAACTCATGGCCTACCTATTAGCAATCGGATATGTGGCCATTTCATATAAAACAAGCCAACTAATTTGTCTTGTTTTGGTTAGAGCTAGTATTAAATCAAGATAAAGCACAATCAGTAACCTATGATAATTAAAAAGAACCTTCCCTCTTATTTCGGTTTTGTGAAACATAAGTTTCGTATACTTTTCGTAAAGCGTCCTTATTTTCTTGATAGAACGCAAACCTAAGTAAAGTAGGTTTACATTCTATATTTTCTTTTGTTTTTGATCTAATTATGAAAGCCTTACAACCATAGCTACAAATAGTCTTAGCAGAACAAGATTGGCATTTTTGCCAAATTTCTTGATTAACATTATGGAATTGATTTGCCCTGTTAAAAAAGTTATTAACATTACTGCTGTCGAGACCGTAATTATTAACATTGCCCAAAAGATACTCTATATCATCTGACAATCTAGCACACGGATAGATATCTCCATTAGGCTCCACGGAAAGCAGGGTTTTACCAGCTCCGCAGTTTTTTGCACAGCATCCCATTGCTGGTTTTTTAGGTTCTTTGTCTTGTAGATGATTTTCAAAAAACCTAACTATCTCTTCTGCTAAATTACGCTCCACTAATTCTCTACCTTCCGTTTTAATCATGTAAGTTAGAATGTTTTTTTGAGCTTCAAAAATCTCTTTAGAACTTAATGCCACTGTAGTTTCTCCACTACCAACAGGGTGCATTACATTGGCCTTAAAACGTATTTTTCCTAAATTATCTGCCATCCAATGGCAAATGGATGATATGTCATTTATATTAGTTTTATTAATTGTCAGGATAACACCAACCTCGAACCCCATATTTTGAGCCGCAATACAAGTTTTTATTACTTCATTTGCTAACGGACGATACGAGCTAAGCGGATTAATGGGATTGTCTATGCTTGTAGATAATTTGATACCAGCATCTCTAAAAAGTCTTAACTTTTCTGCAGATACCTTAATAAAATTGCTTTGCAGCAATATAGTAACTTTTTTTTCAAACAGCTCTTCTGCTTCTCGTACATGTTTTAATGCCTCCATATACCACTCCAATGGCATTAATGTTGGCTCTCCCCCAAACAATAAAATACTAATCTTGTTGTGTTTGGTGCTTTTCAAAACCTTATTAACTAGATTACAAAACAAATCTAGGGTCATGTCTTCCCTGTCCATATTGGCGTTTTCATGACAATACTTGCACCCAAGATTACATCTGTTTGTTACTTTTACGATTAGGTAGGTTACATCTTTAAACCAAACAATATATTCTTTTCTCAATTCATCAGGATTGTCCAGTATTTTATAAGACAGGGGTCTTCGGCAACTTACTAAGAAATTCTGCTCTATCAATACCTGAGCCATCAACTTATCTTCCTGCGATAATTTTTCCAGTACTCCTTCCTCTTGCGCAAGACGAAAAACTACTTCCTTTGCTTTTTCATCTATCCTACACAGATCACCATATGAAACATGATGTATAACATACTTATCATCATTACGAACTACATAAGCACCATTCAATAATCTATAGTACATAGGGAAAAGCACCGAATGAATTGTTGAACAAATCACTATAGCGTAATCTTATTATATAAAAAACGATCCTACCAAAATAATCTACTTATCATACCAGATTTATTCACGAACGATCGTTATAGTCCTCATAAGCACTATACCCAGTATCGTTATACTCATTATGGCCACAGTCCCAATAATCATCTGGATGGCAGTCAGTATCATTAGGGTCACAGTCATGTGCCATATGAATTCCAGTTTTTGTTCTAAGCAGTTCAATGTGCTCTGAAACACTTCCGCCGGTTACCTGTTTTTTTTCAATACTAGTTAGCCGTTCTATCTCTATTTTTTTTGTCATAAACTTATCTCAAAAAATCTATCATATCTAAGATCGAAGTCTCTCAACTTTCTAAAAGCTTACCTCAGATTATTGTTGTTTTAAAATAAGCTCCTAAATTTAAAAGACTTTAAAGTTAAGAGTGCGAATCAGGGGGGCACCAACTTGCCGGATCACACGTTAAAACAGGATCGCATGCGTCTGGTTGGCAATCCAGAGTACTGATAACGGAAGGGATTTTTTTAGTGAGTAACTCTAAAAAGAGACCGGAACCACCGCTTACACATGAAGCCTCATCTTGATTAACTCCAACCCCAATTTCTATAGTATATTTTTCTTTCATTGAACCTCTCCTAATATGACTTTAAAAACTAAATTTTGATACCCATGCTAGCTTTACCAGAACCTCGTCATTCTCTAATTAATCCAAGAAATGACAAACTCTAAACACAAGCCAATTTTAATCTTCTCATAAGTATTAGCAAGCTTTTTTTACAGCTTTGTTGGTAACATGCCAGTTGTCCGGTTTAAGTAACACGCGAGTTGTCCGATTTTGATAAGGTACTGATTTTCTAAAAACGAGAGGAAATCAGTGAATCGAAGTCGAGTGTTACAGGAGATCAGAC
>JAJXWM010000006.1 GCA_021781615.1 Pseudomonadota bacterium
TGCGGGGTATTGATATGGAAGAATTACAGCCTCAAATTTAATAGGTTTTTTAGAAAAACTTGATAGTCGAGTTTTAGGTTAAATGGGCTTTTATTGTGCTGTTTTTTGGTGACCTCGTGTAAGGTCCCATGACAAAGAAATTTGACCACACTGTCAAGTTTGGGGCGCCAACTTAATGAACTCGAAAAAACAACTTGTGGCGATTTTACGGAATTAATCAAGAGTAGCAGATGGGCAGTTAAGCCAATAATAGAGTTAACTAAAACGATAAAAATAAAATTTAATAACTATAAATTTTTAAGAAGTTAGCAATGATATATTAAAAATCGTAAACAAAATGATTTTATATCATCCCTCCAAAAACTGTTATGGGCCCTCTACGCCAAAAACATTCAGGATGTAAAAAGCCTGCTTGTCTAAGACATTCAAGTTCATCTACCAAAGGAAGATAATGATCTTCAGCCGCCCATTCTGCAAAATGTTTAAAAGCCTCCTGTACACCAACTCCGTGTTTCCCCATGGAAGTCGCCCAATTGTCAAAAGTGAGTTTTCTAACTTTGTCGTCGAAACTCACAGTTGCATCAAGGTTGAGAAAGAGACCTCCTGGTTTCAGCGACTCTGCAATTGAGGCGTAAACCTTGGCTTTTTGTTCGAGGTTTTGGATATGATGCAGAGACAACGATGCAACAATAACATCGCTTTTCGGCAAAGAACCCAAAAAACTACACTCCATAAAAGCTACTCTTTCTTTTTCGGAACTGAGCCGCCGCTTTGCTTCTGACAACATATAAGGATCGATATCTATGAGATCAACCTTGGCAGCAGGAATACCACGTAAGATAGCTTGAGTGAGCGCCCCTGTTCCACCCCCCAGGTCAAGCACGTGAGGAGATTTTTTTGCCAAAGCATTAACCAAATCAACACCGACTTTCAGCATCTCATCGTAGTGTGGAATAAAGATTCGAATCATCTCGTCATATCGCTCGGCAGTAACCATAAGATGTTTTTCAACAGAATGACCACTCATATTATCCCCCTTTCCATTATTTTTAGCTCATCAAAGCTAGCGTCTAACAAAAGCTAAAACCACACCAAAACCAATCAAGAATGCGCCCAATAATTTGGCGATGTATTTTTCGGCTTTTTCCAGAACATGCTTAATATAAGAATGAGACAGAATGGCTGTTAAGACACAAAACCAAGCTGTAGAAATGAAAAATACTTCCAGAGCATAAATGCTCATCCAACTAAAAGATGTTCCAGGCTTGATAATCACGGTAAAAAGAGACAAAAAAAATAAGGTGGCCTTTGGATTAAGTAGATTACATAAAAACCCTTGCCTAAAAGAAGTAAAATTAGATATTTCTTTTTTTTGTATTTTTTTATTAGATGACAAAAATCCCTTAGATTGCTTAAAAAACAAAGAATTTATCCCCAAGTAAATCAGATAAGATGCACCAATATACTTGATGAAACCAAATAGCAGAAGTGAGTTTGAAATAACAAACGCCAGCCCGCACAAGCAATAAGTCATATGCACCAAAATAGCAGCGCCCACCCCAAAGGAAGTAAAATACCCTGATTGCCTTGAATATAAGAGACTATTTTTTGTCACGATTACAAAATCTGGCCCTGGCAACATCGCGCCAAACAAAACAACAATCCCTATAGAAAAAAATTGTGTAATCATACATAACACTCCAAACTTAATCTGACACTTACCATATATCATGCAGCCGAATCATAAACGATTGTACTGTCCGACACTTCTAACACATTACCATGATTTTTTCCGATGGCAATATGTTTAGAATCTTTAAAAGGATGGCATTGGGGTTTTTCCGGGAAAAAAACAATCGGCTTCATTACAGCACCAATCTTAATCATTAGTAATGGTTTCAACTACATCGCTCAGAATCTCCCTACAAGCTATACAAGAACCAAAAAATTGATCATAAACCCTATGTTTCTTTCCTTTCTCATCAGGATCTATTCTATAAACTCCTTTATGAATCGCTAAGCCAGGGGTGCTAAAAAAACTAAAAAATAAAATAATCACTAATAAAAAACTTATTTTATTAAATATATTTACCTTAGCCCATAAAGCTTTGATCCTCATATCCATACCCCTATTTATGCCAATTTATAGCGAGTTGATCTTCCTTGCCCCAACCTATTTAAGCGTTTTAAATCAACCAATTTTTTAATAATTGATTCAATAGTTCGAGCTGGCAGTTTCAATTCATATATAACATCCTTTCATCTAACCAAAAAATCCCTTTAGCTGAGTTGAGTTTTATTGTGCCAACGCTCGGTCTTAACACAACGTATAAATTAAAATTTTTATTATACAAATCAAGTGGTAATAATTAGCAAAAATAAAAACCCCTTCAAAAAATATATCGCATCAATCCCCACAAAACCCCCACAATTTGATTTAGACGAATCAAGCGATTATGATACAAGCCACGTCCACTAAGGATGTGCCTGTAGCCAAGCCCGCAGGGCGCAGTCCCCCGCGCATGCGGGGGATCCAGAAGAAATAGACTACTGATAATAAGTAGTGAATACTGAGCGATGTTTAGAATTGTGCCTGTAGCCAAGCCCGCAGGGCGCAGTCCCCCGCGCATGCGGGGGATCCAGAAGAAATAGACTACTGATAATAAGTAGTGAATACTGAGCGATATTTAGAATTGTGCCTGTAGCCAAGCCCGCAGGGCGCAGTCCCCCGCGCATGCGGGGGATCCAGAAGAAATAGACTACTGATAATAAGTAGTGAATACTGAGCGATATTTAGAATTGTGCCTGTAGCTCAGTTGGATAGAGCGTTGGCCTCCGAAGCCAAAGGTCGCTGGTTCGAACCCAGTCAGGCACGCCATCTCCCGACAAGAAATTGCTGAATTTCTCTATAAATCTTGATGCTCGCCCTGATTACTAATTTGCTTAGGTAAAACATCGGGCGCTATATTAACCTCGGTTGTAACAATAAATGTTTCCCTACCAAGCTTGTAATGTAATTCAGCAAAAGATGCCTGCCAACCTTTGGCAGGAGATAGCGAAGTAATTTCTGCGTGACAAGCGCCCCCGTCTTTACAATCAAAAGAAATATCTTTCTCCTTATAACAATTATCTCCCATACTAATAAAAAAATAATTTAAAAGTTTTTTAAATAACAGACGATATTCGCCGTAAGAAGTAATAAAGCGAAAATCGCGAGTAGAACCGTTATTAGCCACCCACAATTTTGCCAAAAATGGTTTAATGGAACTATAAAGCTGAATTTTGTCACTACCCAACTTCCAATTAACCGTCGGCAAAGTAATTTTATTCAAAACAAAATAAAAGTATGAATTAAGTGCCTCATTAACCGCTTGCATACTATTGGTGGAATCGCTAATAGGATTACCTCCAAGATAATGCATGGAGTTCGGCAAATATCTAATGTGGCTCCGATTAGTGTTATATCCCGGCAAATCTTTAAAATACCACTTAGAAGAGTCAGGAACAAAAAAGTCATCGCCACTAGCATTGATAATATATTTTGGTATGGCAAACCTTTCTTTATATTTATCATCCATTAAATAACTATACGGGTCCTCAACGGTCATAAGATCAGAATAAGCGGAAGTATTTAGACTCTTAGTAATATTATATTCCTCATAATCTCTCAACGCCTGCGGACAAACCCCGCCATACGATTGACAAATATAGGACAAACTTTTCTGCGTATTTAACACATCGATAACAACGGGAATCATTGCCTCTACCCTATGATCACTAAGAGCAGCAAGCCATACTGCCCATCCTCTTTTGGAAGCACCAGCTAAGACAAAGCCATCAATTGTCACCCCATGCTCAACCTTCATTACTTGCTGTACGGCATCCATCGCTTTCAAAACCGCCTTAGTCATTGGCAAATGTCCAGCAAGATAAGCGTTCTTGTGCGGATCATCCATAAATCTTTTATAGGTATAAGCTATTATCCTATCTTCTTTAAACGGTTGGCCGTTAAAAAATAAATATTGATTTAGGGTATCTTGTAGCTCTACTACTAACGCTTTATTATTTAATGCTATATGACCATACTCAATATTTTCTTTTGAAGACAAAAATTCTTCACCGCCATCAATATTTCTATTGCGACCACCATTTACATATAATAAAGCTTTAGTATAAGAAATTGTCTTGGGAATGTAGAAAACCAGCTTATGTTTCCAGATGGTTGAGGGTATATCTTCATAAGAATCAACCGGCCACTTCTGTGAGTAAAGGAAGTAAGTTCTAATCTTGACCTCAGGATTGCTATTATTCTCTTCCACAAACTCGTACTTATAAACCCCATCGTCATAATGTAAAAAACACCCCAATACCTCGCTCATCTTTGAATAACAGCGATCTGCAGCATCGGCGGGGAGGCAAACAAAGCTAAACCATACCAGGCAAAATACTTTTAATAATTGGGAAATTTTTTTTATAATCATAAAAACCTTGGTCCTTAAAAAACAGGGTCGGCTTTTAAGTCGGTAAAAAACTCACGACCAAAAAGCTGACTCTGTTTTTTTAACTAAAATAAATTAACATGCCTCAGCATTCTTTAATATATACGCAAATCGTGCGCAAAAATCATCGGGATCCATCCCAGCAATTTTAGCCAACCCCTGTAAACGCTCTCCTTCAAAATCCTCTTTTTCAAGCCGGATCATGTACTTCCTTGCCACCTCGTAAGTCTCGGTATTAATATCTACCTTTCTAATCTTCATTCTGCCAGTAGTATAATCCATCATTTCAACAAAAGGCATGGCTCTGATATTTCCCTCATACCAAACAATCATCGCCCCGGTACCACCTTTCATGAGATAACGTATAGCACCATAACCAAGATTTCTTACATATTCCATATCATAAGGTATGGGATCAGCGGCACGTAATTCGTAACCAATATTTTTATCAACAATACCAACTTTTATTCCCATCGCTTGTAAAGTATCATTGACATAACTTTTAAGAAGCCGGCCAAGCTGAACTTCAGAAAGCTTAATATCCCCTTTTTCATTTCTTTCTATATTCCCATATCGGCTTAGTTCGTCGGCATCAAACTTTTCAGCAATTCCTTCCGCCAGGATCGCCACCCCATGATCTTTGCCATGAGCCAATCGTTTGAGAATTGTGCCAATTAAAACATCAGCAACTTTTTTAAATGATAGCTTACCTGGTCCAAATTCTTCAGGTATAAGTGATACCGTAGCGCCGGAAGCTTCCCCCATCCCTAAAGCAAGGTGACCCGCATGACGCCCCATGACAGTAATAAAATACCAGCGCCCCGTAGTACGAGCATCTTCGATAATATTATTAATAATGGAAACCCCAACATGGCGCGCTGTTTGATAACCAAAGGTGGAAAATCCACCTGGGAGCGGAATATCGTTATCTATCGTTTTAGGAGTATGGACAACGCTAATTAAACCCCGCGCCTCTTTTTCGATCCAATTGGCCATGTGCAAAGTACCATCACCACCAATAGTAACGAGATATCTGATACCAATACTCTTTAGTGATTCCATCAGAACGCCAAATTTTGCCTTAGCATTCTCTGCGGTATCTCTTGAGGTACGAAGAATTGAACCACCAGTAGTATGAATTTTGGTTACGTCATCGATAGTGAGAGGCAAAACTTTTCTTTGGCCATCCAAAAGACCTTTGAACCCCCCGATAATTCCCACGACTTTTTTACCATTATTGATGGCTTCGATGGTCGCTGCACTAATGACGCCGTTAATACCCGGCGCTGGACCACCCCCAACAATAATACCTACTGCCTCTTGATTTTTTTCCGTAACATCTTTGTCGTTCATCTTTCCCTCCTATTTTATCCTTAAAATTACGAATCCTCCTTATTTTAAACTTTTATACGGTAAAATCCAAATAAAACTGAAGTTTAATATCCAACCTTAAGAATAGAAACGAAGGCTTCTTGCGGAACATCAACTTTACCCAAGCGCTTCATTTTCTTTTTACCTTCTTTTTGCTTTTCAAGTAACTTACGCTTACGACTAACGTCACCACCATAACATTTAGCTAAAACGTTTTTACGTAAAGCTTTTACTGTTTGTCGCGTAATAATGCGTGAACCAATCGCTGCCTGAATTGCCACCTCAAACATCTGTCGCGGAATCAATTCTTTCATGGCCTCAACCAACTTACGGCCACGATCATAAGCTTTATCGCGGTGTACAATTGAAGCAAATGCATCAACCTTTTCATTATTGATTAAAATATCGAGCTTCACTAAGTCAGCAGCAGCAAAATGATCAAAACTATAATCAAGGGAGGCATAACCCTGACTTATAGATTTCAAACGATCGAAAAAATCTAAAATAACCTCGCTCATGGGTAAAAAATACCCTAAAGAAACCTGATTACCGATAAAATCCATATTAATTTGGCTACCACGACGCTCCATACAAAGTTTCATGATACTTCCTAGATACTCTTTCGGAGCTAAAATTTTGGTACGAACAACCGGCTCGCGAATTTCCTGAATTCTTCCCACCTCGAGTAAATTTGCCGGGTTAGAAATAGATAATATATCTCCATTTTCCATCACCACTTCATAAACAACAGTCGGCGCAGAAATAACCAAATTAAGATTATATTCACGCTTAAGCCGTTCTTGCACAATTTCTAAATGCAACATCCCTAAAAATCCACAGCGAAAGCCAAATCCAAGCGCCTCAGAAGTTTCTGGCTCATACGATAATGATGCATCGTTTAACCGTAGTTTTGAAAGAGCTTCACGGAAGCTCTCAAAATCATCAGCACTTATCGGATAAAGACCAGCATAAACTTGCGGTTTGGCTTTTTTAAATCCAGCTAATGATTCGGGAGCTGGCGCATTGCTATGCGTTAAAGTATCACCAACTGGCGCACCAAAAATATCTTTAATATTAGCGACTATATAGCCAACCTCACCTGCCCTCAGCTCTTCGGTTACCTGACGCTTTGGCGTAAATACGCCGACAATATCAACCCCGTAATCTTTGCCAGTCGATATTACGCGTATTTTTTCGTGAGTTTTTAGTATCCCATTCACCACCCGCACTAACGAAACAACGCCTAAATAATTATCAAACCAAGAGTCTATAATCAGAGCTTGTAATGGTTTGTCCCTGCCCCCTTTCGGAGGAGGGATGCGATGAACAATCGCCTCTAAAAGCTCATCAATACCAATTCCATTTTTAGCACTGATTTTTACCGCGTCAAAAGCCGCGATACCAATAATCTCTTCAATTTCTTTAATGACCCGCTCTGGGTCAGATTGTGGCAAATCTATTTTGTTGATTACTGGAATAATTTCTAACCCATTCTCAACTGCCATATAACAAACAGCAACCGTTTGCGCCTCAACTCCTTGCGCTGCATCTACTAATAATAAAGCTCCCTCACAAGCGGCAAGCGACCGAGAAACTTCGTAAGAAAAGTCGACATGTCCTGGAGTATCAATAAAATTAAAGCAATATTCTTCGCCATCTTTGGCTTTATACTGCAAGGTTACACTTTGCGCCTTAATGGTAATTCCACGTTCCCGCTCAATATCCATGCTATCTAGAACCTGATCGTGCATCTCTCGTGAAGAAAGACCGCCACAAAGCTGAATAAAACGGTCGGCAAGCGTAGATTTGCCATGATCAACATGGGCAATAATACAAAAATTACGAATATTTTTCTGTTTGTTCATAAGACAATAAGCTACAATTATTAAACCTAAATAGTTTCGACATGGTATATGACAAAACTCATCCCTGTCAAAATGAAAGAATTTTAATGAAAAATCACTACTACTACGATGTATTAATTATCGGCAGCGGCGCAGCAGGATTGACTTTGGCCTTGAGTCTAGCTAAACATTGCAAAATTGCTATCTTATCTAAAGGCCAAATCAATGAAGGTAATACCATGTATGCCCAAGGAGGAATTGCTGCGGTAATAGACAATGAAGACAGCATTGAATCGCACATTAAAGATACTCTTATATCCGGCGCTGGTTTGTGTGATGAAGATGTTGTCCGGTTTGTAGCAACGAATGCTAAAGATGCCATTAAGTGGTTGGTCGAGCAAGGAGTATCCTTTACTACTACCAACGAAAATGTTTTCCATCTTACCCGCGAGGGTGGACATAGTCATCGCCGTGTATTACACGCTGCGGACGCTACCGGAGCAGAAATTGAAACTAAGCTAGTAAAACAGGTAAAAAAAACGCCTGCTGATATTTTTACCGAACATGTCGCAATCAATCTAATTAAGCAAGATGGACGATGCACCGGCGCATATGTATTAGATAACTTACAAAATATAGTAAAAACTTTTCAGGCTAAGTTCGTGGTATTAGCCACTGGCGGAGCAAGTAAAGTCTACCTCTATACCACCAACCCTGACTGCTCAAGTGGTGATGGTATCGCTATGGCCTGGCGCGCTGGGTGTAAAATTGCCAATATGGAGTTTAATCAATTTCATCCTACCTGCCTTTACCACCCCTATGCCAAGTCGTTCTTAATTTCTGAAGCGGTTCGCGGCGAAGGGGGAAAACTAGTATTACCAAATGGCGAACATTTCATGCCAAAATTCGATAAACGAGCTGATTTGGCACCACGAGATATCGTTACGAGAGCCATCGACTTCGAGATGAAGCGCTTAGGAACAAACTGTGTCTACCTAGACATAAGTCATAAACCAGCGAATTTTATCAAAGAACATTTTCCTAATATCCACAAACGCTGCCTGGAGTTAGGGATAGACATAACCAAAAATCTAATTCCCGTGGTTCCTGCCGCCCACTATACCTGCGGTGGAGTTGTTGTTGATAAGCGTGGTTGCACTACTCTACCTGGACTTTATGCACTTGGAGAAACCTCGTGCACTGGCCTGCATGGCGCTAACCGGATCGCTAGTAACTCTCTATTGGAATGCATCGTTTATGGAAAAGCAGCTAGTGATGATATAAAAAAACAACTTTCTCAAACTGAATTAACATCTCAACCGGCAGCACCGTGGGACGAAGGACAAGTAACAGATTCTGACGAAGCGGTCGTGGTAACCCACAATTGGGGAGAAATACGCCACCTAATGTGGGACTATGTTGGCATTGTATGTACTAACAAGAGGTTAGAGCGCGCACATCGTAGAATAGAGCTGCTAAAGTCAGAAATTCAAGAATACTATTCCAAATTCAAAGTGAACAAAAACCTAATTGAACTACGCAACCTAGTAGTAGTAGCCGATATAATAATCAATGCCGCGACAGCCAGAAAACAAAATTGTGGGCTGTATTATAACCTGGATCTGCAACCCAGCCCTGCACCGTAAAAGCTTGTCCCGTTATGTTTCTAAACGGGAACGCAGCTTAGACTGGGCTGGTGAGGCATTTGGCCCTTACAGAGCTGAACTTTTATTTTAAAAATAATTATGCCGGATATGCGAACTCTTTCAAGCTAGAACTCAACTTATTCAAACTATACCTAGTATAGTCCTTCGATAGATGAGTTACTTTTAAGTTGGCTATAACATGTAACTGCTTGTTTAATAAACCATAAAAATGAGCTGGCGCCACTATCAGCAAATTTTGAAATTTATGCTGATCCCAACCAACTTTTAATTCACGAACTAATTGCGTAGCAAAATGATCTGCCTCAACCACCTTAGGATCATGGTTACTATAAGCACCGTGAACACCAGAGTCGGTTTTATAATGCCCAGGCTTATCCGACATTAGGTCTGAAATCTTCTTACGACTCTCAGGATGAGATAATTTACGCATGAGCTTTATTTCCCCCGTACGCAAACTATCAGTAGTTAAAATCTTTGCATCTGCGGAATTCGCAACTAGAATCCATGTTTTCATTTTTATCCACCTCTTATTGTCTTTACAAAAAAATAATGGCTCATTATAATCTGTTATATAGCTTCTCAGCAAGCTAAGGATAAATCAAAAAGCTTAATTGTTGTTTATTTGTAATAAAATTTAATATATAATTGAAAACAAACAAATTTATAGGGGAAGAAATTTGGAATCATTGATAAGTTCAGGTCATGGACTATGCTCGATAGAGCTCGGACCAGAAGGGATTGCTTTCGCAAACGCCCCCAATCCGAACAACCTTGAAATATCCGCCTGTGGTTTTTATCCGTATCAGTTTGGCAGCTCTCCCGATGTCAGCAAACTTAGGGATCAGTTGCTCCAGGTAGTAAGCCAAAATGGTCTTAAAAAAACAAAATGTGTATGGATTTTACACCCAAGTTATTACCGCTTAACCCTCATCGGCACCCCTAACGTACCACAAGCAGAGTACAAAAAAGCGATACGCTGGCAGATAAAAGATATAATAAATTATTCCCTCGAAGATACGGCAGTTGATATTTTCTACCCTGATGAACCAGAAAGAAGCTTAAAAAAGATTTATGTCATCGCCGCCCAAAGTAGTTTCCTGAAAAATATCGCTAATACTATCCAAGATTGCGGTTTATATCTTGAAGCCATTGATACTCGTGAGTTTGCCATTCGCAATCTAATTACCGATCTGAGCAAGCCCGGGGAAACTACCGGCCTGCTGAACATAATAGATGAAAGCTGCCTAATGATGTCTGTAAAACAATCTAACGTCCAGTTTGTACGTCGCTTTCCTGTAAATGCTAACAATATAAAAGCTGGTAATTACAGCGATTTAATGTCTGAGATACAACGATCATTTAATTACTGTCAAACTGAGTTAAAACAAGAAATCCCAACAAAATTCGTGATACCACCAGACGCTATACTCGATAAAAACGTGGCACAAGAAATCGCAAAAAACCTAAATAAAGAAGTAAATATTTTAAACCTACAAGAAGTGGTTCGTTACAAAAAACCGCTAGACCAACAAATGGAGCCTCGTTGTTGGATTGCGATCGGCGGAGTATTACGTAACGCAAGACAGAGTAAATAACAATGACACAAAATATTAACTTATTGACTGAACTATCAATTCAACCAGTCTCCGCACTGAATAGTAGGCTTATGGGGCAGACCGCAATTATCTGGACCCTCCTCCTTGTTTTGCTTTATGTTACAACCACCACCATTAACTCCAGCAAAGAACGAACTCTAACCCTTATGGAAATGACGCAAAGAGATCTTTTAGCAAAAATTCAAAATTACAATGCGCAATTAGCTCCCTACGCAGAAGAAAGCTACTTAGACCTAAAGAGCCTAGCGCTTAACTCAACTGGTAGCAGAGGTTTTTATAACTATCTCAAAGACCTAGCAATGCTCACTCCGCACGGAGTATGGTTAGACCGTCTCAGCATCTCAGAAATTGATGACACCGTAGCTATTGAAGGAAATACAGTTGCCTCTTCAGGCGTTTCAGCATTACTTGACTCCTTAGCAAAATCATCCAGTTTTCGCAACAGAAAACTTGACACCGTGCAACTAGAAAAAACTCAAGATTCTAATAATATACATTTTACCGTAAGTAACGTTGCAGGAACTACAACCACTCCGACCACAAACAAAACACCATGAACGCACTATTAATAAAATATTATCGTACTATTGATCAACTACCAACCACAGCGAGGTCGATGATCCTGGCTACCGTGTTGGGACTGATTTTCATAATTTGGTATTATGGTTTTTGGCAAACATTACATAACTCAGCAACAGCCACTACTAATAAAATAGAATCATTAAAACCTTTGATTGCCAAACTCGAAGAACAAGCCAAAAATCTAGAAAAAGAACTTAAAGAAAAAAAAGCAGCTTTTGGCGAGAATGCACCACCACCTACCTCGGTAGCTGCCATACTATCGCCTCATAAAACCAGCAAGGTTTTAAACGACATGCTAATGGCCAATAGTAAGCTAGTTCTAATACAGCTAAAAAATATTCCGCCGAAAGAAACCGTGCTTCCTCAAAACAACAGCAAAATTTTCGAACACGGAATTGTAGTAAAATTCTCAGGAGATTACTTCTCCACCATGCACTATCTAGAAACCCTTGAGAAACTAAAATGGAAGATTTTTTGGGATAAATTGGAGTACAAAGTAACGCAATATCCTATGGCAGAAATAACTTTGTCCGTTCATACCATAAGTAATACAGGTGATTGGATCCATGTGTAACAAAACAAGTAGATTAATAGTACTGGGTATCTTGGGATTATTCTTTCAGTCAGCCAGCATTTACGCCGAAGAAGAGCTGCGTGATCCAACCCAACCATCTTCATACTCCGACACTGTCGTAACCAGCATGCCAAGCAGCGACATAGTGATTACCGCCACCTTCATAAGTAAAGATCATAAATCTGTTATGATTGGCAATCATAATTTTACCCTCGGCGAGAAAGTATCTGGATTGCTCATTACTGGCATTGATGCAAATGGCATCACTGTAAAAAACGATGACGGTAGCGAACGTAAAATTATCATGCCGATTCCAACCATCAAATTATTGACAAATACAAACAAAAAAGAGGAAGCAAAGCCGTGAAAACCTGGACCAAAAAATATCTTACTCTCTTAGCGGTGTGCGTTTTATTATTAGTAAATGCTTGCACCATTACTGAACCAACCGGCACTAGCGCCGAAAGCGCCATCGAAAAAGCTTTGGCTGATGGACTAAAAGCCAATAACGCCCTTAGTGGTTCGCATAAAAAAAACAAAGCTTTGCCGCTGTCTTTACAAAAAGCACTGATGCCAGACATTACTATACCTACCAGCAATCTATCGGATATAGCTAGTGATAAACAAGAACCTCGATTTGATATCGCAGTAAGCAATGTTCCGGCTAAAGATTTTTTCATGGGATTAGTAAAAGACACCAAATATAATATTACTATCAACTCGCAAGTAACCGGCAATATCTCGCTAGAATTAAAATCGGTAACTGTACCACAAACAATGGATGCCATTAGAGACAATTACGGGTTCGAATATGAAAGAACATCATATGGGTATAAAATTTTTCCTCGCCGCCTTGAAACAAGAGTGTTCCAAATTAATTACCTAGATTTTGATCGCGGCGGCCAGTCGCAAACAACTGTTGGATCAGGCCAAATCACTAATACCGTACAAAATACTCTTACATCCTCCGGCGTTAGCTCTTCACAACAATCAGGATCAACGCCCAGCGGAATAGTGCAAACCTCCTCGACCTCCAAATTCTGGGATATGCTAAAAGAAAACTTAACAACCCTCATTGGCATTGCCGAGGGAAGATCAGTGGTAGTCAATCAAAAATCGGGAACAATTATTGTGCGAGCTTATCCTGAAGAGTTGCGCTATGTCGCACAATATCTAGACAAGGTACAAAACATTATCATGAGACAAGTAATCATTGAAGCCAAGATCCTTGAAGTTCAGTTAAATGCCAACTTCCAAAATGGAATAAACTGGAAAATATTGGGATTACAGCAAGGGGAGGTTTCTCCAGCAGGTGCAACTCCCAATTACAGCGCCTCGAACGGCAACGACGGATTGGAAAAATTTGGCGGTAATATCGTTAGCTATCTAAGCCTAAATGCTTCAGGTAAAGGCGGCGCCTTTAGTTCAGCAATTAGCTTGCTCAATACGCAAGGAAAAGTAAATGTATTATCAAGCCCGAAAATTGCCACCATCAACAATCAAAAAGCAGTCATCAAGGTTGGCAATGACGACTTCTTTATTACTAATGTCAGTAGTAATACTAGTAGCTCTGGCAGCAGCAATCCAACTCAACAAGCAACCGTAACCTTCACTCCATTTTTCTCCGGGATCTCTTTAGATGTCACCCCCCAAATTGATGAAAACGATTATATAACAATGCATATTCATCCAATAATTAGTGACGTCAGGTCAAAACAAATGACAGCAACAGTTTACAATCAATCGCTGGATGTACCATTGGCTTCAAGCGAAACCAGAGAATCAGATAGTGTAGTACGCGCTAAAAATGGGCAGGTAATTATTATTGGTGGCTTGATGCAAAGTAAGGCTAGAGATATCAACGCATCAACACCAGGATTAGATCGCTTACCAACTGTTGGCGGCTTGTTTAAAAATAGAAACAAAATAGCAACCAAAACTGAGATCGTAATATTATTGCGGCCAATACTTACTGGCAGCGCCGAGAGCTGGCGACAACAGCTACAGGAAGCGGCAACTGGCTTTAAAAACATGAAAGGTACTTTTTCTTATGATGTCGCCTCCCCTAAGGAAAAACACTAAAAGTGATTAAAAAATGGAAAAAAGTTTATGTACTTAAAACACTTTGGGTTTAATGAGTTTCCTTTTTCATTAACTCCCAACTTGCGTTTTTTTTGCGGCTTAGAAGCCTATAAAGAAGCGCTTGACGTTATCACCGTAAGCCTACAAAACGGCGAAGGTTTTATTAAAATCACCGGCGAGGTCGGCACCGGTAAAACTCTGCTTTGCCGCAAGCTGCTAAACAGCTTAGGCAATGAGTACGTAACCGTCTACATCTTTAATGCAACCTTAGACATCTTCAATCTCCAAAAAGCCATTGCTCACGAATTAGAAATGCCGGTACCAAAAAACATTGATCACCATGACCTGATCACGCTTATAACTGAAAAATTAATCAGTTTACATAAACAAGGTAAAAAAACGGTGATCATTGTCGATGAAGCTCATACCTTAACTGATCAAACCCTTGAGGGACTACGCCTTTTAAGCAACCTAGAAATGGAATCAAGCAAATTGGTACAAATTGTTTTAGTTGGCCAACCAGAATTAAATAAGAAGCTAAAAAAAACTCATCTCCGCCAATTAGAACAACGGATAATGTTTTCTTACCACTTACCAACACTACGTAACAAAGAAGAGCTCTTATCCTATATTTGTCATCGCTTAGCTGCCGCTGGTTACCCTGCCCCCTACAGCACCATAATATCACCAAAAACAATAAAATTACTATTCAAAACCAGCCGTGGTATTCCTCGCCTGGTTAATATCCTGTGCCATAAAGCATTCTTACTCACCTATGGTTATAATAAAAAAATCGTAGGAATTAACGCCATAAAAATGGCTATTGCTGATACCGAAAATGTAGCTACACCAGCAATGACTACAACATATTATTACATATTAAAGGTTGTCCTTATCTCATTATTAATAACAATAACTATTGGAGCCGGTAGTAAATTACTATCTTTAGTACTATGAGCCTAATTAACAACGTATTAAACGAATTAGAGAAAAACAAAAGAAAAGCTTCCGACGAACAGCAGGCAGTATTAACTAGCGTAATCCCAACCATCAAAAAACAAAAAGGGATGGCGGGCTGGAAACTTATATACTGGCTAATGATTTTAGCAATAGCTTTTGGTGTTACCTGGCATTACCGACCACATCTTGCAATTTTAAAAGAAAAAATATTTGTTAAACTAGCCCACAAAAATAAAACCCTGGCAGCGATTAAAGTGCAACCGAAATCAGCAACTCCAATTGCACCCAAACCCCAACCACCAGCGTCAGCAATCAAACTACAAAATATTGCCCTAGAGCAAAAAGATAATAAAACAATCTTAGATTTTATTTTAAGTGCACCGACCACCTACTATGTTGAACATAGCTCCGAGCAACAGTTCTCTCTTACGTTAAATAATACCGACATAGCTGGTAACTTACCGATCGCCCTTGAGAACTCCTTTATCATTTCTTTTGCCACCAAACAGAATAACAATAATATCGTAAGCTCTATTACGCTGCTTCCTAATACAAAAATTGAAACGTTGCAATTGATTAACCAACCAACGCCGCATTTACATTTAGTATTTTCTAATCCACAACTAAGCAAAAGCACTTTAGCTAAAACCCCGGTACCACTTCCTCCCGAAGAAGAGATCATCGATCGTTATCAAGACATTCAACAACTGCTCGCGCAAAATAAAATCTCAAATACCATTCAAAAGTTACACCTATTTATTGGTGATTTCCCCGACCATAACCAGGCACGGCTACTGCTAGCTTCTCTCTTAATCAAAGATGGGCGCCTACAAAAAGCAGACGACGTTTTAATGGCTGGTCTAAACAAATATGGCAGCTATCTTCCCTTCATTAAACTTAAAGCCCATATTTTAATTAAACAAAATAAAGACCAGGCGGCTATCGATCTTCTCCAAAAAAACATTACTATGGCTGCCAACGATGAAGAGTATTTAGCTCTCCTTGCAGCTCTCTATCAACAACAAGAATCTTTCATGCTTGCAGCTGAAACATATAACCAACTAACGAAGATTCAACCAGAACAACCTTCTTGGTGGTTAGGCTTAGGAATTGCCTTAGAATCTGCTGGCAAAATGAATGCCGCAAGAGAGGCCTATCAACGCGCTTATAATTCATCTGACGCGTCGTCTGAATTAGGCACCTTTTTATACAATAAAATAAAATAATAGAAAGTTGTTTTATGGATAGAAATACGCAGAAGCATCCATCTTTAGTAACACCCCATACCGAACCGGTTGGTGCCGACCACCTAGACTTTGTAAGTACCGCCCACAAACAAGAAATAAGCGACCTACCAAATGACGCCACGCTACCGTCTGAAATAACTGACGAAAAAACTTGGTTAAAAGAACTAGCAAAAAAGATGGATATTCCATATGTCGATGCCACCCAATACATACTAAAAGACGAAGTATCAAAAAAGTTACCTGAAGGCTATGCCAGGCGTTTTCGCGCCATCCTCTTAGCTGAAGAAAATGAGCACTATTTGGTAGGCATGGTCGACCCTCTTGATATTTTTGCCGCTGACGAATTACAACACCTCTTAAAAAAACCGTTAAAATTTGCTCTCGTGGATGAAAAAGAATTAAGCTATAAATTAGATCAGCTATATCGTCGTACTGGCGAAATTACCTCTTTTGCCGATAAGTTAGCTCTAGAATTGCAACCGATCCTTCCCGAAGAAGAGGAAGCATCTGCAATTAAACAAGTTGAACCCGCGGTAATTCAACTATTAAATTCGGTATTTGCAGACGCCATCCAAGTTAACGCTTCAGATATCCATATTGAACCCGGCGAAAATGTCTTACGTATTCGGCAACGCGTTGATGGTCTATTACAAGAACAAATTATTTCGATCGCAGATAAACGTCATATTCCGCTGGCGGTCGCCCAACGCCTAAAGTTAATGAGCGGCCTAAACATCGCGGAAAAGAGATTGCCACAAGACGGTCGTTTCGAAATCGTTAGAAATAATACAAAAATTGACGTTCGCCTATCCACCATGCCGACTCAGTTTGGCGAATCAATAGTGATGCGTCTTTTAAATAAATCCAACAAGATTTCTGGGCTTGATCCTTCGGGAATGCCGCCCGATATTCTCAAAAGTTTTCGCCGCATAATCCGCGTCCCCTGGGGTATGATTTTGGTTACTGGTCCAACGGGCAGCGGTAAAAGCACTACTCTTTATGGCGCCTTAACCGAAATCAATGAAGTAGAAAAAAACATCGTCACGATCGAAGATCCGATAGAATATACTTTAGAGCGCGCGAACCAGGTACAAGTAAAACCACAAATTGGCTTAACTTTTGCTCGCGTCCTCCGTTCAATTCTCCGTCAAGACCCGAACATCATCCTCGTAGGAGAAATTCGCGACCAAGAAACGGCTTCCATTGCGCTACGTGCCGCCTTGACCGGCCATTTAGTCTTTGCCACTTTACATACTAATGACGCAACAAGTACGGCCTTACGCCTAATCGACATTGGCGTGGAAAACTATTTGGTAGCTGCGACAGTACGCGCCATTGTCGCCCAACGTCTCGCCCGACGTATTTGTACCCGCTGTTCTACACCCACGCAACCGACCGAACAAGAAACTTCTTTTTTCAGCAATTTCTTTGGCGACCAATTTAAACAAAGTATTTTTTACAAGGGGGTGGGCTGCGCTTATTGCAGCTTTACTGGCTCGAAAGGAATGATTGGTGTATTTGAGTACCTCGAGCTTGATAACGACATGAGAGATGCTCTACGCCGTAATGATACTAACGGGTTCGTTCAAACCATAGCTAAAAATCGTAAATCACCAACATTGTTAGCTAATGCTTTTGAACTGGCTCGCCAAAAAATAATCCCTCTCAGCGAAGTATTACGTATATCTGGAGAATAAATATAATGCCAAAAACTATATTCCACTATGAAGGTAGAGATGCATATGGTAACTCTGTTATCGGGGACATTGAAGCGAATAATGCCGAAGAAATCGTGAGCAATCTAAAACAACAAAATATTATTCCAATTAACATTGAAGCTATTAAACAAAAAAATTTCCAAACATCTAGTTCTTTTTTTTCGCAGCACAAAATCTTTAATAAAGTTGAACCTTACCACCTGATGAATTTCTTCTCGCAACTTGCCGTCCTCCATGATGCCGGGTTATCAGTAATAAAAGCCATCAGTAAATTGTCAGAATCTGCTAGTTCGCGTCCTTTAGGTATAATTCTCTCGCAAGTAGCTAAAGATATTGCCTCTGGATTTACTTTAGCCGACTCGTTGAAAAAATATCCGCATGTTTTTACTCCAATTATGATTAATGTTATCGATATCGGAGAAAACACGGGCCATCTGAGTGAGACTCTAAAACATCTAGGTACCTACCTAGAAAAAAGTATTGCCAACCGCCGCCGTCTTCTAAGCTCAATTCGTTATCCAATTTTCGTGATGGTAACCATTGTAGCCGCAGTCTTGGTCCTGAATTATATGGTAATCCCAAAATTTAGTGCGATGTTCGCTAGGACAGGACTTGAATTACCATTTGCAACCCGCTTAATCATGTCCTCGTCCAATTTTATGGTGAATAACGTTAAGACACTATTAGCCGCAGTCATTATCTTCTTTTTTGGTATAAATAGGCTGTTGAAAATCCCCACCATTAGATATGTTTGGGATAAATACAAACTGCATCTACCCGTTTTTGGTAGTCTACAAAAACGGATTATAACCTCGCAATTTACCTGGACTTTTAGCCTGATCTTACGCGCTGGTGTCCCCATAATCAAAGGGATGACTCTAGCCAGCACCACCACCGAAAACACTTATTTTAGCAGTCGACTTTTAAAAATGAGTACCGCTATAGAGCATGGTGAAAATTTATCACGAGCAGTAATCGCCAGCAAATTATTTACCCCCATTACTATCCAAATGATCGAGGTTGGTGAAGAAAGTGAAAGAATAGATGAAGCGCTCGCCGAAGTTGCTAAATACTATGATGCCGAGATTGACTTTGATCTCAAAAGATTAGGTGAATTAATCGAACCATTTTTGCTGATGCTAATTGGTGGAATAGTAGCAATTTTAGCTGTCGGAATTTACTTCCCATTATGGGATCTAATTAAAGTTGCGAACGTGTAATCCTAAAGGGGCTGAGCGGTTCGGCTACATCAATCCAAAGTAAGATAACGGTTCTCTTCTTCGCTAATTATATTCTGTTGTATCAATTTTTTAACACTACTAGCCAATGTTTGCATACCCTTCGACTGTCCAGTTTGAATAGCAGAATAAATTTGCGGGGTCCTATTTTCACGAATTAAATTACGAATTGCCGTAGTACAAAGTAAAATTTCCTCTGCGATTACCCTCCCACCACCCAGCTTCTTCAATAAACGCTGGGATATTACTGCCTGAAGTGAGTTAGCCACCATCGAACGAATCAATGATTTCTCAAAGGTAGGAAATACATCAACAATGCGATCAATACTATCAGCTGCTGAATTCGTATGTAAAGTTGCAAAAACCAAGTGCCCGGTCTCTGCGGCAGTTAATGCTAAACGAATAGTTTCTAAATCGCGCATTTCCCCTACTAAAATATAGTCGGGATCTTCACGTAAAGAGGCGCGTAAAGCATCATCAAAACTTCTGGTATGCTGCCTTACCTCTCGTTGCTGCACCAAGCACTTTTTACATTCATGAACATATTCAATGGGATCTTCAATAGTGAGGATATGACTAGACTGAGTACAATTAATATAATCGATCATAGCCGCTAGGGTCGTACTTTTACCGCTACCCGTAGGACCAGTAACCAAAATTAGCCCATGACGCGTCTCACATAAGTCATAAAAAATCTTCGGCAGCTTCAACTCGGCTAAAGTGGGTGGCGTTAATGAAATATAACGGATAGCAACACTAATCCCTCGCTCTTGACGGAATATATTTACCCTAAATCTGGCATTCAAATCAACCAACTCAAAACTAAAATCGATATCGAACTTACTAGTCCACTCGTGTTTATACGCATCTGGTAAAATAGCGTCCACTATTGAATGAATGGTTTGCGTATCCATTGTCCGCACCCCATCAATAGGTTTAAGATCGTTATCCACCCGGACTCTTGGTACTACACCACTGGAAAGATGTAAATCAGAAGCATGGTGCAAAACCATGTACTGCAATAATTCATTTATATTCATACCATCTTTCTTAATTTCAGGAGATATTTTAAGTACTAAAACTTGCATACATTATCCATCAGTTTTGCTAATAATACAAAATTTAATTGTTTTTTAAGGAAAAGCCAGTTAATATTAGTTTCGTTAATAATAATACCTAAGGAGGGTTTTCAATGAAGAAGCAAGGTGGTTTTACTTTGATTGAGTTGATTATTGTTATAGTTATTCTTGGCATTCTAGCCGCATATGCAGTACCAAAATACATGAACTTAGATAAACAAGCGCGCATCGCGGCAGTTAATGGCCTTGCTGGTAGCATTAGAGCTGCTTCTGACATGGTACATGCATCAGCGGTGTCGTTAGGTACAGCTTCTGGTACTGTTGACATGGGCGGAGGGATCTCCATCGGGGTGACAAACTATTATCCGAGCAGTAAAGATGAAGCTATAAAAACCATTCAAGACAGCTCTGGTTTTACAACAGGAACATCGACATCGTGGACGAAAATTGGGGCACCAACTGCAGAATCTTGCGGTGTAACATACACAGCCCCTACTTCCGCAGGCTATGCACCAATAATATCGATATCAAGCACGGGCTGTTAATATTTAAATATAGATCTTACAAAAACCCGCAAAAGGTAGCACGCTTTGTGGGTTTTTTGTGTTCGCTTTCGCTTGATTCATGAATCTGATAGTGACCATGCGTTACGTTGTTTTTAAACAAAAATCGGGTAATATTAATTTCGTTATTAATACTCAAGGAGGGTTTTAAATGAAGAAGCAAGCTGGTTTTACTTTAATTGAATTGATTATTGTTATCGTTATTCTTGGCATTCTAGCCGCATATGCAGTACCAAAATACATGAACTTAGATAAACAAGCGCGCGTCGCAGCGGTTAATGGCCTCGCTGGTAGCATTAGAGCTGCAGCTGACATAGTACATGCATCAGCGGTGGCGTTAGGCACAGCTTCTGGCACTGTTGATATGGGTGGAGGGACCACCATAACGGTGGCAAACTACTATCCAAGCAATAAAAATGAAGCTATAAAAACCATTCAAGACAGCTCTGGTTTTACAACAGGAACATCAACGTCGTGGACGAAAATTGGGGCACCAACTGCCGAATCTTGCGGTGTAACATACACAGCTCCTACTTCCGCAGGCTATGCACCAATAATATCGATATCAAGCACGGGCTGTTAATATTTTAAGTACAGAGCTCACAAAACCCCGCAAGCGGCATGCGTTGCGGGGTTTTGTAAAAGTTTTTCCCCTGGTTTTTCGGCTGTAATGTTATGAGTAATTTGCCTATTAAAAGCTTTAATCTCACCCCCGAAAATAATTCAATACAAATTTTACTAATCATAATTTTAGCCATAGTTATGTTTTTAGTCCGCACGCTCCCCATTGCCAATTCGATTTTTACCGATTGGCCTGGAGATTATGGTAATTATGTAAACTTTTCTGCTGATGATGCCGTATATCACATGCGTGTTGCGCATAACACCCTCCATCATTTTCCCTGGCGCGTGTTTTTTGATCCTTTTACTCATTTCCCTTTTGGATCCAAAGTGCATTTTGGTCCACTATTTACCCTGACGATTGCTGCCGCCGCTTTAATTGTCGGCTTAGGCCATCCAACACCAGAATTAGTAAATGCCGTAGGCGCTTATACCCCAGTTATCATGGGAATATTGTGTTTAATCCCGACATACTTCATTGCTCGTAATCTTTTTGGAAAAACTGCCGCCATCATTACTGCGTTTATCTTAGCCTTTTTACCTGGGGAGTTTTTACAACGCACTGCCCTCGGGTTTACTGATCATCATGCTGCTGAATCGTTATTTTCCACGATTACTTGTGCCTGCTTAATCTATGCTTTAACCACAGTTAGAAATCGAGAAACCTCTTACAGGAAAATTTTGACTTATGGTATTTGGACTGGAATTGCCTATGGATTATTCCTTTTAACCTGGGCGGCCGCTTTGATGTTTGGAGTAATTTTTTTAGTGTTTTTCATTGCTCAATTAATCATTGACCATTTTAAAAACGAGCGAACTGAATACTTACTCCTTCTAGCACTTCCCGTTTATATCACCGCCAGCTTCTTCGTATTACCATACGCGCTCATGAACCCTCAGCTTGAGTTAACTGGTTACTCCTTAGCATCACCGCTAATACTCATCAGTATAGCTGCAATATTTGTAATCGCTTACATTACCCATCTTATCTGCAAAAAAAACCGCCTGACCAAAAACCTATATTCCACTATTCTTGCTATGATTTTTATCCTAATAGGTTTTATTTTGTATCAGTATATTCCTAAACTTTTTACTGTGATGCGTGACGGCTGTAAAATGCTGTTTGATCCGTCCCCCGGGATGAGAACTATTTCAGAAGTTCGCCCCGCCATTCTCGACCCAATTAGCAACCAATATACTATAAAAGTATTTTGGATGAGTTACTTTTGGGCGATGCCGCTTGCAATAATCGGCTTTGGTCACTTATGCTACCGTGCATACAAAAACATCAATCCCACTGAAATATTATTATTGACCTGGACGATAGGCATCTTCTTAGCAACAGTCATGCAAACTCGTTTTAATTATTATCTCGCAATTAATATTGCTATTCTTGCCGGCGGCTATGGCGTATATCCATTTTTTAATTATCTTAGCACTTTAAACCCCAAGCATTGGTTCTATATAAAGTTGCAACAATATGGGGTCCCCCTCCTCTTCCTCATTTTTTTCTTCCTGATAATAGACCCCATTGTGATATTATTAACGGACAAGGCGATACCCGCAGGACTACGCATATCAAGAGAAAAATATAATACCTTCGTCTGGTTAAAAAAACATACCCCCGACCCCCAAGGCAAAGTCATCAATAAAAATTTTGACTATAGCTCCGGTTACTATCCGACACCTAAAAACAAGGATATCCCCTACAACTACCCCAAAAGCGCCTATGGAATAATGGGCTGGTGGGACATGGGGCATCAAATTACCTACGTTGCCGAAAGAATACCCAATACTAATCCTTTTCAAGAGGGGATTTTAGAAAAAGGGGATTTAGGTGCCGCCCCATTTTTTACCAGCATTGATGAAGAAAAAGCAGTACATAACCTACAAATAATGGGCTCTAGATATGTGCTCATAGATGATAAAAACAGCACAAATATATTAGGCATTGGCACATGGAATAATGATCTTAGCGGCTGGAGCAAAGCAGTAGCAACCGAGTTTTCTACCTCTCCTCAAACCGCGAAAATTAAGGTACAAATAGATTCGCTAAAATTCTTACAATCAATGCTTAATCGACTTTATTATTATGATACAAACAATCTTAAACATTTTCGCTTGATTCATGAATCTGACGGTGACTATGTGGTACTATGCCGCCGACTTATCTTTAAACCAAGCCCCTTTATAAATACCATTGCTTTATCTTTTAATAACTATAATACTGCTCTAAAAATTACCCATGATGCCAATAAAACCTTTTGGGCTGGTGACCAAAAAAATGTTTTTGTCTATTATGCACGCCCCCCAGTAAAAAAATTCAAGATTTTCGAGCTGGTAAAAGGAGCAATCATTAGTGGCACCGCACCCAAAGATATTAAAAATGGCACCAAAATTAATATCTCTATAAAACTTGAAACTAAGTTTGGCAGAGTTTTTACCTATACCCAAACTACTACCGTAAATGATAGTAAATACACATTTACTGTTCCATACCCAACCACGGAAATGCGTGGCGATAACTATTCATACGACATCAAACCACTTGGTAACTACCAAATTATGATTAATGCTAAGCCCATAGAGGTTAGCATCAGTGAACAAGCAGTGATGCTTGGAGAAACCATTACGATCTAAATCTATTACCCGTTGATTTTAAACAAAATTACCGCATGAACTTTTATCCTAAAAAGAGCAGTTGGAACCGTAGCGAGTTAGATTCATTATATTAAGCGCTCGCAGTAGGTTCCAATTGCTCTTTTTAGGATTATAATACAACTAGGTTTTCGAACAGGCAAAAATTTAGTATTATTGGGCGAGTTCTAGAGGATTGTTTTTTACCAGCTGCGAGAGCTTGAATAAAACTAATAGTAAAAATAGAGTTCTTTCAAAACCTCTTAAAGGCGTATAGAAAGAAGAGTTTTGAAAAGTGTCTAAGAGTAAATAGGAAAAAATATGCGCTGCGTATCATTCTGTCCCACCGAAAGTTATCGTCTAACTGCTATCGCTAGTTTTTTTCGCAATGTAGGATACACCGTTAAACAATACCGGAAAATATTACATGTATTTCGTCCCACGAAAGAAGGCGACATTTTTATTTTTTCTTATGGCTGCCTGGTCACCTGGGGACTAAATCGTCAAGAGGAAAAACAACTTCTCGAACAACTAAAACCATTTTCTATTAATCCCCTACCAACAATGGAAGTTGCTAGGTTCGTTTACCGCTATGGCGATCGTATAGAAATGGCAACCCACGAGCGTTTTAATATTGATATAATCATTCTAGAATCGGAAAATCCCCAGCTAAAACTAGCCATTTCTTATGGGTTAGCACAATCAATACAATTAGAATCTTATGAAGGTGCGGTCCAAAAAACCATCGAACAAAACACCCATTATCCAGAACAGCTAGCTAAAAAAGGAAGCATTTCTCTTTCTCAAAAAGAGATTTCACGCCGCATGGGACAAATCTTTTTAGCACGCAGTTCAATTAATTTAAATAGTGAATATTTAGCAGCTCCTGAATACTTTTGGGAACATCCAAGCTTCGAAGACTACTACAACATGAGCGAAAAGTTTTTAGATATCCAGCGACGCGTAGCAACGCTTAACCAAAAGCTTGATGTTTTGCACGAACTGTTTGATATGTTAACCAGCCAATTACAACACCGCCATTCAAATATGCTGGAGCTGGTGATTATCCTTTTAATTCTCGTTGAAATTCTTATTACACTTGCTGAAAAAATAATCTAAAAGGAGAAAAATCATGCCGCTAGCGTTTTGTAAGCATCTAGAAGAAGAAATAAAAAAACTTCAGGAAAATGGGCTTTATAAACAAGAGCGAATTATAACTTCGCCGCAAGCCGCAACCATTAAAACTGCAAATGGTACTGCAGTTATTAATATGTGCGCCAATAACTACCTGGGACTTGCAAATAATTCTGCTTTAATTGCTACCGCAAAAAAAGCACTAGATACCTACGGTTTTGGCTTGTCGTCAGTCCGCTTCATTTGTGGGACCCAAGATATCCACAAAGAATTAGAAAACCGTCTTAGCCAATTCTTGGGAATGGAAGATACCATTCTCTATTCATCCTGCTTCGATGCCAACGGCGGCTTATTTGAAGCTTTACTAGAAGCGGAAGATGCCATCATCAGCGATAGCTTAAATCATGCTAGCATTATTGATGGTGTTAGATTATGTAAAGCCCAAAGGTTTCGTTATGCCAATAATGACATGAGTGATTTGGAACTAAAATTACAAGAAGCTAAAAACTGCCGCTATAAAATGATCGTTACCGACGGAGTGTTCTCGATGGATGGCATTATTGCTAACCTACCCGCAATTTGTGATCTTGCAAGCAAATATGATGCAATGGTGGTCGTTGATGATTCTCACGCTGTTGGTTTTACCGGCGAAAAAGGTAGGGGTACTCATGAGTATCATAACGTTATGGGGAAGGTAGACATAATAACCGGCACCTTAGGTAAAGCACTGGGAGGAGCATCAGGAGGTTACACTAGCGGTAAAAAAGAGGTTATTGATTGGTTGAGACAAAAATCTCGGCCCTATTTATTCTCAAACTCTTTAGCACCTGCAATTGCCATGACCTCAATTAAAGTTTTAGATCTGCTTGAAACTACAGGCAGCTTAAGAACAAAACTAAAAAACAATGCCCTCTACTTCAGACAGGGTTTAGAAAAACTAGGATTTAACATCGTCCCAGGTGAGCATCCAATTATCCCAGTCATGCTTGGTGATGCTAAACTTGCAAAAACCATGGCCGACAAATTATTAAACGAGGGGATTTATGTCATTGGATTCTCCTACCCCGTTGTGCCGCAAGGCAAGGCGCGTATTCGCACCCAAGTATCTGCTGCTCACGAACAAGAACACCTGAACCAAGCTTTAAATGCTTTTGGTAAAATTGGTAAATTATTAGAAATCATTAAATGATAGCTAACTTCAAGTTGGAGAAAAAATGAAATCACTCGCAAAATTAAAAAGAGCTCCGGGCTTATGGCAACAAGATGCTCCGATCCCCCAAATAGGACCAAGCGATGTTTTAATCAAAATCAAGAAAACCGCAATTTGCGGCACCGACGTCCACATTTATAACTGGGATGATTGGGCCCAAAAAGTCATTCCCGTACCAATGATTATCGGCCACGAATTTGTTGGGGAAGTCGCCAATATCGGAGAAGAGGTAAAAAACTTTAAAATTGGTGATCGTGTTTCTGGTGAAGGTCATATTGCCTGCGAAAACTGCCGCAATTGTAGAGCTGGTCGTAGACATCTCTGCCGTAAATGTATTGGCGTTGGCGTAACCAGGCAAGGGGGCTTTGCTGAGTACCTTTCTATACCCGCAGTAAATGCTTACCTCATACCACCAGAAATTTCAGATGATTATGCATCGGTGCTTGATCCATTTGGTAACGCTGCTCATGTAGCATTTTCATTCAATTTAGTCGGTGAAGATGTATTAATCACTGGCGCCGGACCAATCGGATTAATGTCGGCTGTCATTGCCCGTCACGCTGGAGCACGCCACATAGTTATTACTGACATCAACGACTACCGCCTTAATTTAGCAAAAAAACTTGGCTTTGATCATGCAATAAATACCCAAAATGACACCATAGAGAGGGCCATGAGAGATCTCGGCATGAAAGAAGGGTTTGATGTCGGCTTCGAAATGTCCGGAAGTTCCCAAGCGTTTAATATGATGCTTGAGCATATGAATCATGCCGGAAAAGTTGCATTACTTGGTTTTTTACCACAATCAACCACTATAGATTGGAATAAAATAATCCTTAAGGGGTTGATTGTCAAAGGTGTTTATGGCCGAGAAATGTTTGAAACCTGGCATAAAATGATTGCTCTTTTACAAAAGGGTTTAAACCTGGATCCAATCATTACCCATCGTTTCCCAACAGATAAGTTTATTGAAGGATTTGAAATAATGCGTTCTGGTAAAAGTGGAAAAGTTATTCTGGATTGGACCAAATAGTTGTAGGAGAGGACCGTCGCAATCCGAAAATTTCAGCGTTATAAGCCATGTTACCTCGCTGAATACACTACTTAATTCAACAGAGCATTTATCTCTGCATTTTTTTCGCTTGCAAATAATTTGATTACTAAGATCGATAAAAAGTTGGCAGATGTGATTAGAATAGTGGTTGGGTAAAAGAGGAAGCACTATGAAATTTATAGAAAAAACCAATTCAAAGCTTAAGATAACTGTCGTTCCTCTTGCTAGCTGGCTATTTAGCATAGGCCTTCTTGCACTTATCGGTTATATTTTCCAATCTGCAAAAAAAGATATAGTACATTTTCAGGCGCTACCTTTGACGGCAATGTTGATTATTGGTGTTGTTTTAGCGCTTGGAGTAGCGGAGATTTTTGCTGCTAGAGTTGCTGTTTTAAGCCTAGATAAAAGCGATGATAGTTTGGTAATACGATGGATAGGGATCCTTCCCAAGGAGCAGCTCAAGTATAAGTTAAGTAGTATTGTACAGGCTGGATGTATGAGAGAGGGATCAAGAGACAGCTATTCTAATGTGCTTAGAACAATAAGCGGGGAAGAGATGCCTATTCCAATCATTTGTGGTTGGGTTGAAAGTCATTCAATTGCTGATCACATCAATATTTTTATTGGAGCCAAACAGATAAATATTACGAGATCTTGATGAAATTCATAAAGAAAACTGACGTAAAGCTTAAGATGACTGTTGTTCCTGTTGGTAGGTGGCTATTCACTGTAGGCTTTTTTGTGCTTATTGGCTATATTATTATCCAAGTTGTAATAAAAATAATACCAGATCTTCGGACTCTACCTTTGGCTGTGATACTGATTATTAGTTTTATGGTGGCGGTTTTAGTAGCGAAGATTTTAAGCATCAGAATTGCTGTTTTAAGTTTAGACAAAGGTGACGATAGTTTGACAATACGATGGATAGGGATAATTCCCAAGGAGCAATTTAAGTGTCGGTTAAGTAGTATTACACAGGCTGGATGTATAAAAGAAGAGGAATCAAAAAACAGCTATTCTAATGTGCTTAGAACAAAAGATTGGGAGGAGATACCTATACCAATCATTAGTGGATGGCTTGAAAGCCGTTCAATTGCCAATCATATCAATGCTTTTCTTGGAGCCAAACAGATCGAATTTATGGATCTTTGAGTCAATAGATTTTTTTTGACAACAATCCCGTATGGGATATAGATATTACAACTTCTTCCGCAGCCATAAAAAGACCACATGTTTAGGATTACATCGTCCTAAGAATGACTTTTAACCTACGAAAATCATCTTTTGACAAACTATCTTTAAAAATTGGCAAAGATATTTTTATGCCACCACTTACCAAGAAGCTAATTACGATTAAATAACTAGAAGTAAACACTGGGGGACTAATAATAGCAAAAAACTGTTCCCCAGAAGTTTTTCCTAAACCCCACCTTCCATCATCTTCACGCCAAAGTTGGCTGATAACTTCAGCACTATCTTGTAAAATATAACACCTCACAACCACAGCTAAATTCGTTATAATACAAACAGTTAGAGCTGTATTTATCCACCATAAAACGGGGGTAAAACAAACACAAAAAATAGCGCCCAAATGGATAAACAAAAAAACGGCACTCAATCCAAATGATCGATATAACTTAAAACTTGATGATAATAGCTTCATACACCCCAAATGTGTTAGAATTGGCGCTATTATTAACTTAACAACTAAAAGGAAACAACTATGGGCAAAAACCTAAAGGAAAAACTACTAGCAAAAGATAAATGGATCCGCGGCCTACTAATGCTGCTTTTCATGGCAATAAAATATGTCGTTTCTTTTACGATCAACCTTGTTGCGCTTTTTCAGTTTGTAACCGACATGCTGTTTGGCCATCTAAATAGTAAACTTTTAGATTTTTCCAAACGCCTTAACATCTATCTTTTACAACTATCTAATTTCTTAACTTTTAATTCAGATATCAGGCCCTTCCCTTTTACCGATTGGCCAGAAAATAAGCCTTAATCATAAAAGAGTAACACCTAGCAGGCTTTACTGATTTTGAGCTAAGAATTTATGAAAAAGTATTCGTTATTGATTTTTGACTGGGATGGCACCTTGGTTGATTCTGAGAGTTTTGCTGTTGCTGCTCTACAAAGGACCGCAGCCGACTTCAACTATCCAATACCATCAGCTGAAGAGATTGACGAAAACTTTGGTCTAAGACTGGAAAACTTGTTGCAAAAATTCTTTCCCGGAGAATACCAGCAAGAGCTTGCCCAAGCATTTTATAAACATTTTTCCGAAGAAGAATTAGCAACCAACTTTTTTACTGGCGCCCTAGAAACCTTAAATTATCTAAAAGAACAGGGCTTTATCTTGTCCGTTGCCACAAATAGGTCACGAACAAAGCTAAATGCCGCACTAAAGACGGCAGATATAGAAGATCTTTTCGCAGCCACCCGCTGTCCTGAAGACGCTGCACCCAAACCTGCTCCTGGTATGCTGCTTACTCTGCTTGACGAATTCAATCTCTCTCCCCGAAGCGCCCTGATGATCGGCGATACAATTTATGATATGCAATTTGCCAATAATGCTGCGGTCGACGCCCTGGCGGTTTGCTATGGGCACCGCAAGAAAGATCAATTTATTCCTTTTAATCCGATTGGTTTTATTGAAAAGATCGAAGATTTAAAATATATTCTATCTAATTAATACCTATTAATAGGAAACAGCTTATGAACAATCCCTTCGCCGCCATAAAAATATCTGAACGTGTTTATTGGGTGGGCGCCATTGATAATGAAATACGTGATTTTCATGGCTATAGTACTTCCCGCGGCACTACCTACAACGCCTATCTCATCCTCGGGGAAAAACCGATCCTAGTTGATACGGTAAAAGCGCCCTTTTTTCCCGAAATGCTAGCACGCATTGCCTCCGTCATCGAACCAGAAAAAATTTCTTATATAATCTCTAACCATGCGGAGCTTGATCATTCAGGCGCTCTTTTGCCAACCATCGAAGCAATAAAACCAGAAAAAGTCTTTGTTTCAAAAATGGGGGCGGCGGCTTTAAAAGAGCATTTTAATCGTCACCTTGATCTTACCGAAATTAAAAGTGGCGAAAGTTTCACTTTGGGTGATGCCAACTTAGTCTGCCTTGAAACGCGGATGCTGCACTGGCCCGACAGCATGTTTACCTATTTTGCCAACGATAATATTTTATTTTCCCAAGACGGGTTTGGCATGCATTTAGCGACCTACAAAATATTTGCTGAAGAAAATGAACGCACCACTTTACAGCATGAAGCAATGAAATATTTTGCTAATATTTTGTTACCCTATTCCAGTTTCGTCACTAAATTGCTCGATGTTTTTCCAAGCTTTGGTTTAGACGTTAAAATTCTTGCTCCAGACCACGGTCCAATTTGGCATCAAGTCCAAGATATCAATTGGATTATGGGACTCTGGCAAAAATGGGCCAAACAGGAACCAACCGACAAGATAGTGATCTGTTACGATACCATGTGGGATAGCACCGCAAAAATGGCCCGCGCTATCGCTGATGGAATCATGACTGAAAAAGCTGAACCAAAAGTCATGCCACTTTCATCCTGCCATCGTAGCGATATTGCGGTAGAGTTATTAGAAGCTGGAGCATTATTGGTAGGCTCACCAACCATCAATAATCAAATATTTCCGACTGTTGCCGATGTTTTGTGCTACCTAAAAGGATTAAAACCACAAAATCTAATTGGCCAAGCTTTCGGCTCCTATGGCTGGTCTGGAGAATCAATCCAACTACTGCAAGAAGAATTAAAATCAATAAAAATAGAGTTATTTGACAATCCAATCAAAGCCAAATACGTTCCAAACAATGATTGTTTAGTTCTTTGTAAAAACCTAGGACAAAATATCGCGAGGAAATTAAAATCATGACTAGTCCCATCGATCTTAGTACTTTATGCCAAATTCAATATGGGATTTTTATCATCAGCTCCTTTTCCGGCAGTAAAATAAATGGCCAAATTGCCACAGTTGCTTTTCAAGTAACAAACCAACCGGCACAAATCGCAATCTGCCTAAATAAAAACAATCTAACCCACCAATTTGTTATGGACAGTAAAACCTTTGGAATATCAATTTTGTCGGAAGAGGCTGACTTAAAGCTCATTGGGAAGTTTGGCTTTCGCTGTGGACGAGACTGCGATAAATTTATTGATACCAATTATAAAAAATCCATAACTGGCTCCCCTTTAGTCTTAGACCATGCCGCTGGTATTTTAGATTTAAAAGTAAACCAAGCGCTGGATCTTGGCACTCATACCTTGTTCATAGGTGAGGTACTCACTGCCGAAAAAATTAGCGCTAAAAAACCGATGACTTATGACTACTATCACAAAGTAGTTAAGGGTAAAACGCATCAAAACGCCCCAACGTTTCAAACAAAAATAACTTCTTAAAAACTATCTCAGGAGAAAAATATGAAAAAGTATGTATGTGATATTTGTGGTTACATTTACGACCCAGCCATTGGCGACATTGAAAATAAAATTGAACCAGGAACTGCTTTTGAAAAGCTACCAGAAGACTGGCTATGTCCAATTTGCGGGGTCGGCAAAAATGAGTTTACGGTTTGTAAAGAATAATCTATTGACTTATGAATAACTGCATATTTTGTAGCCTCGCTAACGAAAAAGATATTTGTTTATCAGAAAACGAACTATTTTGGTCTTGCTTCGACGACCAGCCGGTCACCAATGGCCACGCTCTAGTAATACCAAAACGTCATCTAGACTCCTTTTTTGATTTATCAAACGAAGAAATTAAAGCCGCTTATGATTTAATAAAAAAAGTAAAAGATATCATAGACAAAAAACACCATCCTGATGCTTATAATATTGGAATAAATAATGGACAGGTCGCGGGACAAACTATATTACATCTCCACATACACATTATTCCACGCTATGTTGGTGACGTAGCGAATCCAACGGGTGGGGTTAGAAATGTTATCCCAAAAAAGGGTACTTACTTAAAAGAATAGACCTCTTTCGAAACCAAGTATTTTGTTATAATACAAGGCGCATGTGAAAGAGCAAGCGGAGTTTACTTCTGATAAATGAGCATTGCGAATGAGCATGCAACGCAGTAGTATAGCAAAAGACGTCGGTTTCGAAAGAGGTCTAAAATCATATGCCTACATACTGCATCGGTGACATCCAAGGCTGTTACGACGAGCTAGAACAACTACTTCGGATAATTGACTACAACCCCAGCAAAGACCATTTATGGTTTGTCGGTGATTTAGTTAATCGTGGCCCAAAATCGTTAGAGGTACTACGCTTCGTTAAAGAATTACCCAACACTAAAATAGTACTAGGCAATCACGACCTGCACCTCTTAAACTTCTACAACAAAATTGTCAACTTTGAGGCAACTTTTCTAGAACCGATTTTAACCGCACCAGATGGCAAAAAACTAGTCGAATGGTTACGGATGCAACCACTGCTCTACCATAATCAGGAACACAATTGTCTATTAGTCCATGCAGGAATCTACCCAGGATGGGATTTAGCAAGCGCGATAACTTACGCCCAAGAAGCCGAAAAAGCATTACGCAGCGAAAATTACCTTGAATTTCTAAAACATATGTATGGCAATAAACCAACTAAATGGGATAATAATCTTAAAAATTGGGAAAGATTACGCTTTATTATCAACGTATTTGCCCGCATTCGTTTTTGTGATTTAGATGGACATTTGGAATTTGATCATGCCGGAAAAATCGATACTGCACCCCCAGGATATTTGCCATGGTTTAAAATCCCATGGCGCAAGATAAAAACCACTAAAATTATTTTTGGCCACTGGGCTGCTTTAGAAGGAAGAACCGATGAACCAAACGAAATAGCACTCGACACTGGCTGCGTATGGGGCGGCCAACTCACCGCCCTAAGAATTGAAGATGGGGTTAAGTTCAGCTATTCGAAGTCATCCTAGAGTCTATTAAAAATGTCCCGCAAACCCAAACTTAATCTGGTGAAAGCTTGCCGCAGGTATACTATAGGAATACTTATTTGAACCAACAGTTATATCATCACCACTTACTTTATTATAATTGGTATAAACATATTCCGTGCGGAAACTGAAGCCATCGCTTATAAAATAGTCGATACCTCCACCAATTCGTAAACCAAAATTAAACTTATTAACCTTATCACTAGGCTGACTGGTAGCAGGAGTGACATCGGTAAACGATAATTTAGTATAGCTTGCGCCTAAACCCAAACGACCATAGAGTAAAACATTCATCGCGTCAGTAAGATAGCCAGGAATAATATCAAGACCAACCATCAACGGTCTTTTAAGATTCACCAAAATACTCCGCCCACTGGCGGCATTCAAGATGTTTCTATCTAAAAAGTTATAACCAAGCCCTGCTTCAGTCCCGAGATAAAAATGACCAAAATTGGTGCCATAGCCACCATAAAGACCAAAATTGTAGCTAATACGTCCTTTCTTCTGCGTGCCGCCAGGAGCGCCATTAAAGGCAACGTCTGAACTCAAAGAACTATAGTTAGGCCCAAAATCTATACCAAAATATCCAGAAGGTCTTGATGGCATGGGAGCTTTTTCGGCATAAAACGCCTCTTGCCCAACAGATTCAGGATAATCCATACCACCCTGCTGATGAAATGTACTAAGGGCGTTTTCATCATCCTCAGCAAAAACAGAAGAAACAACCATTAACATCAAAACGAAAATGCTTCTTATTACTATTGGTTTTAGCATAGTCAATGACTCCTTGTTTTAATATCTTGTCTAATGTTATCTTATGCTCTTTATAATAGCAACGAAAGCTATGAATTTTAGGTCGTCAATTAATAACAAAATAGCCATTATGGCAACCAGTGTTTCGGTGCTAAAAAAAGCACAAGAATTATCTGTGCGCCTGCATCTCCCGCTAATCACACATGAACAACCTACAAATTTCTTTGCATTTTTGTTAATTTTCACTCCCGAGTGCCTAGAGCTCCGAGAAGTTGACCTCAAAAACTCCAAACCTATTTTTGTTAACTTTCTTGCCCCACAAATAAACTATCGCACCAAATATGGTGGTGGCAAAAAACAACTAATTGCTAAGGCGATAGGAATTAAAAGTAAAAAAAACCTAACTGTGCTTGATACCACTGCTGGTTTTGGGGTAGATGCTTTTATCCTTGCCTCTTTAGGATGCGAAGTAACCATGTTAGAACGCTCTCCGATAATTAACGCTTTGCTAGAAGACGGGTTAGAACGTTTAAAAGCTAACGGTTGTAATTTAAAAATAAACCTGAAGCACACCCAATCTGTTGATTACATTAAAAAAATCTCAAAGCTCGCCCTAGAAAAACCAGACGTTATATATCTAGATCCGATGTATCCAACACGCTCAAAATCCGCCTTAAACAAAAAAACGATGCGGATTTTACATGATATTGTAGGAAGCGATGACGATGCCTCCGAATTGTTAAATATTGCATTAAAATGCGCAAAAAACCGCACTGTAGTTAAAAGACCCAAATACGCTAAATATTTAGGGGAAATAAAACCAAATTTACAATTTTTTTCGAGCGGAAGCTCAAGATTTGATGTATATTTCTCAAAAAATAATTTGCCACCTATTAATGAATAAGGAGAAGGAATAAATGCTATCGTCCATGGCCGAATTTCCAATGCCAATCACCACCCCACGCTTAATAATGCGTCCGCCAACTTTATCTGCAAATGATATTCGTGAATATTTTGATGCAGTAACAGAATCGATGAATGAAATTAGCCAATGGCTTCCCTGGGCAAAATATTACCCAACGCTGCAACAAGCTGAAGATTATATCAAAATGTGCCACACCAGTTGGTTAACAAAAAACGATAATAATATTGGCCTCCCCCTTTGGATTATGGAAAAAAACACTAATAGATTTGTTGGCAATATCACTATGTGGAATATTATCTGGGAGATTCCTAAATTTGAATTTGGTTATTGGCTTCGTACCTCAGAAACCCATAAAGGATATATTACCGAAGCGGTCAATGCGTTAACTCGTTATTGTTTTTTACAATTAGGAATTAGAAGGCTTGAAATTCGCTGTGAAAAAGAAAATGTCCGCGCACAGCAAATCCCAGAAAAATTAGGTTTTGAGCTAGAAGGGGTTTTACGAAACAGCACTCTCGCGGTATCTAATGGCCGACTTACCGATACCGTACTCTTCTCATGCATCGATTTAGAACAGCTGCCAAATTTAGATGTAAAGTGGAAAAAATAGATTCGCCTATGCTATAAGGCCTATATGGTAATGTTATGTAAGCATGATCCTAAAAAGAGCCGTAGCGAGAGCGTTTAAAATATTGGACCTTCTGCTAAACTTAAAGTATAAATCTTTAAAATACAAATCGTAAAGATCCATAAACCCGCTCACTGCTTTTGCTCCTAACGTCGTGTTAATATTAACCAGGTTAACAAATGAGGGATCGATATGGCATTAACTTATCAGGGGCCTCTGTTGAATGTTTTTTAATAATTCCGGTATAAACCCTTCTATAACTTTATTAGTTTGAATCTTATCATGTAACTTAATTCAGCATTACTGCAAGTAGTGCTTAACACCTGACATATTTTCATAAGTTTAAAAATATGGTATTCATTGGGGCTTAGAATGATTTTAAATGCAGCCCTTTCTTTGGCTAAACTACCAAGGCTTTGGTATTATTTAAAATATGTCAGGTGTTAAACAGGTAGTGTTAAGGCTATAGACAAATAACTACATATTTGCTTTAATTTTATTATATATAAATAAATCTTATGCGGTTTTATGCCTAAAAAAGAGAAGCATTGAATGCCAGAATACAAACTATTGCAGCAAGAGAAAAAACCAAAGAGCGCAAAAACGACGTACATAAAAAAATACTAATTGGTGCCTATTATCTTGACCAAGCTAAAAAAAATAATTCTATGGATGAGATCAAAAATTTAATGGACAAATTTTTAAAATGTGCTTTTGATAGAGAGCTTTTTGGACTAGAACATATACCTAGTCCATAGTGCTGTTTTGAGTTATCAACTAAAAAAATTTTATTTTATTTGAAAAATCTTAAATATAACTTATGTTCTTAAGGAGGTCATATGAGGTTAGTTTCATTTATTAGTTTTTCATTACTAGCTATGCTTATAACAAGCGCTACTTTTGCAAGTTCTGTAACTATACACGAAAAACCAGACACAACTTCTAAAGCAGTTGCAACTATTGATAACGATAAGCAACTGATTCCAATTATCTATACTGATAAAAAAGATTGGGTTAAAGTTGCTAACCCGCAAAATGGAGACGTAGGCTGGATAGAAACCAGTAAATTCAAAGGACCTTTGATATCTACTCAAGTTAATGGTTCTAATGTTAAACAACAAATCATAATTAATAAAGAAAGTAAGGATAAAAAGCCTAATGTTTATACTGTTATTCAATATACTGGTTCTGACCAATTAGACTCAAAAGAGACAAAAGAAATAATAAAGAAAATGGAACAAGATAGAGAAAAAATGCGACTTGATATCCAAAAAATGCAAGAACGAATGCAAAAATCTATGCAAGAAATGTTTAAAGAGTTTAACGAAATCCTATAAAATATTACTAAGTCATACTAAAACTGAGCAAGGACAAGTTGCTTTTACTAGTTGAGAAAACTAGAATGTTTAGCTGAGTGATAGGTTGGGTTAGTCCTCTGTTTAGGAATAGAAATAATAAAATAAAAAGAGGTATTGATAAAAAATATTAGGTCTAACTAAAATTGAAAAGCGGCCAGTTATAGGTCATGTCGAATGCAGAGGGGTAACCATCCAGCCTATTACTCAGTTAAACATTCTAGCCTTCTCAACTGCTAAAAACAGTGTGTCTGTCGCAAATTGGCAAGGCAGCGTACTTTACCCTAAAAAGAGCCTGTTGAAATCCAAAGAGAGAATTTGGATTTCAACAGGCTCCTTATAAGGCGTGGTGCGTTACGAGCAAATAGCGCCCATTCGACAGACGGCTATCTTCTTCGCGGGCCTATATCTGTCTATTAAATATAGCGAGCAGCGATATTTCTGTATATAAGTGCTGCACCAACTGAAGCAGCAGCTACCAACACACTTCCTGTGACAACCGCTTCCAGAAATAGCTGCTTGGAATCGATTATATCATTTATATTTTTACCTATAGTAGTGTCTATGTAATCACCTAAATCATAACCAATAGTACGAAAAGTATCACTAAAATGCCCGCCACCAGACACTTGCTCAACCTCGCCTCTACATAACTCGATTACTTTATTCATAAAAATATTTCTCCTATGTTAAAGTTTATTTACCGTACCCTACGATAATGAGTATAGCTGAGCATTGTTAAGAAAAGCTTAAGAGCTCTTTGCCTCATCAGTATGATTATGTAACAAATTGATATTAAGTGACTTTTAACCGGGGGTGATTTCTTCAGGAAATTGTAGCACCAAATATTTAAACAAACGTAATACCCCATATCCTTTGTAATTATTGTCTTTTTCTATCTCCTTTAGACGACTTTACAATCCTTCAAATTCCCAAAGTCTAAAAAACCTACGGTAAATGTGATCTATGGGTATTAAGTCTTCTAAGCTAACCATCACTATTTGATTTGACATATTCTGACCCCAAAGTAACGAGAAAGTCTATTATAATAGGGCCTGTTGACATTTTAAATTAATATAAAATGTCAACAGGCCCTAGGCTTTTGCTTATTTTTGTAGGAATACTTTTATCTTATGAAAGGATAAGCAAAAATTGATAGAAGATTTTATTTTGACTAGATTCCCGCTAGAAGCATACGGGAATGACATTTACTTTCGGATTGCGATAGCCCCATAATAGGGTTTTAGGCGCTTTTATACCAATAATTTTTTGAATAGAAACGGCCAAAGAGCGTTGGATCAGGGATGGTGCATCGAGGGGCATGGCCGACAGGGATGTCGTTTGGTTACCGAGGACAGGAGTCCGTCCCCGAGAGGCGTTGCCACTGACCCAGAAAGCTCTACAGCCCCTCCAGTTTTAATTACTGTATAGGGGCTGAGCTATCACAAATAACTTCAAAATTCACTCTTTGTTTTTACTGGTTTTTTAGAAATTTTTCTCAACAAGTATAAAAGTCGAAATTACCAGCATAGTAATCATCGATATTTCTGTCTATAAATCCTGGACCAACTAAAATAGCAGCTACCAACACCGTTGTGACAACCTCTCCCATCAGGGTCTGCTGTAACTCCTTGCAATTGATTAGATCATTTATATTTTCGCCTATGAAGTCAACAGCAGTGTCTACGTAACCACCTAACTCATAACCAATATTACTAAAAGTATTACTAAAAGATACGCCACCAGACACTTGCTCAACCTCGCCTTTACATAACTCGATTACTTTACTCATATAAATATTTCTCCTATATTAAAGTTCATTTAGTTACTTGTTTATTTACCGTACCCTACGATAATGAGTATAGCTGAGCATTGTTAAGAAAAGCTTAAGAGCGCTTTGCCTCATCAATATGATTATGTAACAAATTGATATTAAGTAACTTTTAACCGAGGATGATTTGATTTCACTGCTTCGGGCGTCGTGATTATGTTTGGGAGCAGCTTCCTGCCTCGATTCCTTTACGTCCATGTATCCTGCTTTTGCTCCTAAAATCGTGTTAATATTAAACAGGTTAACTATGGCATTAACTTATAAGGCATTGGCTGGCAAGCCGCAGATATTTTTAAGATTAACTGGGGTTAGCATTAATGACTTCCAAGAAATAATAAAAAAAATTAAGTAATTATTTAGCATCACTGCAAGTAGCAAAAACCGCTACTGGCAGTGATGCTGATAGATCGCCACATTGTGGCAGATATAACAAATTACTTCTTACCACTTGATTTCCCAACTTATAACACCAAATTTATTTGGGTACTACTTAGCTTAGCCTTTACATTTGGCATAATTTTTGAGTAGCGCTTTTTGCTGCCCAAAATCATGCTGACTGGTTATAAAATTAATAATATTAAGCGCTCACAGCAGGCTTCAACTGCTCTTAGGATGATCACTACCTACCAAAAATAATATTTTTTTAACGTTACTTATAGCTCTACAGCTTTATCCTTTATTTTCTTTTTTAAAGAATTTAATAGCCGATTAGCCTTTGTATAATCATTATCTCTAGCTAAACTTAGAATTTTAGCTCGATCTTCTTTGCTGAATTCATATTTATCTAGTTCTACTAACATCGCCACAAACTTTTTAACATCGGTGGAAGGATAGATAAAAAAGCCCGGCACAGTTAATCTACTCCCGGGTTTGGCTATCTTTTCTTTCCATACCCGAGAATCAACCACAACAGATAGGCTATGCGAGGTTTTTAATATCCTATAATTACCCACAATAGGATTTAACCCAAAAACTGAATTCAATTTATTTTTAGCTTCAGGCTGAATTAAAAAATATTTATCATCAATTTGATCTAAAAGCATTACACCAGTAAGTAATATTTGGTATTCATCGCGAGAAATTATATCGCTTTTTTTATCAAACAAATATGGCTCTTCTGGCCATACTGCCTGTTCAAATCCATACTGAGGGTCATAGGAAAACCCTATTTGTTCAAATGCTTTTATATCTTCAATAGCAACCAAGACTTTATGCCTACCATCAATATCCTCAAACAATGCAAGACCGGAGTTGGCCTTTGCTATATCATCCTTTAACCTGGTAAAAAAAGCATATTGATACAAAGACAAATCATCTTCGGATAACAAATGCTGAGCAAAACGAGCGGCGTTACCGTTAAATTCGGCGTCAATACTTTCAAAGCTCATACCCTCAACATCTAAACCAGCACTATAAGCATTTTCCTTATAAAGTCTCTTATCTTTAATTCGCTTGCCGGTATACTCTGCAATAATTCTGCCACATTTAATATCTTCCATAGCAAATAAACCATAACCAACTTCTGGCGCCATATAACATATGGCAACCGCAGGATAATCGGTCGACACATTACAACCAATCTGCTGACTCAAGCCTCTTTGCAGCCTTAAGATAGCTTCTGCAGAAAACTTACCATTGTCTATCCACTCTATCTTAAATTTATCTTGCGCTAACTCTTGAGTTATCTTCGGCAAAGTATCTTTTAGGTGTTTTATAATCTGATCCTGGGGTATCCCTTGTTCTTTCAATCTTGCTACGATTTTTGGCAGTGGTTCGTCCGCTAAATATACCTCTTGGCTAGGTGAAACATTTACTGCAGCATCAGCAACAGCAACTGCAAAAAAGAAAAAAATAGCTGGCGCTAAAAATAGTCGCCCAAAAAATTGTCTTTTAAATAAAATAAACATAATTTCTCCTAAAAACGAAAATAGACCTCTTTCGAAACCCAGTATTTTGAGATAATACAAGGCGCACATGAAGTGAGCAAGCGGAGTTTACTTCTAGGTAAATGATATTACTCTCGTAAAATGCTCGAGCCTGCCTTCGGCAGTTGCGAAATTTATCACATCCGTGTTAAATTTGTGCGAGCGAAGGTCGAGCGCAGTAGTATGCCAAAAGACGCAGGTTTCGAAAGAGGTCTAATGTAAACACCCACCATTACTCGACAAAAAAAAACCCCTGCCAAATTTCTTTAGCAAGGGTTTTTAAATTCAAATCCTGACGATGACCTACTTTCACATGAGGAGACCTCACACTATCATCAGCGCTTGACGTTTTCACTACTGAGTTCGGAATGGAATCAGGTGGGACCCGTCAGCTCAAATCATCAGGAAACCTTTCTGGTAGTCGTAAGATATTACCCTACGAAACCATAAAAAATTCAGAAGCTGGGCACAGCAATTTTAAAGTTTTTCAAACATTTTTACAACCTTGAAGTTATTAGAGGTTGCATTGTCAAACCACACGATCAATTAGTACTGGTTAGCTACACGCATTACTGCGCTTCCACACCCAGCCTATCAACGTCGTAGTCTTCGACGGATCTTTAGGACAGATAAACTGTCGAGAAATCTAATCTTGAGGAAGGCTTCCCGCTTAGATGCTTTCAGCGGTTATCCTATCCGTATATAGCTACCCGGCTGTGCCACTGGCGTGACAACCGGAACACCAGAGATACGTCCACTCCGGTCCTCTCGTACTAGGAGCAGCTCCTCTCAAATTTCTAACGCCCACGGCAGATAGGGACCGAACTGTCTCACGACGTTCTAAACCCAGCTCGCGTACCACTTTAATTGGCGAACAGCCAAACCCTTGGGACCGGCTACAGCCCCAGGATGTGATGAGCCGACATCGAGGTGCCAAACACCATCGTCGATATGAACTCTTGGATGGTATCAGCCTGTTATCCCCAGAGTACCTTTTATCCGTTGAGCGATGGCCCTTCCATACAGAACCACCGGATCACTAAGGCCTACTTTCGTACCTGCTCGACCCGTCAGTCTTGCAGTCAAGCACTCTTACGCCTTTACACGCCATGCACGATTTCCGACCGTGCTGAGAGTACCTTTGCGCTCCTCTGTTACTCTTTAGGAGGAGACCGCCCCAGTCAAACTACCCACCATACATTGTCCCTGACCCGGATTACGAGTCGAGGTTAGAACCTCAAATACACAAGGGTGGTATTTCAGTGTTGGCTCCTCTCTACCTAGCGATAGAGTATCAACGCCTCCCACCTATGCTACACAAGCAAATTCAAAGTCCAATATAAAGCTATAGTAAAGGTTCATGGGGTCTTTCCGTCTTGCCGCGGGTACGCCGCATCTTCACAGCGATTTCAACTTCACTGAGTCTCGGATGGAGACAGCGTGGCCATCGTTACGCCATTCGTGCAGGTCGGAACTTACCCGACAAGGAATTTCGCTCACGATTTTAAATCGATCTTAAATTTAATTTGCATTAAATCCGGAGAACATTCAAAACTACAATGTTATCCCTGCATGTCGCCATGCAGATGGGACTCTATCTTCATCTGAAAAAAATACAGATGTTTGGCATATAGTCTCTGAGGATTTTAATTGAACAAAAATACTCAATTAATCTTTCCTGCTGATTGTCCGCACCAATAGATTGTTACTTTATCGAAGTAATCTCAAAAAGTACTATTGGATACACCGGAGTTTCCAGCATATAGCCAAATTTTACTAAGGCAACTTATTCACCTTAGGACCGTTATAGTTACGGCCGCCGTTTACCGGGGCTTCGATCAGCTGCTTCGCCTTACGGCTGACAACATCAATTAACCTTCCGGCACCGGGCAGGCGTCACACCCTATACTTCCTCTTACGAGTTTGCAGAGTGCTGTGTTTTTATTAAACAGTCGCGGCCACCTATTTTCTTCGACCTCTTTAAGCGCAAAAAGTAAATTTCATTACTCAAAGAGGCATACCTTCTCCCGAAGTTACGGTATGATTTTGCAGAGTTCCTTCACCCGAGTTCTCTCAAGCGCCTTGGTATATTCTACCCATCCACCTGTGTCGGTTTGGGGTACGGCCTTACAATATCTGAAGCTTAGAGACTTTTCTTGGAAGCGTAGCATTAGTTACTTCTGCCTTCCCCCGAAGGAAAAGGCACCGTCATCACACCTCAGAATTAACGAACCTCCGGATTTACCTAGAAGTTCTTCCTACATGCTTAAACTACCAAAACCAACTGATAGCTAACCTAGCTTTCTCCGTCATCCCATCGCAATATTGCAAGGTACAGGAATATTAACCTGTTTGCCATCGACTACGCATTTCTGCCTCGCCTTAGGAACCGACTAACCCTGCTCCGATTAACGTTGAGCAGGAAACCTTGGATTTTCGGCGTGTGGGTTTTTCACCCACATTATCGTTACTCATGTCAGCATTCGCACTTCTGATACCTCCAGCAAACTTCTCAGTTCACCTTCACAGGCTTACAGAACGCTCCCCTACCTCTTAAAAGATATAAATATCTTTCAAAATCGCAGCTTCGGTACATAGTTTGAGCCCCGTTATATCTTCCGCGCAGACCGACTCGACCAGTGAGCTATTACGCTTTCTTTAAAGGATGGCTGCTTCTAAGCCAACCTCCTGGCTGTTTAAGCCTTTCCACATCGTTTACCACTTAACTATGATTTAAGGACCTTAGCTGGCGATCAGGGTTGTTTCCCTCTTCACGACGGACGTTATCACCCGCCGTGTGTCTCCCGTGATACGACTTCTTGGTATTCGGAGTTTGCATCGGCTTGGTAAGTCTTTACGACTCCCTCACCGAAACAGTGCTCTACCCCCAAGAGTTAATTCACGAGGCGCTACCTAAATAGCTTTCGAGGAGAACCAGCTATCTCCAGGCTTGATTAGCCTTTCACTCCGATCCACAGGTCATCTCCTACTTTTGCAACAGTAGTGAGTTCGGACCTCCAGTAAGTGTTACCTTACCTTCATCCTGCCCATGGATAGATCGCCTGGCTTCGGGTCTACTCTCAGCGACTTGACGCCCATTTAAGACTCGGTTTCCCTACGCCTTCCCAATTAAGGTTAAGCTTGCCACTAAAAGTAATTCGCTGACCCATTATACAAAAGGTACGCCGTCATCCAGCACTTGAATCACTCTACTGCTGTAGACTTTTTGTTAATAAATTTAATTTATAAATCCCTATAGCCGCAAACTAAAGCTTGCGCCTACCGGTTTTATATAAATTTAACAACACAAAAGCACAACACTTTATCTAAAATGATTTAAGTGCTGGACTCCGACTGCTTGTACGCATACGAATTCAGGTTCTATTTCACTCCCCTCACCGGGGTTCTTTTCGCCTTTCCCTCACGGTACTGGTTCACTATCGGTCAGTAATTAAGTATTTAGCCTTAGAGGATGGTCCCCCTATCTTCAAACGGGATTTCTCGTGTCCCGATCTACTCGTCGTTACCCATTTAATATCTATTTCACATACGGGACTATCACCCTCTATGGTTAAACTTTCCAGAATATTCTGTTATAGACATTAAACTTTTGTAACTGGGCTGGTCTGCGTTCGCTCGCCGCTACTAGCAGAATCTCAATTGATTTCTTTTCCTCGGGGTACTTAGATGGTTCAGTTCCCCCGGTTTGCCTCTCTAATCTATGTATTCAACTAGAGATGATCTGTATACACAGATCGGATTTCTCCATTCGGACATCTCCGGATCAAAGCTTGTTGCCAGCTCCCCGAAGCTTAACGCAGGCTACTACGTCCTTCATCGCTCTTTACTGCCAAGGCATCCCTCGTATGCGCTTTATTATTTGACAATACAACCTCAAATAACTCTGAAGTTATAAAATCTTTGCCGAAAAACTTAGCGCTGATTGAACTATTATTAAAATAAAAAAAATAGTTAAAATTGTTTAGTCACGGAAATGACTAAACATACCCAGCTTCGAATTTTTAAAGAGCTAAAATAACTCTCAGTAGAGAATTACTATCTAAAAATAAAACTAAAAAAACTATATTGCAAGCAAAATATAAATATTTCGAGCAATTCAGAAAAATCTTCTTAGATACTTCTGGATTACTCGCGATCCTCGCAATGACATGATACTTCCTTTGGTGGAGCTGACCGGGATCGAACCGGTTGCCTCCTGCTTGCAAAGCAGGCGCTCTCCCAAATGAGCTACAGCCCCGCCTACACCGATTCATCCAAAACTGCTCAGAAACAAATTCAAAAACTGGTGGGTCTGGTTGGACTTGAACCAACGACCCCACGCTTATCAAGCGTGTGCTCTAACCAGCTGAGCTACAAACCCTTTACATCTAGCCACATGCTAACATCTCAAAACTATGATAAATAAACATAAATAATACTTCAAAGTTCATGATAATTTCTAGCATACTTTTTAAAAACAATTTGTGTGAGCGCTCAGTCAATAATTTTATAAGGAGGTGATCCAGCCACAGGTTCCCCTACGGCTACCTTGTTACGACTTAACCCCAGTCATGAAGCATACCGTGGTGGGCGCCCTCTTTGCAGTTAGGCTACCCGCTTCTGGTACAATCCACTCCCATGGTTTGACGGGCGGTGTGTACAAGGCCCGAGAACGTATTCACCGCGACATTCTGATTCGCGATTACTAGCGATTCCAGCTTCATGAAGTCGAGTTGCAGACTTCAATCTGGACTACGAGAAGTTTTTTGAGATTAGCTCCGCCTCGCGGCTTGGCAACCCTTTGTACTTCCCATTGTAGCACGTGTGTTGCCCTACTCATAAGGGCCATGATGACTTGACGTCGTCCTCGCCTTCCTCCTGCTTAACGCAGGCAGTTTCTTTAGAGTTCCCAGCATAACCTGATGGCAACTAAAGATAAGGGTTGCGCTCGTTAAGGGACTTAACCCGACATCTCACGACACGAGCTGACGACAGCCATGCAGCACCTGTCTCTAGGTTCCCGAAGGCACTTCTCTATCTCTAGAGAATTCCCAGGATTTCAAGAGTAGGTAAGGTTCTTCGCGTTGCATCGAATTGAACCACATGCTCCACCGCTTGTGCGGGCCCCCGTCAATTCCTTTGAGTTTTAATCTTGCGACCGTACTCCCCAGGCGGAGAACTTAACGCGTTAGCTGCGATACTGTCCTGCATTCAAATTGGGCACATAATACCCGATTTGAGTGCAGGACAACATCTAGTTCTCATCGTTTACAGCGTGGACTACCAGGGTATCTAATCCTGTTTGCTCCCCACGCTTTCGCGCCTCAGCGTCAGTATTGGTCCAGAAAGCCGCCTTCGCCACCGATGTTCTTCTCGATATCTACGTATTTAACCACTACACCGAGAATTCCACTTTCCTCTACCATACTCAAGACATCTAGTATCGACTGCAATTCCTAGGTTAAGCCCAGGGATTTCACAATCGACTGAGATATCAGCCTACACGCCCTTTACGCCCAGTAACTCCGATTAACGCTTGCACCCTCTGTATTACCGCGGCTGCTGGCACAGAGTTTGCCGGTGCTTCTTCTGTGGGTAACGTCAGCTCCCAAATGTATTATATTTGGGCATTTCTTCCCCACCGAAAGTGCTTTACAACCCGCAGGCCTTCATCGCACACGCGGCATTGCTGGATCAGGGTTTCCCCCATTGTCCAATATTCCCCACTGCTGCCTCCCGTAGGAGTCTGGACCGTGTCTCAGTTCCAGTGTGGCTGATCGTCCTCTCAGACCAGCTACGGATTGTCGCCTTGGTAGGCCATTACCCTACCAACTAGCTAATCCGACGTAGGCTCATCCTAAAGCGAAGGCTATTGCTAGCCACCTTTGCTCCATAGAGATCATGCGGTATTAGCCCGCCTTTCGGCAGGTTATCCCCCACTCTAGGGCAGATTCCTACGTATTACTCACCCGTCCGCCACTTTACTCGAGAGTTGCCCCTCTTTCACGTTCGACTTGCATGTGTTAGGCATGCCGCCAGCGTTCAATCTGAGCCAGGATCAAACTCTTCAATTGAAAAGACTTTATTGCATCAACTAATTTACATTAGTCTTTGCAAAATTTGATTCTACTCGAAATGAATTACTGTATAAATTACTTACTATAGTCACTCACATCGATTATTTAATTATATAAAATTGACATGAGCGCCCACACAAATTGTTTCTAGTTATTTTAAAAGAGCAGGCCTGTATAATCACAGGTAAGATCGTGCATTCTACTAATTTACTACCATATGTCAACAGCTTTAGTATAATTTTTTTTATCCCCGCCAACCCCGCTAAAAATGCGGCCTCTGAATAAACTTAAACACAACAATTACATATTATAGACCATCAGATTATCTTCTGCAGAGAAAAAGGGCATGCTCTGAGAAATCCGTTGACTGCGCGCCCTTTTTATTTACGCTACACTCTATAAAAACCGAGGGGTTATCGGAATAATCGGCTGGAACCTCTACTAGCACTGGACCCAGCGGCCATTGCCTTTTTCAAAATATGATAAGCACCGATAGTACTAACCACAGTCACACTATCATCGATGTTGTTACGTAAATCATAGAGGAATCGTAAAGGATGGAGTAAATTTCCGATAATATCTGGCCCCACTTTTTAATAACATCTTTTAACTCTCCTTGTAATTTAGCAGAGCTCTAGGAATATAGTCGAGCTTCGCGCCAGAGCTCCATATTTCAGGATCATATTCCACTGGATCAAAAAGCGAATGCTGTTCCCCTATAGCTAGGACAGGCTCTTAGGTCAAGATTCTGACTTCACAATACCTTTACGATATGAATCTAGCTGTGACAGCACCTTTTTCGATAGGGCAAAAAAGCGGTTCCGATGTTCTGAAGCTATCATCTGACCTGATGGTAACTTTACTTTTAGCGGATCATGTGGAACACCGTTAACACGAAGCTCATAGTGCAAATGAGGACCTGTAGCCAAACCACTAGATCCCACATAACCAATAACATCTCCTTGCTTAACGTATCCTCCGGTATAAACTTTGTTCGAAAAACGGGATAGATGAGCATATACCGTTTCATAAATTCCATGCTTAATTCTTACAACATTACCATAACCACCACTTGTTCCAGCAAAGACAATCTTACCATTGCCAGTAGCCTTTATAGGAGCGCCTCTATCTGCTGAAAGATCTACCCCAGTATGAGCACGCACTGTACCAAGTATAGGGTGGTGTCGTGCGTGGGAAAAACGTGACCCAATATGGTTAAAGGCCACTGGGTAGCGCTCAAAGGCCGGCTTAATACTGTGCCCCTGCGGCGTATAAAAATTTGTATGGCCGTAAGAGTCGGTAAAGCTCACAATACGATGGGTTTCCCCTTTATGCACCAACTCCGCTACTGCTATATCGCTATCGCGAACCTTCTTACCATCGAGCGTATATTCGTTATAAAGCAAAGCAAATTTATCCCCATCATGAATCTTTTTAACATTAACTCTATTACTAAAAGCATTTACCATCTGCGCCACCAGCTTCTGTGGAACACCCGCCCTTTTGCCGGCAGTATAAATTGACCCGGTGATAGTAGCTGCTGCATATTTAGTTTTAGTTGTCGGCTTGATGTGTTTAGTGTCAACAGACCAACCGCTCTTCCTGGCAGTAACCACCAGGGTAGTTAAATCATCAAGTTTATATTCTAAAACCTGAAGCTTAGTTTTAGTTGCATCCAAAGTTAAACTTATCTTTTTGCCAGCATGTAAATTCTTTAGAGAACTGGCCTTCTTGATAGCCAGGATAGCTAATGCGTCTTTTTCATTTAATCCATTACGCTTAAAAAGTTTTTTAAGATTGTCTTTGGATTTAATGGTAACTACTAGTGGCTTTTGAATATTGGCCACCGACGCAGCTTCTGCTGTACTAATAGCAGGTTTATTAGTAACACCCGACATAGCCGCTGGTGCTGATGTCGACGTAGGCTCTGCCTGGGGCACAGCTGGAACTGACGAAACAGTAGACAACACCGAAGATGCTTGAGATTCGCCCTGACTGGTAATAGCCGCCTGTAACTGAGAACTATTGAGTTGCCGGAAGAGCTTAGACATATACATACCGCCAATAACTAATGCCACTGGCAGGATAATAAAACTAACAAATAGCCATAGGTTACGTTGAGACATAACTTCCTTTGTCACAACGCGACCACCATGACCTAAGTCATTGTCTGGGGGTACGTAATTCAAACAAACTCCTAAAGAATAAAAAATTAGATTGATAAACTTTATGGGGTCATTTTATCAAAAAGCCTCTATAATTCAATCTATTTATTATTTAGTAGCTTAAAAGCACCTTAAAAGCTAGACAAAAAAACATAAATAATCTAAATTTACCAATACTTATATGATCGATATTAATATATTAATAAATAAAATTCATGACCTAAAAAGTAGCCTCGATGCCCTTAGGGGGTATCTTTGACTACGATCTAAAAAACACACGCCTGACCGAAGTAGCAAAAGAATTAGAAGACCCCAAAATATGGAACGACTTACTAAAACGGCAAGCACTTGGCAAAGAGTTAGCTCAACTAGAAATCTTTATAAAACAAATAGATAAATTAGGAACTGCTATTCAAGATGCTGGTGAACTACTAGAAATTGCAGCAGCTGAAAATGACGACAAAACGATCTTAAAGCTTGAACAAGATATATCCAAATTATCTAGCCAAATAGCCGACCTAGAGTTTCAACGAATGTTTTCCGGTAAAATGGATAAGCATAATGCATATCTAGACATCCAATCTGGTTCTGGTGGCACTGAAGCACAAGATTGGGCTGAAATGTTACTTCGCATGTATTTGCGTTTTGGTGATCGACATGGTTTTCAGGTGCAATTGCTTGAGGTATCTCCCGGGGAAGTTGCAGGAGTTAAAAGCGCCACCATAAAATTTACCGCTGATTACGCCTATGGTTGGCTACGCACCGAATCCGGAGTTCATCGCTTAGTCCGTAAGTCGCCTTTTGATGCTAACCATAAACGCCATACCTCTTTTGCCTCAGTATTTGTTTATCCTGAGGTTGATGAAGATATAAATATTGAAATTAACCCAGCTGATCTACGAGTTGACACCTATCGCGCCCAAGGAGCAGGCGGACAACATGTCAACAAGACTGATTCGGCTGTTCGGATTAAACATAATCCGAGCGGTATCATTGTCCAATGTCAAAGTGAGCGCTCGCAACACCAAAACCGCGCCCAAGCGATGAAACAGTTACGCGCCAAATTATACGAAATCGAACTCCGTAAAAAACAAGAGAAGATGTCAAGTTTGGAGGCGTCAAAATTAGACATCGCTTGGGGTAGTCAAATCCGCTCTTATGTTTTAGATGACTCCCGTATCAAAGACTTGCGTACTAACACCGAAACCCGTAATACCCAGGTAGTATTGGACGGAGGCCTAGACATGTTTATCAAAGAAAACCTGAAGCTGAAAGTTTAAGGGAAGGACTTGACCCTTTTTCGTCATTAACTGTAAGATACCTGATAACAATGAACTTCCTAAAAGCACATAGTTTTGGTAATGACTTCATAATTTTGAATAACCCAGCCATCATCCCGCAAAAAAAACTGGGTGAATTAGCCAAAAAATTGTGTGATCGTCACACTGGTATCGGAGCCGACGGAATCTTAGTTGTATTACCATCACTCAAAGCCGACATTCAGATGAAAATCATAAATTCTGACGGCAGTGAGGCTAACATGTGCGGCAATGGTATTCGTTGCTTTGCAAAATATATTTTTGAACATGACCTAATAAAAAAGAAAAAGGTGACTATTGAAACCTTGGCCGGAATAATTAAATCTGAGCTGACATTAAAAGCCAATACCATCTCATCCATAAAAGTAGATATGGGAGAACCGCTCTTTAAAACAAGCAACATTAACCGCCCAATTAATGTCTTGGATAAAAAATACCACATTACTAGTATGATCATGGGCACCACTCATACCATAATCTTCGTTGACAAACTTGATCAGCGCGAAATAACAAAAATCGGGGCGTCGCTTGAAAAACATAAACTATTTCCTCAAAAAACCAATGTTGATTTCGTAAAAATCATAAATCGCTCGAAAATTAAATTAATCACCTGGGAAAGAGGGGTGGGGCTATCGCTCGCTTGTGGCACCGGCGCCTGCGCAGCAACTGTGGCTGCTTGTCTCAATAGCAAAACCGCAAGAAATGTTACCGTACAAATGGGGATGGGAGATCTATTAGTTGAATGGCACGAAGATAATATGGTGCACATGACAGGACCAGCGCCAGAAAATATTTGCGAAGGAAAAATACTGCTATAAATAAAATAGGCTATAAATATTATGTATAAGTTTCTTCTTAACTTGATGACCATCGACTCCACCACCGGTAGTGAACATAGACTTGCCGATTACCTGGTTAAAAACTTTAAGCCGGTGGGCGCAACAATTAAAATTCAGCGCACTGCAAGAAAACAAAAAAACATCTTTTTTAAATGGGGAAAACCAAAAATAGTTTTTTGTACCCATCTAGACACTGTCGCGCCATATATCCCTCCACACCAAAAAGCCGGAATAATTCATGGTCGCGGCGCCTGCGATGCCAAAGGACAGATTACAGCAATGTACGAAACCTGCAGACAACTTTATCAAGAAGGACAAAAAGACTTCGGCCTTTTATTACTGGCTGATGAAGAAAAAAAATCAACCGGCGCAAAAACCGCCAATAAATTAGTTAAGCACTGCAAATATATTATTATTGGCGAGCCAACCGAAAATAAATTAATTACTGCCGCAAAAGGTATATTGCTAGCTGAAGTAACCACCACCGGAAAAGCAGCACACTCTGGTTACCCAGAACATGGCGAAAGCGCAGTCGAGAACCTCAGATTATTTTTGAATAAACTTGCTGCCATAAAATTTCCGAAAGATCGCCAGCTTGGAAAAACCACTTACAACGTTAGCCTAGCAAAAACCATCAACCCTTTAAACGTAATCCCGGATAAAGCGACCTGCAAAATACTTTTTCGTACAACCTTTACCTCGCATAACCACCTCGAAAAAATAATTAAAAAATTAGCCGGCAAAAAGGTACAACTAAAAATAATTAACGACGGTTCACCAATGAGTTTTTTTACGGTCCCAGGATTCAAAACAGGAAGGGTCTCGTTCGGCAGCGATGCCCCACACTTAAGTAATCTTGGCAAACGCCTGCTGTATGGACCAGGAAATATATTGAATGCCCATACTGAAAACGAACAGATAAAGATTTCAGAACTTAAAAAAGCGGTTATTGACTTAAAGAAATTATATTATAACTTACTGAAGTTACAATAATTAAAATTTATTCCCCGCGATCTTCGCGCGGGGACAAAGCGATGGGGGATTGCCCCTAAATTTATTTTACGAGGGGTATATGTTAGTAATGAAATTTGGTGGAACCTCAGTAGCTGACGCGAAAGCAATCGCGAGGGTCATCAATCACATAAAAACAAGGCGCGACAAAAAAACAATTGTCGTGGTCTCAGCAATAGCTGAAGCAACTAATATTCTAACTAAAGTTGCTAAGCTCGCTGCCAAAAACAAACTTCAACAATGCAAAAAAATCTTACTCCCATTTAAAAATCGACATCTGAAGATAATTAAAGATCTTATTCATGAACAAAAACTTTTCACTCAAACCCAAAGCCAGATCGAAGCCTATTTTACCGAGATCCATACCTCCCTCGAAGAAATATCGCTAATCTCGAAGCTTTCTGATCACTGTTTTGCTAAGGTGGTAGCTTACGGAGAATTACTCTCCTCCACCATGCTCCATGCCACAATGTTAGAAAACAGGGTAAAAAATATTTTGGTCGATGCGCGTAAGATTATTATCACCGACGATAACCATCAAGAAGGCACCCCTATTTTAGAACAAATGGCAAAAAAGATGCCGCCATTATTAAATAAAATTTTAAATCAAGGAACCATTGTACTCACCCAAGGTTTCATTGCTAGCACACCAGAAGGAGCAACAACCATTCTCGGTCGTGAAGGTTCAGATTATAGCGCCTCTCTGATCGGCATGGTTATGAACGCTAAAGAGATTCAAATTTGGACTGATGTTGACGGCGTTATGACCGCTGACCCAAGGAAAATAGCCAACACCAAATTCATCCCGCACCTTTCTTTTCGTGAAGCAGCAGAGCTTTCATATTTCGGCGCCAAAATTATCCATCCATTAACTATCCATCCTGCTGCCAAGAAGAATATTCCCGTAAGAATTCTTAATTCGACAAAATTGGATCCAAAACAAAAAGGAACGCTAATTACAAACGACACCAAAACTAAACAAGCAAAAATCACCTCAATAACTTATCGAGAAAATAGTAAAATTGTAAATATTTCACCAAACCAAACAGCACCCCAAAATAACTTTTTATCAAACATTCTTTCATTATTTAATGCTGAACAAATAACTATAGATGCCGCAACAATATCTGGAACCAACATCTCCTTGGTATTGAACCACCTCGCGCCACTCGACAACATCATGAAAGAATTAGCACTCTTTGCTAAAATCACTAGCGATTTATCATCATCGCTAGTATGCGTGGTTGGGAAAAATTTCAATAACATAGAAAAAATAGCCGGAAATATTTTCCAAACTTTAGATGGCTTTAATGTTAGAATAATGATCCACGGTTCATCAAATACCAATTTGGTACTGATGGTCGGGAAAAATGATGTACTTACTGTAGTACAAAAATTACATGACTCCTTTTTTGGATAAAAATATGAACAAGAAAATACCAGTTGGGATACTAGGCGCCACCGGCGCCGTCGGACAAAAATTAATTTCTCTCCTTGCTAACCACCCCTGGTTTGAAATAAGCGAAATTGCTGCCTCAGAAAATTCTGCCGGAAAAGTTTATGCTGAACATGTAAATTGGAAAGATGCTGCACCTATCCCACCAAAGGTCGGGGTGATGCGGATAAAAAAATGTTCCGCACCACTTAAAGCAAGAATTTTATTTTCCGGCCTTGACGCAGCGGTTGCTGGTGAGGTTGAAGGGCATTATGCACAAGATGGACACATCATCGTCAGCAATTCCAAAAACCATCGCATGGACCAAGATGTTCCACTGGTAATTCCAGAAATTAACGCTGACCACCTTCGACTAATCGAAAACCAGGTGAAAAAATACCGGGCTGGCATCCAACAAGGGTATATTGTAACAAACCCCAACTGTTCCGTAATCATGCTCGCCGTAGCTTTATTTCCAATATTTAAAAAATTTGGTTTAGATAAAGTTATTACCACAACAATGCAAGCAATTTCTGGCGCAGGATACCCTGGAGTTCCAGCGCTCGACATTTTAGGTAATGTAATTCCTCACATCTCAGGTGAAGAAGAAAAAGTACAACCTGAGATCTTAAAAATATTTGGCACCTATAAAAATGGCAAAATTATCCCAGCCGACTTAAAAATCTCTGCCTCATGCAACAGAGTTCCCGTCTACCATGGGCATACTTTATCTGCTTCCTTTTCCACCAAGGAAAAAGCAACGGAAGCGGACATTATTAACGCCTTCAATAATTTTCACCGATTAGAACTACCCTCTTCACCAACAAAAGTTATACAATACTTCAAAGAAAAAAATCGCCCACAACCTCTCCTCGATGTAAATTGCGGTAACGGCATGACGGTGTCAGTTGGCAATCTTAGACGTTGTGAAGTTTTAGATTGGAAATTTACTGCTTTAGGGCACAATACTATTCGAGGCGCAGCTGGTGCCGCTATTTTAAATGCAGAGTTTATTGTGGCAAATAATTTATTGTAAGCGAGGACATTATGGAATTAACACTAATCGGCTACGGCAAAATGGGACTCTCCGTCCACGATGCTGCGCTAAAGCGGCATCACCAAATTACGGGCAAATTTGATACCAAATCTACCCCCCATAACTCCTCACTACAGAATACAGTTTGTATCGATTTTACCAACGCGCAAGCTTTTCGTGCCAACTACAAATTAATTGCTGAGCAATGTAAGGCTGCAGTCATCGGCACTACCGGCTGGGAAGAGATCCGGGAAGAGGTTTTCGATTATTTTGGCAAACACCAAAAAACGTTGATCTATTCCAGCAATTTCTCCATCGGCGCTAATATTTACTTCAAGATTATTAATCTTGCCTCAAAACTCTTAGCTGGTTTTGAAGGTTATGATCCATATATACTAGAAATGCACCACCGCGAGAAAAAGGATCAACCCTCAGGAACAGCTAAAGCTCTCGCCGACATCTTACAAAAAACCTTCAATAAACAAGTTCAGCCCTCATCCGTAAGAAGTGGCTGGATCAAGGGAGTGCATGAAGTAAGCTACGAATCGATGATCGATAAAATTTCGATAAGACATGAAGCCTATACCCGTGATGGTTTTGCTGTTGGTGCTATTTTAGCGGCAGAGTGGACCGGAAACGTAAACGGTATATGGAATTTTCAAGATCTTCTCGCAACCAAATTTCAGGAACTACTAAAATGAAAATAGAACAATTAATGGGATGCGGCACCGCTTTAATAACTCCATTTAATAAAAACGGCGAAATAGATTATCAAGCCTATAAAAAATTAATCAAACGACAAATTGCCAGCAAAATAGATTTCTTAATACCCCTGGGCACCACTGGTGAAGCGGCATGTTTAAGCGATAGCGAAAAAGTCACTCTGCTCGCAGCAACTGTTGCTGAAACCAAGGGCAAAATACCAATTTTTGCTGGTATCGGATCAAATAACACGCAAAGTGTTATCGATAATATCGCCATGTTACGCCATATTGGTCTTGATGGTTTTTTGATTGTTACACCTTATTATAATCGACCCACCCAATCAGGGTTATATAATCATTTTAAAACTATCGCCACCGCTACCAGAAAACCAATCATTTTATACAATGTTCCTAGTCGCACGGGAGTAAATTTAGCTGCTGACACTTGTTTAGAACTTGCTAAAATTAAAAATATTGTTGCCGTTAAAGAGGCTTCTAGCAATTATTCACAAATAAGCGAAATTATCAAAAAAGCCCCCAAACATTTTGTTGTTCTCTCAGGGAACGATAATGAAACCTTACCTTTGATGGCAACCGGCGCTAAAGGGGTAATCAGCGTGGTATCAAATATTGCGCCAAAAGAGATGCGCGATCTTACAAGAATACTGTTACGAAATGACTTTGTCGCAGGACGTAAACTGCACCATCAACTCTCTGATCTTTTTAATCATTGCTTTATTGAAACCAACCCCACCCCAGTAAAAGCCGGTATGTATAAAATGGGGTTAATTGAAAATGTGCTCCGCCCGCCACTTTATGCTGCAACAGAAAAAACCATTTCAACTATAACCAAAACCATTCAACATTTGGGGCTACTGTAAAATATGGACGCAAATAAACTTAAAATAAAAGCTACTGAATACTTACAAGAAAACAGTCTAACCAAAGATGAATCGCTGGTATTATTTCAAGAAACGATTGCCGCGCTAGACTCAGGAAAATTACGGGTTGCGGAAAAAATTGACGATAAATGGTTCGTTAACACTTGGATCAAAGAAATTATTCTACTCGGATTTAAATATGGTAGTCTGACAAACATCCCAGGAACATACACAACGTACTATGACAAAGATACCATCCCCGTTAAGCAATTAACTTTAGATAATAAAATTAGGATGGTTCCGGGTGGTTCAGCCATAAGGAGCGGATCATATGTGGCACCAGGAACTATTGTTATGCCACCAGCATATATAAATATTGGTGCCTACATAGATAGCGGCTGCATGATCGATTCCCATGCTTTAGTAGGATCATGTGCACAAATAGGTAAAAATGTGCACCTTTCTGCAGCATCACAAATCGGCGGCGTTTTAGAACCGGCTGGCGCGCTGCCAGTAATTATCGAAGATAATGTCTTTATCGGTGGCAGCTGTGGCATCTACGCAGGAGTTATTATCAAAGCTGGGGTAGTATTAGGTAGTGGCGTAATTTTAAATAACTCAATTCCTATTTTTGATAGTGTTACCGGTACGTTTATAAAAAAATCCGACACCGAACCATTAACCATTCCCGAAAATGCAGTGGTAGTTGCTGGCACAAGACCAATTACCTCCGGCCACGGCAAAAAAAATAGTATGCATATTTATTGTCCAATAATTATTAAATATAAAGATGCGAAAACTCTGGCTGCCACTGCTTTGGAAGATGTGTTGAGATAATCGAGAAGCGCTTAAACCGGCGCTTCAACCAAATGGATATTTTTGACCTCGCGATCAAGCTCTGCGAGCGACTGCAAAAAATTTTCTTGCTGATCTTTTAAAAGATTGGAAGCTAAACCACGGTAATATTCGATGCCACTGCTAAGGTTATCTTTAACTTCGGCCAACTTTTGCTGTGACCTTGCGGGCAACCCCGCCGATGCATTCTTTATTTCGCCAAGTACATAATCAACTTGTAATTGCAGCTCTTTGATAAACATATGGGGACGCCCATTATCGATCAATAATGAACAACGACCATAAATATGGTTAATCATTTCTTTGAGGGTAACGATTTTCTTAAAATTTACAATATTGGGACCAGGACAAATCGCCGGCGTATTTTCTGCTTTTGTTTTTATAAATCTTTTTGCTAGCACCCCGCCACCTAAATCATGACAAATACACGCTTTTAGTAATAAAGCATCTTTAAGTGCCGTGACTTTCTCTGGCGGCAAATTACTGCTTTCCAGTTCTTGTAATTTTAACGTCTGATACTCCCGAGAGGCTGTACAAACCGGATGTACCGTAAGATCCCGATTAAATCTAAGAAAACCTTTAAAACAAGAGCTACCTGGCCTCTGCTTCTCAATCCTTTTTAAGCGCGCTTCTTCACTAGGGGAGTTTTTTAAATTCCAAAAAGGAACCCCTAAAGGAGAGCTAGAACTTAAAAACACCTCATCATTATGAGCCACCATTAGTTTTTGCAATGTCACCTCATCGACATTGGTTGCTTCTGGAACCAACAAGAACGGGGTTCCCCATCCCGCTGCATCAAGCTCATAATGCTTCAATAAAAATTCATGTTCCGCACTAGTGCCAATACCACCTTGAGCAGTAATCTTGATCTTTTGTTGAACATTGGCACAAAACTTTTCCAAGCGAAGCAAGGCTTTTTCATAATAGCCATGTAAAGTTTCACGCAATTCTTCTTTACGCTGTTTAAACTCCTCTAAAATCGCTCCCAAAAGTTGCCCATCATTAACAAAAGCATGTCCACCACAATTAAGCGGCGACTCAATACTATACTCAGAAACCCAGATTCCCCGTTTTGCTAAATATTTACCTTGAACCACCGCAGAGCGATAATCACTAACTTTAAGACAGATTTTTTTCTTAATATGACCATTTTCATCGGGGAAAAAATCTGGAAATTCACTCAAGTAACCGTATAAATGGGGATTAAATCCAGCAGACAATACAATAGTAGACGATAAATCACTCTTAGCATACCCTCTTAGCGCTGAAGCGGCGTCGCTGAACTCATATGGCAACGGCTCACCACCCGCGTAATCGAACCGATCCAGCTTGGTCATGATATTAACGTCGATTCCGCCAGCAACTATCGACTGACGAAGTTGATCTTGTAATCTCATTCTTTCGGCAATATCGTTTTCCTTAAGCATCTTTTCATACATTAACTTTAATTGGTGATCATCGGACAACATCTCGAAATAACAGGTAATCTCGCTGTCTGGTTCAAAAGCTGCAACCTTGATAGCTGCCACCCGCTTATTTACTAGCTTGTTTAATAAATTTAGATAAGCGGTAATACGTCTAGCGCGTACATCCTCTTCACCCGCTGCTATTGGCTCATACGGCTCCATAAACTGCTCACACCAATATTTTCGCATCTGTTCAATTAAAACATCATCAACCAACGAAATAGCTGACGAAATACCATATTTTGCCACAAAAAGCGGACTATCTATGGTAAAGCCAGTACCCATAACAGGGATATAGAAACTATGCGGAGCGTCTACTTGATACATCTTATTTCCATAAAAATTTTACGGGGCATATCATATTATTATTTGAACCAAAAATACATAAGTTTTGTAAAAATTCTTGAGGAGCCCTTATCTGACAAACAGTTAGGTGACCAATTTGCTGCCCCCGTTTGCTGCCTGTTTGCTGCCTGTTTGCTGCCTTGACAATAATTCAGAACCTAATATAATGTTGATGTATCTACTATTATGGACAGTGGATGTGATTTTGTTTTTTACATATATTAAAAACAGGAGGTTTTATATGCCGGATTATCAATTTCAAGCCAAGGATTTTTGTAAATATCCAAGCATTTCTCAAGCTGTTAAACTTCTTATCGAAGGCCATGTTACCCCAGATTTCATTGATACAAAAGCCAGATATGGAAAATATCATGAAGGGATGAGTGCAGAGGATTGGGATCTAGGCTTCGCTTATCTTTCTTCAGTAAAGATCGCGCTAGAAAAACATAGACCACCAATGGAACATTTGGATGAAATTGCTAAGGAAATTGTTGGGTCGTTGGATGAGTATGAATATGAAGTAGGAAGTATAAAGCAAGAAATAGAAAACGGCATAATGGATAGTCTGCGAGAAAAACTAATCGAGGACTGCAAATCAGCTATTGATGCTATGCAGAAAAAGCTTGAAGGAATGAGTGATCCTAGTGGTGCAGATTATACAAAATTGAAAGCTGAGTTTGATGATGCATGTATTCTTCTAGCCACACTGGAGCCTGCAAATGAGCAGGAGAGTGAGAGACGGGAATTTGGTGAATATTTTGACGATCTGATAAGCGAAAAAGGGGGGGAACTTAATAGAGTTAGCGGCCTACCCATGTCTGTGCTTTTTTCTGATAACCCTACACTTCTAAAGGCATCTCGTACAAGTCTGATACCGACTAAAGATCAAATAAAGATAATAAAAGAATACAAAGAAGCACTAAAAGACAAAAATCCAGCAAAATATCATCGACTTGAGCTTCTTATAGCCAAATACAACCCTTTGTATAAGAGTGAGGCGGTTAGTGGCCAACAGGAAAAAAAGGACAGCAAAACTATTATCGGTGATTTTGCAGCGCAGCATAAACGTTTTTCAGAAAAACATCCGGACTCAAAATTAACTTTTTTAGAAAAAGCTTATATTTTTATTAATAAATTTTTTGGTAGTGCCATTGGTTATAGTTCGGTTAATGTTTTAAAAGCTGGTATGGACACCCATGTGCAACATATACAAGAAGTTTCTGGCGCAAAGCTAGAAACTCTTTTTCCTGAGTCTCACTCTACCCGGCAAAGTTGGATGGCAGCACCAGATGCACCTAAGGAGCAAAAGCCGGGGAAAGAAAAGGAAGGGGAGAAGAAGAAGGAAGAAACACCAGCAGCACCTATACCTACTATGTAGATTTAGATAGCCTGGTTTCAACATTAGTTTGCAAAAAGTATTCTCATTATGGTGTCATTACCCATAAATATAGCACTGCTGTAGTATCAGTAATATCTCTCCAGATATTACTGATACTACAGCAGCCTTTTTTAACCACAAGGGTTTATTTGGCGGAAAGAGTGAGATTCGAACTCACGGAGGGCAGGACCCTCAACGGTTTTCAAGACCGCCGCTTTCGACCGCTCAGCTATCTCTCCAAAAGTAGTAACAAACATTTAGGTTGTTAATTCTACAATAATTAAATACAATCGAAAGGGAATACACTTGGTCTATGAGGATGCAAAATGAATACCAGCAAGCTTATTGGCAGCACGATGATTGTAATTGGCACAACTGTTGGGGCGGGGATGTTAGCGCAACCCATGGTGGGAGCTGCTTCCGGTTTCACCTGGTCTCTCCTATTAATGCTGGTCGCCTGGCTATCCTCCACTGTGGCTGGACTACTAGTAATAGAAATGAACTTGGCATTACCAAGTCATGCCTGCAGCTATAGCGCCATGGCCGAACAAACCTTAGGCAACTTTGGTAAAATCATCACTTGGCTTTCCTACCTATTCTTACTGTACGCCATAATAACCGCTTACATGATCGGAGCGACTAATTTTATATCTGACACTTTCGCGCCGATGTTAAATATCGAAATCCCAAATTTTATTAGCGCCACCATGTTTACTATTACTTTAGGTATCGCAGTATTTTGGAGCACCATGGCGGTAGATCACTTCAACCGGGTTTTGATCACTTTTAAAGGATTGTTTCTTCTTGCTGCTTTAGTGCTTATTATACCGCATATCGATCTTATAAAGCTGGCCCCAGCGGTTACCGAACATACCTCGCAAATTAATTATTTATGGCGCGCAGTACCGACCTTTGTTTGCGCTTTTGGCTTCCACTTTGTCATCCCCAGCCTAAGAATTTACCTCGGAGAAAAGCCAGGACAACTAAAGATAGCAGTAATCGTCGGAACCACCGTTGCCCTCATAATTTACCTCTGGTGGATGGCTGCAGCCTTAGGTACTATTCCATTAACTGGCGAGAATAGCTTCACTAGTTTTGCTGGATCTGCCGAAGCATCAAACCCATCAGGGTTTATAAGTTTCTTAGCATCTATTGTCAATAATTCATGGGTAACCAATAGCATTATCTGGTTTTCTAATATTGCTTTAACCACCTCATTTTTGGGAGTGGCGCTTGGATTGTTCGACTTTTTGGCGGAAGGATTCAAACGGAAAAATACTAGGTTCGGTCGGTTACAAACTTCATTCTTAACTTTTATCCCACCACTACTATTTGCCATTCTCTACCCGCAGGGGTTCCTCGTAGCAATCCAGTATGCATCGATACCTCTAGCGATATTAACGCTAATTTTGCCAGCAATGATGGTATATAATCTACGAAGAAAAAAAGAATTAAAATCTCCCTATCAAGTTAAATGCGGCAACATAGCCATCGGTTTAATCATTTTAGTTGGCGCCGCGTCAGTTGTCCTTGCGATAATGTATATATTTGATATGTTGCCGAAACTTTAGCGGTCTAAATTGATTATTTTATAAATATAAAATGAGCACCAAAAACACAGATTTAGCAACCATCAAGCGCGGGGCTACTGAAATCCTTCTGGAGTCGGAGCTTGCAGAGCGCCTTTGCTCTGACAAACCATTAAAAGTAAAAGCCGGCTTTGACCCGACCGCACCAGATATTCACCTCGGGCACACGGTCTTAATCAATAAAATGCGGCAATTTCAGGATTTAGGACACGAAGTTATATTTCTTATTGGCGACTTTACCGCCATGATTGGCGATCCAACCGGCAAAAACATCACTCGCCCACCACTTAGCAAACACGAAATTTTAGAAAATGCTAAAACCTACAACGAACAAATTTTTAAAATATTAATTCCCGAAAAAACCAAAATTGTATTTAATTCTGAGTGGCTACAAAAACTTACTCCGATGGAAATGGTCAAACTTGCTGCAACCTATACCGTAGCCCGCATGCTAGAACGGGACGATTTTAGTAAGCGCTACGCAGAAAATAAACCAATTGCCATTCATGAATTCCTCTATCCATTATTTCAAGGATATGATTCGGTAGCTCTTGCAGTTGACGTTGAGCTTGGCGGCAATGATCAAAAGTTCAATTTAATCATGGGCCGAGAATTACAAAAACATTATGGCCAAAAACCGCAGGTAGTGCTGATGATGCCGCTTCTTGAGGGTCTTGATGGTAAGCAAAAAATGTCGAAATCTTTAGGAAATTACATCGGCATTAATGAACCACCGCAAGAAATGTTTGGCAAATTAATGTCGATTTCTGATGACTTAATGTGGCGTTACTTTGAGCTCTTAAGCTTCCGTTCAATAACCGAAGTTGCCGCGTGGCAAAAAGAGGTAAAAAACGGCGCCACCAACCCCCGAGATATTAAAGTAGCCCTTGCCTTAGAAATTGTCGAAAGGTTTCATAGTAAAGCGCTGGCCGATAAAGCTTACGAAGAATTTACCTCTCGCTTTAAAAATAAAGCTATGCCAACCAATATCGAAACCATTACCATCAATATTGGCGCGGATGAAATCGCACTTGGCAGCCTCTTGAAATCAGCCGGTCTAGCGCCAAGCTCTTCTGAAGCCAATCGCTTAATCAAACAAGGCGGCGTGAAAATTGATGGCCAAAAAGTAGAAGATTTCGCCACCCGCATCAACAAAAATACCGAACATACCTATCAAGTGGGTAAGCTAAAGTTTGCTAGAATAAAAGTACTAACCTAAAACAATGGGTTTGCTTACACTCCAAAATATGGCATATTGTAGTCTATGTACTCTTTTTAGGTTAAGGTTCAATAGGTTTAACATATACTCATCGCAATCGAGTTTTCAGGATAAGTCGCTAATAGAACTATATCCTTCGTAAAATGAATTTATGCATGAATTAGCTCCACTAATTATAGATCTTGCCATAATGCTTGGTATAGCAAGCATTGTCGTGCTTTTATTTCAAAAAATACGTCAACCAGTTATCTTAGGATATATCATCGCGGGCATAATTATCGGCCCGCACACCCCTCCTTATTCTTTGGTAACAGATATCGACCAAATTCAAACGCTCTCAGAACTGGGCGTGATTTTCTTGATGTTTGCCTTGGGTTTAGACTTCAGTTTTCATAAGCTCAAACAAATCGGCTTCTCAGCCATAATAACCAGCATTATTAAAGTAAGCACAATAGTAATCCTAGGATTTTCTCTTGGCTGGATGATGCAATGGAATTTTTATAACTGTCTCTTCCTGGGAGCAGCGCTAGCAATTTCATCAACAACTATAATCATTAAATCGCTAGATGAATTAAATTTACGAGGAAAAAGATTCACTGACTTGGTTTTTGGAGTTTTAATTATCGAGGATCTATTAGCCGTACTAATGTTAACCACCCTTTCAACAGTTGTTGTTACCAAAAATCTTTTTTCACCAGAAATGATTTGGGCCTCTTTAAAATTGATTTTAGTAATCGGTGGCTGGTTCTTATCTGGATATTTTATAATCCCTATATTATTTCGTAACATCATTAAATATATCAGCCAAGAAACCCTAACCATCTTATCAACAGCATTATGCTTATCCTTAGCGGTTATCGCCGCCCATTTTCACTACTCTACTGCACTTGGCTCTTTTATCATGGGATCAATCTTGGCAGAAACCCCTCTTGCCCCCAGAATAAAACAACTTACCTGCCCTTTACGAGATGTTTTCGCTGCGGTATTTTTTATCTCGATCGGCATGATGTTAGATCCAAAAACTCTATTAGAAAACTGGTCAACCATCTTGATAATATCGCTATTAACAATAATCGGCAAAATATTAGCAACCAGCCTGGGGGCTTTTTTGTCCGGACAAAGCCTTAATACTTCGGTACGCACTGGATTTAGCATGGCTCCGATAGGAGAATTTTCTTTCATCATTGTAAGTTTAAGTTTCCTCTTAAAAGTCACCCACAACACCCTTCCTCAAATCATTATTGGCGTGGCGACCATCACTATATTTATCACACCTTATCTTATAAAATTATCTGAGATAATTACTAAAAAATTAGATACCAATCTCTCAACACGTTCTAAATATTTCTTAGAAAGTTACTCTGCCTGGGTATATCGCGCCTTAGCAAGTTATAAAGAACAAACAAGTTATCGCAAGTTTGTCGCTCGGCTTGCAATAAACGGGATTATTATTATACTTACTTTTAACCTAACCCATGAATTCGTTTTGCCTCAATTTAGCCGTTTAGCTACCAATATCCATTTTATTAAAATATCCAGCTGGCTTTTTGCTTTATTAATCGCATCGCCTTTTACGTGGGGGATGTTATTTGGCTTCAAACTAATCCCAAAAAATCGCCAAATTCCAGCATTATTTTTAGGCGGTATTTTAACTATCACCGAAATTATCGTTCTGAGTATTACCTATTTCGGAACTTGGTACATATCACTAGGAATAGCAATAATAGCTATAACATCATTTATTTTAGCATACAAACAGCTAGGTACTTCTTACCACTGGTTTGAGCGATACTTAGTTCACATCTTGCAAAAACGACACCGAAAACAAAACAAACGTGAAGAACTAGCGCCGTGGGATACCCATTTGGTTGAAATAATAGCAAACAATCAAACGCCAACCTCTGCCGTTGGTAAAACATTAAGCGAAAGTCAATTACGGCAAAATTTTGGCATTAATATTGTCGCTATCAAACGCGGATCAAAAATAATCTCAGCTCCTCGGGGAGAAGAACAAATATTATTACAAGACGAGCTCATAGTTCTGGGAAATGATGAACAAATAGATGCCTTCAAAAAAAATATCGAAGATCCCCATTTTAACCCCAAAGAAAAAGATATTTTAGAAGACTTTAAACTAAAAGCTCTCATCCTCGAAGACAATAATCCCTATATAGGAAAATCCATACGTAACTCTAAAGTGCGGGAACAAAACTTTGGATTAGTGGTTGGCTTAGAACGCAAAGGACATCGCATTTTAAATCCTGACCCAAACATTATTTTAAAATCGAATGATTTATTACTAATTGTAGGACAAAGGGAGCAAGCCCATACATAACCCTAAAGTGCGCGAACAAAACTTTGGGTTAGGGGGCTGCTGCAATCCGCAGCTAACGAAAAAAAATAAAATCAACGTAACCATTTCGCATAGAGAAACTGACGGTGGGCATGGTAGAATAGAAACCAGAATAAGTACGGTAACAGAAGATATAGGTTGAATGTGCTCTTAACTTATTACAAAAGGTTAAGCAAAATAGACCAAGGTTTAGTATTAAAAGATTACGTAAATTGGCTGGCTGGGATGTAGAATTTTTAGATGTACCCGTTGACTCACACTAAAATGTTACCGAAAGATGGTTCGTTGACTCATAATTCGATGTTACCAAACAGTGTTTGTTTTTGTATTCTTTTAAAATATTTATTTACTACTGGCCTGTGGGTATGTGGGTAACTTACGTTTTTTGTAAGTTATCCACATATCCACAGGTTTTTGCCAAAAAAAATTTAGCCATTAGATTATACCCAGCTAATGATGGTTGCCAAGCAAATATAACAAGGTTTTTTTAACTAGACGTACCTAAAGATGCTCTTTAGTTTGATTTCAATATTTTTACGTAACACGAAGGGGTTTAGCTGCTTATAGGTGCTTATCAGGCTTTGCTTGGTTTCAGCAGAGATATCATTGCATGATAGCAATCTTTGATAAGGTGTTTGTGGAAGATCATATTTTTTACGATATTTCGAGTTTACTCTTTCTTTAGATATCAATTTCATGCTCGGACAAAAGTAATTCTGTAGCAAACTATACTCGTTACCGTAAAGATTATTTATTAATGGCACTAATGCCTTATTACCAAAACGATCGTAGCCAAAGAGTTGTCGTACATGGATCCAATTTTTTTGTTCTACATGCGCGTTATCATCCTTATGGTAGGGGCGTGATCTGGTAAATTGCACCATCTTTGTTTTAGGGCGATCACTAAAAATACCGAATTAGGTGATAGTTTAAAAATTCAGAACCATTGTCGCAATCAAATCCTAACAGCTCAAAAGGTAATTTTTCTTCAATATCTTTGATCTTATCAAGCACATCTCCAGAACCTTTTCCCCATATGGCTCTGTTCTCAGTCCAAGTGCTAAAGATATCAGTGAGTGTAAGGCTCCAAACAAACTCTCCACTTAGTGAATTACCACAATGCGCCACAGTATCCGCTTCACAGAATCCAGGCTTTGTTATATCCCAATTACCAGTACGTATGGGTATTTGATTCTTTAATAAACTTCCTGGTTTGGTTCCACATAAACCTTTACGTTTATGCCTGACTTTGCTTGGCTTAAGTAAACGGTCTATTGTTGCAGGGCTTATGGCTATAGCTTGGCTTTAACTTCCTCTGATAACTGACCGTATTCAACTTAATAAAATGGTAGCCATAGGGGCAAAGCAGCCTTTAGTTTTTTGCTACACATTTGGTTAGTAGCTAACCAGATTTTGACTAGTGGACCGATGATTATTGGGTTGCCATAGGTAGATCTACTGCCACGCTTTCTTGTCTTGGGTTTAATCCTTCTAAAAGATGCTCCCAGCAATCTTATCGCATGTTTACGATGGTAGTTACAGACAGCACAAAATTCATCCAAGATCTTAGCTTTCAATGAGTTGCGTGCTTTGCGATACCGTAGCCTAATTTCTTCAAGATAGGCTTTTTTCTCATTATGACCCATATTTCTGCTCCAGTTTTTGGTAACATTTAATATGAGTCAACGATATCTAGCTTACTTTACTTTCGGTAACATTTAATGTGAGTCAATTCGCGGTACCGTAGTGTGCTATACAATCAAGGATAAAAGTAGTACAATGTCAAACTGATGAGAAAGAGGAGCAGCTCTTTCTTTTAATCACCGAGGTTTACCACCACGGGGGTTCGGACGAAATAATAGATTAATTATAATAAATTATCAGGGAGGATCATTAAATGGAACAGGAAAGAGTCATTTTTGAAGAAGTTTTAAAAAGTGCAGTTGACCAAAAGTTAATAACTGAGACACAGGCTAGTGCAATTCGTCAGGCTAAAAGAGAAACAGGTTTTAAGCCAGTATATTTAGACATTAAGGAGATTTGTACCATGCTTTATGGGCATGGACTTTTATTCCCTGAAGATATTGCGATTATGGTTGCACATGCTGGTCGCTATGATGATCATATTTCTACTATCGTTGAAGTAATCGAACGCTTGGGAATGTTGAAAGATCAGACTTGTGTTGCAGCTTTGAAAAAATTGTTAAGTGAACCTGAGCTAATGAATCGAGCGTCACTTAACTTACTGCTTGCTTTTCCGGATATTGATGATATAAAGCCAGAGAATATAGCTAAGTTACTTGGTTTTACATTATCAGCTTCTGCAGGAACAGCTTCGTCAATTCATCCTGCAGCAACAACGCCAAACTATCCTCTACTCCTTGAACAAGCCATGCAAAAATATGCTTCAAGGAAGACATCTGCGCCCGTTATAAGTCTTGAGGTTTTACCGCAACAACCGAACAGCCTAGGCTCATTCAAAGAGTTTGTTGCTGCCAAATTTAGAGAACGAGGTTCGGTTATTCCAGAAGCTATGACTGCTATGCCTAGCCGAGATGATGAGAGTAAAACCGTCATTAGGTTTGCATTCAAAAGTAAAGAGGATGGGATTAGATTTGCCAGAGAATATAGCCTAACTAGTTCGCCCCATAACCTAGAGAGAAGGGTAAGTTCTTTGGAGGAAAATCCGAGTATGTATGGTATTCATTTTACTATGAAAGAATTTAAAAATTTAGCTAGTAAAATAGCACTAGAGGATCCGGATGCAGCTATTGAATATTTATTAGAAGACTCCAGAAAATCTACCTCGAGCTGTTCTATTATGTAAATAGTTAAATGCAATTATTTTGCAAACACAACCATAAAGTTAAAATATTTTAATATAATTATTTGATGTTTAATTAGAAATAATAATATAGTCCATGGAGAAAATTTTATGTTTGGTCTTACCTTATTAACTTGGGAAACAGGGCTGGGCGTAAATAAATATGTAACACCAATTGTTCGTAAAATTACTTCATAATACTTTAGGACACGCCGCTTTGGCTTTAACTATTCCTGATACTGAAGAAAATAGGAAATTAATAGAAGAATATACTAATGCTTCTAAAAGGCCTAGTAGCGTTATCCATGAGGGACAAAGTATATCTAAAAATATTTCGCGCAAACAGCATGAAGAAAAAATACTTAATGAATTACAAGAAAATTTAAAAAAATATAAAGTGACATTAAAAGAATTACAAGGAAAAAAAGATAAAATCATATTTTCAAGCGAAGCATACTCAATATGCCGCCTGATATGATTAATTCTTTATGAAAAGATTAACATCTACTAAGTTTTAATGAAATAAATGCTGGCATTGGTAAAAGCGCCCGCAGCCGTGATTGTTGGCGGGCGATGCGGAGCAGGGATAGCGCAGCACGAGCGTTACATGGATGTACTTGAAGCGTCCCGCAAACAATTACGGCGAGAGGGCGCTATTTGGTTTAGTTAAGTTAAGACTTATGTTAACTAAATTTTCGGTGGCCCTGGGTGGTATCCAAATAAATTTGGTGTTATAAGTTGGGAAATCAAGTGGTAAGAAATGGTTTGTTATATCTGTCACAATGTAGCGATATATCAGCATCACCGCAAGTAACGTTTTTTTGCTACTTGCGGTGATGCTGAATAATTACAAATCAACAGCAAAAATTAACTTTATTTTGTCCATAAAAACTCCTTGCATAATCAATCGGTTGTTAACTGCTATTTTGCTACCACCACCAGCGCTGGTCTAAGAAGACGGTCTTTAAACCAATACCCTTTTTGAATAACTTCAAGCACCGCATTAGGTTTTGCTGTCGGCTCCTCTTTGGTCGTTACCGCCGTATGCTTTTCGTGATCAAACTCCTCACCCACAGGATTAATCGAGGTAATACCAAACTTTTGTAAAACTTCTAAGAGGTGCTTCAGAGTAAGCTCAATTCCAACATAAAAATCGTTAAGCGCAACATTATCTTGAATTTTAACCGCTAAACTACGTTCAAGATTATCGACGGTAGCAAGCACTTCAAGGGCAAATTTCTCTATAGCGTATTTATGCGCATTAGCAATCTCGCGTTCAGTACGACGTTTTAAATTTTCAAAATCAGCTTGCGCTAATAACCACTTATTACGAAAATCTTGCGCTTTCTGCTCCTCTTGCGAGAACTGTTCAAGCAACTCTTTATAGCTCGGATGCTCAATTACCATTTGTTTGGATATGCTAGTTTCGAGCAAGCCACGATCAGCATTTTTTGCCTCAAGCAGCCCATGTTCCTGCTCCTGCTCTGCCAAATCAACATTTTTATTTTGTTCAAAAATTTCATTCATAAGTTAACCCCCAAGTAAAAGTTAATCTCCTTCTTCCAAAGCTGCGCTAAGAAGTTTTGCCGTAATATCGACCGCTGCAATAGCTTGATCGTACGGCATTCTGGTCGGGCCAATAATGCCCAACACCCCTGCAACCTTACCATGCCGATGATAAGGTGTCGTAATTATACTGCAATCATCTAATGGTCGATAACCAGACTCCTCACCAATATAAATTTTAACCCCATCAGCATGTAAACATTGATTAAGCAAATACAATATATCGCGTTTTTCAGCAAACGCCATAAATAAATCGCGTAATTTATGTACTCCGGAATAATCAGTAAAATTAAATAAATTAGTTTCACCACTAACTATATAATCACTCTTTGCCTCTTGTTCATCTAAAACCTTACCAGCCACATCGACAATACTCTGGGTCAACTGAGAAATATTGTGCTGCTCTTCAGTAAGTGCGGTCAATAATTCTTGCCGAATCTGCCACAACTCTTTACCACTAAACTGTGCCGTTAAAAAATTCCCTATTTGTTTAAGTTCGCTAGCATTATAGCATCGATCGGTATAAATAATCCGATTTTGTACCTCGCTTTTATTTAAAACTAAAATTACCAATACCCGATTATCAGATAATGGCAAAAATTCTATATATTGTAAAATATCACTATCATGACGCGGCAACATAACTAAACCTGTAAGTTTAGTCATAGTAGATAATAGCGATGAGGCTGCCGTAACTAACTCTTTAGTATCCGAGCCAAGTGGCAATTGTTTAGCAAGCTCCATACTATCAAAATCGGATGACAACTGCGCATTTAATAACTCATTAACAAAAAACCTATAGCCACGAACTGTTGGTATGCGCCCGGCAGAAGTATGCGGTGAATTAATAAATCCCGCCGCTTCCAAATCGGCCATAATATTTCTAATGGTCGCTGGGCTCATGGTAAGCGACCCCTTTTTGGCCAAAGTTCTTGACCCAACCGGCTCACCATCACGAATATAACATTCGACCAAAAGCTTCAATAGCCTTTGCGAACGCTCATTTAGTAATAATTCAGGATCCATAATATTAAGCCCAACCTAACCACACGTGCATTAAAAACTCGAACAAGTATACAAGTATAATAGATGAAAAATAGAATATAAAAAGGTATTATAGACTTGGATTTGTGGAAAATTTTTCCGCCTAGCACAAAAATATATGATAATAGCTTGATTTTATGATATATTTTTGTTTTATAACCAATTAAAGGTTCATCACCAATGCGCAAAATATTAGTAACCTCCGCCTTAGTCTACGCCAATGGCCCGCTCCATCTTGGCCATATTTTAGAACAGATCCAAACTGATATTTGGGTCCGCTTTCAAAAACTGCAAGGGCACGACTGCCTTTATATCTGCGGCGATGACGCCCATGGCACTCCAATCATGATCAGCGCCCAAAAACAAAATATATCGCCGGAACAACTAATTGCCGAGACTAAAACCTCACATGAAAAAGATTCTGCGGGTTTTTTAATCAGCTTTGATAATTATTACACTACTCACTCCCCAGAAAACCTGGAGCTAACAAAAAAAGTTTATGAATCTCTCCTAAAAAATGACGACATTGAAACGAAAACCATTAATCAAGCATTTGACGAAGATGCCAAAATGTTTTTACCAGACCGCTACATTAAAGGCACCTGCCCACGCTGCAACACCCCGGACCAAAATGGTGATAACTGCGAAAACTGCGGGGCTACCTATTCGCCCACCGACTTAATTAATCCGATCTCAACTATTTCTGGCAAACCACCAACCCAAAAATCATCTGAACACTATTTTTTCCGCTTAGATAAATATACCTCTATATTACAAGCCTGGGGTAAGGAAAGTTTACAACCAGAAATTGTCAATAAACTTAATGAGTGGTTTGAGCAGGGCTTAAAACCCTGGGACATTTCACGCGATGCCCCATACTTCGGCTTTGAAATCCCCAATAAACCTGGGAAATACTTTTACGTTTGGCTCGACGCTCCAATTGGTTACATGGCCAGCCTACAAAATCTTAGCGCCCAAAGAAAAATAGACGTTGACGCCTATTGGCAACCAAATAGCCCGACTGAGCTTTACCACTTTGTTGGCAAAGACATTATTTATTTTCACGCACTCTTTTGGCCAGCAATACTTGAAAGCGCAAAATTACGTAAACCAACCGCAATTTTCACCCATGGTTATCTCACCATCAATGGCCAAAAAATGTCAAAATCACGAGGAACTTTTATTTTGGCTAGCGATTATCTAAAATACCTAAACCCAGAATATCTCCGCTACTATCTCGCCGCCAAATTAAACTCGGGAATTGATGATATCGACCTAAACTTTGATGATTTTGTTAAACGTAACAATAGTGATCTCGTAGGAAAAGTAGTAAACATTGCCAGCCGTTTGGCTGGCTTTATTAATAAAAACTTCGACGGCATGTTAGCTCCCACCTTGGCCGTTCCAGAATTGTTTGCCGAAGGACCAAAGCTTGCAGAAAAGATCAGTGAAGCCTACGAAACAAGAGCATTTAGTAATGCGGTGCGGCTGATCATGCAACTGGCCGACCTTACCAATAAATACATTGACAGCCAAAAACCTTGGAACCTTGCCAAGCAAAATCCAAATGACCCCGCAGTTCAAAACATCTGCACCATGGGTATCAATATGTACCGCCTGCTTATACTGTTTTTAAAGCCGATCTTGCCCGTGCTTGCGGTTAACTCTGAAGCTTTTTTACAAATTAGTCCGCTTACCTGGGAAGATCATAAAATTCCACTCCTTAATCATAAAATTAGCGAATTTAAACCACTAATACAGCGAATAGAACCCAAAACTATCGGGCCATTACGGCCATGATTTATCAGATTTTTAAAATCTTGAGTTCGGCCATTAAAAACCCGACCACCGAATTGGTTTATTCATCAAATTTTGAATTATTAATCGCCGTCATACTTTCGGCGCGCACTACCGACAAAACCGTCAACAAAATCACCGAAAAATTATTTAAAATAGCTAACACTCCCGAAAAAATATTGAAATTAAAAGTTGGGGCCGTAAAAAAATACATAAAAAGCTCTGGCTTTTTTAATACCAAAGCAAAAAACATTATCGCCACTTGCGAAATCCTGGTAAAAAATTTTAATTCCCAAATACCGACCACTCGCGAAGCATTAGAGAAATTACCAGGAGTAGGCCGTAAAACTGCCAATGTGATTTTAAATATTGCGTTCAATGAGCCCACGATTGCAGTCGATACCCACGTCTTCAGAGTTGCTAACCGTCTCGGCTTGGTAAAAAGCAAAACCCCAGAAGAAACTGAATTAAAACTTCTAAAAATCGTTCCGAAAAAATTCGCTAAAACCGCAGGAAATTTACTGCTTTTACACGGAAGATATACTTGTCTCGCTCAAAAACCAAAATGCAAAATTTGCCCCCTGAGCAAACTTTGCGCCTATAAATTCAAAATATATTAGCAATCTTTCAACACTTTTCAAAAATAGCTTTAGTAGCCGCCTGCGGTTGCCTATTCCGGGCCTATTGAAATCTGAAAATTTTTATAAAAACACCAAATGTAGCTTATTGTTTTTATTAGATTCCCGCTTTCGCGGGAATGACGAAATAGGCGGGTTTCAACAGCCCCATTCCTATACGCTTTGAAAGAACGCTATTGATCACTCGTTATGCGAGAGTCTCATAGGTTTAAAAAAAAGAGCGCCTCTTCGGCGCTCTTTTTCACTACAAGATCTACTAAAACTACTAGAAATAAATCCCGATATTGGCAGTTATAGTATCTTTGTGTCGCCCGGTAATGTTTGCTCCAGCAACTCTCACCTCGGTACCTTTAGCCATGGCGGTATCATCCTTACCATAGTTAATATCATGACGATACTCTAAGCTTAAAATAGCGTTTTTAACCACTGCTATCTTGTATTCACCAAAGAAGCTATCCTTTGGTAATTTCATAGCCAAAGCTTCCCAAGTATGACCGTAACCAACAACAAAGTTATTAGTTCTGTTTAAGAAGTTGAACTCATACAACCCTTCAACTTGTAAAGCTTGCGGCCTTGCACCAACATTATTGAATTGCATATCGCTAGCATCAAATTTTCTAAGAGCACCGACATACTCTGCGCGCACAGTAAATGGATGATAATGAACTTTAGCGCGACCAGATATACCAGCAACTCGATGAGCCATTCTTTCATTACTGGGATAAGTTTTTTGCACAAAAACCGCGTCTTGTATTCCATCTGACTCGCCTAAGTTACCAATAATGCTCGCCCCAACCCCAATCTTAAATTCATCTTTGGTATAATCATAACCAAGATTGAAACCAGCATGCTCAAGCGCATTTTTACTACCAAGCGTTTCACCTGGATAACCATAAATCTGCGCACTTAATCCCTCCCAGTAATATCCCAAAACAGCCATCCTATCCTTAAATCTTCCCAGCTTCTTGGTAGATGGATCGGTTACCATGTCGGTACTATAGCTACCAAATGGAGCATAAATTTGACCGATAGTAAAATATAGAGGGAGTTTATTTAATTGCCCAATAGTTAAAAAACCACGGTCGAGCTTCAGTCTTGAATTATCAATTCTCCTACAACTATCAGAAGAGTCATCATACGAAACAATCATAGCAGCTGTTGCCCAAGGACTAGCCTCAGCAATAACATCTACTTCCGCGCGAGCTAAATTAATGTCAGTTTTCTCAGCCCCATAATATTTATATCTATTGGCATAACTTACTTCACCTTCAACACCACCGCTCAAATAAATCACTGGCCGCTCAGGAACTTTAATACCATTTTTGAGGGCATAATTATCCATATCTTTACGGGTTTTTAATAAAAGTATATCTTCGTTAACTGAAGATAAATTAACAGTAAGGTCAGAAGCATCTTCAGCCGAACGGCGTACGCCCATAGCTGGAGATGTTACAACTGCGGGTCCGTGAGCATACATCTCAACTAATAAATCGGTATCAAAATAATTACCAGATTCTTTTTTTGCAGGCTTTTTAAGGGAGGTGATTTCATTTTGCAACTTTTGTACTTGCTGCTCTAAAGAAGCTGTCCGTACAGTCAAATTATCAGTATTTCCTTTTAACAATTTATGATGATTCGCGGTAACAGCAAAAGCTGCACTACTAAATAAAGCACTAACAAAAACTACAGATATGATTTTATTTTTCACAATTGTTTCTCCGAATTTATATAGGGACCTGAAACGTGGGTAGTATAGATGAAGAAATATGAAAAATAAAGCTGCCGCGCTGATTTTAATATCATTAATAAACATTATAAAACTAGGCGCCAAAAATGTGGGATCCCTCAAAACGACCCCCTTATTTTATTTCGAGATCTTTATATACGCTGGTTCTCGCAGCTCTTTCAACCAAGGGCCTAATTTTTCAGCAAGTTTGCGACGATACGCTATTTCACCTGCTTGGTCTTTGGTAAGCTTACCTGAAGCCGATGATGAACCATTAATAGCCAATAATTTGAGTAAATGTAGTCCATTTGGAGCCTGGATTGGACCAACCACTTGATTCACCTGCATTTTAGCTACTTCTTTAGCGAATAAATCTGGGAACTCATTGATTCTACGCCAACCTAAATCTTCACTCTTAACACCTTCTCCTAAGTTACCTTGAATTTCCTTAACGATAGCCTCAACATCACTATCTTTATTGCGCAATTTAACTGCTACTTTTTGAGCCTCATTGCTAATATCGCTCTTTTGTTTCTCGGTAGCATCCTCTTTAATACCAAATAAAACATCAATAACGTGATATTGGACTGGCATAGCGCTTTCTCTTGGCGGGTTACGTAAAATAGCAGCAATATCTTTCTCACTGACCATTAGCTCACCACTTAAAGCTTGTTGCTGCACCCGGCTTAGCAACCCTTGCTCACGCAGTTGATTACGAAACTCGGCAAAACTCATACCCTCTTGCTCTGGCAATACCTCTTTAAGCTTAGCCACTGTTATATCGTGAGACTTTGCAATATTAGCAACAACGGCATCAAGCTCCTTATCACTAATTTTAATACCATTCCTTTTAGCTAGCTGTAATTGTAACGAGATATCAATTAAATCATCTAACGCCTTCTGGCGCAAATTGGCAGGAGCATTTTCCCCAAATTGACGCTTCATGAGAGCTATTCTTTTATCTAGCTCTTTTTCGGTAATTACTTCAGTATTAACCGTTGCCACGATTCTATCTAAACGGGCAACTTCAGCTTTAACCATCGGCTGAATAAAAAATAAACCTAAAAACAATAAGCCGGAAAAAATTTTAATGTTCATAAAGACCTCTGCATAATTTTTATTTTATTGCAACCTACCCCTATACCCAGCAATTTGGCTGGTTAATATCCCCTCAAGCCCACCAAAATCTAAATTACTAACACCTTTTAACAAAAACTGCAAATAAACTCGTGAGTCATAATTCTTTTGATCATCGCCGGCATTAACACCAATAAAATTCCTACTATGCACCAAACGAATAGACCAACAACAACTATCATACTCTAAACCGTAGAGATAACTCTGTGCCCGCTGATAGCTAATATTGTAGTTTAACTGACCAACAATATTCCATCGCTGCCAAACTTTCCAACCTGTCGAAAACCATACTCGGCTAAAATCGATAGTTTCCTTAGTTACCGGATCCTCATCCGCCCGTATCACATAGCGATACCCAAGATTTGCCACCCGACTCGAGCCATCTATATATTGTAAAGCTGCATCCCAGGTATTAAAACGATGATAACTGGGATCCCATGCCAGATTAAATGTAGCATTAACCTTAGGATTAATAAAATACTGCATCTTACCAACCAAGGGGGAGAGGGTTTCATTGCGTAAAGGATCTAAACCAAATGCATCACCACCCACTTGATGTTTACGAATAACTGCAATTTGCCCCAAGCCAGCATTAAACTTTTCCTGACCATATTCATCAAGAAATCTGGTGGTAACTCCCAAAGCAACTTGATTGGCATCACCCACCCGATCACTACCACTAAAACGGTTAGTACGAAATAATTGGCTAAAATCAAATGCAGGTAAATTTGTGTCAAAACTAGGAAGGGTATCTTGGTCCACTTTTGGGACAAACAAATAAAATAATCTTGGCTCTAAAGTTTGAGTATATTCCCCACGGAAGAAATCAATATTGCGACGAAGTACAATCCCGCTATCAACTGAAATTATAGGATAAAAACGAACCGGACTATTTGGGGCATTTACGTTTACTTGATCATGAACACTATAACCAGTAACCTGTAACTGGACATGTGGAGCAATATAGCCGCCTAACCAACTAAGTGACTTACTAATACTTGGTACAATATTAAAGCGCGAGCCTCCGGTATAAGGATAGGAGCCGGTCTTATAAAAATCATCGCGGTGCATAAAGTTTACTAATTCAGTATCAACTCCATAATCTAAACCTCCCCATCCTTCTGCGAAATCTCCTGATAAATTTACTTGCGGCAATCGCTTATATTGATCCAGAACTCCTGCATTATTTATTGGGTGCAAAGTTTGAAACACTTGCAAGCGGGTTAAAAAATTCCAGTGATAATCGGTATAACTAACATCAGCTTGATTCAGTAACTGCTCATTATCTACATTAGTTGCTGCCTTACTAAAATTTTGTAAAAAATAATCGTCGGAAGCATAGTTTAGATCTAAAGAAGCTTTCCAATTCTCCCCAAGGCGAGAACCATGTTGTAAGCTGAAAAAACCACGCCCATTCCCACTGTCTTTCAACGACTCAAAAGATCGGTAATTACGATTTGAAACAGCTGGAACTACAGCATCCCTACGATATCTAACAAAAGCACTGTCATAAGGAATATAGCTCAGATTAACACTGCCCACGCTACTAGCACTTAAGTATCTAAATAAACCATCAAACAAAACCCCTCTGCTAGTAAAAAAACGGGGAGTAAAAGTAACATCATAATTGGGAGCTAAATTAAAATAATATGGAACTTCACCACCAAAACCAGAGTCTTTGGAATAGTTGATAGTTGGCGTTAAAAAACCACTCTGGCGACGATTATCAATAGGGAAGTTAAAGTAAGGCATATAAAAAATAGGGATTTTTTTAAACACAATAAAAGCATTAGTCGCATACCCACGCCCAGTATTACGATTTAATTTAACTTCTCGCCCTCGAAGATACCAGGCGGTATCGTCCGGCGGACAGGTGGTATAAGTGGCCTGTTTTAACCTTAAAACACCAGGAATACTATTGACTGCGTGTTTGGCTCGCCCCCAAACATTCGATAAACCAGTGGGTGTACTTGCCACCATCCGATAAATTCCATGATATAAAACATATATCTCGTTAAAAAAATCTAGATTACCTTGCTCCGCTACGATTAACTGACCTGGCTCACGAAAATTCACATGACCAATTAAAATGCTTTTGTGGATTTTGCCCGTATCTTTATCGCGAAAAAATGTTGCATGATCAGCAGTAATTTCTCTTCCTGGTTGAATTAATTTAACATCACCTTGAATAACTGAAGTTCCCGCCTCCGTAAAAAATCCTGGTTTAGACGCAGTAACATTCATTGAAGTATCGCCAAAAGGAGCTGGGCTAGGATTATTAACCAGATTAGCTGATTCAGTATAACATCCTCCACAAAAAACATCCCCACCACAACTCTTACTCTTATCCCAGCCTAAAGCTTTAGCCATACCCGGCATAACTAAAAACTCGCTACTTGCAGGGGGTTTAAAACCAGAAATATCGGCAGAACTAAGTCCAACTTCATGAGACGCATTAACGGCAGCAAAAGCCTTGGTTGCCATGGCAAAAGCAAAGCTAATAATCAAAATGCTTAATTTATATCTCATATATATACATAAACCAATTCAGCGGTGACAGGGATAGCAGCCGTCTGTATCTACCAAATTTGGCGATACCAACCACAATGGCACCTAAACTAACAACTTACGTAACCACTCACCAATTACATTTAGCTCTTCTGGACAAACCGTATGCCTCAGATCGGAA
>JAJXWM010000059.1 GCA_021781615.1 Pseudomonadota bacterium
AATCTTTTCGATTTCAGAATCGCTAAATATAGGCGCAGACCAATCAGCTTGTTCTAATGCTGTTACCAATAATTGTTTTTTTTCAAATTCTAACTGTAGTTCTAGCTGTCTTCTTGCCATAAAATAGTTAAATAAAGGCAAATCGAGGCTTTCTTTTTCTGTAACTATGGCTGTTTTAGCAGCGCTATCGCTGCGCCGTTGGTGCAAAGCAACCCATTTTTGACGAACTTGATCAATATCTCTTACCTTCGGCATCTTATGTAACCCCATATTATATGATTTTATATCTTTAATTTTTTAATAGAACGAATTTTATCATAAAATCCTTAAGGAATAATTAAGTGAAATTTATTTAATAAAAACAAGCGTATACATTATAAAATCCGACGTTTAACTTGCTATATCTACCAGATTACGGTGTTATTCTTCATCAAGCGAATAGCGCTGCAATTTCAGCCTTACAGCAGGATCATAAGATTCTATTAAAAGGGGATTATGATGTTTTTGGTGATGGAAAAGTAGAAATTTTATCTACACCTGGACATACCCCAGGTCATGCTTCTTTGGAAATTCATTTGCCGCATACAGGCGTGGTCATTTTATCCGGCGACTTATATCATACGAGGAAAGCGTATGAGCTAAAGCTGATCCCTTCTTTTAACACAGACCGTGCTCAAACACAGGCATCCATGGAAAAAATAGATGCCATTTTGAAAAGCACAAATGGACGCTTGGTAATTGAGCATGATACAGGCGATATAGCAGCATTGCCACAGCTCCCAAATTATTTAAACTGAATGCACAATTAAAGGTAATTTGCAGGCAATTGAAATACAGTTTTGCTTAGCCAAATAGCTTTATCGGCTTGGTTAATCAGCAAAGCAAAATCTAAATTATTTTCTTTGACGAAGTTTTCTAAAGATTTAAGTTGCCGCGAAGTTGCTGTAGACCCATATTTTATTTCTATAGGTATGACTCCAAATGGCCCTTGTAAAATCAAGTCAATCTCCGCACCAGCACGAGTACGATAATAATGTGTAGACCAGTGTGTTAACAAAGTTGCTTGCAAGCCTTTGATAATTTCTTCTATCACAAAAGCCTCAAATGAGGCGCCTACAATGGGATGTTTATAAAGCTGTTCTGTTTGTGTAATGTTTAATAATGAGTGTAACAAACCACTGTCTCGTATGTGGCCCTTGGGCATTTTAACAATGGATTTTGAAACTGAATTTTCATAACTAGGCAAAGCGCGCCATAGGAAGGTCCCTTCTGCAATTGTTAGAAATTCTTGCACTGAAGAAGCGCTGACTTCCAGCGCTCTAGCAATATCCGATTTATTTAAGATAGTGCTAGAAAGGCTGCATAGCATGGTTAAGAACCGTCGATAAGCAATGCGGTTTAAGCGTGGAAATAGGTTGGCAATATCTCTATCAATATAAGTGTTTTCATAATTTTCCATCCATTGCAGATAAAAGTTTTCTGATGCACTGAGTACGGGTTCTGGATACCCCCCTTTTTGCCAAGCGATTTGTATTTCTTTTAGATCTAAGAGTGGCGCCCCCAAATGTGACAAGTTTTCTCGCGTGAATTTGTTTTCTGCTAACAAATTATAAATAGGGCTTAAAGGTTTACCAAAAATCTCATTGGCCTTAAAGGTACCTAGTTCAACAATAGCTACACGACCGGCTAAGCTTTCAGTGACATTTTTCAGCAGTTCAGGGCTGCTGGAACCACTTAAAATGAAGCGTCCTGGGATGTTTCGCTGTTGATCGATGACTCCACGCAGCGTTTCAAATAATTTAGGTGATTTTTGCGCTTCGTCGATGATAATATGCTGTGGATATTGTTGAAAGAAAAATTCTGGGTCATGCTCTATACGGTTAAAGTCAGAAGCTCTTTCTAGGTCGCAGTACAGCCAATCTGGGCGTAGAGCCTTTGCCAGGGTAGTTTTGCCACTTTGGCGTGCGCCAAGGAGTACTACAGCTGGAAAATATTCCAGTAACTGATTGATTTTGAAAGATATATTTCTTAACATGTAAATTCCACGGGCAGCCCATCAAATTTACATGTATTTTAGTTCAAATCATGGGGTTTGGCAAGGGGTTCGCTTTACCTTGATGCATATGCAGAAGTTTGGACTAAAAGAGCGGATTAAATTATTAGTTAATTTTTTACTTTAAAAAGTCATTTTTACTTAAATTTTTCATCCATTAGCTTACAAACGAAGCTGAAAAAATCATCAGGATTCTCTTTTCTACTAAAATACCGATTCGCGAATTCTTCGTCAACCCCACCGATACAGTTTGGCTCATTTCCATCTAAGATTTCTAAAAGTCGGGGCCAAATATTAGAAAGAATATTTGTAAGTTGAAACTTCATGTCTGACTCAGAACTATCAGGTTTTTGAAGTTTTAGAATGGAATGTACAAAACGCGAAGTACCATGTACTTCTTTTTGACGGTAATCTCTATCAAATTCATAAGCTCTTGCTATATGGCCAACAAAATAAATATATGGGTTGTCTTTTCCTTTACTTTCCTTAATCCATTTTTTAAATGTTCCAAACTTACTCTTACCATCCATGCGTTTTCCTGTATCTACTATGTAGATTAAGTCAAAGAAACATTCCAGAACTATTCTACTGCCTATGATATGATATTGATCTAATGCAGCTGTTCTTAGCCAATAAGTTGGTGAGCTCCAGTAAGCTTGTGTATAGTCATAGTCAGGCGATATTCTATTCCAGATACCCAGCGAAGCTAATACTAGATCCATTTGAAATAGATACCTAAATGCACAATCTGCCAATCTTCTTTTAGTTTGTTCATCTTTACATGAAATTAAACTTGTTTCCATAAATTGATTAACGAGATTAGGTGGAAATATATATTCTGGCGGTAAATGGCGATGCCGTTCTTCATGTGCACATAAACGAATTTGATCCATTCGGTGAACGAGTTCAGATAGGGACATATTTTTAATCTGATTTTCAGTAAGTTCATTTAGCATTAAATTTATCCTAATAACATATCCGTCACCTGGTTTTTCTTGCCACAGGAATATTTTTATAAGGGCCAGGGCTTTTTTTCTGTGAAACAATTATGCCAATGGTGCGGTCAATTTTTATGTAGCGTTTTGATTTAGGATTTTTGAGCTGGACAATGTCATGCTTGTCGCTGGGTGTGTTTTTATTTTTTTTCATAAATTTCTCCTCTAAATAGTCTAACTTGTGTTAGCTTTTTATGATCATCTTTTCCTCTGAATAGACTACAATAGCAAAAATATCCGTACCGTCATTGCGAGCCAGTGAGCGCAGCGAACAAGGCGTGGCAATCCAGGAGTTAAAATCCTGGATTCATCCACTATTTCGATTTTTATTAGCCATCCATGTGAACTATAGCTCATTGTTTAATCGGATAGTTTTCCTGGATTGCCACACGGCGCTCGTCCTATTTCGTGCAACTTTATTATTCTGTGAATGCTGCTGTATAATAATTCTATTATAGATCAGTGACTCGCTTGTTCGCAATGACGATCGGATAGATCTACGCTATTGAAACCCACTTCTAAAGGTAAGACATACCAAAAGCGTAAGCTGCTAAATTCGTGTAGATCACTTGTTCGATGACGTCGAGTAGATCTATACTGCCGTAACTAATTCATAGGTGTGGATAATTATAAAAAATAAACTTGACTTAGCATGCACGGGTTGTTTAAAATCATAAAATTCGTATGAACGATTTGGTTAAAGAGAGCCATTATAAAATGACAGTTATTTTCCAAAAAGCTTTTACTTTCTCATTTCTTTTTGTTATTATAGTTGTAACCGATGATAGTTTTATTTTCGGTTGGTGGTGCAGAGCTCTAAAAAACTCTGCACCGTAAACGCAACCTTGAGTTCCCGGAGTAAATGCTAGAACTCAAAGTTGTATAACTGAGATCGCCCCTCTGGCAAGCGTGAAACAAGCCAAAGAGGCTGGCTCAATCCCTTATACTACTAAGGAATCAAGTTATGCACATTATATCCGATCCGCGTCGCATGGCAATCGCATGAAAAATAGAAAAAAAGTTAACTTTTAAAAAACCTAAGTTTCTTAAACATTTAAATTTCATCGTACAAACATTGTTCCATTTTTATGATTGATGCTGTTTTCTTTGAACAAGA